>DATJIS010000113.1:0-90977 GCA_035493035.1 Casimicrobiaceae bacterium | reverse complement strand
TGCGCCACGTTCTGCACGCCGTACGACGTGAAGGGCCACGCGGCGCTGTCGTCGCAATCGGGCGGCATCGGCATGGCGATCATCGGCTTCTCGCGCTCGGCGAAGATGGGCGTGTCGGCCATCGTCGGCCTGGGCAACAAGGCCGACCTCGACGAGGACGATCTGCTCACGTTCTTCGAGCAGGACGACAACACGCACATCATCGCGCAGCACTGCGAGGACCTGAAGGACGGCCGCTCGTTCGCCGAGGTGGCGAAGCGCGTCTCGAAGAAGAAGCCCATCGTCGTGCTGAAGGCGGGCCGCACGAGCCTCGGCGCGCGCGCGGCGAGCTCGCACACCGGTGCCCTCGCCGGCAACGACAAGATCTACGAGGACGTGCTGAAGCAATCGGGCGTGATCCGCGCGCGGTCGCTGCGCGACATGCTCGAATACGCGCGCGCGATTCCCGTGCTTCCCACGCCGAAGGGCGAGAACGTCGTGATCATCACGGGTGCGGGCGGCTCCGGCGTGCTGCTGTCCGACGCGGTCGTCGACAACGGCCTGTCGCTCATGAAGTTTCCGTCGGACCTCGACACGGCGTTCAAGAAGTTCATTCCGCCGTTCGGGGCGTCGGGGAATCCGGTCGACATCACCGGCGGCGAGCCGCCGAAGACGTACCAGAACACGATCCGCCTGGGCCTCGAGGACGACCGCATCCACGCGCTGATCCTCGGCTACTGGCATACGATCGTCACGCCGCCCATGGTGTTCGCCAAGCTCGTGGCGGAAGTCGTGGAGGAGTTCAAGGCCAAGGGCATTCAGAAGCCGATCGTCGCGTCGCTCGCGGGCGACGTGCAGGTGGAAGAGGCCGCCGAGTATCTGTTCGATCACGGCGTCCCGGCGTATCCGTACACGACCGAGATGCCGGTGAACGTGCTCGGCGCGAAGTACAAGTGGGCGCGTGGCGCCGGCCTGATCAAGGGATGAATGCGATGGACAGCGTAACCGCAACGCGCAAGGAACCGGCACCCGCCGGAATGCAGGCGACGCAGGACGCGACCACCAAGGTCGCGGACGAAGCGCCGGCGCAGGAGATCGACGGCTTCAACCTCGTCATCGAGGCGCTGAAGCTCAACGGCATCGACACGGTCTTCGGGCTGCCCGGCATCCCGATCACCGACCTCACGCGCAAATTGCAGGCCGCGGGCGTGCGCATGATCTCGTTTCGCCACGAGCAGAACGCGGGCTACGCCGCGTCGATCGCCGGGTTCATGACGCAGAAGCCCGGCATCTGCCTCACCGTGTCGGCGCCGGGCTTCCTGAACGGGCTGACCGCGCTGGCGCATGCGACCACCAACTGCTTCCCGATGATCCTCATCAGCGGCAGCAGCGAGCGCGAGGTGGTCGACCTGCAGCAGGGCGACTACGAGGAGATGGACCAGCTCGCGATCGCCAAGCCGCTGTGCAAGGCGGCGTTCCGCGTGCTGCACGCCGAGGACATCGGCGTCGGCGTCGCGCGCGCGATCCGCGCCGCGGTCTCGGGCCGTCCGGGCGGCGTTTACCTCGACCTGCCGGCGAAGCTCTTCCCTCAGGCAATCGACGCCGAGGTCGGCAGGAAGTCGCTGATCAACGTGGTCGATCCGGCGCCCCGGCAGATTCCAGCGCCCGAGGCCGTGCAGCGCGCGGTCGACGTGCTGAAGAGCGCCAAGCGTCCGCTGATCATCCTGGGCAAGGGCGCCGCCTACGCGCAGGCCGATGCCGACATCCGCGCGCTCATCGAACGAACCGGCATTCCGTACCTGCCGATGTCGATGGCCAAGGGGCTGCTGCCCGACACGCACGATCAATCGGCTTCTGCGGCGCGCTCGTTCGTGCTGCCCGAAGCCGACGTGGTGCTGCTCATCGGCGCGCGCCTCAACTGGCTGCTGTCGCACGGCAAGGGCAAGACCTGGGGCGGCAAGAGCTCCAAGGCCTGGGGCGGCCAGCGGTTCGTGCAGATCGACATCTCGCCGCAGGAAGCCGACAGCAACGTGCGCATCGACGCACCCGTGGTCGGCGACATCGGCTCGTGCGTCTCCGCGCTGCTGAAGGCCATCGGAAGCAACTGGGCGAAGCCGCCCGCCGACTGGCTCGGCGCCATCGCGGAGCGCAAGAACAAGAACGTCGCCAAGATGGCGGAGACGCTGGCGAAGAATCCGTCGCCGATGAACTTCCACAGCGCGCTCAACGTGGTGCGCGACATCGTCAAGGCGAATCCCGACGCGTACCTGGTGAACGAGGGCGCGAACGCGCTCGACTTCACGCGCAGCATCGTGGACATGTACAAGCCGCGCAAGCGGCTCGACGTCGGCACGTGGGGCATCATGGGCGTCGGCATGGGGTATTCGGTCGCCGCGGCGGTGGTCGGCGGCGGCCAGCAGGTGATCGCGGTGGAAGGCGACAGTGCGTTCGGCTTCTCCGGCATGGAACTGGAGACGATCTGCCGCTACGACCTGCCGGTTTGCATCGTGATCATGAACAACAACGGCGTGTACCGGGGTGACGAGGTCAACCCGACCGGGGGCAAAGACCCGTCGCCGCTGGTGTTCGTCAAGGACGCGCGCTACGAGAAGCTCATCGAGGCGTTCGGCGGCGTGGGGGTGTACGCCCGCACCCCGGACGAGCTGCGCAAGGGGATGGAGGAGGCGATCCGCTCGCGCCGCCCGACGCTGATCAATGCGATCATCGACGAAGCGGCGGGCACCGAGAGCGGCCGCATCACCAGCCTGAATCCCGCAGCCAAGAAGAAGCAGTGATGCACCGGGGAGGTCGCGTCGCGGTACATTTCGGGATTGCAGCAGTCAAAACAGGCGCGGCGCGCGGCGACGCGTAGCCCGCCACGCAATCGTCAGCCATTGGAAAATTTGGAGGAAACATGAAGATCGCAGGCTTGCTCCGGACCGTCGGCAGCGTGGGCATTGGCGTCGCGGCCGCGGTAGCTCCGCTGCACGCGGCGGCGTGGGAACCATCCAAACCGGTGCAGTTCATCGTGCCGGCCGGCACGGGCGGCGGCGCCGACCAGATGGCGCGCTTCATCCAGGGCGTCGTGTCGAAGCACAAGCTGATGAAGCAGCCGCTCATCGTCGTGAACGAATCCGGCGGCGCGGGGGCGCAGGGCTTCCTCGACGTCAAGGAGAGCAAAGGTGACTCCGAGAAGATCATCATCACGCTGTCGAACCTCTTCACCACGCCGCTGGCCACGGGCACGCCGTTCAGCTGGAAGGACTTCACGCCCGTGGCGATGCTGGCGCTGGACGAATTCGTCCTCTGGGTGAATGCAGACACGCCCTACAAGACGGCGACCGACTACATCAACGCGGTGAAGAAGGAGCCCGGCAAGTTCAAGATGGGCGGCACCGGGTCGAAGCAGGAAGACCAGATCATCACGGCAGAGATCGAGCAGAACACGGGCGCCAAGTTCACGTACGTGCCCTACAAGGGCGGCGGGGAAGTCGCGGTGCAACTGGTCGGCAAGCACGTGGACTCGACGGTGAACAACCCGATCGAGGCCGTCGCGCAATGGCGCGCGGGCACGCTGCGGCCGCTCTGCGTGTTCGATGCGCAGCGCATGCCTTACAAGGAGAAGGTCACCAAGGACATGTCCTGGAACGACATCCCGACGTGCAAGGAGTCGGGTCTGCCGGTCGAGTACACCATGCTGCGCGGTATCTTCATGCCGGCCGGCGTGCCGAAGGAAGCGGTCGACTTCTACGTCGATCTCCTGAAGAAGGTCCGCGCGACGCCCGACTGGAAGACCTTCAGCGAGCAGGCGGCCTTCAACCAGACCTTCATGACCGGTCCCGAGTACGTGAAGTGGGTGACGGACGCCGAAGCGAAGCATCGGCAACTCATGGAAAAGGCGGGATTCCTCGCGAGCAAGTAGGCGTACTCCGTACGCGACGCGCCACGTCGCCGCGCGCGCACCGGATCTGCTCCCGGATCGCGCGCGGTGACGACGTGATGCTCGCGACGGTATCCGCGGAAGAACCCAGACCGCAGGAGCGGCGATGACGGAAATGGAAGGCGAAGGAGGGCGGGGAGTCACCTTCCGCACGATGGAGATCGTCGTCTCGGCGATCGTCCTCGCGTTCGGCGCCACCTTCCTGTACTCGAGCTACCGGCTCGGATTCCGGTGGAGCAGCGACGGACCGCAATCCGGCTTCTTCCCGTTCTACGTGAGCCTCGCGATCGTGGTCGCGAGCCTCGCGATCCTGGTGCGCAGCATCGCGCGGCACGACGCGAAGAGCCAGGAAGTGTTCGTCGAGTGGGACCAGTTCAAGCGCGTGCTGTCGGTCCTGATTCCGGCCGCCGTGTTCGTGCTCGGCATCCAGCTGATCGGCATCTACGTCGCGTCGGCCATCTACATCGCGCTGTTCATGCGCTTCATCGGCAAGTACGGCTGGCTGCGCAGCGTCGTGCTGGGCATCGTCATCGCAGCCATCTCGTTCATGATGTTCGAGGTCTGGTTCCAGGTCCCGCTGTTCAAGGGCATCTGGAATCCGACGGCCTGGACCGGCTACTGAGCGGCCGTTCGGCCGCCGCAAACGCGCCTTGCCTCAATCGATCGGGAGCATTGAGTGGGTGATCTAGCGCTTCTGTTCCACGGCTTCGCGGTATCGCTGAGCCCGTTCAACATCGGGCTGATGTTCCTCGGGATCTTCCTTGGGGTCATCATCGGCGTGCTGCCCGGGCTCGGCGCGGCGAACGGCATCGCGATCCTGCTCCCGCTGACGTTCACGATGCCCCCGACGTCCGCGATCATCATGCTCTCGTGCATCTACTGGGGCGCGCTGTTCGGGGGCGCGATCGCATCCATCCTGTTCAACATCCCCGGCGAGCCGTGGTCGGTCGCCACCACGTTCGACGGTTATCCGCTCGCGCAGAAGGGCCGCGCCGGCGAGGCGCTCACCGCCTCGTTCACCTCGTCGTTCGTGGGCGCGTTCGTGGCGGTGCTGATGATCACATTCCTCGCGCCGCTCATCGCGCGCTTCGCCCTGCGCTTCGGGCCGCCCGAGTTCTTCTCGGTCTACCTGCTCACGTTCTGCAGCTTCATCGGCATGGGCAAGGGATCGCCGGCCAAGATCATCGTGTCGATGATGATCGGCTTCGCGCTGTCGGCGATCGGCATCGACACGGTGACGGGGCAGCTGCGCCTGACGTTCGGGTTCACCACCCTCATGAAGGGCTTCGACTTCCTGATCGCGGTCATCGGGCTGTTCGGCATCGGCGAGATCCTGCTGTCGATGGAGGAAGGGCTCGCCTTCCGCGGCGCGACGGCGCGCATCAATCCGAAGGTCGTGTTCCAGACGTGGAAGGCGCTGCCGCGCTACTGGATGACGTTCATCCGCAGCACGCTGATCGGCTGCTGGATGGGCATCACGCCGGGTGGCGCCACGCCGGCATCGTTCATGAGCTACGGCATGGCGAAGCGCATGTCGAAGGACGGCGACAAGTTCGGTACCGGCGTGGTCGAGGGCGTGGTGGCGCCGGAGACGGCGGCGCATGCCGCGGGCACCAGCGCGCTGCTGCCCATGATCACGCTGGGCATCCCGGGCTCGCCCACGGCCGCCGTGCTGCTGGGCGGCCTGCTCATCTGGGGCCTTCAGCCCGGGCCACTTCTCTTCGTGGAGAAGCCCGACTTCGTCTGGGGCCTCATCGCCAGCATGTACCTCGGCAACGTCGCCGGCCTCATCGTCGTGCTGACGCTCGTGCCGCTCTTCGCCGCGATCCTGCGCATTCCGTTCTCGATCATCGCGCCGATCATCGTGGTGATCTGCGCGATCGGCGCGTACACGGTGAACAACGCCATGCAGGACATCTGGTTCATGCTCGGCTTCGGCATCGTCGGCTACCTGTTCAAGAAGCTCGACTATCCGCTCGCGCCGCTCGTGCTGGCGCTGGTGCTCGGCAACAACGCGGAGAACGCGTTCCGCCAGGCGATGCTCGACTCGCAGGGCAGCCTCACCATCCTCTGGTCGAACCCGCTGGTCGGCACGATCACCACGCTCGCGTTCGTGCTCCTCTTCTGGCCGCTCATCTCCAAGTTCATCGGCGATCTGCGCGCCAAATCCCGACGGCCGAAGCCGGCCTGAGCGCCGAACCGTGCAAAGGGCCGCGAACGCGGCCCTTTCGTCATTTGACGCGCAGCATGATCTTGCCGATGTGCGCGGAGGATTCCATCAGCGCATGCGCGGCGGGCGCGTCCTCGAGCGCGAACTCGCGCGTCACCACGGGCTCGAGCTTGCCGTCGCCGAAGAGCGGCCACACGCGCTCGCGCAGCGCGCGTGCGATCTCGGCCTTGCGCGACGACGGGCTGGCACGCATCGTGGAACCCGTGACGGTGAGGCGCTTCAGCATGATGAAGCGCCAGTCGGCCTCGACCTTGCTGCCCTGCAGGAACGCGATGATGACGAGGCGTCCCTCGAGCGCCAGCGAGCGCAGGTTGCGCTCGATGTAGTCGCCGCCGACCATGTCGAGGATCAGGTTCACGCCACGCTTCTGGGTGATCGACGCGACCTCGGCCTGGAAATCGGCCTCGCGATAATTGACGACGTGATCGGCGCCGATCTTGCGGCAGAACGCCGCTTTCTCGGCGTTGCCGACCGTCGTGATCACGGTCGCGCCGAAGGCCTTCGCGAGCTGGATCGCCGTGAGGCCGATGCCGCTCGATCCGCCGTGAACCAGGAACGTCTCGCCGGGCGAGAGATGACCGCGCTCGAACACGTTGTGCCACACCGTGAAGTAGTTCTCCGGCAGGCTCGCGGCGTCGCGCATGGACAATCCGGGCGGTGGCGGCAGGGCCCACGTCGCGGGCGTGGTGCAATACTCCGCGTACCCGCCGCCGGGGGTGAGCGCGCAAACCGCATCGCCGACGCGCCAGCTGGTGACGCCATCGCCGAGCGCTGCCACGGTGCCCGCGATCTCGAGGCCGAGGATCGGCGAGGCGTCGGGGGGCGGCGGGTAATTTCCCGAGCGCTGGATCACGTCGGGGCGATTCACGCCGGCGTACGCGACCTCGATCAGCAGCTCACCGGGCTTGGGAGACGGCAGCGGCGCATGGCCGATGCGCATGCGCTCCGCGGGTCCCGGCTGGTCGACTTCGATCCGACGCATGGTGTTCGGCAGCGCGCTCATGAGTCACCTATCCTGCACCGCGCGCGAGTACGTCTCGCGCAGCACGTTCTTCTGCACCTTGCCCATCGCGTTGCGCGGCAGCTCCGTCACCACGAACACGCGCTTGGGCACCTTGAACGATGCGATCTCGGCGCGCAGCGCGCCGATGACGTGGCGCTCCGCGACCGCGACACCGTCGCGCGCGACGACCACCGCGACAACCGCCTCGCCGAAATCCGCGTCCGGAACGCCGATGACGGCCGATTCCATCACGCCGGGCAGGCGGTCGATGCGCTCCTCGATCTCCTTGGGATACACGTTGAGCCCGCCGGTGATGATCAGGTCCTTCGCGCGGCCCACGAGACGCAGATACCCCGCGCCGTGGCCCTCGGCGAGCCATTCCCCCACGTCGCCGGTGCGGAACCAGCCGTCGGGCGTGAATTCGTCGCGCGTCTTGTCGGGCAGGTTCCAGTAACCGGCGAACACGTTGGGTCCGCGCACCTGCACGCTGCCGATGCGTCCGGGCTCGCATGCGGTCGCTTCGTCCATGATGCGTACCTCGATGCCGGCCAGCGGGCGGCCGACGGTGCCCGGGACACGCGCGCCGTCGAGCGGATTGGAGGTGATCATGCCGGTCTCGGTCATGCCGTAGCGCTCGAGGATGGCGTGCCCGCTGCGTTGCTCGAACGCTGCAAAGGTCTCGGGCAGGAGCGGCGCCGAGCCCGAGACGAAGAGACGCACGCTGCCGCAGCGCTGCCGGTCGAACGACGGCTCGGCAAGGAGACGCGTGTAGTACGTCGGCACGCCCATCATCACCGTCGCGGAGGGCAGCAAGTCGACGACGTCGCGTGCGTCGAACCGCGGCACCCACAGCATCCTCGCGCCGGACAGCAGCACGCAATGCGTGGCGACGAACAGGCCGTGCACGTGGAACACGGGCAGCGCGTGGAGCAGCGTGTCGCTGCTCGTGAACGACCATGCTTCGACGAGCGCGACGGCGTTCGAGGCGAGATTGCGATGCGTCAGCATCGCGCCCTTCGATCGGCCGGTGGTGCCGGAGGTGTAGAGGATCGCGGCGAGGTCGTCGGGACGCGAATGCACGGTGTCGAAGCGATCGGGCGCGTCGCGCGCCCGGTCGAGGAGCTCGCCGCCCGCGGCGTCGAGGGTCAGTACGTGCGCCTTGCGATCGAGCGTCGCGATCACGCCGAGCATCTCGGGACGGCACACGATGACCTTCGGCGTGGCGTCGGCGAAGAAGAACGCGAGCTCGCTTCTCTGATACGCCGTGTTGAGAGGCAGGTACACGAGCCCGGCACGCAGGCACGCGAGATACAGCGCGATGGTGTGCCAGACCTTGTCGG
This sequence comes from Casimicrobiaceae bacterium, assembly GCA_035493035.1. GTDB lineage: Bacteria > Pseudomonadota > Gammaproteobacteria > Burkholderiales > Casimicrobiaceae > VBCG01. The sequence goes on along the minus strand of DATJIS010000113.1, from coordinate 82,485 downwards.
TCTGCACCGCGACGCGATCGCCGGGCCTGCAGCCCAGGCGCACCAGCGCGTTCGCGATGCGTGCCGACGTCGCGGCGAGCTCGTCGTAGTGGACGACGGGCCCGTTGCGCACCAGGAGACACGGCTTCTCCGGGCCTTCGGGAAAGTGGCTCTCGAACAGCGCGTACAGATTGGCGTTCATCGTGTAAGCGGAGCCACCGCGCGATCGCTTATGCTTCGTCCCTCGTCGATTATTCCACAAACGCATGGACCGCCTGAGCGCGCTGCAGCCCGGGGATGCGCTGCGCAGCGGAACGCCGGCTGCGCGCCTTCGCGCGATCGCCGATCCCGACAGCGTCGAGTGGCTCGACACGTCGCGGCCGAGCGCGCACCTCGCGCGGTTCGGCATCGCCGCCCAGCCGGACGACGGCGTGGTCACCGCGCGCCTTCGCATCCGCCGCCGCACATGGCTCGCGGCGGCGCAGGACGAAGCGTTCCTGCGTGGGAGCGTGGGCGCGGCGCACGGGGATGCATTGCGCGCGCTCTTCGAGCGCGCACGTGCCGAGCGGCCGGACGGTGTCCTGGTGCTTGCCGCATCCGCCGGCGTCCGGCTGCACGAAGGCAATGCCGCGGAGCTCTCCCTGGGCCGCGCGATGCGCGCATTGGTCGCCTCGCGCGCGGACGAGCTCGCGACCGCCGTCATCGCGACCGGGGATGTCTTCGGCGGTGCCTCTGTGCTGGCCTGCGCGAGCGAGCGCTTCGCGGCGGTTGCGGGCGTGCGTGTCGGCCTGTCGGGACCCAAGGTGATCGAGGTCGCGCGCGGCAAGGCCGAGCTCGACGCGGACGATGACGACGCGATCCATGCGTTGTACGGCGTCGCGGCGCGCGTTCGCGCCGGCGCCATCGAAACAGTCGGACCGCGCGTCGAGGATGCGATTGCCTGGCTGGCCGCGCCGCATCGCCGTGCGCCGTTCGAGCAGGCCGTGCGCGAACGCCAGCGGGCGCTGGTCTGCGCTGCATCGAGCGACGCGGGGACGCTCGCCGATGACTGGCGCGCGCAGCACGTCGCCGGCCGCCTGTGGCGCACCGACGTCGCGTGGGTCGTGGCGCCATGGCGTGAGCGCGCGGTGGACGCGGCAAGCCTCTGTGCGCTCGATGCGGCGCTCCTCGCCCACGCGCTCGATGCGCCGCCCCGGCTGCTGATCCTGCTCGAGGATTCACCCGGCCATGACGTGTCGCGCGATGCCGAATCGCGGTTCCTGTCGCAGTACCTCGCGCATCACGCGTGCGTGCTGGGCCTCTTGCGATCGCACGGCGTAACGATTGTCGGCGTGCTCATCGGCACCGGTCACAGCGCGGCGTTCTTCGCCAACGCGCTGCAGGCCAATGCGCTCTGCGCGATGCGCGACGCACGCGTGGTCGCGATGGCACCCGAGGCGATCGCGCGGGTGACGGGTGTGGCGGCGACACAGTTGATCGAGGACGACCCGCTGCTCGGTCACCCCGTGCGCCACTTCAGCGCATTGGGTGGTGTGCAGCGCACGCTCGGCGACGCGAGCGCGCGCGCCGTGATCGCGTTCGCGCAGTCGGTGCGCTGATCGTACCGCTACATCGCGCCCGACGCGCCCGCTCCCGATGCCGTGGCCGTGTGCGCGGTCATCAGGCGCCGCACCTGGCTGCCGATGGAGCCGAGACCGACAACCGCGAGCATGCTGTCCGGCTCGTCGTCGAGCAGAACCTCGGCGCCGTTCTGCTGCGCGGCGAAATCGACGATGGCCTCGGCCGGCTTGCCGACGAGCACGTGCTCCTGGTAGGGAATGCCCGCTTCCGCAAGTCGCGCGATCAGCGGCTGCAGCACGCGCATGCCGGCCTCGCGATGGAAGTCGCGCAGGTCGTCGGTGCCGAAGAAGCGCGCGATGTGGCCCGGCAAAGGGCGCTGCACGTTGAGCACATGGATGCGCACGGGCTCGCGCCTGTAGCGCGCGATCGCCTGCGCCGCGGCGCGCGACGCGTCTTGCGCGCGATCGACCGGTACGACGACGTCCTTCATCGAGTGGCCTCCGGCGTGAGGTGATCGTGGTGCTCGGCGGCCGGAGCCGCCGCGTGGTCTGCCGCGGGTTGCGACTTGCGGCGCGCGAGGAGCTTGCCGGCAATGACGACGAACAGCGCGCCGACGATCGGCGCGAGCCAGTCGAGGTAGTGCGCATGCAGCTCGACGTAGTCCTTCACCGCGAGGTCGCCGACCGCCATGTCCCCCGCCACGTAGCCGAGCACGCCGGCGCCGATGGTGACGAACACCGGAAAGCGCTCCATGAGGCGCATCAGCAGCGCGCTGCCGAAGAGAATGAGCGGCATGGTGATCAGCAGACCGACGAACAGCATGCCGAGGTGGCCCTTGGCCGCGCCGGCCATGCCGAGCACGTTGTCGAGGCTCATCACGATGTCCGCGATGACGATCGTGCGCACCGCATCCCAGAAGTTGCTGCTGTCCTTGACGCTTCCTTCGCCGTCCTCCGGCAGGAGCAGCTTCACGCCGATCCAGAGCAGCAGCAGGCTGCCGATCGCCTGGATCCAGGGAAGGGTCATGAGCCACGCGGCGAACGCGGTGAGCACGGTCATCAGAACGACGATGCCGCCCGTGCCGACGATGAACGCATTGCGCTGCTGCCGCGGCGGCAGCGAGCGGCACGCGAGCGCGATGACCACCGCGTTGTCGCCGCTCAGCACCACGTTGATGATGGCGATCTTGACCAGCGCCATCCAGGTTTCGGGATCGCCCAGCGCAGCGAACATCGTGGTAGCTCCTCGTGCCAGTGAGCTACCAAGTTAAAGCCGCGCACTTACCGGGTCATGACGTCGCCCTTACCCGGTGCTGTCGCGATGATTACTGCAGCCTTACGGGGAACGACGAAGCGGGAAATGCCACCGTGAAGCGATTCCCGATGCCGTCGATGTCGTCTTCCAGCGTGATCTCCGCCTGGTGGAGCGCGGCAATCTCGCGCACGATGGCGAGCCCGAGGCCGCTTCCGCCGGCATGGCTGCCGAGCAGCCGGTGGAAACGCTCGAACACGCGCTCGCGCTCGGCGACCGGAATGGTCGGCCCGTCGTCGCTGACCGACACGCGCGGCGAGGGCGCGTCGTTGACGCGCACGGTGACGCGTCCGCCGTTGCGGCTGTAGCGGATCGCGTTGTCGAGCAGGTTGTTCATGAGCTCGGTGAGGCGCAGCGGATCGCCCTCGATGGCGACGTGCTGGGCGGATCCCTCGAAGCCGAGGTCGATGTTCTTCTTGTAGGCCTCCGGCACCCACTCCATCGTGACGTCGAACGCGAGCTTGCGCAGATCTAGCGCCTCGAGCGCCACTTTTTTCACGGTGGGCTCGCTGCGTGCGAGCGACAGCAGCTGGGACACGAGCCGCGAGATGCGCTCGACGGCCGTGTAGAGATGCGCGAGCGATTGCCGCGCGTGCGCGGGATCCTCCTCGCGGAGCGCGAGCTCGATGTGCGCCTTGAGTCCCGCGACGGGGGTGCGGAGCTGGTGCGCCGCGTCCGCGATGAAGCGATTCTGGAACGTCAGCACTTCCTCGAGCCGGGCCATGAGATCGTTCACCGCCTGCAGCAGCGGCTCGACTTCGCCGGGCACCGACTCGACCGCCACGGGGCTGAGATCCACGTGCGAGCGCCGTGCAATCGCGATCTTCAGCTGCTGCAGCGGCGCGAGGCCGCGCGAAACGCCGATCCACACCAGGGCGCCCGCGATCAGGATCAGCGCGAGCTGCGGAAGGATGACGTCGATCACGATGTCGCGTGCGAGCGCGCGGCGCTTGACCGTCGTCTCCGCGACCTGGACGACGACCCCCGCGCGCTCGATCTGCGCGACGCGGACCGGGTCGTCGTGGTACGTGCTGTCGTAGTACGGCGTGCGCGCAGCGTTGCTCGCCGGGGCGGCGAGCTCGGCGTCGCCCGCGAGCAGGCGACCGTCGCGCGTGCGCACGGCGTAGCGGACGGTGTCGTACGGGTCGAGCAGCAGCGTGCGCTCGGCGTCGCTCTCGAGATCCCAGGCGTAGCCGCCGTTCTCACGTTTGACGTGCAGCGCCAGCTCGCGCGCGATCTCGCCGAGCTCGCCGTCGTACACCTGCCTCGACAGGCGCGTCGCCAGCACGTAGCTGCCCGCGGCGTCGAGCAGGAACAGGATCGACAGCGGAACGAGCAGCCAGCGCAGGAGCTGGCTGCGCAGCGTCGCGCTACGCGGCCTCATCCGGCTTGTCGAGCAGGTACCCCATGCCGCGAACGGTGCGGATCTCGATGCCGAGCGGCTCGAGCTTGCGACGCACGCGATGCACGTACACCTCGATCGCATTGCTGCCCACGTCCTCGCCGAAGCCGAAGAGCTGGTCGATGATCTGCTCCTTGCTCACGACCTTGCCCTGCCGCGCGAGCAGGAGCTCGGTGAGCGCGAGCTCGCGCGCGGACATCTCGATCGGCTGATCGCCGTAGAAGAGGCGGCGCGCCGCGGTGTCGAAGCGCAGGCGGCCGTGGGTCATCGTCGTGCCGGCGTTGTAGTGGCCGCGGCGGATCAGCGCGCGCACGCGCGCCTCGAACTCGGGCAGATCGAACGGCTTGGTCATGTAGTCGTCCGCGCCGAGGTCGAGCCCGAGCACGCGATCCTCGAGCGTGTCGCGCGCCGTGAGGACGAGCACGGGCACGTGCGAGCGCCGGTCGCGCATGCGCTTCAGCACCGACAGCCCGTCGAGCTTCGGCAGCGCGATGTCGAGGACGACCAGGTCGTAGGTGTTCGTGCGAAGCGCCTCGTTCGCGATCTCGCCGTCCTCGGCGAGATCGACGACGTACGCCGCCTGCGTCAGCGCGCGCGTCAGTGCAGCCGCGAGGACCGTGTCGTCTTCGACCACCAGGATGCGCATCGTCGCTCGCTAGCGAGGCACGGCAGACCACACGCGCGCCACCTGCTCGGTGCGATCGGCGAGCAGCGCGGCGGCGTGGACGACGCAATCCTGCAGCGTCATCGGGCCATTGGGCAAGCCGAAGCATCCGGTGAAGACGCGACCCAGATCGCCGAGCGCGGCCGCGTCGACGCTGCCCGACACGAGCGTGGCCGGCACGCCGCATCGCCTCGCGTGCTGCGCGACGACGAAGGGGCCTTTGTGGCGCAGCGTCTGGCCGTCGCTGCGTCCCTCGCCCGTGATCGCCCAGTCGGCGCCGGCCAGCGCCACGTCGAGCGCGATGACGCCGGCGACGACTTCCGCACCCGACGCGGACGATGCGCCGAGGAGTTGCAGCGCGAAGCCGAGACCCCCCGCCGATCCGGCGCCGGCATTGCCGGCGACGCTGCGGCCGAACGCACGCTCGGCGAGCCCGGCATAGTGCGCGAGCGACGCGTCGAACGCCGCGATGTCCGCGGCCGCGACGCCCTTTTGCGGGCCGAAGACGGTCATCGCACCCTGCGCGCCGCACAGCGGGTTGTCGACGTCGGACAGAACGAGGATGCGCGCATCGCGCACCCTTGCGTCGACGCCCCCGAGGTCGATGCGCGCGAGCGTTGCGAGGCCACGCGGCGTGGGCTCGACGTCACGGCCGGCGTGGTCGAGCAGACGCGCCCCGAGCCCGACGAGCAGGCCCGCGCCGCCGTCGCTCGTGCTGCTGCCGCCGAGGCCGATGCGCAAATCGCGCACGCCGCGATCGAGGAGCGCGCGCATCAGCACGCCCACGCCGATCGTGTCGCGCGAGCCGGCGTCGGACTGCATCGCGACCGGGTCGGTGATGCCCACCACTTGCGCGATCTCGACGATGCCGACGGGCACGCCGCCTTCATCGACGATGCCGTAAGCGGCTTCCACCGGCGCGCCGCTCGCCCCCGGAACTTGCATCGATGCGCGAATGGCGCGCGTCCCGACCGCGTGAAGGATCGCATCGAGCGTGCCTTCGCCGCCATCCGCCATCGGCCGTGCACTCACGCCTGCGTCCGGCCACACACGCCGCAGCCCCGTCTCCATGGCGGCGCATGCCTCCGGTGCCGAGAGCGAGCCCTTGAACGAATCGGGCGCGAGAACGATGTTCACGACGGGATTGTCGCCATGGCGCGCAGAGTTTACCTTGCCGGCTGTCATCCTGAGCGAAGCGAAGGCCCGGCCTTGTCGATGCGAAAGCTGCTCGGCGTGCTCCTGGTTGCGGCTGCATTCCACGCATACGCCGCGGACCTTGCGCCGGACTACGCGCGCGAATCCCGCTGGGCCGCCGAGGTCGTGCCCCAAATCGTGGTCGGCGACGCGATCGCGCTCGCCACGCCGCATCGCGATCGCGTGCTCGCGATCCACGCGACGCCGTCCGGAACGCCGAAGGGCGCCGTGATCGTCGTGCACGGTGCCGGCGTCCATCCCGACTGGGCGCTGATCGGGGACATTCGCACGATGCTCGCCGAGCGTGGATTCGAGACGCTCTCGGTGCAGATGCCGGTGCTCGCGGCCGACGCGAAGGCTGCCGCGTACGAGGCTCTCTACGCGCTCGCTGCGGAACGCCTCGACGCGGCGGACGCGTGGTTGCGCGCGCACGGCAAGGCGCGCATCGCGGTCGTCTCGCACAGCATGGGCTCCGCGATGGTCGACGCGTGGCTCGCGGAGTCGGGCCGCGGAAAGGTCGTCGCGTGGGTCGCGATCGGCCTGGCACAGCCTTTCATGTCGCGCCCGCGCATGCCCATCCTCGATGTGCATGGCGAGCGCGATTTCGAGGCGGTGATTCGCTCGGCGCAGCAGCGCGCGACCCGCCTGCCGCGCGACGAGTGCTCGGCGACCGTCACGCTCGACGACACGGACCACTTCCTCGACCATGCGGTGCCGCGCGCGGTCGCACGAATGGCCCCGTTCCTCGACGCCGCCTTCGACGGCCGCTGCTAGTCGCGGTCGTCGTCTTCGCCCTGGGTGGCGCGCGTCAGCCGGTCGCGCACGGCCATCCACTCGCTCGTATCCGGGACGTCCTCGATCAGGATCGCGTCCGCGTTCGCGGCGTCGAGCCTCCGAAGGTTGGCGTACAGGTCGTGCGCATAACCCTCCGCGTCCTGCGGCGCATCGAGCCACGTGCCGTCGAAATCCTCGGGCCGCGTCGCGGTGCGCGCGAGCACGGCCACGACTTCGTCGCGATCGGCGAGCTGCGCCGCCTCCGCGCGCAGCGCGTCACGGTCGAGCAGCGAGGCGGGGGTGCGCGGCGCGTAATGCGAGGGCAGGCGACCCGGTGCGCGCAGCGCGTCGTCGCCCGCGGCGCGCGGCGCGCCGCCCAAAACGCGAGCGAGCGCGTCGACACCGATCGCGCCGGGCCGCAACAGCAGGGGCACGCCGGTGGTGAACGCGACGATCGTGCTCTCGATGCCCTTGTCGGATGCGCCTCCGTCCAGCACCAGCTTCACGGCGTCGCCGAGATCGTCGGCCACATGCTGCGCGCGCGTCGGCGAAACGTGCCCGAAGCGGTTGGCCGACGGCGCGGCGATGGCACCGCCGAACTCGCGCAGCAGCGCCTGCGCGACGGCATGCCCCGGCACGCGCAGGCCGACGCTGTCCTGGCCTCCGGTCACCGCATCGCCGACGTGCGGCGCGCGCGGCACGATGAGCGTCAGCGGCCCCGGCCAGAACGCGCGCGCGAGCTGCTCCGCGCCGGCCGGGAACGCATCGGCCCAGCCGCGCGCGCTGTCGAGGTCACGCACGTGCACGATCACCGGATGGTCGGCGGGGCGCCCCTTCGCCTCGAAGATGCGCCGCACGGCGGCGGGACTGCTCGCATCGGCGCCGAGGCCATAGACCGTCTCGGTCGGGAAGGCGACCAGATCGCCCGCGCGCAGCATGTCGGCGGCCTCGCGCAGTGCCGTCGCATCCGCGCGTGCGATCCGCGTCACGACGCGCTCCGGGCGCGCGAAACCCGCCGCCGGGCGGCGGAGGGAAGAACGATCGATCTGCTAGAATTGCGCCCTTTGCGACGCGACCGCCGTGGCGCCGCGACGCCCCACACGCGCAACCCGAGCGGGCTTGCGCAATCCATCCAGCAGGGAGCGGGAATGAGCGATTTTCTGTTCACGTCGGAGTCCGTTTCGGAAGGTCATCCGGACAAGGTTGCAGACCAGATCTCCGACGCCGTGCTCGATGCGATTCTAGAGCATGATCCGACGGGCCGTGTCGCGGCCGAGACGCTGGTCTCGACCGGGCTCGTGGTGATGGCCGGCGAGATCACCACGCACGCGAACGTCGACTACGGCCGTGTCGCGCGCGACACCATCCGCCGCATCGGCTACAACGATCCGGAGCTGCGCTTCGACGCCGACGGCTGCGCCGTCATGGTGTGCTACGGACGCCAGTCGCCCGACATCGCGCAGGGCGTCGACCGCGCGTCCGACGACTATCTCAACCAGGGCGCGGGCGACCAGGGCCTGATGTTCGGCTACGCGTGCGACGAAACGCCCACGCTCATGCCGTTCCCGATCTACTACGCGCACCGGCTCGTGCAGCGGCAGAGCGAAGTGCGCCGCGACGGCCGCCTGGAATTCCTGCGCCCCGACGCGAAGTCGCAGGTCACCGTGCGCTACGTCGAGGGCAAGCCGAAGAGCGTCGACACGGTGGTGCTGTCGACGCAGCATCATCCGAGCATGAACGACCGCCAGAAGGAGCTCGCCGAAGCCGTGATCGAGGAAGTGGTGAAGCCGGTCTTCCCCAAGGAGATGCTCGTCGGCACGCGCTTCCTCGTGAACCCCACGGGGCGCTTCGAGATCGGCGGTCCGCACGGCGACGCCGGCGTGACCGGTCGCAAGATCATCGTCGACACGTACGGTGGCGCGGCACCGCACGGCGGCGGAGCCTTCTCGGGCAAGGATCCGTCGAAGGTGGACCGCTCGGCGGCCTACGCCGCGCGCTATGTCGCGAAGAACCTGGTCGCCGCCGGGCTCGCGCGCCAGTGCCAGGTGCAGCTCTCGTACGCGATCGGCGTGGCGAAGCCCATCAACGTGACCGTCTACACCGAAGGCACCGGCAAGCTGCCCGATCACAAGCTGGCCGAGCTCGTGACGCAGCATTTCGACCTGCGCCCGAAGGGCATCATCCAGATGCTCGACCTGCTGCGGCCGATCTACCGCAAGACTGCAGCGTACGGTCACTTCGGCCGCGACGAGCCGGAGTTCACGTGGGAAGCCACCGACAAGGTCGAGGTGCTGCGCGACGCCGCCGGCGTGCGCGGGCGCGCGACGGTGGCGGCCGACTAGGCCGACGGCGATCGTCCTGATCGAGGCGAAGGGGCTGCGCTCGTGAGGTTCACGCGCCATTGCGCCGCGCTATTGCTCGCTGTCACGGTCGCCGCGTGCGACACGATCCCGACGTACTGGCCGCTGATTCCGCCGGCGCTGCCGGATCCGCGCGTGGTCACCGACGCGGTCGATGGTTCCTCGATCGACGTCGTGCGCACGCAGATGATCAGCATTCGCCTGCCCGCGGATTCGCAGAGCGACAATCGCTGGACGTACGAGCTCGGCCAGGACCCCGTGCTCTATCCGGCGGACCTCACGCCGCGCTTCGAGGACGCGCAGACGCAGGTGTTCACGTTCCGCGCGGAACGCCCCGGCACCACCCGCGTGCGCTTCACGTACCACGATCCCGCGCAGCCGCAGACGCCGCCCGCCAAGACGGTCGCGTTCGAAGTCGTCGCGCGCTGAAGCGTCGCGATCCCATGACCGACGCGCCGTTCGCCGTCTTCCGGCGCCGGCTCGCGCCGCGCTTCTCGATCGACGCATGGCCGGTCGTCGTGGTGAAGATCGTGGAGCCGCAGACGCTCGACGGCGGCGCCGCGGTGCCGGCGCATTGGATGGCAAGCGCATGGCCTCCCGCGGGCGCCGGCCCGACGCGATGGCCCGATGCCGTCGTGATCGGCTCGCCCGCCGCGGACAACGCGCTCGCCGAGCTCTGCACGCGGTTGCCGTCCGACGCTCGACTGCTGCTCGTCGACACCGACGCGGTCGACGCCGCGCTGGCCGCGGAAATCCTCCTGGCCGCCGACCGCCATCTCGAGCCGTATCATCGCCGCGCGCTCGAGGCGTTCATCGCGTCGGAGCGCGCGCGGCTGACGGCCCGCATCGCGCATCAATACACCGACCACGATCCGGGATTCGCGCGATTTCGCGATTCGTTGAGATGATTCGCGCGGGGTCGCGGAGTTTGCGCGGCATGGCCTGCATGCTGCTGGTGGCCGCGCTCGCCGGCTGCGCCACGCCCGAGAACGGTTCGCGCGGCCCCGCGCGTGTCGTGACGGCCGACGAAGGCCGTGCGCTCGTCGCGCGCCTGATCCCCGAGACGGTGGCCGATCGAAAGGGGTGGGCCACCGACATCTGGGCCGCCATCGCGGCGCTGCAGGTTCCACCGACCGTCGAGAACCTGTGCGCGCCGATCGCGATCATCGGACAGGAATCGGGCTTTCAGGTGGACCCCGTCGTGCCCGGCTTGCCGAGGATCGCGCGGGACGAGATCGAGCGCCAGCGCGAGCGTCTCGGCATTCCGAGGCTCGCGCTCGATGCCGCGCTCGCGCTCTCGTCGGCGAACGGAAAGAGCTACGCCGAGCGCCTCGACACGGTTCGCACCGAGAAGGACCTGAGCGACATCTACGAGGACTTCATCGGACGCGTTCCGCTCGGCAGGACGTTTCTTTCCGACAGCAATCCGGTGCGCACCGCCGGCCCCATGCAGGTGAACATCGCGTTCGCCAGCGCGTACGCGGCGGACCAACCGTATCCCTATCCGGTCACCGGCTCGCTGCGTCACGAGCTCTTCACGCGTCGCGGCGGCGTCTGGTTCGGCATCGCGCACCTTCTCGACTACAAGGCGCCGTACGACCGCATGATCTATCGCTTCGCGGACTTCAACGCGGGCCGCTACGCGAGCCGCAACGCCGCGTTCCAGAACGCGCTGAGCGAGCTGACCGGCATCCCGCTCGTGCGCGACGGCGCGCTGTTGCGCTACGAGCACGGCGAGGCCGTCGCCGAGGCCGGCAGCACCGAGCTCGCCGCGCGCAACGCGGGGCGACGTCTCGGCATGAGCGACGCGGAGGTGCGACGCGATCTCGCGCTCGGCCGCGACGAGCGCTTCGAGCGCACGCGACTGTATCGCGCGGTTTTCGCCGCGCTCGAGTCTAGCGGCAAGTCGGTCGTGCCGCGTGCGATGATCCCCACGATCGAGCTGCACAGTCCCAAGATCACGCGCCGGCTCACCACCGACTGGTTCGCGCATCGCGTCGAGGAGCGGTACCAGCGCTGCCTTGCGCGTGCCCCCTAGGGAAGGCCCTGATGTCCGTCCTGTTCACGCCGCTTCGCCTGCGCGAGCTCGCGCTCGCCAACCGCATCGTCGTGTCGCCGATGTGCCAATACTCCGCGCAGGAAGGCTGCGCGAGCGACTGGCATCTCGTGCACTGGGGGCAGCTCCTGATGTCGAGCGCGGGCATGATGGTCGTCGAAGCGACCGCGGTCACCGCCGAGGGCCGCATCACGTACGGCGACCTGGGTCTCTACGACGACGCGACCGAAGCGGCGCTCGCGGACAGGCTGCATCGCGCTCGCGCGCTCATGCCGCCGATGCCGGTGGCGATCCAGCTCGCACACGCGGGCCGCAAGGCGTCCTCGCGCGTGCCGTGGGAGGACGGCTCGCTCATCACGCCGGACCAGGGCGGCTGGAAGCCCGTGGCCCCCTCGGCCGTGCCGATCAAGCCGGGCGAGCCGGCACCCGTCGCGCTCGACCATGACGCCCTGACGCGCGTTCGCGACGCGTTCGCGGCGTCCGCGTGTCGCGCCGATCGCATCGGCATCGACGCTGCCGAGGTGCACATGGCGCACGGCTATCTGCTGCACGAGTTCCTGTCCCCCATCGCGAACCACCGGCACGATCGATACGGCGGCTCGTTCGAGAACCGCGTGCGCTTTCCGCTCGAGGTGTTCGACACCGTGCGCGCGGCGTGGCCGCAATCGAAGCCGCTCGGGGCACGGCTGTCCTGCGTCGACTGGGTCGACGGCGGATGGACGCTCGAAGAATCGATCGAGCTGTCGCGGCGTCTCGTCGCGCGGGGCTGCGACTGGATCGATTGCTCGAGCGGCGGCGTCTCACCCGCGCAGAAGATCGCGTTGCAGCCGGGTTACCAGGTTCCGTTCGCGCGCGCGATCAAGCGCGCAAGCGGCGCGACCACGTTCGCCGTGGGTCTCATCACCGAGCCGGCGCAAGCCGAGCTCATCGTTTCGAGTGGTGACGCCGACGTCGTGTGCATGGCGCGCGCGTTTCTCTGGGATCCGCGATGGCCATGGCACGCCGCCGTGCAGCTCGCCGGCCACGCCGTCGCGCCACCGCAATATGCGCGGTCGATTCCGCGCGAGGCGCAAGAGGCGTTCGGCGAGCCGCGCCCCGGCCCGCGCTGACGCGGGCGGCGTCACATCATCTCGACGTCCGAGGAAAACGCCCAGATCAGCGCCGCGAACCAGCCGATCAGGGTCCATCCGAGGAGCAGGTTGATGAGGAAGATCGGAACCTGCTTCTGGTGGTGACGCGTCCAGGCGATGCACCACGGCACGAGGTAGCCGATGGTGATGAAGCTGATCAGGAGCGCGACGAGCACCCTGCCCGTGGTCGCGGGCACCGGCCGCGGCGCGGCGGCGACGCTCACGCCGGTGACGTGCACGGGCGCGCCGCACTTCGGGCACGACCGCGCCTGGTCGCTCACCTCGTTGCCGCACTCGGTACAGCGAATCAATGCCATGCTCGGCCCCCGAAGATGCCGCCCGCGCGATGCGGACATTCGACTGCAAGCGTACTTGTCCCGGTGCGCTTCGTCGACGCGCATGCGACAGTCCGCCGCGGCGATGGGACGAGATGCACGGTGAAGCGACTTACGGCGGCTTGATGCCCGCCTTGCGGATGACGTCGCGCTTCACCTCCGAATCCTGCGCGAGCACGCGCGCGAACTCGGCGCTGCTGCGATACACCGGTTCCTGGCTCGACTGACGCACGGCCCGGGTGAATCGCTCGTCGTGTCCCGCGGTCTCGCAAGCGGCCTCGATCTTCCTCATCGCGTCCGGCGGCACGCCCCGGGGTGCGACCAGGCCGCCATAGGCGGTGCTGACGACCGGATATCCCATCTCCTTCATCGTCGGGGCGTCGGGAAATTCCGCCTGGCGCTTCTCGGCGAACGTCGCCAGCGCGCGAAAGCCCTGCGCCTTCGCGAGCCCGATGTTGAGCGTGGCGCTGTCGATTTCGCCCGCGCGCAGCGCGAGGATCGCCGCCGGGTCACCACGGAAGGGCACGCCGAGCATGTCGATCCCCGCGGCGTTGACGAACTGCAGGATCGCGAGATGAGGCGACGTGGCGATGCCGCCGAAGCCGTACGTCAGCTTGCCGGGCTGTGCCCTCGCAGCCTTCACGAATTCGTCGAGCGTCCTGTAGGGGCTGTCGGCGCGCACCGCGACGATGTACTCCGAGGCGTACAGCTGGCACAGCGGCACGAGGTTCTCGGGCTTGTACGGCAGCGTCGCGATCACGTGCGGCTGGATCGTGAGCGGACCGCTCGGCGTGAACGCGAGCGTGTAGCCGTCGGGCTTCGACGATGCCACCGCCGCCATGCCGATCGTGCCCGACGCGCCGTCGCGGGGCACCACGACGACCGATTGATGCAGCAGCTCGCCGAACCGCTCGGCGAACGGCCGCGCGATCACGTCGACCGCACCGCCCGCGGGAAACGGCACGATGAGCTGGATCGGATGCTCGGGCCACGACGATTGCGCGTCCGCGGCCGGCACGCCGAGCGTGGCGACGAGCAGCAGGAGGAAGGCGGGCAGCTTCAAGGCATCCTCGAGGGGCGGCGAGATGCGCAAGATACACCGGCGATGCGGCTCGACCGTCGGGCGTGACGCCCCGGCGGTCCCGTTCGTCGCGGCGGGCCGTATTCCGTCGCAGCCAACGCGCGGTCCGTCGCTTGCGCGTTGGCGCGGGACGCGGCCCTGCCTAGGATGCGAACCGTGACGAACGCCCCTGCAAGGAGACGAACCATGAACCGCGACCAGCCCGCAACCTTCCGCGTCTCGTTCGCCGTGGCCGCCCTGGCGCTTTCGGCCATGACCATGGTCGTCGCGGTCGGCGTACCTTCCTCGGCGTGCGACGCGTTCGCCGCGTCGGACGCCGCCGCGCAAGTCGCGATCAGCCCCGCCCGGATCGACGTCGTCGCGACGCGCGTCAGGCTGGCGGACGCATCGCGGCCTCACGTCGATTGACGCCATCGTCCGCCGGCTCGACCGGCATCGATGGCGTACCGGGCGCGTCGTCTTCACTTGCGTCCGGCACCGTCTCGTCCTCCCACGAATAGCGCTTGCGCATCGGAACGTCGCGATTGCGCAATGCGAAGGCGAGGACGACACCGATTACCGCCGCCGCGAGGTGCGTCTCCCACGAGACGTGCCTCTCGATGGGCAGCACGCCCCACACGAGCGCGCCGTACAGGAAGCACACCAGCAGCGACGTCGCGATCGCCCGCCGGTCGCGGCGCATGAGCCCGGCCACGAGCACGTACGCGAACATGCCGTAGACGAGGCCGCTCGCGCCGACGTGTGTGCCGCCGCGCGCGAGGAGCCAGACCGCGAGGCCCGGACCGAGATACACGGCCGGCAGCACGATGCGGGACGCGCGCGGATAAAGGTGCAGCATGGCCGTGCCGAGCACCACGAGCGGCAGCGAGTTGCCGAAGAGATGCGCCCAGTTCGCGTGGACGAGCGGCGCGGTGAAGATCCCGAGCAGGCCCGTCCAGTCGTGCGGGCGCACGCCGAGCAGGCCCGCGTCGACCTCCGGCCCCGATACGACCACCTGAACGAGCCACAGCAGCGCGACGAACGCGCCCGCGAGCTTGAGTGCGACCCGGAAGTTCGCCCGCGCCCGGGCGGGATCGGGGTCGACGGCATCGCGCAAGTCCGCGTACATGGCGCGCTACATGAGGGAATGCTGCCCGTAATCAAGCGTTTCGGTTACAATCGCGGGCTTGGCCCGACGAAGGGTCCTCCACCGACAAGACGACCATGGCCGAACGCACCCGCACCCGCCGCAACACGCTCGAGCGCCGTTGCCTCCCCAAGACCTTCAAGCGCATGTTCGTGGGCGCGCCGAAGGGCATCTTCAAGATGCTGGAGAAGGTCAAGAAGGCCTGAGCGCGCGCTCCGGCGCACGATCGAGGGCCGCATCGCGCGGCCCTTTTTGCTTGATCGCTACTTCTTTGCCGCGCCGATCGCGAGGTCCTGGTGCGGCGTTCGTGCTACTGGCGGAAACTTCTCGGGACGCGGATCGCCGACGAACCCGTCGCGATTCGGCATCGCAACCCTGGCGAGCGTGTCGGCGCTCATCACCGCGTCGTCGGGCACCACGTTCGCGCGCGACAGGATGTACGCGCAGAGCGCGTAGACCTGGTCGTTGGTGAGCGAGTCGGGCGCGGCGAGCGGCATGGCGCGCTTGATGTAATCGAACAGCGTCGTCGCGTACGGCCAGTAGCTCTCCACCGTCTTCACCGGCGCCTTGCCCGGCGTGTCGTTGACGAGCGTGCCGCGGCCGCCGATGAGCTTGTCGCCGATGCCGCCCTCCAGATTCGCGCCGTGGCACGCGACGCACTGCTGCTCGTAGAGCGCCTTGCCTTGCGCGACCGTCCCTGATCCGGGCGGCAGGCCCCGTCCGTCGGGAAGCGGGGAGACGAACCTCTGGAGCTCCTCCTGCGTGGGCGTGCTGCCGAACCCGTACGTGTCCTCGCCGCTCGTCGCGGCGCTCGCGCACGCGCACGCGAGCAGCGGCGCGAGCAGCAACGGCTTGAGCCTCATCGTCGCGCTAGTAGTGATGGACATTGGTCACCTTTCCATCGGACGCGACGTGCCAGCTCTGGATGGCGTTGAGGTGATACACGGAGCCCAGCGGCCCGTTGAGCCCTCGCAGCGCGATGAGCTGGCCGAGCGTGGGCTGCACGTATCCCGTCTCGTCGGTGCAACGGCTCTGGAGGATCGCTTCCTTGCCGTCCCAGCGCCAGGGAAGGCGGAAGCGCGTATGGCAAACGGGTAGCACGGGATTCTGCAGTACGGCGGGACGCCAGTTGCGGCCGCCATCCGTCGATACGTCGACGCGCCGGATCGCGCCGTGTCCCGACCATGCAAGCCCGGTGATCTCGTGGAATCCGGGTCCGTCGAGCGTCATGTCGCCCGACGGCGCGGTGATCACCGACTTCGCTTCCATCTCGAAGGTGAACTGGCGCGCCTTGCCGCTCGGCAGCAGGTCGGTGTACTTCGACGTCTCCTCGCGCGTCATGAACGGCATGTCGGCGATCTCGAGGCGACGCAGCCACTTGATGTTCATGTTGCCCTCGAAGCCGGGCACCAGCAGGCGCAGCGGGTAGCCCTGCTCCGGCCGGATCGCCTCGCCGTTCTGGCCGTACGCGAGCAGGCAATCCTTCATCGCCTTCTCGATCGGGATGCTGCGCGTCATGGCGGCGCCGTCGCCGCCTTCGGCGAGCACCCAGCGCGCGCCGCTGTGCAGCCCTGCCTCGCGGAGGATCGTCGCGAGCGGCACGCCGGTCCACTCGGATGTCGACGTCAGCCCGTGCGTGCCCTGGACCGTCGGCATGGTGGGCTTCGACCATTCGGTGAGGCCGTTCCCCGAGCATTCGAGGAACAGGATGCGCGACACGGAGGGAAAGCGCCGGAGGTCGCGCATCGTGTACTTCCGGGGTTGCGCGACCATGCCGTGCACGAACAGCGAATGCTTCGACGGGTCGATCACCGCCGTGCCGGCATGGCTGCGCTCGAAATGCAGCCCCGACGGCGTGATGATGCCGACGCTGTCCTGCAGCGGCGTGAACGTCCACGACGATTGCGGCGTCGCGGTCTTGAAGCGCGTGCGCGCCTCCGTCTCGAACTGCGAGCGCGTGCCATAGCTCTCGTCGGCGAGCGGGTAGCCCTGCGTCTTGCTCGCATCCTCGGGCACCTCGTGCTCGGTGGCGCCGAGCGAGGCGGCAGCGCGCGCGTCGCGCGCGAGAGCCGCCGCGCCGACCGCGGCCACGGCTCCCGCCATGAAGCGGCGCCGGCCCGTTGAACGGCTCATGGCATGTCTCCTCCGATCGAACTTCGACAACGATGCGCCGCGCCGGGGCGGAGGGTCAAGCGGTTCACGCGGTGAGCGTGTCGAGGACGGTGAGGGTGGTGACGAGCGCGAGCCCGGGCGCTGCGTACAATGCCCGCGCTCATGAGCGACCGCAACGAACACCCTGCGTGGCTCTCGCTGCTGCTCCTGTGGCTGTGCGGCATCACGCTGCGCCTCACGATCCTCGCCGTGCCGCCCGTGCTGCCGATGATCCGCGGCGATTTCGGATTGTCGGCCACTGCCGTCGGCGTGCTCGGCAGCGTCGCGCCCGCGTTGTTCGCCTGCGCTGCAGTGGGCGGCGCGCTGCTCGTCGGGCGCATCGGCGTGCGCGGCGCGCTGATCGGCGGCCTCGTGATCGTGACGGCGGGCACCGCGCTTCGCGGGCTGTCGGTGAACTTCGCAGTGCTGCTCGGCGCCAGCGTGATCATGTGCGCGGGCGTGGCGATGATGCAGCCCGTCATGCCGACGACCGTTCGGCACTGGCTCTCATTGAAGGACATCGGGCTCGGCACGGCGATCTATACCAACGGGCTGCTCGTCGGCGAGGTGATTCCGGTCGTGCTCACGCTGCCCGTTGTTCTTCCGCTGCTCGGCGGCGGCTGGCGCGCAACGCTTGCGGCGTGGGCGATTCCGACCGCGCTGATCACGCTGGCGGTATGGCGGTACGCGCCGCGGTTCGAGGATCCCTTCCGCGCGTTGCGCGGTCAGTCACGCAAGTGGACGCCCGACTGGCATCGCGGGCTGGTGTGGCGCCTCGGCGTGCTGTTCGGCTGCATCAACGCCATCTATTTCGGCACCAATGCGTTCATTCCCGTCTACCTCACGAGCCAGGGCCGCGCGGATCTCATCAGCAGCGCGCTCACGGCACTCAATTTCGGACAGATCCCGGCCTCGCTGCTGCTGCTGGCAGTCGCACGCAAGCTCGAGCGCCGAACGTGGCCGTACGTGCTTTCCGGGCTGCTGTCGCTCGCGTCGTTCGCCGGCGTGGTGTTCATGGTCGGCCCGACGACGTGGCTGTGGACGGGATTGCTGGGCTTCTCGGATGCCGCCGCGCTGATCCTCGGCCTTACGCTTCCCGCCCTGCTGTGCAGGCCCGAGGACGTCGCGCGAACGTCCGGCGGCGTGTTCACGCTGAGCTATGGATGCGCGGTGATGATCGCCGTGCTTGCCGGCGCATTGTGGGACGCGACCGGCGTGGCCGGGCTCGTGTACCTGCCGTTCGCGGTGTGCGCAGCCCTGCTGAGCGTCACCGCGATCGTGCTGCGGCGGCACCGCGAACTCCGCTAGCGCGGGCAGCCTTCCAGGGGCACCGTCGCTGTGGTTGACAGATGCGTCATCGCAACCTTTCAGCGCCCGCGTAAGCCATTGATCCTGCACGGCGTACGCCGGCTGGTACGCACGATGCTCGTATCACCCTCCCGCACCGGACTTACAGGGAGGCGTCCGATGAAACGCGCATTGATCGCACTCGCCGCAGTCGGTCTCGCGGCATCGCTGCCCGCGGCTGCGACGCAGTTCTTCTTCTCCACCGGCAACGCCGACGGCCTCATGGCGACCGCGTCCCGCCCCGATGCGGGCGGCGCGTTCGAGATCGAGTCCGGCGACGATTTCCTCCTCACGAACCCGACGCGGATCGAAAGCGCGACGTTCCAGGGCCTGCTCACCGGAAACATGTCGGTCGCCGACATCGGCGAAGTTCGTGTCGAGATCTACCGCGTGTTCCCGCTCGACTCGGATGTCGGGCGCACGTCCGGACCGCCGACGTTCTCGACGTCGCAGGTCCCGACGCGCGTCAATTCGCCGTCCGACGTTGCGCTCCTCGATCGTGACACCGGGAGCGGGAACCTCGCGTTCACCACCGCCGACCTTGGAAGCTTTGTCGCGAGCAATTCGGTGACGCCGGGCGGCATCCATCCGATCCCGGGACAGACCACGGGCGGGAACGGTCCGGCCAGCGGCGAGCAGGTGACGTTCAACGTCGACTTCACGACGCCGTTCACACTCGCGCCCGGCCACTATTTCTTCGTGCCGCAGGTCCAGTCGACGACTTCGGCGGGAGAGTTCCTGTGGTTGTCGGCGGCGAAGCCCATCGCGCCGCCCGGCACGCCGTTCCTCCCCGACCTGCAGAGCTGGACGCGCGATCAATTCCTCGATCCCGACTGGTTGCGCGTCGGCACCGATATCGTGGGCGCCGGCACGTTCAACGCCGCGTTCTCGTTGACGGGCTTCGTGCCCGAGCCCGCCTCGGTCGCGCTGATCGGCATCGCGCTCGCGGGACTCGCGCTCACACGCCGACGCGCGGCCTGACGCACGACGCGGGTGATCGCTCCAGCGATCGCCCGCGCGCATGGGCTTTCATGGCATCCTCCACTGGATGCCCTTCGCGTACTACGACCGCCTGTCGCAGGCGGAAAAGCGCGTCTACCGCGCGAGCGACGCCATCGAATCGATCGGCATGCCGCGCGACCTCGACCTCGGCGCGGACGTGATCGCGCTACGTGCGGCGCTCGCCGCGGAAGATCGCACCGCCGTGCAGGTGGTGGGCCAGCGCATGGTCGATGCGCTGACGCGCGGCTTTCACGTTCCGCCCGTGCGCCTCAGGGTGATGGCGGCGCGCCCTTCCGACGACTACGGCGAGCTCCACGGGCTCTACGAGCCGCCGGAGGGCCGCGGGCGCCCGCTCATCACGGTATGGATGCGCACCGCGCAGCGGCGCCAGGTCGTCGCGTTCAAGAGCTTCCTGCGCACGATCTGCCACGAGGTCTGTCATCACCTCGACTACGAGCTCTTCGCCCTCGAGGAGACGTTCCACACCGAAGGCTTCTACAAGCGCGAGTCGAGCCTCGCGAACGCATTGCTCGCGCAGGCCGCGGCCACGGACGCCTCGGCGCGCTCACGCTGAGCCCGCGCTCCCGAGCTCCTGGTCGGTGATGGCGGCCTCGCGCAGGATCCACGTCTCGAACGCCGCGACCGACTCGTGTCGCGGCCGATCCGCCGGGCAGCCGAGCCAGTACGCGCCGTCGCCGGCCACCTCGAGCGCGAACGGCGCCACCAAACGACCGGAGCGCAGGTCGTCGGCAACGAAGCTGCGCTGCGCGATGACGACGCCGAGGCCGTCGATGGCAGCCTGATACGCGAGCGCGGAGTTCTCCACCTTGATGCCGTTGTTGCCGTCGATGTCCTTGACGCCGGCGACGCCGAGCCATGCCGGCCAGTCGCGCGGCCGGTGCAGCGAGCACACCAGCACGTGCCGTGACAGATCGTGCGGCGATGCGAGCGCGGGTCCGCGCTCACGCAACGCCGGGCTGCATACCGGCAGCAGGCGCTCGCCGAACAAGCGGCGGCAGCTCGCGTCGGGCAGCGGACGCGGGTCCGAGTGGATGCACACGTCCACGTCCTCGCGATCGAAGTTGACCGGCTGGTGCGACGTCGTGATCTGCACGTCGATCTGCGGCCTGAACGCGTGGAAGCGCGCGAGACGCGGCACGAGCCACCGGATGGCGAACGTCGGCGGCACCTTCACGCGCAGCGTTTGCGCGTCCGGCTTCTGCTGCAGCTGCCGCGCGCCGTACTCGACCTGGTCGAGCGCGCCGCGCACCGAACGGAAGAACACCGCGCCTTTCGGCGTGAGCTCGATGCCGCGTGCATGGCGCACGAACAACCGCACCTTGAGCCAGGACTCGAGCGTGGCGACGTGCCGGCTGATCGCGCCTTGCGATACGTGCAGCTCCTCGGCGGCGCGCGTGAAGCTCGCGTGACGCGACGCGGCCTCGAAGGCACGCAACGCATTGAGGGGAGGCAGTCGCCGGGCCATCAGCCATGACTTTTGATCATGGCAAGTATGAACAGAAAATCGATGTGGAACAAGGTCGTGGCAGTAGCATTGGAATGGCTGCCGCGAGACACCATGCCGCTGACGCTCTTCGACCGCATCTGGGACGACCACACCATCGCGCACCTCGACGAGCGCACCGATCTTCTGCAGGTCGATCGTCACCTGGTGCATGAAGTGAGCAGCCCCGAGGCCTTCCGCGAGCTTCGCCGTGCCGGACGCGGCGTCGCCTCGCCGGCGCAGACCTTCGCCACGCAGGACCACATCGTGTCCACACGCCCGGGACGCGACGAGACCTCGTTCGCCGAGGGCACGGAGTTCGTGCGCTTCCTGCGGCGCAACTGCGACGAGAGCGGCATCCGGCTCTTCGCGCTCGGCGATCCGCGACAGGGCATCGTGCACGTCATCGCGGGCGAGCTCGGGCTCGCCCTGCCCGGGAGCACCGTCGTGTGCGGCGACAGCCACACCGCGACGCTCGGCGCATTCGGCGCGCTGGCCTGGGGAGTCGGGACGTCCGAGGTCGCGCACGTGCTCGCGACGCAGACACTCGCGCAGGTCAAGCCGAAGCCCATCGCGATCCGCGCCCATGGACGGCTCGCGCCGAACGTGGCGGCGAAGGACCTCATCCTGGCCATCCTGGGCCGCTTCGGTATCGACGCCGGCGTCGGACGTGCCGTCGAGTACACGGGCGACGCCATCCGCGCGCTCGACATGGAAGCTCGCATGACGGTGTGCAACATGTCGATCGAGCTCGGCGCGCGGTTCGGCCTGATCGCCCCCGACGACACGACGTTCGCCTACCTGGCCGGCCGGCCGCATGCGCCGCGCGGTGCGGACTGGGACGCGGCGCTCGCGCAATGGCGCACGCTGCGCAGCGACGACGGCGCGCCGTTCGAGCGCACGCTCGATCTCGACGCGAGCGCATTGCAACCGCAGATCACGTGGGGCACGACGCCGGGCGACGTCGTGCCCGTCGACGGCGTCGTTCCGGCGAGCGGACGTCCCGGGCATGTCGACGCGCTGCGGTACATGGGCCTCGAGCCGGGACAGCGCCTGGTCGGCACGCCCGTCGACTACGTCTTCATCGGGTCGTGCACCAACAGCCGTCTTTCCGATCTGCGCGCGGCGGCGGCGTTCGTCCGCGGCCGCCGCGTTGCGCCGCACGTGCGGGCGCTCGTCGTGCCCGGGTCGAGCGCCGTGCGCGCGGCCGCCGAGCACGAGGGCCTGCACCGCGACTTCACCGAAGCCGGCTTCGAGTGGCGCGAAGCGGGCTGCTCGATGTGCCTCGGCATCAACGACGACGTGGTGCCGCCCGGCAAGCGATGCGTGTCGACGTCGAATCGCAATTTCGAGGGACGCCAGGGACCGGGCGCGCGCACGCATCTCGCGAGCCCGCTCACCGCCGCGGCGTCCGCGATCGCGGGCCGCATCGCGGACCCGTCGAAGCCATGGAGCCGTTGAGGCGCCTCACCGGCGTCGTCGCGCCGCTGATGCGCGACAACGTCGACACCGACGCGATCATTCCCGCCGCGTACATGCGCTCGCTGTCCACGGATCCGGCAAAGGGCCTGTTCGCGCGCTGGCGCTATCGCGACGACGGAACCGACGATCCGCGCTTCGTGCTGAACGACCCGCGGTATCGTCATGCGTGCATTCTGGTGACGGGCTCGAACTTCGGCTGCGGCAGCTCGCGCGAGAACGCCGTGTGGGCACTGCAGCGCTACGGCATCCGGTGCGTGATCGCGCTGGGCTTCAGCGACATCTTTCGCCAGAATGCGCTCAAGAACGCCGTGCTGCCGCTCGCCTTGCCTCGCGACGCGCACGGGCGCGTCGTGCAGGCGGCAACGCGCGCTGATCCGCTCACCCTGACGGTCGACGTGCAGGCTCGCGCCATCGAGATGCCCGGCAATCCGCCCATTGCGTTCGAGCTCGACGCGCGGCAGCAGTCTCGGCTCCTGTCGGGCATGGACGAGATCGAGGAGACGTTGAACATGGCGCCGCAGATCGAGCGCTTCCGAGCCGGCCATCGGGCGCGCGCGCCATGGCTCTACGATCCGTGAGCGACCGCGCACGATCCATTCACGGCGTCGGCCGCGCGCCACGCTGATTTCGCTTCGATGAAGAGGAGGAGAACCATGCGTCATTTGTGTGCAGGGCTCGCGCTCGCGCTGCTGGTCTGCGGCGCGCACGCCGAGGAGCTCGTCGTCAGCAACTACGCGGTGTCCGCCAACGGCATGCCATTCGGCGTCGCGATGGCCAAGGGCTACTTCAAGGAGGAAGGACTCAACATCACCGGTCTCATCTCGTCGGCGGGCGGCGGAACGACGCTGCGCAACATGCTTGCCGGCGGTGGATCGCCGTACGGCGAGGTGAATCCGGTCGCGGTCGTGTCGGCCGTGCTCGCGGGCGCGGATCTCAAGATCGTCAGCGACAACGTGCTCACGGTTGCGGAGTTCGTGTGGGCGGTGAAGCCTGACTCCCCGATCAAGACGCTCAAGGATCTCAAGGGCAAGAAGATCGGCTACACCAATCCGCGATCGACCAGCCAGGCGCTCGACAACCTGCTGCTCGAGCAGGCGGGTTACAAGCAGGGCGACGTGGAGCTCGTGAAGACCGGCGGATTCGGCGAAGGCGTGGCGGCGCTGGAAGCGGGGCAGGTCGACATGGTCCCGATCACGGAGCCGCTGTGGTCGAAGTACAAGGACAAGTTCCGCGCCGTGGTGCGCGCCGCCGACGTGCTGCCGCCGCTCGACAACGTCGTCGGCGTGACGACGGTCGAGATGGCCGAGAAGAAAGGCGACTTCATCCGGGCGGTCATTCGCGCGCGCCGCAAGGCGGTCGCGTTCATGCGCGATCATCCCGACGAGGCCGCGGATATCGTCGCCAAGCAGTACAACATCGACAAGGACGTGGCGAAGAGCGCGATCCTCAACCTGACGAAGAGCACCACGCAAGGCGTGCCCTACTGGGGCGAGGGCGACATCCATCTCTCGGGCCTGAAGCGCATGATCGAGGCGCAGAAAAAGGTCGGCGCGATCAACGGTGACGTCGACTACGACAAGCTCATCGACACGCGTTTCCTGCCCGACGACCTGAAGAAGATCAAGTAGGGTGAGCGGCGAAGAGCTCGGCGCGCCCCAGGTCGCGCTGCGCGGCGTCAACAAGACGTTCGCGGCGTCGCGCGAACGCGCTCCGCTCCACGCCCTCGGCCCCATCGATCTCGACCTGCGGCGCGGCGAGTTCTTCGCCGTCGTCGGACCGTCCGGGTGCGGCAAGTCGACGCTGCTCGAGATCATCGCGGGCCTCAGCGCGGCAAGCGAAGGCAGCGTCCACTTCGAAGGCCGTCCCATCGGCCGCGAGGTGCCCGAGGGCGTCGGCGTGGTGTTCCAGGAGGACGCGACGCTGCCGTGGCTCACCGTGCAGCAGAACGTCGCGTTCGGTCTGCGCCGCGCGGATCTCGCGCGCGCCGGGCGCGACGAGCGGGTGCGCGACGCGCTGCGCATCGTCGGGCTCACCGATTTCGCCACCAGCTATCCCGCGCAGCTCTCCGGCGGCATGCGCCAGCGCGTATGCATCGCGCGCACGCTCGTCATGCAGCCGCGCCTGATACTGCTCGACGAGCCGTTCGGCGCGCTCGACCAGCAGACACGCCTCCTGATGGGCGACGAGGTCCTGCGCGTATGGCGCGAGACCGGCGCGACGGTCTTTCTCATCACCCACGCGCTCGACGAGGCGGCGATGCTCGCCGATCGCATCGGCGTGATGTCGGCGCGCCCCGGGCACCTGAAGGACATCGTCGAGACGGGCTGGCCGCGCGACCGCGACAGCCGCATCGTCGAGCGCCCCGAGTTCGGCGCCATCACCGCGCGGCTGTGGAAGCACCTGCGCGGGGAATCGATGAAGACGCTGGGGCGGCCGGCGTCGTGAGCCGCACGGCGATCCTTCGTTTTGCCGTGATCGTCGGCGGCATCGCCGTGCTCGAGGCGTTGTGCCTCGCCGGCGTCATCGACAAGATCACGATGCAGCCGCCGCACCTCATCGTCCGCGACCTGTGGCGCCTGCTCGTCTCGGGCCGCATGAACGCGGCGATCGTGAAGACGCTGGCCAACACGCTCCTGGCACTCGGCCTCGCGGTCGGCGCGGGATTGATCGTCGCCGCTCTGCTGCACCGCCGTCGCGCCGTGCGCGACACGCTGGATCCGCTGTTCGCGACGTATTACGCGGTGCCCGTGTTCGCCTTCTATCCGTTCTTCATCGTGGTGTTCGGGCTGGGCGACCTGCCGCAGATCCTGATCGCGTTCATGCTGGCGGTGGTCGCCGTGATCGTGAACACGCTCAACGGGCTCGACCGCGTGCCGCCCGTGCTGCTGAAGACCGCGCGCGTGATGCGCCTCGCGCCCGCCGCGGCGGCGTGGCGCCTGACCCTGCCCGCCGCCGGGCCGCACATCGTCACCGGCGTCAAGCTCGCCGTCGCCTATGCCTTCATCGGCATCATCGGCTCCGAGTTCATCCTCTCGCGCGGCGGCATCGGCTACGAGATCAGCTTCGCGTACAACAACTTCGACAACGCGACCATGTACCCGCTGATCGTGCTGATCCTGCTCGCGTCGATCGCGATCAACAGCATGCTCACGCGCTGGGAGCGCACGCTGCTCGCACGTCGAGGCATCCGATGAGCGGCGCAGGGTCGGCGCAGCGCGCGCGCAACGGCGTGATCCTCGTCGTCGCGCTGCTGGCGGCGTGGCAGGTCGTGTACTGGCTCATCGGCTCGGACGCGCTCGCCTCTCCCATGGAGACGGCGCGCTACACGCTGACGCTCGTGCGCCGCGACGATTTCCCGCTGCACGTCTACGACACGATGCGCGCCTTCGCCATCGCGTTCGCCGTATCCGTCGTCATGGGGCTCGCGATCGGCTTCTGGCTCGGCTACAACCGCCTGTCGGGCGACGTGTTCGAGCCGATGTTCGTGACGATCTATGCGATCCCGAAGCTCACCCTGTATCCCATCCTGCTGCTCGCGTTCGGCCTGGGACTGTCGGCGAAGGTCGGGTTCGGCGTGCTGCACGGCGTGATCCCGATCGTGCTCTTCACGGCAAGCGCGGTGCGCAACACGCGGCCGATCCTGATCAAGACGGGTCGCGTGATGAAGCTTTCGGGGATGCAGACGGTGCGCTGGATACTGTTTCCGTCCGCGATTCCCGAGATCTTCACGGGGCTGCGCGTCGGCTTCTCGCTCACGCTGATCGGCTGCCTGCTCGCGGAGATGTTCGCGTCGCAGCGCGGGCTCGGCTACCTGCTCATGACCGGCATCGGCCTGCACAACCTGCCGCAGGTGATGGCGGTGACGATGCTGATCGTCGTGTTCGCCGCGGCGGTGAGCGTTGCGCTGCTCGCGCTCGATCGCCGCCTGCACCGGCAGAGAGAGGTGGCGGTTCTAACCTGACGCCGGCGACGCGGCGGACGTGCGCCACAGCGGAAGCGCGAGGCCCGCGGCGCCGACGCCGGCGAATACGTGCTTCAGCGTGTGGCCGGAGATTGCGCCCCCGGTCCAGGTGAAGATGGGCAGGTCGATCATCTCGGCGAGCTTGGCGGCGATGTACCAGCCGATCAGCCACCACCAGGGGAAGGGGTCCGCACGGCGCGCGGTGACCAGCACGATCAGCACCAGCGCGATCGTGGCGCCCCCCTGCAGCAGGACGTACGGCATGAGATTGTCGGTGGCGCGCCAGTACAGCACCGTGGCGGGACCGAGCAATGCGAGAGCGATCGCCGAGGCGGTGCCCGTTCGGGGCGACACGCGCTGCGCCACGGCCGCGCCGACGATGCCCGCGAACGCGAGCGTGATCGGCAGGCGATCCCAGAAGAGCGTGCGATCGTCGGGCCCGGTGTGGTAGTACGCCGAGCCCGCCGCGGTCAGCACGAGCCCGAGCGCCGCAACCGCCAGCGCGACCCGGGTTACGGGCTGAATGGCCCCGTTGCGCAGCAGGCCGAGCGCGATCGCGAGCGCAGCGACGACGAACGCGAGGTTCGACAGGACGTTCGCGCCGTTCGGAATGCCCGCGATGTCGCGGTGATCGGCGAACGAATGGTAGGTCGACGGCTGCTCCAGGCCCGGCAGAACCGCGGAGAACACGACGAGAACGAGCAAGCCCAGAAGGATGGTCCATTCCGTGCGCGACGGAGGTGCGGTTCCATGCTCCCGCCTTGCCATGCGCGAGCTCCACGCCGAGGTGCAGTGGCGCCGAGGGTACCCGAGTTTCCGGTACAATGCGCGCTCCAACGCCCCGAGGAGCGTTGCAACCCGCGCGGGTCTCGCCCCGCGGGCCAGGCTCGGGGCGGCTTCCTGCTCACTTGCAACGGCGCTCGTTGACCGCGACTCGCGCGGTGCAACGAGCCCTGCTCGTTCCCGTCGAGTCCTTGACGGAGAACCGATGAACGCACCGAACGAAATCCGCACGCTCGCCGACTTCCACGTCGCCGATCTCGCGCTCGCCGAATGGGGACGCAAGGAGATCGCGATTGCCGAGACCGAGATGCCGGGTCTCATGGCCATCCGCGAGGAGTTCGCGCCGCTCGCGCCGTTGCGCGGCGCGCGCATCGCCGGCTCGCTGCACATGACCATCCAGACCGCGGTGCTGATCGAGACGCTGCAGGCACTCGGCGCCGAAGTGCGCTGGGCCTCGTGCAACATCTATTCGACGCAGGACCACGCGGCCGCGGCCATCGCCAAGCGCGGCACGCCGGTCTTCGCGTACAAGGGCGAGTCGCTCGAGGAATACTGGGAGTTCACGCACCGAATCTTCGAGTGGGGCGGGTACGGCGGCCCCAACATGATCCTCGACGACGGCGGCGATGCGACGCTGCTCGTGCACCTCGGCACGCAGGCGGAGAAGGATCGCTCGCTGATCGCGCACCCCGGTAACGAGGAGGAATTCGCGCTGTTCGCCGCGATCGCCAAGCG
This sequence comes from Casimicrobiaceae bacterium, assembly GCA_035493035.1. Lineage (GTDB taxonomy): Bacteria > Pseudomonadota > Gammaproteobacteria > Burkholderiales > Casimicrobiaceae > VBCG01. The sequence continues at coordinate 54,548 of DATJIS010000113.1, read as the reverse complement.
CCTCGCCAACGACGGCACCTTCTACTCGCGCGTGAAGTCGCAGATCAGGGGCGTGACCGAGGAGACGACGACCGGCGTGAAGCGGCTCTACCAGATGCACAAGGAAGGCCGCCTCGGCTTCCCGGCGATCAACGTCAACGACTCGGTGACCAAGTCGAAGTTCGACAACCTCTACGGTTGCCGCGAGTCGCTGGTCGACGGCATCAAGCGCGCCACCGACGTGATGATCGCGGGCAAGATCGCGCTCGTGAACGGCTACGGCGACGTGGGCAAGGGCTCGGCGCAGGCGCTGCGCGCGCTGTCGGCGCAGGTCTGGATCAGCGAGGTCGATCCGATCTGCGCGCTGCAGGCGTCGATGGAAGGCTACCGCGTGGTGACCATGGACTACGCCGCCGACAAGGCCGACATCTTCGTCACGGCCACCGGAAACATCGACGTGATCACGCACGAGCACATGAAGCGCATGAAGAACAACGCCATCGTGTGCAATATCGGTCACTTCGACAACGAGATCGACGTCGCCGCGCTGCGCAGCTACCGCTGGGACAACATCAAGCCGCAGGTGGACCACATCATCTTCCCCGACGGCAAGCGCATCATCCTGCTCGCCGAGGGCCGGCTCGTGAACCTCGGGTGCGCGACGGGTCATCCGTCGTACGTCATGAGCTCGTCGTTCGCCAACCAGGTGATGGCGCAGATCGAGCTGTGGAGCGACGCCAAGGAAAACGGCGGGCGGTACCCGGTGGGCGTCTACGTGCTGCCGAAGCATCTCGACGAGAAGGTGGCGCGGCTGCAGCTCAGCAAGCTCGGCGCGATGCTCACCGAGCTTTCGGACAAGCAGGCGCGGTACATCGGCGTCGCGAAGGACGGCCCGTACAAGCCCGATACGTACCGGTACTGACGGTGCGCATCGCGGTGGTCGGCGCGGGCGGGGTCGGCGGCTACTTCGGCGCCAGGCTGGCACTCGCCGGCAACGAGGTGACGTTCGTGGCGCGAGGGCGGCATCTCGCCGCGCTGCGCGCGAGCGGATTGTCCGTCGAGACGACGGGCACGACGCTCCGCGTCGAGGCGGTGCGCGCGACCGACGACGTCGCAACCATCGGCCCTGTCGACGTCGCGATGTCCTGCGTCAAGCTCTGGGACGTGCAACCGACGGCGCCGGCGCTCGCACCGTTGCTCGCCGAAGGCGGTGTGGTGATCCCGTTCCAGAACGGCGTCGACGCGCCGGAGATGCTGCGCCACGCGCTCGGCCGCGACCGCGTGCTCGGTGGCGTGGCCTACATTGCCGCGGCCATACGTGCGCCCGGCGTCATCGCGCATACCGGTACCATGGCGCGGCTGCGCGTCGGCGCATTCGACAACGCGCAGACACCGCGCGCCGAGGCGTTCGTCGACGCGTGTCGCGCGGCGGGAATCCAATGCGACCTCGCGCCGGACATCCGTCGCGCTCTGTGGGAGAAGTTCGTGTTCCTGTCCGCCCTCTCGGGGTGCACGAGCCTCGCGCGGCAGCCCGTCGGCGTCGTGCGGAGCGATCCGGATCTCCGCGCGGCATTCCAGGCTGCGATGCAGGAGGCGTTCGACGTGTCGCGTGCGCGCGCACCCGGCCTCGCCGATGATTTCGTGCAGCAGCAGATGAAGATGCTCGATTCGCTGCCCGCGGAGATGCGCTCGTCCATGCTCAACGATCTCGCTGCGGGAAACCGGCTGGAGGCGCCGTGGCTGTCGGGCGCCGTCGCGCGCATGGCGAAGGAGGCGGGAATCGCCGCTCCCGTCAGCGCCACGATCTACGCTGCGCTCAAGCCCTATGTCGACGGCGCCGCGCACTGAGGAGGCTCGACGATGCGTCTTCTTCTGACGTGGGTGATCAACGCGGTGGCGCTCTTCGCGCTGCCGTATCTCTTCAGGGGCATACACGTCCCCGACTTCACCAGCGCGATGATCGCGGCGCTCGTGCTCGGCCTGATCAACACCATCGTGCGTCCGATCCTGCTGCTGCTCACGCTGCCCGTGACGATCCTCACGCTTGGGCTGTTCATCTTCGTCCTGAACGGCTTCCTGTTCTGGTTCGTCGGGCAGATGAACCTCGGCTTCCGGGTGGACACGTTCGGCACCGCGCTGCTCGGCGCGATCGTCTACAGCGTCATCTCCTGGCTGCTGTCGGCGCTGCTGCTCGCACGCGCGCGGTGATGCAGCCGGGCGGATACAGCCTCGAGTTCTTCCCGCCGCGCACACCGGAGGGTGTGGAGAAGCTGCGCGCCGCGCGACGCCAGCTCGGCCAGCTGAAGCCCGCCTTCTGCTCGGTGACGTTCGGCGCCGGCGGCTCGACACGCGAAGGCACGCTGTCGACGGTACTCGAGATCATCGGCGAGGGCCTGAAGGGCGCGCCGCACATCTCGTGCATCGGCTCGACGCGCGAGGGCATACGCGCGGTCCTCCAGCAGTATCGCGCCGAAGGCATCCGGCAGCTCGTCGCGCTGCGCGGTGACCTGCCGTCGGGCACCGCCGATGCCGGCGAGTTCCGCTACGCCAACGAGCTCGTCGGGTTCATTCGCGAGGAGACCGGCGACTGGTTCCATATCGACGTCGCCGCGTACCCGGAGTGCCATCCGCAGGCGCGCTCGCCTCAGCACGACCTCGACAATTTCCTGCGCAAGATCGCCGCCGGCGCGAACTCCGCCATCACGCAGTATTTCTTCAATCCCGACGCGTACTGGAGCTTCGTCGACGCGTGCGCCGATCGCGGCGTCGACGTGCCCATCGTGCCGGGCATCATGCCGATCGCGAGCTTTTCCAAGCTCGCGCGATTCTCCGACGCGTGCGGCGCGGAGATACCGCGGTGGATCCGCCGCCGCCTCGAAGGCTACGGCGACGATGTCGCCTCGATCCGCGCGTTCGGCCTCGACGTGGTCACGAGCCTGTGCGCCGGATTGCTCGAGCGCGGCGCGCCCGGGCTGCACTTCTACACGCTCAATCAGGCGGGGCTCACGACGACCATCTGGCAGCGGCTGGGCCTGTAGCCCCTCGCGTGCCGGCCGTGAAGAAGCGCTGGATCACCGTCGACGACCGCATGCAGGGCGGCTATCGATACGCGCTCACGGAACCGGCCGGCCACAATTTCGCGCCGGACTTCATGCCGCAGCTCACGCCGCGCGAGATGCTGATGGTCGGCGTCTTCGGGGGCAAGTACATGACCGACTGCGCGCGTGAATTCCCGACGTCCTGGTTCGAGCGCGCGAAGCTGTGCCCCGAGCGCCACGACGCGGCGCTCAACTTCTTCGGCGTGAATGCGTCGCAACCGCTCTCGGAATGGCGGCGCAAGGGGTGGATCCACGGCGACGATCCGCGCGGCTGGTTCCAATGGTATTGCCGCTATTACCTCGGACGCCGGGGTCCCGACGACGCACGGCAGGTGCGCCGCTGGCGGGCGATGCGCCGGCACGTCGCGCAGCTGACGCGCGCATGCGTGCGCCGCGACCTCGCGTGTCGTCCCGTCCAGCGGCAGGCGCTGCTGCACTGGGCATACGACGCGCGCGACCTCTAGCGCTAGCGACGCGGCGGGTCGTCCGCGTCCGCGTCGTCGTCGGTCGCGATGCCGCGCACGTTGCGGCGCACGCGCTCTTCGGCGAGATCGAGGTCGCGCTCGATGCGCCGGCGGATCTCGTCGCTGATGCGACCCTCGTGCAGCAGCGCGTTGAGCCGCGCGCGCTCGGCAGCCAGCAGCTCGAGCTCCACGCGATGCATCGAGGTGGCCTGCACGGAGCCGTCTCCGTCGGGATTGCGCGTGTGCTCGAGCAGGTCGATGCGCTGCTGCTGCTTCTTGCGCCAGCTCCTCAGCGCTTCCGGCGCAAGGCCGTGCTCGCGCGCGGCGTCGTCGAGTCGCGCCAGCGCCGCGCGTGCCGTCTCCAGCCGTGCGGCCGCCTCCTGCCGCCGCCGGTGGCGGCGCTCCGCGGCGCCGAGCTGCACGAGGCCGAGCCGGCGCACGACGAAGGGTAGCGTCAGGCCCTGCGCCACCAGCGTGACGACGATGACCACGAAGACGAGCACGAGCAGCCGGTCGCGCGCCGGAAACGCAACGCCCGGCGCGAGTGCGACCGGTACGCTCAGGGCCGCGGCGAGGCTCACCACGCCGCGCACGCCCGTGAACGCGATGATGAAGGGAAAGCGCCACGACGGCGTCGGATCGTGCAGGCGAACGCTGCGAAAGAGCCACCGCGGGATATACGTCGCCGGGAACACCCAGAGGAAGCGCACGACGATCACCACGACGCTCACGAGCACGCCGTCCAGCATGAGGCGCCAGAGCGTCGCGGCGTCGAGGCCGAACGCGATCGTGCGCGCCTGCAGCCCGGTGAGCAGGAAGATCGCGCCGGTGATCGTGGTGTTGAGGAAATCCCAGAAGAACAGCGCCTGCAGCCGCGTGTTCGAGCGGATCAATGTGACGCCCGCGTTGCCGACGTAGAGGCCGGACACGACGGTCGCCAGCACGCCGGAGCCTCCGAGCTCGTGCGGCGGCCAGAATGCGAAGTACGGCGTGAGCAGCGACAGCATCACTTCGATGCGCGGCTCGCGCGCGAAATGGCGCAGCCACAGCAGCGCGGATCCGACGATCAGGCCCCAGACCGCCTCGCCGACCAGCACGAGCACGAAATCGCGGCCCGCCTCGACGAGCGAGAAGCGGCCCGTCATCACCGCCACGAGCGCCACGTTGAAGAGGATGAGCGCGGTCGCGTCGTTGACGAGGCCCTCGCCTTCGAGCACCGCGGTGATGCGCCGCGGTATGCCGAGACGCTCGGCGACGGCGAGCGGTGCGACGACGTCGGGCGGCGATACGACCGCGCCGAGGATGAACGCGACGCCGAGCGGCAGGCCGATCATCCAGTGGCCGGCGGCGGCGACGGCGAGCGTCGTCACGATCACGCAGCCGATCGCGAGCAGCAGGATCGGCCGCAGGTTCGACCGAAACGCCTGCCAGCTCATCGTGAACGCCGCGTAGTAGATGAGCGGCGGCAGCAGCATGAGCATCACGACGTCGGGCTCGAGCTCCACCGACGGCGTGCGCGGCACCACCGCGAGCGCGATGCCCGCGATCACGAGCAGGATGGGTGGCGGCAGCCCCGTGCGCTCGGCGATCCAGCCGACCGATGCGACGACGACCAGTATGGCCGCGACGGTGTAGAGGGCGTCGATCACGACGCCGATGTTACGCGACGCGCGTGATCGCTAGCCCGCGTGGCGGAACGACACGAGCTCGAGCAGCGTGTGCTGCGCGCGCACCGCACCCATGCCGTCCATGGGATCGCTGCGCTCGAGATACTCCGCTTCCTTCTCCTCGCGCACCGTCGCGCCGACCGCGGGGGCATACCAGACGAGATAGTTGCACGTCGTGGGATAGCGCCAGAACTCCTCGTCGTCGAGGCGCATCAGCACGCGCATGCGCAGGGCGTCGAACGTTCCCGCCGGCGTCGCGATCTTCTGCCAGCCTTCCACGCGCACGTAGCGGTTGATGCTGCCGGACTTGCGCGTCGTCTCGTTGAGATTGTCGACCCACTGGTTCCAGGTCTCGCCGGGCTCGAGCGGGAACACGTAGCGCTGGAGCGGCTGCGCGAAGCGGCGGGTCTCGATGTCCATCAGCGCGCCCTGCCGGACGAGCCCCGGCGCCTGCAGGACCTCGTAGCGGTCGCCGTGGAGGCGCTCGCCGTCGTACGTCACGTGAACCGTGATGCCGCTGGCGTCGATCGCGGTGACCTCGTGCGTCTCCTGCCACTCCATGCCGACGCGATAGCCCTCGTGGCCGCGATAGACCCACTGGTCGCCGACCTTCAGCGCGGGCGCGTCGGCCGGCGGTCCGCTCGTGACCGTGCCGACGCCGGCGCATCCGGCGAGCGACAGCGCGAGCGTGACGAGAAGTGCGAAGCGGGCAATCATTGGCGCGTCCGTGTCGTGCCGGGACCTCAGGGTAACAGCGCCACGTCGGCCACTGTTCCACCCGACACGCGCACGAGATCCGCTGGTGCCAGCGGGAACATGGCGTGAGGCGTCCCCCCTGCGGCATAGACCACGTCGTAGCGCAACAAATCCCGATCGATGAGCGGCGCGAGCCGCTCGGCGTGACCGAGAGGCGGTATGCCGCCGATCGCAAAGCCCGTGGCCTCGCGCACGAACGCTGCGTCGGCCTTGCCGATCGCCTCGCCGACGAGCGCGGCGACCTTCGATTCGTCCACCCGATTGGAGCCGCTCGCGATGACGAGCACCGGTTTTCCCGAGGCGGCACGGAACACGAGCGACTTCGCGATCTGGCCGACCGTGCAGCCGAGCACGTCGGCCGCCTGCGCCGACGTGCGCGCCGGCACGTCGTATTCGACGATGGCGCTCGTCACGCCCGCGGCCGCGAGCGCGTCCTGCACGCGCCGCGCGCTCGGCGACAGCGGCGCCCCCATCAGGCGGGAACCGCGCCGGCGCGCAGGCCCACGACGCCGACGATGATGAGCACGATGCTGCCGACCTGCACTGCGGTCAGCGACTCGCGGAACCACAGCACGCCGATCAGCGTGATGATCGCGGTGCCGACGCCGGACCAGATCGCGTACGACACGCTCATGTCGATGCGCTTCACCGCCACGGTCATCAGCGCGAACGACAGGCCGTAGAACACGAACAGCAGCGCCGAAGGAAGCGCGCGGCTGAAGCCGTGCGACAGCTTCATCGATGTCGTGCCGGCGATCTCGAGGAGGATGGCACCGGCGAGGCAGAGCCAGTAGAGCATGCCCGCTCCTCAGGCAGCCGTGCCGCCGTCCGTGATCGCGCCGAGGCTCGCCGTGGACACGAGCCGCATGTACTTGGCGAGCACCCCGCGTGTGTAGCGCGGCGCGGGCGCCTTCCATTGCGCACGCCGCGCGGCGAGCTCGGAGTCGGGCACGTTGAGCTGCAGCAGCAGGCGGTGCGCGTCGATCGTGATCGAGTCGCCTTCGGCGACGAGCGCGATCGGACCGCCCACGTACGCCTCGGGCGCCACGTGACCCACGACCATGCCCCATGTGCCGCCCGAGAAGCGCCCGTCGGTGATGAGGCCGACCGATTCGCCGAGCCCCTGCCCGATCAACGCCGACGTGGGCGCGAGCATCTCCTGCATGCCGGGTCCGCCCTTCGGTCCTTCGTAGCGGATCACGATCACGTCGCCGGCCTTGATCCGCCGCGCCATGATGGCCTCCATGCAGGCGTTCTCGGAATCGAAGACGCGCGCCGGGCCCGTGATCACGGGGCTCTTGAGGCCGGTGATCTTGGCCACGCAGCCCTCGGGCGCGAGGTTGCCTCGCAGGATCGCGAGATGGCCGTGCTCGTACATCGGATTGGAGAACGGCCGGATGACGTCCTGGTCGGCGCGAGGCTCGGGCGGCACGCGCTCGAGCTCCTCGCCGAGCCTGCGTCCGCTCACCGTCATGCAGTCGCCGTGCAGCAGGCCCTTGTCGAGCAGCATGCGCAGCACCTGCGGCACGCCGCCGGCGGCGTTGAAGTCCACCGCGACGTAGCGCCCCGACGGCTTCAGATCGCACAGCACCGGCACGCGCTTGCGGATGCGCTCGAAGTCGTCGATGGACCACGGCACTTCCGCTGCCGCGGCGATCGCGAGGTAGTGGAGCACCGCGTTGGTCGACCCTCCGGTCGCCATGACGAGCGAGATCGCGTTCTCGATCGATTCGCGCGTGATGATGTCGCGCGGCTTGATGTCGCGCTTCACCGCTTCGACCAGCACGCGCGCCGATCGAGCCGACGAGTCGGCCTTCTCCGGGTCGGGCGACGCGAGCTGCGAGCTGCCTAGCACGCTCATGCCGAGCGCCTCGAACGACGACGACATGGTGTTCGCGGTGTACATGCCGCCGCACGCGCCGACGCTCGGGCACGCATTGCGCTCGATGCCGTCGTAGTCCTCGCGCGCCATCTTTCCGGCCGTGAACGCTCCGACCGCCTCGAACGGCGACACGATGGTGAGCGTCTGTCCCTTCCAGTGCCCCGGCTTGATCGTGCCCGCGTACACGAAGATGCCCGGCACGTTGATGCGCGCCATGGCCATCATGCTGCCCGGCATGTTCTTGTCGCACCCGCCGACGCAGAGCACGCCGTCCATGAGCTGGCCGTTCACGGCGACCTCGATGGAATCGGCGATCACCTCGCGCGACACCAGCGAGTACTTCATCCCCTCGGTTCCCATGCCGATGCCGTCGGTGACGGTGGGGAAGCCGAACACCTGCGGCATCGCGCCGGCGTCGTGCAGCGCCGCGATCGCGCGGTCGACGAGCGGCTGGATGCCCGCATTGCACGGATTCATCGTGCTGTGGCCGTTGGCCACGCCGACGATGGGCTTCTCGAAATCGGGGTCGCCGAAGCCGACCGCGCGCAGCATCGCGCGGTTGGGGGAGCGGGCGACGCCCTGCGTGATCAGGCGGGAGCGGCGATTCGCGGACATGGCGGGACCTTCGAGGAAAGCGCGGTGGTCAGGACGTCGCGGCGTCGGCGCGCGCGGTCGCTCGCGACGGTAGCATCGCGGCCGGCGCGAGACAACACAGGATGGCGCCCCCCGCGACGAGCATGAAGCCGACCGCGTGGAACGCGTGCAATCGCTCGCCGAGGTACGTCGTCGCGAACACCGCGGAGAACACCGGCACGAGGTGCGTGAAGATGCCGGCGCGCACGGCGCCGAGGCGCGCGACGCCGAACGCATAGAGCAGCGCCGCCGCCAGCGATGGCATGAGGCCGATGTACGTCACGCCGATGATCGAGCGCGCGCCGAGCGGGGCGGGGCCGTTGCGCAACACGTCGAACAGCGCGACCGGCGTGACCGCGATCTCGCCCATCAGCGCGCAGAGGAAGATGAACGCCGGCAGCGACAGGTCGCGCGGACGCCGCGCCAGCTGCAGCGTGTACAGCGCCCAGATCAGCATGCTCAGGAAGGCGAGCAGGTCGGCCGCGTTGAAGCGCAGCGCGAGCAGGTTGACGAAGTCGCCATGCGACAGGATGGTCAGCACGCCGACGCTGGAGACCGCGAGACCGGCGCCTTCCAGCGCGCGGGGCCGGCGCGCATACCAGACCGCCGCGATCGCGACGATCAGGACCGGGATGGTCGAGTTGAGCAGGCCGATCACCACCGCGGTGGTGTGCGACAGCGCGGTGTACACGACCAGCGTCTGCGGCGCGAAGCCGAGGAGCGCGAGCAGCGCGTAGGCGCGGGGATCCTTGCGCAGCGCGCGGAGGATGGCCTGGCGCTCGGACCAGGCGAACGGCGCGAGCCCGAGCAGCACGACGAGCCAGCGGCCGAAGGTGAGCTGCGCGGCCGACATCGAGTCGAGCAGACCGCGCGCGACGACCGCGTTGCTGCCCCACAGCGCGGATGTCGTCACCAGTGCGGCGTAGGCGGCGGGACGCGAAGTGCTGCGCATGGCGCGACTCTAGCGCCTGGCCGCCATACCGTCCAATACGTTTGCATGGCGTCTCCGATACCTATAGGGTATCGCTCCGATGGACCTGCGACATCTCCGGTACTTCGCCGCGGTCGCCGAGACGCAGAACGTCGGACGCGCCGCGGCGCGGCTGCACATCTCGCAGCCGCCGCTGTCGCGCCAGATCCATGCGCTCGAGCGCGAGCTCGGCGTGGCCCTCTTCGTGCGCGGACCGCGGGGCGTGCACCTCACGGCGGCCGGAGAAGCGTTGCTGCCCGAGGCCCGGCGGCTGCTGCGCGAGGCGGAGGCGCTCGCGCGCGGCGCGAGCCAGCTCGCGCATGGCGAGGTGGGCGTGGTGCGGCTCGGCTTCATCAGCACCGCGTCGAACAACGTCCTGCCGCGCGTGCTGCCCGAGTTCCGCCGCCGCCGCCCCGGTATCCGGCTCCAGCTCGTCGAGTCGACGTCGGACGCGCAGCTCGCCGCGCTGCGCGACGACGAGCTCGACGTGGGCCTCGTGATTCCGCCGATGCACGAAGCGCGCACGCGCTACGTCCGCCTGTTGCGCGAGCCGCTCGTCGCCGCGCTGCCCGCGAGGCGGCGCTGGCCCGCGCGCGTGGCCGTGTCACGCCTCGCGGCGGAGCCCTTCATCCTGTTCCCGCGACAGGCGGGCGCGGGGCTCTACGATCTCATCGTCGGGCTCTGCGCGCGCGCGGGCTTCGCGCCGCGCATCGAGCAGGAAGCGATCCAGATGCCGACCATCGTGAGCCTCGTGGCGGCGGGGCTCGGTGTCGCGCTCGTCCCGTCGTCGCTCATGCACATGCGACGGACCGGTGTGGTATACCGGCCGCTCGTGGAACCGGGGCCGCCCGTCGAGCTCGGGATTGTGTGGCGCGACGCGGAGCTCGCGCGCTCGGTCGCCGCATTCGTCAACCACGTGTGCGCCGCGTTCGGCGCGACTGTCCGCTGATGCTCGTCCATCCGCAATTCGATCCCGTCGCCGTCTCGCTCGGCCCCTACACCGTGGGCGGCGTGACGCTCGGACCATTCGCGATCCGCTGGTACGGCATCATGTACCTCATCGGCTTCGTGCTCTTCGTCGTGCTCGGACGCTGGCGCGCGCGCCGCAACATGCTGACCGGCTGGCGCGCCTCGGACGTCGACGACATGCTGTTCTACGGCGTGTTCGGCGTGATCCTCGGCGGAAGGCTGGGCTACGTGCTGTTCTACAAGCCGGAGCATTTCCTCGCGCATCCGCTGGAGATCCCGCAGCTGTGGCAGGGCGGGATGAGCTTCCACGGCGGCCTCATCGGCGTGCTGGTCGCGATGTGGTTCTTCGCGCGGCGGCGCGGCCGCCGCTGGCTGGACGTCATGGATTTCGTCGCGCCGATGTGCCCGCTCGGCCTCGCCGCCGGCCGGCTCGGCAACTTCATCAACGCCGAGCTCGTCGGCCGCGTCACCGACGTGCCGTGGGCGATGGTGTTTCCCAATGTCGACGCGCAACCGCGCCACCCGTCCCAGCTCTACGAGTTCGGGCTCGAGGGCATCGTGCTGTTCGTGATCCTGTGGACGTACGCGCTGCGTCCGCGGCCGATGGGCGCGGTGTCGGGCCTGTTCCTGCTCGGCTACGGCATCGCGCGCTTCGTGGTCGAGTTCACGCGCGCGCCCGACGATTTCCTCGGGCTGCTGGCGCTCGGCCTGTCCATGGGGCAATGGCTCTCGCTCCCCATGATCGTGCTCGGCGCCGGGATGATGCTCTGGGCTTACCGTCGCGCCCGCAAGCCGCAACCCACGATACTCGACCGCATGAAGTGACGGCCGCTACTCGCGGCGCCATTCGCCGTCGAGCGTGTCTCCGGGCCGATACGATCTTCCCGCCGTCGCCGGCTGCGGCCCGAAACCGCCGCGCTGATTGATCGGCAGGCACAGCAGGATGATGCCGACGACGTCGGACATGACGCCCGGCATGATGAACAGGATCCCGGCGAGCATCTTGCGGCTGCTGTCGATCAGTCCGCGCAGCACCGGATAGTCGCCGTGCATCGCGGCCACCGTGCGCGCGCGGAACTCCAGCCGCTCGTTGCGCATCAACCAGAGTCCGGCCACCGCGGAGGTGAGCAGCCAGAACCACATGGGCACGCCGGTCCACTGCGCGAAGCGCGCCGTGGCGAGCAGGTCCAGGACCGGGAATGCCAGTACAATCAAGAGGAACAGCAACCGCATGGAAACTCCTTGCCCGACGCGCTCTTGGTCCTCACCACCGTCGCCGACCGGGCGGCTGCGAGTGCGCTCGCGCAGGCCTTGCTCGAGCGTCGGCTCGCGGCATGCGTGAACATCGGCGCACCGGTGGACTCACTCTATCACTGGCGCGGACGGATCGAAACGGGACAGGAGATCCCGCTCACGATCAAGACACGCGCCGTCCTGTACGACCAGGTCGAGGCCGCGATCCGCGCGCTTCATGATTACGAGTTGCCGGAGATCATCGCGGTTCCGGTGAGTCGCGGTTACGGTCCGTACATCGGCTGGCTGGAAGATGAGACGAGCGCCGGCTGACTGGCGCTGCCGCATCGCGGTGCTTGCGGCGTCGATCGCCATGACCGCTGCTGCAGCGGCCGCGGGCCTGCCGAGCGGCGAGCCGAAGCTGCTGCCACCGGAGGAGGTGTTCCGCTTTTCCGCGCGTGTGCTCGACCCACGCACGCTGGAGGCGCGATTCGAGGTGATGGAAGGCTACTACCTCTATCGCGACAAGCTCGCGTTCACGGTGCAGCCCGACGTCGGCGCCGGCAAGCCCGAGCTGCCGCAGGGACAGCGCCACCACGACGAGTTCTTCGGCGACGTCGAGACCTATCGCGGGCGCGTTGTCGTGAAAGTGCCCCTGGCGGCGGCGCGGCCCGGGCAGCAGCTCACCGTGCGCGCGGAATCGCAGGGGTGCGCGGACGCGGGCATCTGCTATCCGCCGACGGTGCAGGAAGTGAAGGTCAAGGTGCCGGCCGCGGGTGCGGGACCGGGGCCCGTGGTCGATGCGCCGCGGAAGAAGGGGTTGTTTGATTGAGTGAGCACACACTTTCGTGGCTTCGCGGCCGGTGGGGCCGATGGGGCCTGTTTCTCGCCGCTGCCGTCGTCGCGCTGGCGGTCGGCCTGCACGTGGCCCGGCACGGCTGGAGCTGGGACGACAACCGGAAGGCGTCTGCGGCGCTGCTCGCGGTGCAGCTTCCGGATGCGAGTGGCCAGGTGCAGCGGCTCGACCAGTGGCGCGGCCGCGTCCTCGTGGTCAATTTCTGGGCGACTTGGTGCGTCCCGTGCCGCGAGGAAATGCCGCAGTTCATCCGCGCCCAAGCCGAGGATGGTGGCAAAGGCCTGCAATTCGTCGGCATCGCCGTCGATTCCGCCGACAAAGTGCAGAAATTCAGCAAGGACATCGGCCTGAACTACCCCACGCTGGTCGGCGGCCTTGGCGCGATCGAGCTGTCGCGCGACCTGGGCAACCGGCTGATGGCCCTACCCTTCACCATCGTCGTCGACCGGGATGGCCGCGTCGTGCACACGCAGCTCGGCCCGCTCAAGCCCGACAAGCTGCACGCGATCGTCGACCCCCTGCTCGCGGCCGGATAGCGCGTATCTCCCGGGAACCGCTGGACAAACCGCCGGCATCTGGCGCAAACTCGCGCCTCTTCGAATTCTCCGCCGTCGTTTCCCCGCCCGCCTCCCGGCATGGATTTACGCAAGCTCAAGACGCTGATCGAGCTCGTCGAGACGTCGGGCATTGCCGAGCTCGAGATCCAGGAAGGCGAAGAGCGCGTGCGCATCACGCGCGCGAGTCCGGCGGCGGTCGCGCAACCGACCGTCATGCTGCAGGCGGCGCCTGCCGCGCCGGTCGCCGCGGCCGTGGCGGCCCCCGCGCCACCGACCGAACCCGCAGTGCCGCCGCAACCCGAGGGGCACGTGGTGAAGAGCCCCATGGTGGGGACGTTCTACCGATCCGCCTCGCCGGGCGCCAAGCCGTTCGTCGAGATCGGCGACGACGTGCAGCAGGGCGACACGCTGTGCATCGTCGAAGCCATGAAGCTCATGAACGAGATCGAGGCCGATGCGACCGGTGCGATCAAGGCCATCCTGGTCGAGAACGGCCAGGCGGTCGAGTTCGGCCAGCCGTTGTTCGTGATCGGCTGATGCCGTCCCGATCCCGCCGGCCCGGCTGAAGGCGCGACGTTGGCCGACCTGCCGTCCGACAAGCCGTTCGACAAGATCCTGATCGCCAATCGCGGCGAGATCGCGTTGCGCGTGCAGCGCGCATGCCGCGAGATGGGCATCAAGACCGTCGTCGTGCACTCCGAGGCCGACCGCGACGCGAAGTACGTCGCGCTCGCCGACGAGTCGGTGTGCATCGGTCCGCCGCCGTCGTCGCTGAGCTACCTCAACATTCCGGCGATCATCGCGGCGGCCGAGGTGACCGACGCCCAGGCGATCCATCCCGGCTACGGATTCCTGTCCGAGAACGCCGACTTCGCGGAGAAGGTGGAGCGCTCCGGCTTCGTGTTCATCGGACCGCGGCCCGAGACCATCCGGCTGATGGGCGACAAGGTGAGCGCGAAGGCCGCGATGACCAAGGCCGGGGTGCCGTGCGTCCCCGGTGCGGAAGGCGCCCTGCCGGAAGATCCCAAGGAGATCGTGAAGCTCGCGCGCACGGTAGGCTATCCCGTCATCATCAAGGCGGCGGGTGGTGGAGGCGGTCGCGGCATGCGCGTCGTGCACACGGAAGCAGCGCTCCTGCCGGCCGTCGCGCTCACGCGCGCCGAGGCGCAGTCGGCGTTCGGAAATCCGACCGTGTACATGGAGCGCTTCCTCACCAATCCGCGGCACATCGAGATCCAGGTGCTCGCCGACGAGCACAAGAACGCGGTCTACCTGTGGGAGCGCGACTGCTCGATGCAGCGGCGCCACCAGAAGATCATCGAGGAAGCGCCGGCACCCGGCATCAGTCCGCGTGCGCTGCTGCGCGTGGGCGAGCGCGCCGCCGACGCATGCCGCAAGATCGCGTACCGCGGCGCCGGCACGTTCGAGTTCCTCTACCAGGACGACGACTTCTTCTTCATCGAGATGAACACGCGCGTCCAGGTCGAGCACCCGGTGACCGAGCTCATCACGGGCATCGACATCGTGCAGGAGCAGATCCGCATCGCCGCCGGGCAGAAGCTGCGATTCCGCCAGCGCGACATCGTCAAGCGCGGCCACGCCATCGAATGCCGCATCAACGCCGAGGATCCGTGGACGTTCACGCCCTCGCCGGGTCGCATCACCGGCTGGCATCCGCCCGGCGGTCCGGGGGTGCGCGTCGACTCGCACGCGTATACGAACTACTTCGTGCCGCCGCACTACGACTCGATGATCGGCAAGGTCATCACCTACGGCGACACGCGCGAGCAGGCGATCGCGCGCATGCGCATCGCGCTGTCGGAAATGGTGGTGAGCGGCATCAAGACCAACATCCCGCTGCACCAGGAGCTCCTGCTCGACGACGCGTTCCTGCGCGGCGGCACCTCGATCCATTATCTCGAGGAGCGCCTCGCGAAGCGCAAGCAGGCGGCGTAGTGACGGGCGCCTTCGTGTCGCTGCGCTTCGACGCCGACGCGCAGGAGGCCGACGCCTGGTCCGACGCGCTGCTCGAGGCCGGCGCGCTCTCGGTCGATCTCACCGATCCGCACGCGGGCGCGCCGCGCGAGGTCGCCGTGTTCGGCGAGCCGGGCAGCGCGAGCACGCTGTGGCCGGTCTCGCGCGTGACGGCGCTCTTCGCGCAGGATGTCGACGTCGATGCCGCGCTCGCGCACGCCGCCGCCGCGGTGGCGCACCCGGTTCCCGCGCACGAGCGCGGCACGGTCGCCGATCAGGACTGGGTGCGCGCCTCGCGCGCGCAGTTCGGGCCCGTGCGGGTGGACGAGGGGCTATGGATCGTGCCGTCGTGGTGCGTGCCGCCGGATCCGTCCGCGACCATCGTGACGCTCGACCCGGGGCTCGCATTCGGGACGGGCTCGCACCCGACCACGAGCCTTTGCCTGCAGTGGCTGCGCGCGCATGCGTCGCCCGATGCGCGCGTGCTCGACTATGGGTGCGGCTCGGGCATTCTCGCGATCGCGGCAGCGAAGCTCGGCGCCGCGCGCGTCGCCGGCACGGACATCGACCCGCAGGCCATCGCGGCGAGCGACCGCAATGCGCGAGCGAACGGCGTCCGCGCATGGTTCGGCGCGCCCGACGCACTGCCCGGCGACGCCTATACGATCGTCGTAGCGAACATTCTCGCGAATCCGCTGATACTGCTCGCGCCTGCGCTCGCGCGCCGCACGGCCGCCGGCGGTCGCATCGCCCTGTCGGGCATCCTCGAATCCCAGGCCGCCGAGGTCCGCGACGCCTATGCGCCGTGGTTTAAACTCGCCGCCTGGCGCGCGGCCGAGGGCTGGGTCCTGCTGGCCGGCGAGCGAGGGTGATGGCGCACGAACAATACACGCGGTGCCCCGGCTGCTCGACGATCTTTCGCGTCACGCCGGAGCAGCTTACGCTGCGCGGCGGCCAGGTGCGGTGCGGGCACTGCCGCACGGTGTTCGACGGCAACGCGCAACTGATCTCTCTCGCGCCCACCGCGCGCGCCGAAGGCGACCCCGAGCCCGACGAGCTCGCCGCCGGGCCGCCGACGGTCACGCTGCGCAGCGCCCATGCCTTGCGTCCCGCGCACGAGGAGGCCTCGGCGCGCGACGCCCCGCGGGCCGCGGCCGCCGCGGCGGCGGCGCCGCCGCTGGAAGCGGACGAGGAGCCGGACCAGGAAGTCGATTACGACAGCCGGTTCGCGTGGGACAAGCCGAAGCCGCGATCCCGTGCGCGGAGCGCCCTCTACGCTGCCGCCATTCCGGTCCTGCTGATCGCGCTCGCGGCGCAGGCGATCTTCCACTTTCGCGACGCCCTCGCGGCGCATTGGCCGCAGACGCGTCCGATGCTCGTGCGCATGTGCGCAGCCGCCGGCTGCGTCGTGCGGCCGCTGCGCGATGTCGGCGCGCTCTCCATCGATGCATCGGACCTGCAGGCGGACCCGGCACACAAGGGGCTGCTCATCCTCAGTGCGACCTTGCGCAACCGTGCCGGCTACGCGCTCGCATACCCGTACCTCGAGCTCACCCTCACCGATTCATCCGACCAGGTCGTCGTGCGTCGCGCTCTCGCCCCGGAGGAGTACGCCGGCGGCACCGCGGACATCGGCGGTGGAATTCCGGCGAACGGCGAATCGGTCGTGCGCCTTTTCATCGATGCGAGCGCCACGCAGCAGGCGGGCTATCGACTTTATCTCTTCTACCCGTAAGCACTATGATGGTGCATGCCTCGTCGCTCGCGTTGCACCAGACTGGAGCCGAGGGGCGGTGCCAGTGTGCTATTTTGGTGCACGGCTCCGCGCTCGAATGTTGAATTCGTTGCAGAAACCGAGACTTAGCAACAGCCGGTGCATGGCATAAATATCGCTAATTTCCACGCCGCATTGTCGGGCGGCGCTCGTCGCCTCTCGCCCCACCCCACGGAGACCACTGCATGACCACCCCAGCCGACGTGCTGAAAATGATCAAGGACAAGGAGGTGAAGTTCGTCGACCTCCGCTTCACCGATACCCGCGGCAAGGAACAGCACGTTTCGGTGCCCTCCAAGGCCTTCGGTGGTGACAAGTTCGAGTCCGGCCACGCGTTCGACGGCTCGTCGATCGCCGGCTGGAAGGGCATCCAGGCGTCGGACATGATCCTCATGCCCGATCCCACCACCGCAGTCCTCGATCCGTTCATGGACGAGACCACGCTCAACATCACCTGCGACGTGATCGAGCCGTCGGACGGCAAGGGTTACGAGCGCGATCCGCGCTCGCTCGCCAAGCGCGCGGAGAACTACCTCAAGTCGACCGGCATCGGCGACGTCGCCTATTTCGGCCCCGAGCCCGAGTTCTTCATCTTCGACGCGGTCGAATGGTCCGTCGACATGTCGGGCAGTTACAGCAAGGTCTTCTCGAGCGAGGCCGCATGGTCGTCGGCGGAGAAGTTCGAGGGCGGCAACATGGGTCACCGGCCGCCGGTCAAGGGCGGGTACTTCCCGGTGCCTCCGGTCGATTCGCTGCAGGACATCCGTTCCGCAATCTGCCTCGCGCTCGACCAGATGGGCGTCGAAGTCGAGGTGCATCACCACGAGGTCGCCAACGCGGGCCAGTGCGAGATCGGCACCAAGTTCGCGCCGCTCGTCAAGCGCGCCGACTGGCTGCAGATCCTGAAGTACTGCGTGCACAACACGGCGGCGGCATACGGCAAGACCGCGACGTTCATGCCGAAGCCGATCGTCGGCGACAACGGCTCGGGCATGCACTGCCATCAATCGGTGTGGAAGGACGGCAAGAACCTGTTCGACGGCAACGGCTATGCGGGACTGTCGGAGTTCGCGCTGTACTACATCGGCGGCATCATCAAGCACGCGAAGACGCTCAATGCGTTCACCAACCCGGGCACCAACTCGTACAAGCGGCTGGTGCCGGGCTTCGAGGCGCCGATCAATCTCGCGTACAGCGCGCGCAACCGCTCCGCGGCCGTGCGCGTCCCGTACGTGACGAGCGGCAAGGCGCGGCGCATCGAAGTGCGCTTCCCCGACCCGACGTGCAATCCGTATCTCGGCTTTGCCGCCATGCTCATGGCCGGCCTCGACGGCGTGCAGAACAAGATCCATCCGGGCGACCCGATGGACAAGAACCTGTACGACCTCGAGCCGGAGGAAGCCGAGAAGGTGCCGCACCCTTGCGCATCGCTCGACGAGGCGCTCGACCACCTCGACCGCGGCCGCGAGTTCCTGACGCGCGGCGGCGTCTTCACCAACGACATGATCGACGCGTACATCGGGCTGAAGATGGAGGAGGTCACGCGATTCCGCATGACGACGCATCCTGTCGAATACGAGATGTACTACAGCCTCTAGGGCGCGAGTCGACACGCGCGGCCGCGGCGGCGCGGCTGCGACGCGGGCGGGCGTGGCGGATCGGCCAGGCTCGCCCCGCGTGGCGCCGACCGGTTACACTGCGGCGCCATGCCGCACGCCTTCTCCGTCCTCGACGCATTCCGGTGCACGCGCGCCCTCGCCTGGTGCCTGGCAACGCTCCTCTCGCTTCCCGCAGTTGCGGCGACGCTCTCCGAGAAGGCGCGCGAATCGGGTTGCGTCAACAAGCCGGTGGTCGTCGAGGGCTCGACGTACAAGTGCTACACGCAGTCGGGCGCGTTCTCGTATTTCAACGTCCCCGGCACGGAGTCGCACAGTCCCGAGCCGGTCATCACCAAGCGACCGCCATCGACCGCGAGCAGCACGCCGCCCGCGAGCGGCTTTCCGCGCGTCGACGCGGCGACGCAGCGCAGCCGCGACGATCTGCGCCGCAAGGTTCTGGGCGATGAGCTCGCCACGGAGGAGAAGCTGCTCGCCGACGCGCGAACCGCGTACGGCAATGGCGCGCCCGCGCCGCTGCCCGAGGAGAAGAGCGACACCGAGAAATATCGCCAGCGCATCGCGCGCCTGCGCCAGTCGGTGGAGCTGCACGAGCGCAACATCGAGGCGCTGCGCAAGGAGCTCGGCAACACCAAGTAACCGCCCGGCGCGCTTATTGCTAAGTGCATGGTCGCCCGCTCGTGCGGGCGCAACCCTGGCGCATCGCACGTGCGCGCTTCCGTGAAGCTTCGACTGTTCGACACGCCGCCCGAAGCGGACGTGCACGACGCGTACGCGGGTCTCGAGCTGCTCGCCACCGCGGTGATGATCCTGCACGGCGATCGCACGGTGCGCTACGCCAATCCGGCGGCGGAGAACCTCTTCGAGCTGTCGCGCTCGCGCATCGTCGGGCGGCCGCTCGCGGAGATCTTCACCGAGTGCGCCCCGCTGTGCGCGGCGATCGACAAGGCGGTCGCGGCCGGGGCCTCGTACACCGAGCAGGAGCTCGAGATACGCCCGGACGCGAGGACGCGGCTGCACCTCGCATGCACCATCACGCCGATCGAACCGGGCGAGCGTGACCTGCTGCTCGAGTTCCGCCACATCGACCAGCAGCTCAAGATCGCGCGCGAGGAGCGCATGAACGAGCAGCAGCAGGCGAACCGCGAGCTCATTCGCGCGCTCGCGCACGAGATCAAGAACCCGCTCGGCGGAATCCGCGGCGCGGCGCAGCTCCTCGAGCGCGAGCTCGATCGCCCGCCGCTCATCGAATACACGCAGGTGATCATCGGTGAGGCCGACCGGCTGCAGTCGCTCGTGAACCGGCTGCTCACGCCGCATCGCATGCCGACGTACCGGCCGTTGAACATCCACGAGGTCCTCGTGTACGTGAAGGGCGTGGTGCAGGCCGAGTTTCCGGCGATCCCGATCGTGTGCGATTTCGACATCAGCCTGCCCGACGTCCAGGCCGACCGCGACCAGCTCACGCAGGCGTTCCTCAACGTGGTGCGCAACGGCGCGCAGGCCCTCGCGGGCACGACGCGTGATCCGTCGATCCGGCTCGTCACGCGCGTGGCGCGCGGCGTGACGCTCGCGCGACGGCGGCATCGACTCGCTTTGTCGGTCATGGTGATCGACAACGGCCCGGGCGTGCCCGACAGCATCCGCGACCGGATCTTCTATCCGCTCGTGTCGGGCCGCGAAGGCGGCAGCGGCCTCGGCCTCACCATCGCGCAGACGTTCATCGCGCAGCACAACGGCACCGTCGAGTGCGCGAGCGAGCCCGGCCATACCGTGTTCACGACCCTCCTCCCCTTCGACGCCGGCCGCACCGGATGACCGCCATGAGCGAGATATACGCGTACGAACCCGACGCGGCGCGCGGCGACGCGACGCGGTCGGTATGGATCGTCGACGACGACCGCTCGATTCGCTGGGTGCTCGAGAAGGCGCTCGCGCGCGAGGGCATCCCGTACAAGACGTTCTCGTCGGCGTACGAGGTGATGCAGGCGCTCGCGCTCGCGCGGCCTCAAGTGCTGGTGTCGGACATCCGCATGCCCGGCGAATCGGGACTCGCGCTGCTCAACAATGCCAAGGAGCGCTATCCCGACATGCCGGTGATCATCATGACCGCGTACTCGGACCTCGACAGCGCGGTCGCGGCGTTCCAGGGCGGCGCCTTCGAATACCTGCCGAAGCCGTTCGACGTCGATCACGCGCTCGCGCTCATTCGGCGTGCGGCCTCCGAGACGCGCGGCGACGCCTCCGCATCCGGCGGACCGAGCGCGGCGCCCGAGATCCTCGGGCAGGCGCCCGCCATGCAGGAGGTGTTCCGCGCGATCGGCCGTCTTTCGCAGTCGGCGGCGACAGTGCTCATCACCGGCGAATCGGGAACGGGCAAGGAGCTCGTGGCGCGCGCATTGCATCGTCACAGCCCGCGTGCCGCGAACCCGTTCGTGGCGATCAACACGGCGGCGATACCGAAGGACCTGCTCGAGTCCGAGCTCTTCGGTCACGAGCGCGGCGCGTTCACCGGGGCGCAGAACATGCGCCGCGGGCGCTTCGAGCAGGCCGAGGGCGGCACGCTCTTCCTCGACGAGATCGGCGACATGCCGGCGGACCTGCAGGTGAGGCTCCTGCGCGTGCTCGCCGACGGCGAGTACTACCGCGTGGGCGGCCACGCGCCGCTCAAGGCCAGCGTGCGCATCATCGCCGCCACGCACCAGAACCTCGAGGAGCGCGTGCGCCAGGGGCTCTTTCGCGAGGACCTGCTGCATCGGCTCAACGTCGTGCGCCTGCGATTGCCGCCGCTGCGCGAGCGTGCCGAGGACGTCGCGCCGCTCGCGCGTCACTTCCTGCACAAGAGCGCGCGCGACCTCGCGGTCGAGCCCAAGGTGCTGTCGGACGACGCGCTCAAGGTGCTGCTTGGCTTCTCGTTCCCCGGCAACGTTCGCCAGCTCGAGAACCTGTGTCACTGGGTCACCGTCATGGCACCGGGCCAGCGCGTGGAGGCGCAGGACCTGCCGCCCGAAGTGCGCGAAGCACCCGGCGCGATGTCCGCGAACGCCGATCCCGACTGGCAGCAGGCGCTCGACCGCGAGCTCGCGCAGGCGCTGGCGCGCGGCGAGCGCAACGTCGGCGATCGGCTGGAGGACGAGTTCGAGAAGACGCTGATTCGCCGCGCGCTCGCGCACACCGGCGGACATCGCATGGAAGCCGCGGCGTGGCTCGGCTGGGGCCGCAACACGCTCACGCGCAAGATCCAGGAGCTCGGCATGGAAGCGGAGCTCCGCAAGAGCGGCCGCGCCGACTAGGGCGACATCGGAAACGCGGCGGTCACGTGCAGGTTGCGCTCGACGAACTCGTCGATGACGACGTCGGGATGCTCGCGCTCGATCAATGACCGGTCCAGCCGCCGGCTGGACACGTAGACGACGCGGCGGAAGTTCTCGGACAGCAGCGGAATGAGCGGAATCGCCATCGAATCGCGGTAGACCACCGCGCGAAGCGCAGGCGCGCGGTCGCACACGTAGATCTCGAATCCGGGATCGTCGTCGTGGTCGATGCGACGCGCGCAGCGTCGCGACGGATCGCCGAGCACCTTGGCGAACGGCGCGAAATCCGGTTCTTCGTAGCCCGTCCAGATACCGAGCAGGCGCGCGAGATCGCCGCGATACCGATCGACGCCCTCGACGTAGGGCGGAACGTCGGGCGGGGCGATGCGCGGGAGCCGATCGACCCCGACCACGCGCTGAACCTCGCTCATGATGGCTTCGTACGCGACGATCGCGCCGAGATAGTTCCAGTGCGAATCCGTGCGGTAGTAGACCTGGCGGCTCCTCTTCGCCTCGAGCAGCGGCTCGCGCAAGTCGACGAAGTGCAGCGCGGGGTCCCGCTTCAGCAGCTCGGCCGTGCGCTCGAGCGGCGTCGGCGCGCGCATGTGGGTGATCCACGTCGGCAGATGCTCGGGATAGATCGTCGCCTTGTCGGGTGCCACGCTGACGACGTAGGCGATGCCGCGCGCCGCGAGATATTGCCGCCGCCGCTCGAGCTCGTCGCGCAGTTGCCTCACCATGTCGTCGCCGAACGGCATCGTGCCGCGAAAGTGGCGGTCGAGCGCGTGACCGTCCTCGCCGGCGAAATAGAGCCACTGGTCGCGACCGAGGACGACATTGCCGACGGGAGACGAATGGAAGCCCCTCACGGAGATCGCGTGCTCGAGCGCGATCAGTGCGTTGCGCGCCGCGAACCGGTCGGAGAACGCCGCGTCGAAGCGCGCGAACCAGTCGGCGCGGAGCTCGACCGTGGGCCACGGCGCGAGGGCGCGGTTCTCGGTATGCACCTGTCGGCCGTGCAACGGATCGAACCATGCGAAGGCCGCGAGCGTGACGAAGAACGCGCCCACGAGCAGCGCGTCGCGCACGGGATGCGCAGCGGGCGCGGGCGCCGGCACGGCGGGCAGCGGATCGAGCGACACGCTAGAAGCGGAAGTAGATGAACGGGTTGTACGTGCCCGCGGCAAGGAAGGCCGCGGCGGCCCACAGCAGCACGCCGAGTCCGGCGAAGTCGAGCGTCAGTGCGACGCGGCCGCTGCGCGGCCGCGCCGTCACGCGATCGCGCCAGCGCCCGATCATCGGGGCAACCGGCGCGGCGAACACGACGCCCACCACGAGCGCCGTCCAGGCGAGCGGATCCAGGAACTGCGCGACCGGATGAATCGCCGGATTGCCCGACGCATGACCGGCGAGCGCCGCGTAATAGCCGCGCGCGTGCATCAGCGTGTCGCAGCGGAACAGGACCCACCCGAGCACGACGGCGCCCATCGCGTACACGTGCGCGAGCGGGCCGGCACGCGAGAGCAGCCGTCCGAAGCCGGCGCGCTCGATGACGAGGAACACGCCGTGCCATGCACCCCACAGCACGAACGGCCAGCTCGCGCCGTGCCACAGGCCGCACAGCAGGAACACCACGACGAGGTTCGCGTATTCGCGCACGCGACCACGGCGGTTGCCGCCGAGCGGCAGGTACAGGTAGTCGCGAAACCAGTTCGACAGCGAGATGTGCCAGCGGCGCCAGAACTCGCGCACGCTGCGCGAGATGTACGGATAGTTGAAGTTCTCGAGGATGCGGAAGCCGAACATGCGCATCAGGCCGATCGCCATGTCCGAGTAGCCCGAGAAGTCGAAGTAGATCTGCAGCGCATAGCAGGCGAGCCCGAGCCATGCGAGCGGTGTGGTGAGCTCGTTCACCGGCAGCCCGAACACCGGGTCCGCGATGCGTCCGAGCGTATTGGCGACCAGCACTTTCTTCGCGAGGCCGATCACGAAGCGGCGCACGCCGTACGCGACGTCGGCGAGGCGCTCGCGCCGGTCCGACAGCTGGCCCGCGATGTCGCGCCAGCGAATGATCGGTCCGGCGATGAGCTGGGGGAAGAGCAGGATGTAGAGCGCGAAGGTCGGCAGGTGCCGCTGCGGCGCCGCGTTGCGCTTGTACACGTCCACCACGTACGAGATCGCGTGGAACGTGAAGAACGAGATGCCGAGCGGCAGCGGGATCGTGGCCACTGCGACCGCGTTGGGCGCGACGCCGAGGAGCGGCGCGACGGCGGCCCAGTTCTCGAACGCGAAGTTCGCGTACTTGAAGACCGCCAGCGTGGCGAGGTTGAGCGTCACGCCGACGGCCAGCCATCGCTTGCGTGACGTGGCATCCCCTGCGTCGCCGATGCGCGCGCCGATCCATCCGTTGAAGAGGATCGACGCGAGCACGAGCGGTACGTAGCGCAGCTCGCCCCACGCATAGAAGAGCAGGCTCGCGACGAGCAGCGCGCCGTTGCGCGCGGCCCGCGGCGCGACGTAATAGGCGCCGAAGACCAGCGGAAGGAAAAGCAGGAGGAAGAGCGGCGAGCTGAAGACCATGACGCGGCCGATAGGGTATCGGAACGGCGCGACGCGCCGTCCGGACCGCTATCGCTGCGCGGGTGTCCGCCCGCCCTGTCGGGCGGCTTCCCTCGCGGAACGGACGCGAGGGCCGTTCCGCTACTTCGGGTAGTCGGTGCCCTTTGCAGGCGTGGCGACCGATGCCTCGGGAGCCGTCACGTCGGAGGCGGGCTTCTCGGCCGGCGCGCGCGGCGTCGACGCGAGCCGCGATGGCGGGGCCTTCGGATAGCCCGCGGCGTCGAGCGCGGCCTGCCACCGCGAATCGAGGAAGCCCTTCTCGACCTTCTCGCCCACCTGCAGCACCGGAACGCGCTGCTCGCCGCTGATCGACTGCAGCTTGGCGGCGTTGTCGGGCTGCGTCACGTCGACGGTCGTGTACGGAACGCCGCGGCGATTGAGCAGCGCCTCGGCCTGCTGGCACACGTCGCCGCAGTCGTAGGTGTACAGCGTGACCGGGTTGCGATCGATCGCCTGCTGCGTGGCGAGCGGCATCTGGCTCGTCTCGATGTAGTTCGCACCGAGCCGCTTCGGCTGCACGTTCTTCGCGTTGCTCGGCGGCGGCCGATCGGAGTACACGATGCGGCCGTCCGCGTCGGTGTAGCGATAGACCTGCGTCTGCGCCGTCGCCGAGGCGGCGAGCGCGAGAATGGCGACCGCGATCAGCGTCCGCGGAATGACGTGGGGAGCCATGACGCCTCCGTCATGATGACATCGTCATTCCATTATGCCTAAGAAGCGCGTCGAGTTGGGGTGCGCGGCCGCGGAAGGCGACGAACGACTCGAGCGCGGGTCGGCTGCCGCCCTGGGCGAGCACCTCGTCGCGGAAGCGCGCGCCGATCTCCGGCGACAGCACGCCAGCCTCCTCGAAGAGGCTGTAGGCATCGGCGGACAGCACTTCCGCCCACTTGTAGCTGTAGTAGCCGGCGGCGTATCCGCCGGCGAAAACGTGACCGAATGCGTGCATGAAGCGGTCGTAGGGCGGGCGTGGCAAAACTGCAACTTCCCGACGAACGGCGTCCAGCACGGCCTGCGGCGAGGGGTATTCGCCGCCGCCGTAGGGGTCGTAGGCGGTGTGCAGGACCATGTCGAAGAGCGCGAACTCGAGCTGGCGCACCATCGCCATGCCGCTCTGGAAGTTGCGCGCGGCCAGCATGCGGTCGTACAGCGTGCGTGGCAGCGGCTCGCCCGTGTCCACGTGCGCCGTCATGTCCTGCAGCACGTCCCACTCCCAGCAGAAGTTCTCCATGAACTGGCTGGGCAGCTCGACCGCGTCCCATTCGACGCCTTGCAGGCCGGAGATGCCCAGCACGTCGACGCGCGTGAGGAGCTGATGCAAGCCGTGGCCGAACTCGTGGAACAGCGTGATCACGTCGCGGTGCGTCAGGAGCGCGGGCTTGCCTTCGCCCGGCGAGGAGAAATTGCACGTCAGGTACGCGACCGGATGCTGCAGGCGGTCGTCGGCGCGGCGCCGGTTGATCGCGTCGTCCATCCACGCGCCGCTCTGCTTGCCTTCGCGCGCGTAGAGGTCGAGATAGAACTCGCCGACGAGGTCGCCGGCGCGATCGCGGATGCGAAAGAAGCGCACCGTCGGATGCCACACGGCGGCATGGCGCGGCGTGATGGCGACGCCGTAGATCGTCTCGACCACGCGGAAGAGGCCGGCGAGCACGCGATCCTCGGGGAAGTACTGCTTCACCTCCTGCTCGGAGAACGCATAACGTCGTGCCTTCAGCTTCTCCGAGACGTACGCGGCATCCCAGGCTGCGAAGTCGGTGATGCCGAGCTCGTCGCGCGCGAAGTCGACCAGTTCGCGATAGTCGCGCTCGGCGAAGGGCTTCGCCCGCCGCGCGAGGTCGCGCAGGAACGCGAGCACTTCGCCGGGCGAGCCGGCCATCTTCGCCTCGAGCGACACCTCGGCGAAGTTGCGATAGCCGAGCAGCACAGCCTCCTCGCGGCGGAGCTCGAGGAGCTGCTGGATGATCGCGGTGTTGTCCCACGCGTCGTCGGCGCCAAGATCCGACGCGAGCGTCGCAGACGCCCGATGCAGCGTGGCGCGCAGGGCGCGGTTCTCGGCGTACTGCATCACCGGCACGTAGCAGGGCTGGCGCAGCGTGAGCTTCGCGCCCGCACGCCCCTCGGCGGCCGCTTCGGCGCGCGCCGCCGCGACGACGTCGTCCGGCACACCGGCGAGCTCGCGCGGGTCGTCGACGTAATACGCCCATGCGCTCTCCGCATCGAGCACGTTGTCGTCGAACCGCGCCGACAGCGTCGCGAGCTCTTCCTGCACGATCTTGAATCGCGCCTTGCGGTCGGGCGGCAGCTCGGCGCCGCCGAGCCTGAAGTCGCGGAGCTCGTTCTCGATCAGGCGGCGGCGCGGTGCATCGAGCGCGGCGAACCCCGCACTCGCCGCGAGCGCGCGAAACCGCTCGAACAGGCGCACGTCCTGCGCGATGTCGGTGTAGAACGCGGTGATCCTGGAGAGGTTCGCGTTGTACGCGTCGCGGATCGACGGCGAGCTCATCACCGCGTTGAGGTTGCGCACCGCGCTCCATGCGCGGTCGAGATGCTCGAGCGGCTCCTCGGTGGGCGTGACCACGTTCTCCCACGTCGCCGCGCGCGTGTCGGACGCGACGCCGTCGATCGCCCTGCGCGCATCCGCGAGCAGCGCATCCATGGCCGGCGTGACGTGCTCGGGGCGGATCGCGTCGAAGCGCGGCAGCCCGGAGAAGTCGAGCAGGGGGTTGGTGTTCATGGCGTGAGGTAGCGGTCGAGCGCCGCAAGGTCCGCGGGCGAGCCGACGTTGAACCAGGGTCCGTCGTAGCGCTCTCCCGAGGCGATGCCGCCTTCGATCCAGCGCATGTAGAGCGGCAGCATTTTGAGCTTCTCACCCCCGGGAAGTTCGGCGAAGAGCGCCGTGTCGTAGAGGGCGATGTTGCCGAACGTGAGGCGCGGCGCGTCGCCGTGCAGCATGAGCGAGCCGGCGGCGAGGCGGAAGTCGCCTTCCGGATGATAGGCGGGGTTTGGCACCATGACGAGGTGGGCGCGGGCGGCCGTCTCGCGTCGTGCCATGGCCTCGCGGCGCGGCGCGAGCGTCGCGTAGTCGAACGCGGTCCACACGTCGCCGGACACCACCAGTACCGGGCCCGCGGGCAGCCACGGAAGCGCGGTGGCGATGCCGCCGGCGGTCTCGAGCGGCGTGATCTCCCGTGACCATTGGATCGAAACGCCCAGGGCCGCGCCGTCGCCGAGGCGCGCGACGAACTGTTCTGCGTGGTGCGAGATGTTGATCACGAGATCGCGATAGCCGGCGCGAGCCAGCGCCTCGATCTGCCACGTGATGAGCGGCTTGCCGCCGGCTTCGAGCAGCGGCTTCGGCGTGTTGTCCGACAGCGGGCGCATGCGCTCGCCGCGGCCCGCGGCGAGGATCATCGCGGTCGGCATCAGAAGGTGTAGCCGACCGTCGTTGTGCGCTCCTCGAGCGCGTCGAGGAGGCGCGTGAGCGCATCGAGCTCGCGATAGCGGCGGGCGGCCTTGCGCAGGTAGCCCATCACGCGCGGCATGTGCAAGAGGTAGACATCCTTGCCGTCGCGGTGGAAGAGGCGCGCGAAGATGCCAAGCACCTTGAGCTGCCGCTGCACGCCCATCCATTCGAAGTCGCGCCAGAAGATGCCGAAGTCCGACGCCACCGGCAGGCCGGCCTTGCGCGCGCGCTCCCAGTAGCGGATCGTCCAGTCGAGCTGGCGCTCCTCGTCCCATTCGACGTACGCGTCGCGCAGCAGCGACACGAGGTCGTAGGTGATCGGACCGAGCACGGCGTCCTGGAAATCGAGCACGCCCGGATTGGGCGACGACACCATGAGATTGCGCGAGTGGTAGTCGCGATGCACGTACACCTGCGGCTGCGCGAGGTTGTTCGCGAGGATCGCGCGAAAGCTCGCGTCGAGCGCGTTGCGCTCGTCGGCATCGAGCGCGCGTCCCAGATGCCGCGCGACGTACCAGTCCGGGAAGAGCGCCAGCTCGCGGGCGAGCAGCGGCTCGTCGTAGCGCGGCAGCACGCCGTCGCGCGTGGCGCGCTGCCACAGCACCAGTGCGTCGATGGCGTCGAGATAGAGGGCGGGCGCGCTCGCGGCGTCGAGCGCGTCCAGGTACATCGTGGTGCCGAGGTCGGTGAGCAGCAGGAAGCCGCGCTCGACGTCCTGCACGAGCACCTTCGGCGCGTGCACGCCCGCCGCTTCGAGCAGCGCCGCGACGCGTACGAACGGCCGGCAATCCTCGTGCGGCGGTGGCGCGTCCATGGCGATCAGCGATTCGGCGGCCGGGGCAAGCGCCGAGCGGCCGTGCAGCGTCGCGCGGAAGTAACGGCGGAAGCTCGCGTCGGACGACGCAGGTGCTATGGAGAACGTAACCGGATGCAACGCATCCGCAAGGAATTCGTGAAGCGCGGACGCGCGCGCGTCGGCGGTGTGATCGTTGTGCATCGGACCCGCTAGAATGGGCGGCATTCTAGCAGGCCCGGTTATTTCCCCGAATGCACCGCTCGTCCGCCTACGTGCCCCTTTGCGCATTCGCCGCCGTCGCGGCGATGGCGCCGGCACCGGCGGCCGCGGCCGACGAGCTCGCGCTCAAGCTGTCGCGCTCGCTCGAGACGCCGACACCTGCCGCAGCGGCGCCCTCGACGCCTCCTCGCCCGGGTGCTTCGCCCGCGACGCCGATCATGCTCGACACGCATCCGAAGGGCGCGCTGTTCCTGCGCGCGGATCGTCTCGAGGGCGACCGCAGCGAGATGACGGCCGAAGGATCGGTCGAGCTGCGCGCGCGCGACCAGACGGTGCTCGCCGACTGGCTCAACTACAACGCCGAGCGCGACGAGATCTTCGCGCGCGGCCACGTCGTGCTGCGCCAGGGATTCGACTGGATCACGGGACCGGAGCTCAAGTTCAAGCGCGACGCGGAGACCGGCTACTTCACCGCCCCGCGGTTCAACGTCACCGAAGTGAACGCCAAGGGCTCGGCGAGCGAGATCCGCTTCAAGGGGCCGCAGCAATACGAGGCGAGCGACGCGACGTACACGACGTGCGTCGCCTCGCGGCCCGACTGGTACCTGCGCACGGAGGAGCTCGAGATCGACCAGTCGCGCAAGGTCGGCACGGCGCACCACGCGTCGGTCTATTTCAAAGACCTGCCGATCATCTACGCGCCGTGGATGGAGTTCCCGCTGTCGAACGAGCGCAAGTCGGGATTCCTGACGCCGATCCTCGGCTCGTCGGGCGTGCGCGGCTTCGAGTTCGCCGCGCCGTATTACTTCAACCTCGCGCCGAACTACGACGCGACGCTGGTGCCGCGTTACATGACGAAGCGCGGCCTGCAGCTCGGGGGCCAGTTCCGATACCTCCTCGGCGACGCCGATTCGCCGCTCGGCCAGGCCGCCGGCGAGGTGAACGCGGAATTCCTGCCGCACGACAAGGTGACGGACACGAACCGCTACGCGTTCAACTGGAAGCACAACGAGCAGTTCACCCAGAACCTGGCCGGGTTCGTCAACATCCAGAAGGTCTCCGACGACACGTACTTCGCGGACCTCGCCGACCGCATCGCGGTGACGTCGCAGCGCACGCTGCCTCGCGACGGCGGCCTCGTGTACACCCAGGGCCCGTGGCAGTTCCTCGCGCGCGCGCAGAGCTTCCAGACGCTGCAGGATCCGAACGCGCCCGTGACGCCGCCGTACAACCGGCTGCCGCAGCTCCTCGCCACGCTGAACGAGTACGAATGGGGCGGCCTGACGTGGAGCGGCTTCGGCGAGTACGCGCGCTTCACGCAGGCCGCGCTCGCGCCGACCGCGGATCGCGTGGTGCTCTTCCCCACGGTGTCGTGGAACCGCAGCGGATCGTACTGGTTCGTCAACGCGCGCCAGAGCGTTCACATGCGCGCCTACGAGCTCGACAAGACGACGGCCGCCACGCCGGACGAGCACATCACGGTCACCGTGCCGATCACCAGCCTCGACGCCGGGCTGGTGTTCGAGCGCGACCTCGACGTGGGGTCGCACGAGCTCACGCAGACGCTCGAGCCGCGCGCGTTCTACGTGTACATCCCGTATCGGCGCCAGGACCAGACGCCCGCGTTCGACAGCGCGGTGGACGATTTCAACTTCTCGCAGCTCTTTGCCGAGAACCGGTATCTCGGCAACGACCGCATCGGCGACGCCAACCAGCTCACGCTCGCGCTCACGTCGCGGTTCCTCGATCGCGACACGGGCGCCGAGCGCCTGCGACTCGCGATCGGGCAACGCTATTACTTCGAGTCGCAGCGCGTGACGCTGAACGAGCCGGTGCGCTCGGCCAACAGCTCGGACTTCCTGCTCGGCGCCGAAGGGCGCATCAGCGAGGCGTGGCAGATGTCGAGCCTGCTGCAGTACAACTTCGACGTCGGCGAGGTCGAGCGCCTCAACCTCGGCGTGCGCTACACGCCGCACCCCGGCTCGGTGCTGAACGCCACGTGGCGCTATACACGCAACCTGCTCGACCCGACGACGGGCGTTCCCGAGCAGATCAAGCAGATCGATCTGTCGGGGCAGTGGCCGATCAACGACCGGTGGACGCTGCTCGGCCGCTGGAACTATTCGCTGCCCGACCGCAAGACGCTGGAGGCCGTCGCGGGCATCGAGTACAATGGCGATTGCTGGGTGCTGCGTGTCGTCGGCCAGCGACTGACGACCACGACAAGCCAGACGTCGAACTCGATCTTCGTTCAGCTGGAGCTCACGGGTCTGGCCCGTGTGGGTACCAGTCCCCTGGATCTCCTGCGCCGCAGCGTTCCGGGCTACGTGCCGGCCAACGATGCGTCGCTTCGCAACCGCGACCGCTCGCTCGATCCGCTGCCCGAGTTCTGATCATCGTTACGTCCCCGCCGGGGACTCAACGTCCGAGGTCCCGATGGTTCGTTGCCGCTCCTTCATCGCCCGACTCTGCGGCGTGCTCGCGCTCGCTGCCGGCGCATGCGCGTTCGCCCAGGCGCCCGCCCAGGTTCAACCGGCGCCACGCGCCGCCGCGCCGGCCGCGGCATCGTCCGCCGCGCGCGCGCCGGTCGTGCCGCTCGATCGCGTCATCGCCGTGGTCAACGACGAAGCGGTCACGCAATACGACCTCGGCGAGCAACGCCGCATCATCCTGCAGCAGATGAAGGCGTCGAACGTGCCGCCGCCGCCGCGCGACGTGCTCGACAAGCAGGTGCTCGAGCGGCTGATCATGGAGCGCGCGCTGCTGCAGCACGCCAAGGAAAACGGCATCCGCGTCGACGACACGACGGTCGAGCGCACCATCCTCCGCGTGGCGCAGGAGAACAAGCTCTCGCCCGAGGAGTTCCGCAAGGTGCTCGACAAGGAGAACATCCCCTACGCGAAGTATCGCGACGACATCCGGCGACAGCTCATCGTGCAGCGCGTGCGCGAGCGGGAGGTCGACAGCAAGGTGTCGGTGTCCGAGGCCGAGGTCGACAACTATCTCGCGACCGTTGCCGCGCAGGCCGGCGGCGAGAACGAATATCTGCTGTCGCACATCTACGTGACGCTCCCGGAGCAGGCGGCGCCCGAGCAGATCGAGGCGCGTCGCCGCAGAGCCGAGGAAGCGCTCGCGCAGCTCAAGGAGGGCAAGGACTTCGCGCAGGTGGCGGCGAGCTATTCCGATGCGCCCGACGCCCTGCAGGGCGGCTCGCTCGGCTGGCGCACGCCGGCGCGCCTGCCGACCGTGTTCGCCGAGTACGTGCGCAACATGAAGGTCGGCGACGTGTCCACCGTGCTGCGCAGCCCGGGCGGCTTCCACATCGTGAAGCTCGAGAACAAGCGTGGCCTCAACGCGCCGACGGTCGTCGACCAGACGCATGCGCGCCACATCCTGATCAAGGTCAACGAGGTCACGTCGGAAGCCGAAGCCAAGGCGCGCATCGATCGCCTGCGCGAGCGCATCGTGAGCGGAAACGCCAACTTCGAAGAAGTCGCCCGCGTGAATTCCGAGGACCAGACGAGCGCCAAGGGGGGCGACCTCGGCTGGCTGTCGCCGGGCGACACGGTGCCCGATTTCGAGAAGGCGATGAATCAGCTGAAGCCGAACGAGGTGTCGCAGCCGGTCCGCACGCCGTTCGGCTGGCACCTCATCCAGGTCATCGAGCGGCGCAAGCAGGACATCACCGATCAGCGGCGCCGTGACCAGGCGCGCCTCGCGCTGCGCGAGCGCAAGAGCGACGAGCAGTTCTCGGAGTGGCTGCGCGAGCTGCGCGACCGGACGTACGTCGAATACAAGAACGACGATCGATGAAGCGCGGGCCGTCCTTCGTATCCGCCCGCGGGACGGCGTGAGGAACGGCTAGGGCAGCACCGCCACGCGCGCGAGGTCGAATGGCTGCGGCGACTCGACCTCCAGCACGATCCTGAGACGATCGATCGGCGCTCCGTCGCCCCCCGGCAGCGTCAGCACGCGCCCCGCCTCCTGGCGCACCAGCGCCGTGCCCGGGACTTTCGCGAGCACGTGCCAATCGGGCTTGCCGCCTGTTTCCACCTGCACCTCGGCGCTGCGCACGCGCACGTCGTCGGGCAGTCCCAGCACCAGCGCGCGCGCTTTCGCGCGCGCGATGCCGAGATCGCCGGGTGACACGAGGGCGATCGCGCCGTCGGCACCGGGCGTGATCGCGAGGTGTCCTCGAGCGAGCGAGCCGGCGCCCTTCTCGGCGACCCAGCCGTCGCCGTCGGCGTGGCGCGGCGTGCCGAAGGTCCACAGGCGCGCGCCGAGCGGAAGTCCGGCGCGCGCGAGAAGGAAGTCCTTCGCCGCGTCCTCGAGCGGCGTGTTGCGCCACGCGGTGTACGTCACGTAGCCCGGATCGTTCGCATACGAACCATTCGACCCGTTCCACGCCATGGGCGACACGAACCGCGCGCCGGCGTTCCACAGGTCCCGCAAGCCGCGATAGCCCGATACATAGCCCGGCTGCGTCTTCGGATCGCGCAGGTCCGCCGTGTTGTATTCGACCACGGCGAAGCCCGGATCGAAGCTCGCGAGCGTGGTGAACAGCCGGCGGTCGTTTTCCATGCGCGCGTCGTCGACCGCGGATCCACCGTAGAGGATCACGCCGAGATGACCCATGCGCGGCACGCTGCCTTCGACCGACATTCCGCCCGAGTCGTGGTCCTTCACCGGGCTCGCGATGTGCAATGCGAACGGCATGCCGTTCGGCAGCGGCGCCATCAGGCCCTGCGACGTCCAGATGCGGTCGGGCGGCATGCCGGCCTCGACCAGCCATCGCGACAGCTCGTCGTAGTGCAGCTTCACCAGGTGACGGCGGAACATCTCCCACTGGTACACCCACGGATCCTTCCAGTACGGATGCGCCGGATCGCGGGAGAAGACGCGCGGCGGATCGACGTCCTGCCAGCGCGCGAAGCGCTTGCCCGCGAGCCGCCCGGCTTCGTCGAGCGTCAGCGGCCGCGCGCGCCGGTACGCGGAGAGGTCCGGCGCGCCGTCGCGCGGCTTTCCGGCGTACGGGCCGGTGCCCGCGAGCCACTCGCGAAACTGCCGCAGCGTCCCGGGGTTGTAGTCGTACCAGTGCACCTCGTTGAAGAAGGGATTGAGGTACGTATCCGGATCGAGGTTGACGCCGACGACGAGCTCAGGATGCGCGCGCATGAAGTGCACGATGATCGCGCCCGCCTGCTGCAGGTTGCGCTTCTTGTAATGGCGCACCGCCCGCGCATACACGTTGAAGGTGAGCGAGCGGCCGAGCTCAGGGGCGTTCACCGAGCCGGGGAGGTTCTTCAGCGCATCGTCCGGCATGACCTCGTCGTGCTCGTTCCACTGGCAGTTCGCGGGATCCTGCTCGAGCGCGTCGTTGATGTCCCACGCGGGCACGTCGCACGACGCGTCCGCCCAGATTCCGCCGTTCAGCGTGACGAGCACCGGCAAGCGGTGCTGCGCGGCGTACGCGAGCGTCGAATCGAGCGAGTCCTCGGCGATGCGCCGCTCGCCGCATCGCTTCTCGATGTCCCAGTCCGGGTCGAACGCGTAGTCGCCTGCGCGTCCCCGGGTGGTGCGCAGGTAGAGGATCGGAACGCGCATGCCGATCGCCGTCGTGGAAGAGAGGTAAGGCGTGTACGCATCGTCGAGCTCGGCGGCGCCCCCCAGCGCGATGCCGGACAGCGCGGGCAGCAGGTGGAAGCGAGGGCCGCGGCTGTGCAGGAACGCCCAGCGCGAAAGCGCCGACGGCTCGATGACGCTGCGTCGCGCGATCACGCGCTCGCGGCCGTCGGTGGCGATCACGACGACGGTGAGCTCGCGCCGGTCCACGCCCGGTGCCGCGGGATGCGGGGTGAGGTCGCTGGTGAACTCGAATCCCGCATGCGCGCTGTCCGGGAAGTCGCCTTTCACTGCCGCGACGTCGGGTCGCGCGCGCCCGATGGCGGCGGC
Source organism: Casimicrobiaceae bacterium (assembly GCA_035493035.1). GTDB lineage: Bacteria > Pseudomonadota > Gammaproteobacteria > Burkholderiales > Casimicrobiaceae > VBCG01. Next base: position 19,757 of record DATJIS010000113.1, on the reverse strand, counting down.
GAAGCGAAGATCGTCGATGCGGATCTCCACGCCGCGCAACCCGGGCCGCGCCAGCGCCCACCCGGAGAGCGCGATGCGTGGCCCGACCATCGCTTCCGCGGTCGGACGATCGAGCGAGCCCTGGAGGTCCTGCGCGATGTCGCGCTGCACCGGAGCGCGTGCGGGCGCCGGCGCCTGCGAGACCGTCGCAACGTGGGCTGGCCGGCCCTGCCACAACGCATAGAGCTCGACGCCGGCGAGCGCACCCATCGCCGCGAGGACGAGCACGAAGATCTGCAGCGTGGAGGCGCGCCCGGCCACCCTTGCCCGTGCAGTCGGCCACCGTCGCGGCGAGCGCTCGGCGGGGCCGCGCACGCAACCGCTCATGCACGACCCCTTATCATGTGCGCATGAGCGACACCGACGCGCCCCTTCTCGACGAGCAGCTGCGCTACTACCGCGCCCGCGCGGGCGAATACGACGACTGGTGGCTGCGGCGAGGCCGCTACGATCGCGGCGCGGAATTCAATGCAGCGTTCCTCGCCGACGCGTCGGCCGTCGAGCAGGCGCTTTGCCGGCATCTCGACGCGGCGCGGCCGGCGCGCGCGCTGGAGCTCGCGTGCGGCACGGGGCTCTTCACGCGGCACGTCGCCCCGCGGGTGGCGCACCTCACGGCCGTCGATGCATCGCCCGAAGTGCTCGCGCTCAACCGTGAGCGCATGCAGGGCGTGCCGGTCGAGTACGTGCAGGCCGATCTCTTCGCGTGGCAGCCGGGCGAGCGCTACGACTTCGTGTTCATGAGCTTCTGGCTGTCGCATGTCCCGCAGGCGCGCTTCGACGGCTTCTGGGACGGCGTGGCGCGCATGCTCGCGCCCGGCGGCACGGCTTACGTGATCGACTCCGCGCACGAGCCGACGTCGACCGCGCGCGATCATCCCGAGCCGTCGCGCGATTCCGGCGTGGTGCTGCGCAAGCTCGACGACGGCCGCGCGTTTCACGTCGTAAAGGTCTTCTGGGAGCCCGACGCGCTCTGCGCGCGCCTCGCGCCGCTGGGCTGGCGCTGCAGCTTCGCGCGCACGCCGCGCTATTTCGTTCACGGAACGGCGCGGCGGGCCTGACGCGGCGCTATTCGCCGCTGCCGTAGACGTAAGGCTTCTGCTCCACGCGGCCCTGGTCCATCTGCCGGAGCAGGTCCAGCTGCTGCGGCGTCTTGTCCCACCAGATCGCGCGGCTCTTCTTCTGCTCCGTCTCGAGCTGCGGCTTCTTCTGGAGCAGCTCGCGGATGAAGCGCGTGGCGTCCGACTCGTAGTGGCGGTTGGGCAGCATCGGCATGGCGGTTCCCCGGGTTGCGCGAATTCTACACGCGGCTGCGCTCGCGCATCGAGCCTGCCACGATGCGGAACGCGAACAGCCGGCATTCGAGCGCGCCGTTGTAGAGCGGGGTGCGCCGCTCGGGCTTGAGGCCGATCAGCTTCGCGAGGCGCAAGTCGCCGGTGAGCACGTAGGCGCGCCAGCCGGCGAAGCGCTGCTTCAACGCATCGCCGAGGCGCGGATAGAACGACGCCAGCGCTTCCTGGTCCGCCAGCCGCACGCCGTACGGCGGATTGGTGACGATCACGCCGGCGGGCGCCGGCGCGGCGAGCGAGAGCACGTCGCCGCAGTCGACCCGCACGAAACCCTCGGCCTTCGCCGCGACGCAATGCGCGCGCGTCATCTCGACGGCGCCGGGCGAGCGATCGCTCGCGAAGATCGCCGGTTGCGCCGGGGGTGGCCGCACACGGTCACGCGCCGCCTGGGTCATGCGTTGCCACGTCGGGCCGTCGTACCACGCCAGCTTCTGGAATCCGAAGCGGCGCGCGAGACCCGGCGCGCGATCGGATGCGATGAGCGCCGCCTCGACCGCAATCGTGCCGCTGCCGCACATCGGATCGAGCAGCGGCTCCGACGTTGTCCAGCCTGCGAGCATGAGCAGACCCGCGGCAAGGTTCTCGCGCAGCGGCGCCTCCTCGGTGTCGCGGCGATAGCCGCGCTTGAACAGCGGCTCGCCGGACGTGTCGAGGTAGACCGTCGCGCGCGTCTCGGTCAGGTGGACGTGCACGCGCACGTCGGGCGCACGCTTGTCGACGCTCGGGCGCACGCCGGCCTGTGCACGAAAGCGGTCGCATACGGCGTCCTTGACGCGCAGCGTGGCGAACTCGAGGCTCCGCAGCGGCGAGCGCGTCGCGCCGACGTCGACCCGCAGCGTGCGCGTCGCCGCGAAATGCTTCCACCATTCGACGCCGTTCACGAGTGCATAGAGGTCACGCTCGTCACGATAGTCGCCGGCGGCGACCTGCCACAGGACCCGGCTCGCGAGACGCGACTCGAGGTTCGCGCGATAGGCGAGCACGAGATCGCCTGCGAACCCCACGCCTCCGTCGACTGCCGTGACGTCTTGCGCGCCGAGGCCGCGTAGCTCGTCGGCGAGCGAAGCCTCGAGGCCGCGTGGGCAGGGCGCGAAATAACGCTCGGTCAAGGCTGTGAGCTCAGAACGGTTTCATCACGACCAGGAACACGACTGCCACGAGGATGGGAAGCGCCGGAATCTCGTTGAGCCAACGGTAATAGACATGCCCGTGCCGGTTTCGATCCGCGCGAAAGTCGGCCGCGAGCTTGCCGAGGTAGGCGTGGAACACGATGAGCAGCGCGACGAGGGCGAGCTTGGCGTGCAGCCAGCCGCCGGTCACGCCGTAGCCGAGCCACATCCACGCACCGAAGATGACGGTCAGCACCGCGGCCGGCGTCATGATGCCGCGATACAGCTTGCGTTCCATGACCTTGAAGCGCTCGATGCCGACGCGATCGTCGGGCGCCGCCATCGCGTGATAGACGAAGAGCCGCGGCAGGTAGAACAGTCCCGCGAACCACGTCACCATGAAGATGATGTGCAACGACTTGAGGACGTTGTACAGGGTGACCTCTTCAATAGCCGCGCGCGCGATCGACCACGTCGAGCAGCGGGCGGCCGTCGCGCGCGCGCGCCAGGTTGTCGACCAGCTGCCGCGCGACGGTTTCCGGCCTCGGCGCGGCCGCGATGTGTGGCGTCGCGACGATTTTAGCGTCCGACCAGATGGGATCGTCGGGCGGAAGCGGCTCGCGGGCGTAGACGTCGAGCGCGGCGCCTTCGAGGTGACCGCTGTCGATTGCGGCGCGCAGGTCCGTCTCGTTCAGGATCGCTCCCCGCGACACGTTGATGACGTACGCGCCGCGCGGCAGGCGCGCGAAGACGTCTCGACCGACAAGACCGCGCGTCTCGGGTGTCAGCGGCAAGAGACACACGAGCACGCGCACGCCGGCGAGAAAGGTCGCGAGCTGCTCCGAGCCGGCGAAGCATTCCGTGTCCGGCTCTTCCCGCGGCGTGCGGGTCCAGGCGCGAATCGGGTAGCCGAGCGTGCGCAGCGACGCCGCGACCGCGCGCCCCATCGCGCCATGGCCCATGAGACCGATGGTCCATGCCGTCTCGTCGAGGGGCGCATGGCGCTTCCACGCCGCATCGCGCTGCTGCGCGGCGTAGCGCGGCAGCTCGCGGTGCCATCGCAGGACCATGAGCGACACGTACTGCGCCATGCGCACGGCCTGCAGCGGGTCGTTCGGGCGCGTGACGGGAAGCCCGGGCGGCAGATCGGGGCACGCCAGCAACTCGTCGACGCCGACGCCCGCGCACGCCACGAAGCGCAGGCGCGGAAAGCGCGGCGCGATACCCGGCGCAAGCTTGTACGCGAGCAGCACCTCGACGTCTTGCGGGTCGATCGCGCCGGCGTCGGACGCGATCGTCTCGTGCGGCGCCACGCGCCGCAGCGCGGCGAGTTGGGCTTCGACGAAGGCCGACGTCGCGAGCACCAGGATCGACATGGGAGGTACTTTACCTTGACATGCGCGGCCGGCCGCCTTTATGGTGCGGCCTCCGCCCGCACGAACTCCACATGCACGCCTGTTCGCGCCGCGCGCTGTTGCGCGCACTTGCCGTTTGCGGTGCAGCCGCGCTCGCCCCGCGCGCGCTCGCGCAATCATCGTATCCCTCGCGCCCGATACGCCTCATCGTCCCGTATCCACCGGGTGCGCTCACCGACCTGCTCGCGCGCGCGATCGGGGAGCGCATCGCGCCCGGGCTGAAGCAACCGGTCGTCGTGGAGAACAAGCCCGGCGCGGGGACGCTGGTCGGCGCCGAGTACGTGGCCAAGGCATCGCCGGACGGTTACACGCTGCTCATGGCGACGAGCACCACGCTCGGCATCAGCCCGGCGCTCTACCATCCTTCGCCGATCGATCCGGTGCGCGATTTCGCACCGATCGCGCAGGTCGGCTCGGTGAACTTCTTCCTCATCGCCAATCCGTCGTTCCCCGCGCACGACATGCGCGGCATGATCGACGCGATCAAGGCGAGTCCGGGCAAGTACAACTACGCGTCGGTCGGCAGCGGGAGTCCTCATCATCTCTTCATGGAGACGCTGAAGAAGGAGCTCGGGCTCTCGATCCAGCACGTTCCGTACAAGGGGACGCCGGCCGCGCTGACCGACCTGCTCAGCAACAACGTGCAGGTGATGTTCTGCGACGCCACCATCGCGCTGCCGAACATCAAGGCGGGAAAGGTGACCGCGCTCGGCACGTCCGCCGCGAAGCAGACCGCGCTGCTCGCGGACGTGCCTCCGATCGCCGCGACGGTTCCCGGCTTCGACTGGCAGGCGTGGCAAGGCGTCGTCGCGCCGGCCGCCACGCCCCAGGACGTCGTCGCGCGCCTCGCCGACGAGATCGGCAAGGCGCAGGCGACACAGGCGTTCCGCGATCAGCTCGTGCGCTTCGGCATGGAGCCGTTCGCGCCACAGGCACCGGCCGAGTTCGCGGCGGTGATCCGCGCGGAGCAGCCGCGCTGGGAGAAGGCCGTGCGCGAGTCCGGCGCGAAAGTCGATTGATCACAGGAGTCGAAGTGTCAAGTCCCGTCATCGATGTGCACACCCACGTCCTCACCGAGGAATGGTTCAGTCTCCTGCAGGCTCACGGCGCGCCGCGCTATACGGTGAAGCCCGTCTCCGGCGGTCTCCGTGCGATCCATCTCGACGGCGCGCCGTTCATGACGCCCGTGCCCGCGATGTTCGACTACGACCTGCGCCTGCGCACCATGAACGAGCATCGCGTGGACGTCTGCGTGATCTCGCTCACCTGCCCGAACGTGTTCTGGGGCGGACCCGAGGTGAGCCTGAAGGCGGCGCGCATCATGAACGACGACATGGCGGCCGCGCAGCGCGCGCATCCCGATCGGCTGCGCTGGTTCGCGAGCCTGCCGTGGCAATACCCGGAGCTTGCGCTGCCCGAGCTCGAGCGTGCCTGCGCCGCCGGCGCGAAAGGCGTCATGGTGCTCGCCAACGTCGACGGGCGCTCGCTCACCGATCCGCAGTTCGCGACGATCTGGGAGGCGATCGACGCGCGCGGCTTGCCGGTGCTCGTGCACCCGACCGCGCCGCCCGGCGTGGCCGACATGGACATGGTGCGCTTCCAGCTCACCGCGTCGCTCGGCTTCACGTTCGATACGTCGCTCGCGATCGCGCGCATGATCTACGACGGCTTCTTCGATCGCTGCCGCAAGCTCAAGATCATCGCCGCGCACGGCGGCGGGGCCCTGCCCTATCTCATCAAGCGCATGGACCAGTGCTTCGACAACATTCCGGCGTGCCGCGAGAAGATCGACGCGCGTCCGTCGGAATACATGTCGCGCATCTACGCCGACGCCGTTCTGTTCTCGCCCGACGCGCTGGCGTTGTGCGTGAAGGAGTTCGGCGCCGACAACGTCATGTACGGGTCCGACTATCCGCACACCATCGGCGACATGCCGGGCTGCCTCGCGCGGGTCGACGCACTGCCCGACGGCGAGCGCGACAAGGTTCGCGGACACAACGCGCAGCGCATTTTCGGGTTCTGAGGGGCCCCGCGGGCGCGGCAGTTAACATAGCGCCTCGGTTCGCGGGGATCGGAACGCATGCGCACGCTGAGTCACCTCTTCGACAGCAACCGGGCATGGTCCGAGCGCATCCGGCGCCAGGACCCGGCCTTCTTCCAGCGCCTGTCGCAGCAGCAGTCGCCGGCGTACCTGTGGATCGGATGCTCGGACAGCCGCGTGCCGGCCAACGAGATCGTCGGCCTCCCGCCGGGCGAGGTGTTCGTGCACCGCAACGTCGCCAACCTGGTGGTGCACACCGATCTCAACTGCCTGTCGGTCATGCAGTTCGCGACCGATATCCTGAAGGTGCGGCACATCATCGTGTGCGGACACTACGGCTGCAGCGGCGTGCGGGCGGCGTTCCGCGGCGACCGCATCGGGCTTTCCGACAACTGGCTGCGGCACGTGCAGGACGTGCGTCAGAAGCACGCCGAGCACCTTGACCGCGGCGATTCCGCGTCCGATGCCACCGCCAACCGCCTTTGCGAGCTGAACGTCATCGAGCAGGTGATGAACGTCTGCGAGACGACCATCGTGCGCGACGCGTGGGAGCGCGGCCAGGAGATGTCGGTCCACGGCTGGATCTACGGGCTGCACGACGGACTGCTCCGCGACCTTCGCGTGACGATCAATGCGCGTGACGAGGCAGTGCCCGTCTACCGCGCGGCCCTCGCCGCGCTCGCCTGAGCCGACGCCGTGCTCGACGCGCTGCAATGGCCCGCGATGGTGGTGACGCTGGTCGCCGCGTGGCTCGTCGCGTCGCAATCCAAGCGCAAGCGTGCCTGGGGCTTCTGGTGCTTCGTGCTGAGCAACGTGCTGTGGATCGCATGGGGCTGGCACGCCAGCGCGTACGCGCTCATCACGCTGCAGCTCGGTCTTTTCGCGCTCAACGTTCGCGGATTGCGCAAGAACGAGCCGGAGCAGGGCTCGACCTGACCATGACCCGTCTCAATCTCGGCTGCGGGCCGTTCGCGCCGCCGGGCTGGATCAATTGCGACATCGTGGACGAGCAGGGCGTCGGTGTGCGTGCGGATCTTCGCCGCGGCTTGCCGTTCGCCGTCGCGAGCGTCGACTGCATTGCCGCCATCCACGTCCTGCAGGACCTGGAGTGGGTGTGCATCGCGCCGGCGCTGGACGAGCTTGTGCGGGTGCTGAAGCCGGGCGGGGTGTTGCGTCTCGCCGTGCCCGACCTCGACCGCGCGATCGACGCGTATCGCGCGGGCGATGCGCGCTACTTCTACGTGCCGGACCGCGACGCGCGCGACGTCGGCGCGAAGCTCGTGACGCAGATCATCTGGTACGGCTCGGTACGCACGCCGTGCACGTTCGGCTTTCTGAAGGAGTGGCTCGCCAACGCCGGCTTCGACGAGATCACGCGCCGCTCCTTCGGCGTGTCGGCCGTCGACGGCCTGGCCGAGCTCGACAACCGCGAGCGCGAGACGCTCTTCGTCGAGGCGACGAAGCCGCGCGCTCGATCGACCTGACAGGAGCACACATGCGTTACAAGGGAAGCTGTCATTGCGGGCGCGTCGCCTTCGAGGTGGAAGGCACGGTCGACAAGGCGCTCGCGTGCAATTGCTCGATATGCCAGCGCAAGGGCTCGCTCCTGTGGTTCGTGCCGCGCACCGAGCTGCACCTCACCACACCGGAGGAGAACGCGAGCACGTACCTCTTCAACAAGCACCACATCGAGCATCGCTTCTGCGCGGTGTGCGGGATACACCCTTACGCGGAGGCGTCGCAGCCGCAGGGGCGCATGGCGGCGATCAACCTTCGCTGCCTCGAGGACTTCGATCTCGAGTCGGTGCCCGTCACGCACTTCGACGGGCGCTCGCGCTAGGTCGGACGCGGCAAATGTCGCTGGTGACACCGTTCGAAGGCGGCTGCGATTGCCGCGCAGTGCGCTATCGCATGACGGACGCTCCGATGATCGTGCACTGCTGTCATTGCCGCTGGTGCCAGCGCGAGTCGGGCGCCTCGTTCGCGCTCAACGCGATGATCGAAGCCGACCGCGTGCGCCTGCTCGCCGGCGCACCGGAAATGGTGCTGACGCCGTCGAACAGCGGCAAGGGCCAGAAGATCGCGCGCTGCCCGGTGTGCCGCATCGCGCTCTGGAGCCATTACGCGGGAGCGGGCGACGCGGTGAAGTTCGTGCGTGTCGGAACGCTGGACGAGCCGGATCGGCTGCCGCCGGACATCCACATCTTCACATCGACGAAGCAGCCGTGGGTGGTCATTCCGCCCGGTATGCCGGCCGTGGCGGAGTACTACGATCGCAACGCCTATTGGCCCGCGGAGAGCCTGAAGCGTCGCGCGGCTATCGCCAGAGGCTCGTGACGACCTGCTGCAGCTGCAGCAGCCGACCGTGGAAGAAGTGCCCGCAGCCGGGAAAGACGATGACCGGCAGGTTCTGCGGTCGCGCCCAGTCGAAAACGTCGGTGAGCAGCACGACGTCGTCCTGCTCGCCGTGGATCACGATGGTGTCGGGTGGCACGGGTTCGACGGCGAACCGCTTCACCGCGGGTCCGACCAGCACCAGACGCTCGGCATCGACGCGCCTGGCGAGCCGGGTCATGACGAACGACCCGAATGAAAAACCGGCCAGGACCGGCCTGGCGTTGAGCGGATGGCGCGCCTGCGCGAACTGGAGCGCCGCAAGTGCGTCCTCCGTCTCGCCGATGCCTTCGTCGAATGCTCCGAGCGATTGACCGACGCCGCGGAAGTTGAAGCGGACCGCGACGTAGTCGAGCGAGAAGAACGTCTTGGCGAGCGTCTGCACGACCTTGTTGTCGAGGGTGCCGCCCTGCTGCGGATGCGGATGCGCGATGAGCGCGATGCCGCGCGGCCCTTCGGGAATGTTGAGGACCACTTCGAGCGGCCCCGCGGGTCCGTCGATCAGGTGGCGCTCGGTCGTGCGCGGCGTCAAATGCGCAGCCTCTCCACCACCTCGCCGCCGACGATGTGTCGGTCGATGATCTCGTCAATGTCCTCGCGGTCGACGTACGTGTACCAGACCGCTTCGGGATAGACGACGATCACGGGCCCTTCCTCGCACCGATCGAGGCAGCCCGCCTTGTTGATGCGCACCTCGCCGCGTCCCGACAGCCCCAGCGCCTTGATGCGCTGCTTGGCGTATTGCTGCATCTCCAGGGCGTTCGCATTGGCGCAGCACTTCTCGGGCGCGGGACGCTGGTTGCAGCAGAAGAACACGTGGCGACGGTAGTAGCTCATGGACCGGGCTCGCGAAAGGGCTGCAATTATAGGCCCCGCCTCCCGAGGGACCGCGCTCACACCGCTTCGTTCGGCCGACCCCATGCCGGCCGGCCCGCGAGGCCGAACAACCATGCGGCCGCGAGCACCGGCCACAGCAGCAGAACGGCGTGCGTGAGGCCGTTGTAGTTGAGGAGCTGTCCGTACTTCCAGTCGAACATGCGTGTCGGCGCCGGCGTCGACACCAGCTCGGGTGCAAGCATCGGCGTGCCGAGCGAGGCGAGCAGCGCGATCCCGCAGGCCGCCACCTGCGCAGGCCGCGGCAGCGCCATGGTCACCGGAAGCAGCAGCGCGCCCACCGCGGTGCCGATGAGCGCGCCCGGCTCGATCCAGGTCTGCCAGGCGGAGGGCCGCAACATGAGCGCCGCGCCGGCCGCCTTCAGCGCGACAGCGGCGAGCACCAGCAGCAGCACGCCGACGCGCACGTGCCGACGGGTGCGCAGCAGCAGCATGCCGAACAGCATCACGCCGATGAACTGGAACGCGCTGCCGGCCGCCTCGAGCAGCACCTCGGCGCCGTCGAGCGCCTGCGGCGTCGCCGGCGGCGGATGGAATGCCATGGCGAAGAGCGCGATCCCGGGATTGGCCTGCGCGACGAGCCACAGCGCGAGCAGCGCGAGCCCGACGTCGCCGAGCTGGCCGTGCACGAACCAGCCGGCGCGCGCCGCGGTGATGGATTGCTTGGCGCGCGCGCTTCGTGCCAGAACGGCACCGCACGCGGCACCGACGAGCGCGCCGAGCCCGTTGAACACGAGGTCGTAGGGGTTCGCGTCGCGCGGCGGCACGTACATCTGCAGTGATTCCATCGCGAGCGAGAGCAGCGCGCCGAGCAGAAAGCCCGTGGCGATGCGCCGCGCGGGCGCCGCCTGGCGCGGCAGCAGGGCGAGGAAGAAGCCGAGCGGCGCGTACGAGATGACGTTGACGATCATGTCGTATCGCGGCACGCGCGCGGGCCATGCGCCGAACAGGAAGTACGGCGTCCCGGGTGGCGGCTCCAGCCACGGCGTGAACGGCAGCAGCGACGCGTACACGATCGCGAGCGCGTAGATCGCGGCCAGCACGTGCGGCAGGCGCGTGCGCGGCATCATGGCGTCAGCCGCTTGCGCAGCACGCGCACCCGCTCGTTGCCGCCGATGTCGGCGAAGCCGTGCGCGGCGAAGAGCGCGCGGGGGCCGCGATAGTGGTCGCGTCCTGGCGCGTCCGACGTGTCCGCGTTGCGCGGGTACGCGTCGACGATGCGGATGCCTCGTCGCGCGAGATCCGCGAGCGCCCCCGCGAGGAGCGCGCGCGCGATGCCGCCGCGGCGCTCGTGCGCCGGAACGACGAAGCACACGATCGCGGCGGCTTCGTGCTCGGACACCGGCAGCGCGACGCCATCGACGCCGATGCGCGCGTCGCAATGCCGCAGTCGATTGCGCGGCTGAGCGTTGAGCCATCCCACCACCTCGCCGGCACGGTACGCGAGATAGCCTTCCATCTCGGCGCAGTCGATGCGCGCCGCCATGGCGACGCGATTTGCATCGGCGTCGAGCGCTTCCCAGTCGAGCGCCGGTGACACCTGGTGGTAATGGCAATAGCACCGCGCCCAGTCGGGATTGTCGCGAAACGCCGGCCCACGCTCGTGATCGAAGAAGCGCAGGTAGTCGTCGCGGCGGGAAGGCGTCAAGCGCTCGATGGCCAGCGGTGCGGCGCTCATGCGCGGATGATGACACGGGCGGCGGCGAAACCTCCATTGCCCGCGCACGGTCGAACCGGGACGCCGCGCGAAGCAGCGGCGCCGCGGCGACCCCGGGCCGCATCACCGACGAAGGATCGCATCATGCGTGAGCTGACACGCCGGCGCGTGCTGGTGACGGGGGGCGCGGGATTTCTCGGCTCGCACCTGTGCGAGCGGCTGCTCGCACGCGGCGACGAGGTTCTGTGCGTCGACAATTTCTTCACCGGCACGCGCGACAATCTCGCGACGCTGCTCGGCCACCCGCGCTTCGAGGTGCTGCGCCACGACATCACGTTCCCCCTGTACGTCGAGGTCGACGCGATCTTCAACCTCGCCTGCCCCGCGTCGCCCATCCACTACCAGTTCGACCCGGTGCAGACGACGAAGACGAGCGTTCACGGCGCGATCAACATGCTCGGGCTCGCGAAGCGTACGCGCGCGCGCATCCTCCAGGCCTCGACGAGCGAGGTTTACGGCGACCCCGAGGAGCATCCCCAGACCGAGGCGTACTGGGGCCGCGTGAACCCGATCGGGCTGCGCTCCTGCTACGACGAGGGCAAGCGCTGCGCCGAGACGCTGTTCTTCGACTATCACCGCCAGCACCGGCTGCAGATCAAGGTCGCGCGCATCTTCAACACGTACGGGCCGCGCATGCATCCGAACGACGGGCGGGTGGTGTCGAACTTCATCGTGCAGGCGCTCACGGGCAACCCGATCACCCTCTACGGCGACGGTGCCCAGACCCGGTCGTTCTGCTATGTCGACGACCTGGTCGACGGCCTGATCCGCCTCATGGACAGCGGCGAGGACGTGACGGGGCCGATCAACCTCGGCAATCCCGACGAGTACTCGATGCTCGATCTCGCGCGCACCATCCTGGACCTGACCGGCTCGACGTCGCGCATCGTGCACGAGCCGCTGCCGAGCGACGATCCGCTGCAGCGACGTCCCGACATCGGCCGGGCACGCGCGCTCCTCGACTGGGCGCCGGTCACGCCGTTGCATGCCGGGCTGCGCCGCACGATCGAGTATTTCGAGGCGCTGCTGACAGCGCGCGGACATCGGCCGTCGCCTGCGGTCTCGCACGCGCTGTCGCCGCAGGCCAGGGCGCTGCGCTGAAGCGTCAGCGCCCCGCCTTGATCTCCGTCCACAGCTTGTTGCGCAGCCGCCGCTGCGCGGGCGTGAGATCGTGCAGCTGCTCGAGCTTCGCCTGGAAGTCCTTCGGCGGAAACACCGCCGGCAGCTTCTTGATCTCCGGCTTGATGTACTTCTGGGCGTCCATGTTGGGATTGCCCGAGCCGATGAGATTCGTGAGGTCGGCCGAGTTGCGGCCGTCCAGCATGAAGTTGATGAAGCGCAGCGCGAGATCGGGCCGTGGCGCGCTCTTGTGGATCACCATGTTGTCGACGGCGAGCACCGCGCCTTCCTTCGGTATGCCTTGCAGGATGTGGAACGGGCGCTTCGCCGCCTGCGCATCCTGGTTGGCCTGGAAGATGTCGTTGCTGTAACCGTGCACGAGCCAGATGTTGCCGACGGTCAGCTCCTTGATGTACGACGACGCGTTGAACGCCGCCCAGTACGGCCGCGCCTTCTTGATCAGCGCGGTCGCCTCGTCCCAGTGCTTGGGATCGACGTCGTTCGCGGAGTACCCGAGGTACTTGAGCGCCGCGGCGAAGAGCTCGTTCGCGCTGTCGAGCACCGTCACGCGGCCCTTCACCTTCTCGAGGTACTTGGGATCGAAGATCACTGCCCAGGTGTCGGTCGGCAGCCCGAGCTCCTTCATCTTGACGTCGTTGTAGCCGATGATCGTGGTGGACATGGCGTACGGCGCCGAGTACTTGTTGCCCGGATCGAACGACGTGTCGAGATAGGCCGGGTCGACGTTCTTCAGGTTGGGAATCTTCGACTTGTCGAGCGGCAGCAGCTGGCCGCCCTTGATGAGCGCCTGCACCGCGTTGGCGGTGGGCACGAGCACGTCGTAGCCCTTGGCGCCGGCGGCGAGCTTGGCGAGCAGCTCCTCGTTGTCCGAGTAATAGGTCTGGACGACGTCGCACTTGCAGTCCGCCTCGAACCGCTTGATCGTCTCGTCCGAGATGTAGTTGTTCCAGTTGTAGAGGTGCAGCTGGTCTGCGGCGAGCGCCGGGACGGCGATCAGCGCCGCGACGAGGGCAACGAGGATTCTCATGGGGCAGCCTCTTCGGGTCTGAACAGCGAGGGGGACACCTTGGTCGCGACGACGATCAGCACCAACGTCAACAGCATCAGCAGCGTTGACACCGCGTTCACTTCGGGCGTGACGGCGATCTTGATCATCGAATAGATCTGCAGCGGCAGGGTGACGGTCCCGGCGCCGGCGGTGAAGAACGTAATGACGAAATCGTCGATGGACAGCGTGAACGCCATGAGTGCGCCGGCGATCACGCCCGGCATGATGAGCGGCAGCGTCACGCGGCGAAAGGCCTGCCACGGCGTGGCACCGCAGTCGCGTGCCGCTTCGGTGAGGCTCTCGTCCATGCCGGCCAGCCGTGCGCGCACCACGATCGCCACGAACCCGATGCAGAACGCGACGTGCGCGAGCGCCACCGACACGAGGCCCAGGGTGAAGTTGAGCAGCACGAAGAAGATGAGCAGGCTGACGCCCATCAGGATCTCCGGGATCGCGATCGGCGTCAGGACGAGCAGCGGCAGCAGGCGCAGGCGATACCGGTACATCGCGAAGCCGGCCATGGTGCCGAGCACCGTCGACACGGCGCTCGCGGTGACGGCGATGAGCAGCGAGTTCGCCGCGGCGCCGAGCATGGCGTCGTCCGCGAGGAGGCGGCGGTACCAGTCGAGCGTGAAGCCCACCCATTCGGCGTTGAGACGCGAGTCGTTGAACGAATACACCACGACGATGACGAGCGGCACGTAAAGGAACGCGTACGCCGCGATCGCGGCCGCCCACACCCACGCCGACGTCCTACGCACGGACCACGCCTCCTCCCCCCGCGCCACGCCGTCCGATCGTCGCCGCGAGTGCCGCGAGCGCGACCGCGGCGATCGTGAGAACCATGGACAGCACGCTGCCGAACGGCCAGTCGCGCGTCTCGAGGAACTGCTGCTTGATGAGGTTGCCGATCAGGGTGTCCTCCGGGCCGCCGAGAATGTCCGGGATCGCGAAGATGCCGAGTGCGGGAATGAACACCAGCGCGGCGCCCGCGTAGACACCCGGGAGGGACAGCGGAAACGTCACGCGCCAGAAGCGCTGCCAGGCGTTCGCGCCCAGGTCCTGCGCCGCATCGAGCAGCGCCTGGTCGTGCTTCTCCAGGTTCGCGTACAGCGGCAGCACCATGAAGGGCAGGTGCACGTACACGAGGCATACGAGCACGGCGAACGAGCTGAACAGGAGCGGCACCGGAGCGTGGCCGAAGAGCGCGAGCACCGCGTTGACCCCCCGCGCGAGCGCCTGGTTCGGCCCGAGGATGATCATCCAGGCGTACACGCGGATCAGGAAATTGCTCCAGAACGGCAGGATCACGAGCAGCAGCAGCAGGTCGCGATAACGGCGCGGGCTCCGCGCGATCAGCGCGGCGAGGGGGTAGGCCAGCACGAGGCAGAACAGCGTCGTCAGCGTCGCGTACCACACCGACTTCACGAAGATCTCGAAGAACACCGGCTCGGTGAAGAACCGCGCCCAGCTCTCGAGGTTGAGGTCCACCTTGCCGGCCTCGTCGACGAACGGCGCGAGCCCGCCGAACTCGCCGGGCGAGCGGAACGACGCGAGGACCATGATGAGCGTCGGTGCCGCGAAGAACACGAGGAGATACAGGAGCGGCGGCCCGCTCACCGTCCACTTCGCGAGGCGCTCGCGCTTCGACGCGGCCACGCTCACTCCGCGAGGAAGTGCCCGGCGTCGGGGGACCAGCTCATCTCGACCGCGTCGCCGGCCTCGAAGAACTTGGCGCGACCGCTCTGCGAGTTGGCGAGGAGCGCCTCGACCTGCGTGCCGCGCGGCGTCTTGACCCGGTACACGGTGACGTCGCCCATGTAGAGCAGATCGTGCACGGTGCCGCGGAAGAGGTTGTCCGCCGTGTCCGCGGGCGCGCTCGTGCTGATGCGGATCTTCTCGGGACGCAGCGCGATCGACGCGGGCGCACCGATCGTCGCGCTCGACGCGAGCGCGCGCACGGGCCCGAGACCCGCCACGTCGAGCGTCGCCACGCCGGCGGAGTATGCGGTGACCGGCCCGGACAGCAGGTTGCAATGCCCGATGAAGTCCGCCACGAAGCGCGTGCGCGGAAAGCCGTAGATGCGCGAAGGCTCGTCGACCTGCTCGATGCGCCCCCTGTTCATCACCGCGATGCGATGCGACAGCGCGAGCGCCTCGGTCTGGTCGTGCGTGACGTACACGAACGTGATGCCGACCTGCTTCTGCAGATTGATGAGCTCGATCTGCATTTCCTCGCGCAGCTTCGCGTCCAGCGCCGCGAGAGGCTCGTCGAGGAGCAGCACCGGCGGATGCGTCACCAGCGCGCGCGCGATCGCGACGCGCTGCTTCTGGCCGCCGGACAGCTCGTTGGGATAGCGCTTGCCGAAGCCGACGAGGCGCACGTCCTCGAGCGCCTCGGCGACCTTCGCGGGAATCTCGCTCGCGGCCGTGCCGGACATGTGCAGCGGAAAGGCGATGTTGCCCTCGACGGTCATGTGCGGAAACAGCGCATAGCTCTGGAACACCGTGCGCACCGGGCGCGCCTCGGGGGGCCGGTCCGCGAGGTCGCGGCCGTCGAGCACGATGCGGCCCTCATCCGGAAGGTCGAATCCGGCCACCATGCGAAGCAGGGTAGTCTTGCCGCAACCCGACGGGCCGAGCAGCGTGAAGAACTCTCCCGCCTCGATGGCGAGGGACACGTTGTCGACCGCGGTGAAAGTGCCGAAGCGGCGGGTGACGCCTTGAATTTCGAGCAGCGCCACCGGCGCGTTCGTCCTTGTGGAGAGTCGATGGGGAGCCGATCGATTGTAGCGGATTTCGTCACTGCGCCTGACCCGGCGCGGCGCTCCGCGTCACTCCTCGGCGCCGTGCGTCGCCCCTCTGCGGGCCGTCGCCGCGAAACGTCGCCCGGCACGGGCCTTGCATCCTATGTCCTTCGCCTTTACCCCATCGTTGACGATGCCTGACGCACCCAAGCCCGGCGGCCTTCTCGATTCCCTGCGCGCACAGTCCTCCGCCGTGCGGGCGCAGGGCGAGGCCGCGAAGCGCCCGGTCGAGGAGGCGCTCGCCGAAATTGACCGCCGGCTGTGGCGGGCCTTCCGGTGGCTCGACGAGGCGATCGGCCACCTGGAGGTCATCCAGCCGGCCGTGACGCACCGTTTCGTGATTCCGAACATCGTCACGGTCGAGCGTCCGCAGTTCGAGCGCGGCTTCGCGAGCTATCGTCGCAAGGCGCTCGCCGGGCAGGATCTGCTCGAGCACGTCGAGGTGTTCTACCGCCTGACGGGCGGGCAGGCCGTCCTGCTGAAGGTGCACCCGGGCAGCGCGACCGGCGTCGAGGAGCGCTTGCGCGTCTCGTCGATGCCGTACCAGTACCAGACCGAGCAGGACGAGAAGCGCGTGGTCCGCTTCGGCGTCTTCCAGATCACGCCCACGATCACGGCGAACATCCGCTTCGAGCCCGACTACCACCATCAGACGATCGAGGTCATCCTGCGCAACGTGGACCGCTTCGAGTCCGTGGCGCTCGACTTCGCGCCCGACAAGCTCGACGAGCCGGCGCTCGAGGACCTCGTCAAGTTCATGCTGGGGGAGCCCAACGGCTTCCTGCGCCGCGCGCCGCTCGCAGGCTTCCGCGCGCGCCGCGACGCCGCCAACGGCAACCCGGTGGCGGTGCGCGCGGGCTGATCGCTCGGGGTCCGCGCGCAGGCAATCGCTGCCGGGCCGCCGGGCGACGCCGTCAGTACAGCCGCGCCATCAACGCCACCAGCACGCCCGCCAGCAGCAGCGCGAGCACCGCAAGCCAGTTGTTGCGCGCGCGCTGCGCGGACGCGAGCGCGAACAGCGCTGCGTCCGATGCAGCCGCCGGCGCCTGCAGCCTCTGGTGCAGCAGGCGCGGAAGCTCCGGCAGCGCCTGCACGAGGTACGGTGCCTCGGCCTCGAGACGCCGGCGCAATGCGCGCCATCCGATCTGCTCGCTCATCCAGCGCTCGAGGAACGGTTTCGCGGTCACCCACAGGTCGAGATCCGGGTCGAGCTCGCGGCCGAGACCTTCAACGGCAAGGAGCGTCTTCTGCAGCATGGTGAGCTGCGGCTGCACCTCGACGTTGAACCGGCGCGACGCGCGGAACAGCTGCACGAGCACCTTGCCGAGCGAGATTTCCTTCAGCGGCCGGTCGAAGATCGGCTCGCATACGACGCGGATCTCGGACTCCAGCTCGTCGATGCGCGTCTGCGGTGGAACCCAGCCGGACTCGAGGTGCGCGGTGGCCACGCGGTGGTAGTCGCGGCGGAAGAACGCGAGGAAGTTCTGCGCGAGATAGCTCTTGTCACGCTCCGACAGCGTGCCCATGATCCCGAAATCGAGCGCGATGTACCGGCCGAAGCGCGCGCCGTCGACGGCAACGAAGATGTTGCCGGGGTGCATGTCGGCATGGAAGAAGCCGTCGCGGAAGACCTGCGTGAAGAAGATCTCCACGCCGGAGCGCGCGAGCTGCCTGCGGTCGATGCCCGCCGCGGTGAGCTCGTCCATGCGCCCGATGGGAATGCCCGACATGCGCTCCATGACGAGCACCTCGCTCGCCGTCCAGTCCCAGTGGACCTCCGGCACGAGAAGCAGCTGCGAGTCGCGGAAATTGCGCCGCAGCTGCGCGCAGTTGGCGGCCTCGCGCATGAGGTCGAGCTCGCCGAAGATCGTCTTCTCGAACTCGTGCACGGTCTCGCGCAGCTTGAGGCGCCGCGACTCGTGCCACAGCTTCTCGACGAGCCGCGCCGCGCTGTACATGAGCGAGATGTCGTGCTCGATCACCTCGGCGACGTTCGGACGCAGCACCTTCACCGCGACCGGCGTGCCGTCGGGCAGCTCGGCGAAGTGCACCTGGGCGACCGACGCGCTCGCGACCGGCGTGAGGTCGAACGACTTGAACACCGCGTCGAGCGGCTTGCCGTACACGCGTGCGAGCGTCGCCACCACGTCCTCGGACGGAAAGGGCGGCACCCGGTCCTGCAGCTTCGCGAGCTCCTCGGCGATGTCCGGCGCGAGGATGTCGGGCCGCGTCGAGAGCATCTGGCCGAACTTGACGAAGATCGGCCCGAGATCCTCGAGGGCCCGGCGCAGGCGCACGGCGCGCGGCGAGCGCAGGTCGCGCCAGAACATGAGGCGCGCGATCGGCCGGATGAAGCGCACGCGCTCGTGACCGAGCGCCAGGTCGTCGAGTCCGTGCCGCAGCGCGACGGTCACGATCCGGGCGAGCCGCGTGATGCGCATGCCCGGATTGTACGGAAAGCGCTACAGGACGAAGGGCGGGCGCCGCTTGCGTGCGGGCTTGGTGGCCGGCGCCGGCTGCGGGGCGGGCTTGGTGCCGTTCAACTTGGGTTGTCCTTGGGGTGCGTCCGAAGCGCCGGTGTCGCGGTTGTCCGACGGCACCGGCGAACGTTTACCGGCGCTCATCGCGCCGCGACGGCACCCGCGCGCAGCGCGGCCGGCGCGGCGGCAGGACGAACCGCCATCCATACGTTGATCACGAAGAGCGCGATGCCGAGCGCCACGACGATCGAGAAGATCCCGACCACCGGCTCCATCGCGGTATTGCCCGACAGCATCAGCGCCAGCGCGATCATGAGCGGCGGCAGGCCGATGTTGTGCAGCCAGAAATGAATGCGTGCGAGCCGCGTCTCGGCCGCCTGCGGGTACGCGTGGTACACGAGGCCCACCAGCGCGAGCGAAGCCCAGCCGAGCAGGTTGATGTGCGCGTGCACCGGCGCGAGCGCGAAGCTCTGGCGTATGCCCATGATGAGGCCGAGCGTGACGCCGACGGCGAGGTACAGCACGGCGATCTTGATGAAGCGCGTAGCCATGTTCGTCTCCTTGTCGATATCAGGCCGCCGCCTTGAGGCGCGCGGCAGGGAAAAGTTGCGGAATGGCGGCGATGGTCGGATGGAGCTCCAGGTCGAGCATCCGGCGCAGGCCGGCCGTATGGACCCCGGCGTACGTCTGGTAAACGCCGCGCGTAAGAGCGAGCTGCGCGAGGACCGACGGAATCACGCCCATGCGTCCGAAGCTCGCCTCGAACTGTTCGAGCGACGGCAGATGGTGATCCAGCGTCTCGGCGGCGTCGGCGAGCGATCCGAGGCGGCGAAGGCCCGCGGGATCGGTCTCGCCGAGCGCCGCGACCATCGCGTAGTTCGCGAAGGCCTCCGCCAGCCAGCGCGTCGGAAAGCGCGCGCCTGCAGCCTGGGCGAACACATGGCCGATCTCGTGCGCGATCAGCGCTTCGGCGAGCGGGCCGAGCGCGGGACCGCGCGTGCGCGGATCCTGGCCGTGAATGCGCGTGAGCCGCGCGAGCGTTTCGGTGTCGAGATGCTCCGCGAGCCACGCGCTCACGCCACACCATGCGCCGGCGGGCTCGGCGCCGACGACCAGCACGCCGTCGCCGTCGACGTGCATGACGCCGAACGGCGGCGCATCGGGCAGGGCGCGCCACGCAGCGCGGTCGAGCACGGCGAGGCGGAGCGGCGGCGACACGTCGAGCGTCTGGCGCAACAGCCAGTACGCGTGCTCCGCGCGGCGCGCGAGCCGCGCGGCGGCTGCGCGGCACCCCGCGCTGCTCGCGACATCGAATGCGAACCAGGGC
>DATJIS010000112.1:0-59713 GCA_035493035.1 Casimicrobiaceae bacterium | reverse complement strand
GCGCCCGTATGCGGATCTTCAGCGAATCGCCGTGAATGCCGGCGACCTCGCTCGCGCGCGCGCCGGGCTGGACGTGTATGGAGAGGACGAGGCGTTGCGGCTCGCGCCGAAACCAGCGCGGCGGTGCGTCTGCCACGGACTACATGCCGAGCTTGAGCTTCTCGGCGAGCTTGGGGGTGAGCCCGATGAGGGCCCAGTTTCGGGTGTTCATCGCCGTGATGATGAGGTTGCGATAGCGCACGGCCTGCATGTACGTGAAGGGCGAAGCCATGAAGTTCGCGTACAGCTCCTCATAGGTCTGCGCATCGCAGTAACCGCCGTATGCACAGGCCATCTGCGGCTCGCGCGAGATGTTGACGCAATCCGGCGTGAGGTCGCACGCGACGAGCGAGAACGACCCGAGGAAGGCCGACGGCTCGGGTATCTCGCCGTTGGGGCCGATATGCAGCGTGCTCGCCACGGCATTCTGCGAGAGGAAGCCGCCGACGATCATCATCGCCTCGGGATCGCGGGATTCGAGAAGGGTGATGAGCTGCGACATGCTGTCGCCCACCCGGGCCGGGGTCGAGGTCTCCGGCGACGCGGCGCGCGACTTCGCGGTGTTCAGCTCGGCCACGAGGATGCGGGCCTGCGCCCGCGCGTCGCCCTGCTGCGCGGCGGCCAGGTATAGATCCTCGATGTCCTTCTGCGAGACCTTCGTGCCCTGGAAGCGCATGCAGCGCTGCGTGTTGTCCACGGCGTCGTACGCGGCGACGCGCCGGCCGTTGTTCGCATCGCCCGCCGTGAGGCTGGCGAGGAACTGGCGACGCTGCTTCGCGCTGTACGCGGCGAGGTCCTCGTTCACCGTCGTGGTGAACTGGCATTCTTCCAGCGCTTTCGCGAGGAAGTAGCTCTCGTCGCCGGTGAGCGAGTCACGGCGCGAGTTGAGGGTGTCGACGAAAGTCTTCAGGTCGCGCGAGGAGCGGAAATCGATGGCCGTCGCGGATATGCGCATGGGCTCGGTGCGCGGCAGCGGCGGGGGAAGCGAAACCTTCCGGGTCACGGGCACCTCGGCGGGTGCGGCGACGACCGCGGAACCCACCACCTTGCCTTCGCTCAACGTGGAAACGGCGCCCTTGTCCTCGCGCGCGGCGGAGACGACACCCATGTACTTCGTCGTCAACAGCAGCCCGTAGGCGACGAGCGAAGCCAGGCCGATGGCCGTAAGGCGGTTCATAGATCCACAGTTTCCGCCAAAAACAACCTATCCGTCAATGATTTCCGAGGGGTTCTGGGGGCGGTTTCGACCCCTTCCGGGAGCCGGGCCGCTGTGACGTGGTTCACTCTAGTGGTGCAGGATCTTCGACAGGAAGGTCTGGGCGCGCTCGGAGCGGGGTTTCCCGAAGAATTCGTCCTTGGGCAGGTCCTCCACGATCTGCCCCTTGTCCATGAAGATCACGCGGTTCGCGACCTTGCGGGCGAACCCCATCTCGTGGGTCACCACCATCATCGTCATGCCCTCGTGGGCGAGTTCCACCATCACGTCCAGCACCTCGTTGATCATCTCCGGGTCAAGCGCCGAGGTCGGCTCGTCGAAGAGCATGCAGATCGGGTCCATCGACAGCGCCCGCGCGATCGCCACGCGCTGCTGCTGTCCACCGGAGAGCTGCCCGGGGAACTTGTCCTTGTGCGCGA
The DNA here is from genome assembly GCA_035493035.1 of Casimicrobiaceae bacterium. Lineage (GTDB taxonomy): Bacteria > Pseudomonadota > Gammaproteobacteria > Burkholderiales > Casimicrobiaceae > VBCG01. The sequence continues at coordinate 58,039 of DATJIS010000112.1, read as the reverse complement.
TGAGGCCGACGCGATCGAGCAGCTTCAACCCGCGCTCGCGGGCCTCGTCCGGCTTGCGTCCGAGCACCTTGATCTGGCCGAGCGTCAGGTTGTCGGTGACCGTCAGGTGCGGAAAGAGCTCGAAGTGCTGGAACACCATGCCGACGCGCGAGCGGAGCTTGGGCAGGTTCGTCTTGGGATCGTTGACCTTGATGCCGTCGATGACGATGTCGCCCTTCTGAAAGGGCTCGAGCGCATTCACGGTCTTGATCAGCGTCGACTTGCCCGAGCCCGACGGCCCGCACACGACGATGACCTCGCCCTTGTCGACGGCGGTCGTGCAGTCGGTCAGCACCTGGAAGCTGCCGTACCACTTGGAAACGTTGTGGATCTCGATCATCGGCATGGTGACGGGCTCCGGATCAGCGAATGATGGCGATCTTCTGCTGCAGCCGCTTGACCAGCAAGGAGCCTGCGAAGCAGATGATGAAATAGACGAGCGCGACGAACGTGTACATCTCGACCAGGCGGCCGTCGCGCTGCGCGATCTTCGACGCGGCGCCGAGGAAGTCGGTGATCGACAGCACGTAGACGAGCGACGTGTCCTGGAAGAGGATGATAGTCTGCGTGAGCAGGATGGGCAGCATGTTGCGGAACGCCTGCGGAAGCACGATCTTCGCCATCGTCTGGCCGTAGGTGAGGCCGACCGCGTAGCCGGCCCACACCTGGCCGCGCGACACCGACTGGATGCCCGCGCGCATGATCTCCGAGTAGTACGCCGCCTCGAACATCGTGAACGTGATCAGCGACGACAGGAATGCGCCGACCTGGACCGGCCGATCCGCGTCCGTGATCCACGCGCCGATGTACGGGACGAGGAAGTAGAACCAGAAGATCACGAGCACCAGCGGCACCGAGCGCATCAGGTTCACGTACCCCGCCGCGACGACCGACAGGAACTTGAACTTGCCGAGGCGCATCATCGCGAGCAGCGTTCCGAAGACGATGCCGCCGAACATGGCGAGCGCGGTGAGCGTCACGGTGAAGGTCATCCCCTCCCTGAACAGGTAGGGCAGCGACCGTGAGATGACGCCCCAATCGAACTGGCTGAACATGGCGGCCGCCTTCTAGTGCCCGCCGGTCTGCACGGGACCGATGAAGCCGGGCACCGCGACGTGGCGCTCGAGCCTGCGCATTCCGGTGACCACGATGATGTTCGTGACGATGTAGATCAGCGTTGCCGCGGTGAACGCCTCGAACACCTGGAAGCTGAACTCCTGCATCGCCCGGGCGGCGGCCGTGAGCTCCACGAGGCCGATCGTGAGCGCGACCGACGAGTTCTTGATGACGTTCATGAACTCGGAGGTGAGCGGCGGCAGGATGATGCGAAAGCCCATCGGCAGCAGGATGTAGCGATACACCTGCGGCTGCGTGAGCCCGATGGCGGTGGCGGCGAACCGCTGGCCGCGCGGCAGCGACTGGATGCCGGCGCGCACCTGCTCGGACACGCGTGCCGCGGTGAAGAATCCGAGGCACAGCACGGCGGGCACGTAAGAGGCCCACGGCGGCGGCATCTGCTTCATGGCGTTGCCCAGCCGCTCCGGCAGGAACTCGGGCAACACGAAGAACCACAGGAACATCTGCACCAGCAGCGGGACGTTGCGGAAGATCTCGACGTAGGCGTTGCCGAGGCGCACGGCCCAGCGCGACGGCGTGGTCCGGATGACGCCCAGGATCGAGCCCAGGACCAGCGCGATGACCCACGCGGCGAGCGCGGTCGCGAGCGTCCATAGGAGCCCGACGAAGAGCGTGTGCAGGTACGTTCCGTCGCCCGTCGGCGAAAGATCCCAGAAGATCTTCCAGTTCCAGTGGTAGTTCACGCGTCTTCCTTTGCTGCGGCCGCGTTGCCCGCCTGGATAAACCACGGGGGGCGAACCGCCCCCCGTTCATGCATGACCGACGCGCTCGTCAGCTATAGACCTTCGGGTCCGAGTTGTCGGTGGGGTTCTGGAACACCTTCTTCAGCGAATCGCTGATCGGGAAGTTGAGGTTGATGCCCTTGGGCGGGATCGGGCTCTCGAACCACTTGTGGTAGATCTTCTCGATCTCGCCGCTCTTGTAGAGCTGCGTCATGGTGTCGTCCACCACCTTCTTGAACTGCGGGTCGTCCTTGCGCAGCATGAGGCTGTACGGCTCGACGCCGAGGCTCTCCGAGGAAATGTGGAACTCCTTCGGGTTCTTCGAGTTCGCGACGAGGCCGTAGAGCAGGATGTCGTCCATCAGGAACGCGGCGGCGCGGCCCGTCTCGACCATCAGGAACGCCTCGGCGTGATCTTTCGCCGACAGGATGTTCATGCCGTAGTTCTGAGCCGTGTTGAGCTCGTTCAGCGCCTTGATGTCCGTCGTGCCCGCGGTGGAGACCATGGTCTTGCCCTTCATGTCGGCCATCTTGTCCATGCCCGACGACGCCTTGGTCACGTAGCGGTATTTCACCACGAAGTACGTCATGCCGAAGTCGACCTGCTGCTTGCGCTCGGCATTGTTGGTGGTCGAGCCGCACTCGAGGTCGATCGTGCCGTTCGCCATGAGCGGAATCCGCGTGGCCGACGTCACCGGATTGAGCGCGACCTTGAGGTTCGGCATGTTGAGCTTCTGCTTCACCGCGTCGACGATCTTGTAGCAGATGTCCATGGCATACCCGACGGGCTTCTGGTTCTCGTCGTAGTACGAAAAGGGAATGGACGAGTCGCGATGCCCGATCGTGATCGTGCCGGTGTCCTTGATCTTCTTCAGCGTGCCCGTGAGCTCCTGGGCCGCGGCCGGCAGGGCGACGAGCGCGATGAGCGCGAGGGCGACGGCGAGTCGGTTGTGACGCATTGCGGGATCCTCCGCGGGAATGGTTATGGGTCGGACGGCCGCCCTGCGGTGGGCGGTGCAGGGGGCGATTGTAAGCAGGCGGAGCGCTTTTTGTCCAAGACCATTCGCCCGATGCGCGGCCCGCGCGACCGCGCATGCTCAGGCATCGACCATGCCTCGCCACGCCGTGACGCACGCGCGGGCAAGCGCCTCGGTGGCGTCGACGCACGCGATGCCGGGCGGCGGTCCCGCCGCTGCGAGCGCGGGTGGCACTTCGGTGCACGCGAGGATGACGGCGCGCGCGCCCCGCGCTGCCAGGGCTCTCGCCGCCTGCTGGAATCCCTCGCCGCCCGCCCTCACGGCGCCCGACTTGACCGCCGCGATCGCGGGCTCGATCGTGCGCGACAGCTCGCCCTCGCTCGGCTCGATCAGGCTGTAGCCCGCAAGTGCCAGTCGCCGCTCATAGAAACCCGAATGGAGCGTACCGCGTGTTGCGACGAGTCCAATGGCTGCGGGGGCGGCGACGGCCTCGCGCAGCGCGCCGACCGCCGCGTCGGCGATGTGCAGCATCGGTACGGGGCATTGCGCCAGCGCATCGAACCAGTGATGGGCGGTATTGCACGGCATGGCGAGCAACGACGCACCAGCCGCGAGCAGCCGGTCGCGCGCATCGATCAATGCGGGCAGCGGCGATTCGCCGTGCCCCAATATCGCGGGCACGCGTGGGGGAATGTCGGGCAGGGATGCGAGCACCACGGGCACGTGCTCCTCGTCCCGCGCGGCGGGCGTCACGGCGACGAGCTTGGCGAAGAAGTCCGCCGTGGCGAGCGGTCCCATTCCACCCAGGACGCCGAGCGCGCCACGACGTGCAAAGGCGTGCGTCATTGCGCCAATCTAGCATTGCCCGGCTGCGCGCGTGCGTCCCGATTCGCTACACTGGGTGCCGCCATGGCACCTGCGCTTGCACCGATCCTTCGCACCGCGGCGTTGCGCGTGCTCGAGGTGCGACACGCCGATGCGCCGCTGATGGAGCGCGCGGGCGAGGCCGCGGCCGATGTCGCGATGTCGCTCATCGTGCGACGCGGGCACGTCGTGGTGCTCGCCGGTCCCGGCAACAACGGCGGCGATGCATTCGTCGTGGCTCGCCGCCTGCGCGAGCGCTTCTTCGACGTCGCGACCGTGTTTCGAGGCGATGTCGCGCGGCTGCCGCGCGATGCCGCGATCGCTCATCGCGCCTATCTCGATGCCGGCGGCGCAACGGTCGATGCGCCACCGCGGGGCGCCGTGGCCCTCGCCGTCGACGGATTGTTCGGTCTCGGCCTGACCCGCGCGCCTTCCGCGCCGCACGCCGCGCTCATCGAATGGATCAACGGTGTCGAGGCACCGCGCCTGGCGCTCGACGTTCCAAGCGGTATCGACGCCGACACGGGGCACGCGCTCGGCGCCGCGGTACGCGCGAGCGCCACGGCGACGTTCATTGCATGGAAACCGGGGCTCCTCACCGGCGACGGCCTCGAGCATTGCGGCGATGTATCGCTGCACCGCCTCGGCGTCGAGGCGAGCGGCGTCGACGCCGGCGCGCGCCTCGAGTGGCCGGCGCTCCGCGCGAGCCTGCCCGCGGTGCTGAAACGCGTGCAGGTCGGCGCGCACAAGGGCACGTTCGGCACGCTCGGCATCGTCGGCGGCGCGCGCGGCATGGTCGGTGCCGCCCTGCTCGCGGGACGCGGCGCGCTATGCGGCGGCGCCGGCAAGGTGCTGATCGGTCTCCTGGCCGATGATGCGCCCGTGGTCGATGTCGCCACGCCGGAGCTCATGTTGCGTCCCGCGCACGACGTGATCGAGGACAGCGACGCGCTCGTCGCAGGTCCCGGGCTCGGCACCGCGACGCCCGCGCGCGAAGCGCTGGCGCGGGCCATCGATCGCACCGTGCCGCTGCTGCTCGACGCGGATGCGCTCAATCTCGCGGCCGCCGATACGACATTGCGCGCGCGCATCGCGGCGCGAGCCGCGCCCACGCTCGCCACGCCGCATCCGGCGGAGGCCGCGCGGCTCCTCGCCTGCAACGTCGCCGACGTCCAGCGCGATCGCGTCGCAGCCGCGCGGCGACTCTCGGACGCGCTTCGCGCGCATGTCGTGGTCAAGGGTGCGGGTAGCGTGCTCGCGCATCCCGGCGGAGGTTTCGACATCAATGCCAGCGGCAATCCCGCGCTCGCCGTGGCGGGCACCGGCGACGTGCTGTCGGGGCTCGCGGGCGCGCTGCTCGCGCAGCGAATCGAGCCGCGGGATGCGCTGCGCATCGCCGTGTGCGCTCACGGCGCGGCCGCCGACGCGCTGGTGGCGCGCGGCGTGGGGCCGCTCGGCGTGCGCGCGTCGGAGATCGCGGGCGCGGTTCGCGACGTGCTGAACGGACGCTAGGGCAGCAGCACCGTCGCGCCGGTGGTCTTGCGCGACTCGAGCGCGCGGTGTGCCTCGGCGGCGTCGCGCAACGCGAACGTCTGCCCGATCTCCGCCTTGAGCTTGCCCTCGCGCACCAGCGCGAACATCTCTTCGGCCATCGCGCGCAGCTTGTCGGGCGTGGACGCGTAGTTGAAGAGCGTGGGGCGAGTCGCGTAGAGCGAGCCTTTCTGCGCGAGGAGGCCGATGTTGAATGCCGCGATCGCGCCCGACGCGCTGCCGAAGCTCACGAAGAGGCCGCGCGGCGACAGGCAGTCGAGCGATCCGGGAAACGTGTCCTTGCCGACGCCGTCGTACACCACGGGCACGCCTTTGCCGCCGGTGATCGCCTTGACGCGCTCGACGAAATTCTCGCGCGTGTACACGATCGTGTGCGCGCAACCATGCTCGCGCGCGAGCGCGGCCTTCTCGTCCGACCCGGCCGTGCCGATCATCGTCACGCCGAGCGCGCGCGCCCACTGGCATGCGATGAGACCCACGCCGCCGGCCGCGGCGTGGAAGAGAATCGTCTCGCCCGCCTGCAGCCGATGCGTCTGGCGGAACAGGTATTGCACGGTGAGGCCCTTCAGCATGAGGCTTGCCGCGGCGCGATCGTCCACGCCATCCGGGATCTTGACCAGCTTGTCCGCGGGCACGTTCCGCTCGGTGCTGTACGCGCCGACCGCGGTGGTGCAGTACGCGACGCGATCGCCGCGCTTGAAGTCCGTCACGCCCGCGCCGACCGCTTCGGCCACGCCCGCCGCCTCCGTGCCGACGCCGGACGGCAAAGGCAGCGGGTACAGGCCGCTGCGATGGTACGTGTCGATGTAGTTCACGCCGATCGCGGTGTGACGCACGCGCACTTCGCCCGCGCCCGGTGCCGGCACGTCGACCGTGTCGAACGACAGCTCCTCGGGACCTCCCGCCTTGTGAAAACGAATTGCCTGCGCCATGGTGTGCTCCCGCTCGATGTGCGAAATACAGTCTAGCCGATCGCGCCCGCGTCAGTCGCGCAGGGTGGCCACAAGGCGTCGAGGCAGAAGCAGAAGATCCAGCGCGTCGCACGCGTCGCGGCAGAGGACATGACCGACACGCGACGCTTCCGCGGCGCAGCCTTCCCCGGCGCAGACGACGATGGACAACGCCGCGTCTGCGAGCATCGCGCGATCGTTGCGCCCGTTGCCGATGGCCGCGGTGCGCTCGGGTCGCAGCATGGCGAGTATGCGGCGCTTCGCTTGCGCCTGGTCGCCGGCGTCGAGCACGTGCAGCGTCAACGGCAGCGCGGCGAGCGCGCCACGCGCAGTGCCATGCGTATCCGCGGTGGCGACGTGCAGCGCGACCGACGAGGCGAGCCGCTTCAGACGGTCCGCCACGCCGTCCTGCAGCACGCCGTCGCATGCGAGCGTGCCGTTGAAATCCAGGAGCATCGCGTCGATGTCGAGACGCCGGAAGCCCGGGACGTCGATGCGGATCACGATTGCGCGCCCGGTCGAACCGAACCGAATTCGACCGGGATCTTGACGTAGAAGATGTCGATGCCCTCGTGCTCGACGACTTCGAGCAATGCATTCACTTCGGCGTCGCTCACCGCGAAGTCGATCTCGACGGTGAGATCTCCGGCCAGCTCGAAGAAGCGCTGCTCGTGCAGCACGCCGTGACGCCCGTAGCCCGCGATCGCCCGGAACGCCGAGCCGCCGTGTATGCCCATCCTGCGCGCCTGCTCGAGTAGCCATTCGTACAAGAGGATGTGATGGTGCTTCCGGTTCTCGTGGACGTAGAAGCGCAGCAGGATGCCTTTCATGACGCCCCCCATGCATAGGCCGAGCGCACGATCAGGATGCCGATCACGGTCAGCAGAAGCGAGCCGGCGACGTGCGCGACGATGCCGAGCGCCGTCCACAGCAGCTCGCGCCGGAGCAGGAGCGTCGTGATCTCCGCGGAGAACGTGGAGAACGTCGTCAGTCCGCCCAGGAAGCCCGTGGTCATCAGCAGGCGCAGCTCCGGGGACATCACGGCCTCGCGTGCCATGATTTCCATCGCGACGCCCATCAGCAGCCCGCCCGTCAGGTTCGCTGCCAGCGTACCCAGCGGAAGCGTCGGGAACAGCGAGTTCAGCGCGATGCCGAGCCCCCAGCGCATCCACGCGCCGATCGCCGCACCACCGCCGACGGCCACGATCCCACCCCAGGGCATGCCTCTCCTCCTGCCGCGATGCGGCCGCAAACAACGATGCGAGGCGGAGAAACGCGATCGGCCTACACCGCCCCGGTGCAACGGGTGCTACGTGCAGGCATCATCAGCCTTGCGGCGGTTCGATCACGCTGCGCCCGGAAGGCGGCGGCGCAACGATACCGGAGGAATGCCATCTCCGTCGCCGTAGTGTAGCGGCCCGCGTGGCGGGTCTCAAGCCGTGGCGAAGCGTCAACGGATGAACTGCTCGACGTAGCCCGAGCCGAGACCGCACTGCGCGTAGTGCCGACGACACAGGTCGATCTTGCTCCACACGTCCTCGTAGCCCACCTGGCGGCCCTGCTCGTCGACATAGATCATCGCGCCGGCGATGTTGAAGAACGTGATCATCTCGGCGCAATCGTCGGGCACGGTGAGCGTGTGGATCTCGCCGGGCGGCTCGTAGACGAAGCTGCCTTCCTCCGCGATCCAATCATGCTCGCGATACTTCCAGCGGCCCTTGATGACATAACCCACGACGATCATCGGATGCCGATGCCGCGACAGCACGCCCGCCCGGCGTACGCGCAGCAGATTGCACCAGCCGCCGGTCACCGTGTTGAGCAGCAGGGGGCGAAACCACACGTCGGGCGCCTGCGGCACCCAGACGCGTTCGTCGTCGGGCATTGCGGCGACTGCGATTTCCGGCTGGATGCCGGCGGTCGGCAGGATCAGCGGAGCGTTCACTACGACTCGGACGTTCCGTTCTGCTGCGACATCTGTGATTGCTGCCGTTGCTGTGTTGCCTCTGCCTGCGCCTGCGCTTTCATCTCCGTGACGAGCGCATCGATTTCCGCGCTCGCGTCGCGCTCGCGTGGAAACGGCCGGCCCGCGCGGCGATACCAGTAGCGTGCGTTGCCGATGTCGCCCTCCAGCATATGCACGATGCCATGCGCCCAGCAGCCCATGTGCGACGCATCGTTCTGCACGACGGCATGCGCCTTCTGCCAATCGCCGTTCTTGAGATGCCGGATTGCCGTGTTGAGCGCCATGCCATTCCCCCCCGGAAATGCAGAACGTCACGCAACCAGATAACCGCCGTCCACCGGCACGACGGCGCCGGTGATGAAGCTCGCCGCGGGCGAGCACAGGAAAACCACCGCACCGGCCACGTCGGCCGGCTCCGCCCATCGGCCCAGCGGCGTGCGCGCGACGATCGCGGCGCTGCGCTGCGCATCCTCCTGCAGCGCCTGCGTGAGCGGTGTGCGCACCCACCCCGGCGCGATCGCGTTGACGCGAATGCCGTCCGTCGCGTAGGCCAGCGCGAGCGACCGCGTGAGCTGCAGCACGCCGCCTTTGCTCGCGCTATAGCCGGGAGCGAGCGCACCGCCTTGGAACGACAGCATCGACGCGGTGTTGACGATCGCGCCGCCCGGCTTGCCGGGGCTCATTCTAAGCTTGTCGCGCGCCAGCGCACAGCATCGCATCGTGCCTGTGAGATTGACCGCCAGCACCTCCTCGAATATGCGAACGTCATGCTCGGCGCCCCGGCGGATGATGCCGGCGCAATTGACGAGCACGTCGAGTCGCGGCAGGTCGTCGAGAACGGCGCGCAACGCAGCGTCGTCGCGTACGTCGAGCACCACGGCATCGCGCGCGGCGAACTCGGGCGTATCGCGCGCGGCGTCGACCTCGGTGCGCGTGGCGCCCGTGACCGTCACCACCGCGCCGACGGTCGCCAGCGCGTTGCCGATCGCCGCGCCGATGCCGCTCGTGCCGCCCACCACGAGCGCGACGTGGCCGGCAAGCAGGTCGCTGCGAAACGTTTGCGCAATACCTTTCACCGCGCTGTCAGCGCCGCGCCGCGCGTTGCGAGCAGGCGCTGCACGGCCGCATCGTCGGGCAACGGCGCCACGGCGCCGAAGCCGGTGGTCGCGAGCGCCGCGGCGGCGTTGGCGTAGCGCGCTGCGGTGAACGGGTCGTCGCCGGCGACGAGCCGCGCGCCGAAGGCGCCGTCGAAGCAATCGCCTGCGCCGGTCGCATCGACTGTCGCGACACGAAATCCCTCTACGCGCTCGCGCTGGCGGCCATCCGACACGATGCAGCCCGCGGGCCCGCACTTCAATACCACCAACGGCGTGCCCCACGCATGGCACGCGTCGACGATGAGATCCGGATCGATGTCGCCGAAGAGATGCCGAGCGTCGTCGAGGCTCGGCAGCATCCAGTCGGCGTACTGCGCGCTCTCGCGAATGACGGCGCGCGCGCGGGTGAGCGGCCACAGCTTGAGCCTCAGGTTCGTGTCGTACGAGACGCGCGCGCCCGCATCGTGCGCCGCTTCCATGGCGGCGAAGCACGCGTCGCAGGCGGACGACGAGATGGCCTGGCTGATTCCCGAGAGGTGCAGGATGCGCGTGTCCGATACGACGTCGAGCGATACGTTCGCGGGCGTCATGCACGAGGCCGCCGAGCCGGCGCGCAGGTACGAGAACTCGTGGCCATGCGGGCCGTGACTCACGAAATACACGCCGGTCGGCGCGACGGCGTCCTCGCGCACGCCGCGCGTGTCGACGCCGTGCTGCTGCCACAGGTCGACGAACCAGCGCCCGAACGCGTCGGCACCGATGCGTGTGACGTAACCGGCGCGCACACCGAGACGCGCCGCGGCGATCGCCGCGTTCGACGTGTCGCCGCCGAAGCCCTGCAGCCACGTGCGCGCGTCGTCGGCGCGCGCCTGGTTGAACTCGACCATCGGCTCGCCGAGCGCAACGAAGTCGAGCGTCGGCATGGTGCTCGGCTCAGCGCGCGGGCAATGCGCGGAACGCCGCCGCGTACGCCGCGGCGGCACGGCGCACGGCGTCGACGGCCGCGCCGGGCGCATACAGGTTGGAGCCCGTGCCGAAGCCGTCGGCGCCCGCCGCCCAGTACGGCGCGAGCGTCTCGGGCTTCATGCCGCCGACCGCGAGCACGATCGTGCCCCGCGGAAGCACCGCGCGCCACGCACGCAAGGCCGCCGGCGGCAGCGCTTCGCACGGAAACATCTTGAGCGCATCGGCCCCCGCGGCGAGCGCCGCGAACGCCTCCGTCGGGGTCGCGACACCGGGCATGCAGACGAGCCCGAGCCGCTTCGCCTCGCGCACGATCGCGACGTCGCCGTGCGGCATGACGATGAGCTTGCCGCCGGCGTCGCGCACGCGCGCCACGTCGTCCACCTGCAGCACCGTCCCCGCGCCGACGAGCACGTGCTCGCCGCAGCGCTTCGCGAGCGCGCCGATCGACTCGAACGGCTGCGGCGAATTCAGCGGAACCTCGAGAATCCGGAAGCCCTCGCCGACGAGCGCGTCGGCCACGTCCGCGATCTCGGGAGGCGTGATGCCGCGCAGGACGGCGCAGAACGGTAGCGGTGAAAGGTAGTCGTCGAGTCGCATCGGAAGGTCTCTATCGGATTGTCACACGCGACCGGTCGCAAGCGCGATGCGCCACAGGCCGCGTGCCGCGGCGTGCGTCGCGCCCGGCGCCGCGTGCAGGCCGGCTTGCGCACACGCACGGGCGTAGCGATCGGTCAAGGCGTCATCGGCAACGATCGTCACCGATTCCATCGCGGGCATCCACGCACGCGCGGCCGCGAGCTCGTGCCCGATCAGCAGGCCCGACAGCCACTCGGCGACGCCGCTCGCGGGCAGCTCGCCCGCGAGCGCAAGCGTGCGCGCGCCGAACATGTCGTGCAACACCGAGCCGCCGCGCAGCCCGTGTGCGACGCCGTTGGTGAAATGCGCGTCATGCGACGCGCGCGCGCCAGGCGCGGCGAGGCGGCCGAGAATCGTGTGATCGAGCAGCGCGCCATAGAGCTCGCCCGTCATGAACGTCGTGAAGGCGGTGAGGCGGCCTTCCTCCACGCGCGCCCACTTGCTGTGCGTGCCCGGCAACACGGCGAATGCGAGCGGCTCGGACGCGTCAATGGCGCCGAGGATCTGGGTCTCCTCGCCGCGCATGACGTCGGGCAATCCGCGGCTATCGCGCGTGCGCACGCCCGGAACGATGGCCAGCATGGCCTCGGGTATGCGCGCGAGCGCGTCGGCCAGCGCGGCAAGCGACACCGGCGTGTCGCGATACGGCGCTTCGATCCAGCCCTGGCGGCTGCCGATCATGCCGCACGCCAGTCGCGGCGCGCCGAGATCGCGCCAGTGTCCGAGGAGCGTATCGAGCGCCGCGGCGAACGCACCGTCGCGCACGTTCAGGATGCCGAGCGGCGCCGTGCGAGCCTCGAGAACCGCGCCGTCGCGGTCGATGCGGTACGCCCGCGCCGAGGTCGTGCCCCAGTCGAGGCCGATCAGCGCCGTGTCGCTCACCAGCGCGCCGCCGCTTCGTCGTCGCTGGCGCGCGCCTCGACCCAGCGCGCGCCCTGCGGCGTCTGCTCCTTCTTCCAGAACGGCGCGCGCGTCTTGAGATAGTCCATCAGGAACCGGCACGCGTCGAACGCGTCGCCGCGATGCGCGCTCGTCACGACGACGAGGACGATCTGGTCGGTGGGCTTGAGCTCGCCGACGCGGTGGATGATGAGCACGTCGTAGACGTCGAATCGGGCGCGCGCCTGCGCGACGATGTCCTCGAGCGCCTTCTCGGTCATGCCGGGATAGTGCTCGAGCGTCAGCGTCGAGACCTGTGACGCGTCGTTCATGTCGCGCACGGTGCCCACGAACGTCGCGACGGCGCCCACGCGGGCATCGCCCGCTCGAAGCCGAGCCATCTCCACGCCGGCGTCGAAGTCGCCCGACTGAACGCGGACCGTCACGGCTTCAGCCGCCCGTCACGGGCGGGAGGAAAGCGACCTCATCGCCGTCGCGGAGGGTCGAGTCGGGTGTCGCGAGCGCATGGTTCAGCGCGATGCGGACGGCGCGGCCCGGCGCCAGCTCGCGCGCAAAGGCGTCGCCCCGCGCACGCAGCGCGTCGACGACATCGGCGATGCGCGGCTGTCCCTCGAGCACGAGCGTTTCGTCCGCCCTGCCGAGCGCTTCACGCAGGCGCGCCAGATACACCACGCGGACGCGCACGGCCGTCGCCGTAGGAGAAGGGTTGTCCGCGAGCGTCGTGGAAGTCATGGAGGCACCAAAAAGTAAAAGGCCGGCGCGCGCATGCGACGCCGGCCCTTGATTTTACGCGACTAGAAGCGCAGCTGAACGCCGACCTGGAGCTGGTCGGACTCCGGCAGGATGCCGCTTTGCACCGTCTCGCCCGCGAAGCGCGTGAAACGTGCGTATTCGAGCCTCAGGCCCAGCGAAGGATTGACGTCGAAGCGCAGGCCGAGGCCATAGTTGACGCCACGTCGCGGGTCGACCGGAACGGCGACCACGGACGGCGCACCCGCGTCGCTCTGGATGTAGCCCAGGCGCCCGTACAGCGCGAGGTGCCGCATGAACGACCAGCTGCCGAAGAGGTTGGCGTTCCAGGCATGCGTGCTCGCATCCGGCGGCAGCAGCGACAGACCGACGCCGCTACGGCCGGATGGCGTCTCCGGACGCAGCGCGTAGCGATCGGAGGTATTGACCGACGCTTCGAGCGCGAGATCGTTGTTCCAGCGATAGCCGCCGAAGAGGAGCGTGCGGGAGGCAGCGCTGTCGTCGGCTACGGGCGAGGTGAAGCGACCCCAGGTGGACGCCTTCTGGGCGCCGAACATCACGCCCATCGCCTCGCTGCCATTCTCTCGGAGCGACACGCCGCCGTAAAAACCGGCGGGTGCGGCGGGCGCGAGCTGGCCAAGTGCCGGCCCGGCCGCCATCGCCGCGCACAGGACGCCGAACCCTACCGCAAGTGCCTGTTTTGTCATACGTTGTTAACCGTTCGCGCGCGCCGCTCACGCGTGCGCCAGGCTGCAGCTTCCGACCTTTGGCTGTCGATGGCCGCGCGAGTTCAACGTACTCCGCGGGCCGGTTGTCGTCAATCGGCGACCCGCCGAGCGGCCGCCTGCTCCCATACGAACGTGGCGATTTCGTCATGGCCGTTCAAGTCGAAAACCGGCAGCGGCGCGACCAGGCTGCCCGGCGCGTCCGTCGCCACGGCCAGGATGTGCGGGTCACGGGGGTGCAGCCTTGGCTTCCCGACGCTCGGCCGCCATACCTCGAGCTTGGGAATGGGGGCCGCCTTGTAGCCCTCGACGAGCACGAGGTCGCAGGCCGAGAGCCGGTCGAGCGCCTGCTCCAGCGTGAGCTCGGCGTCGCCACGCAGCTCGTGCATCAGCGCCCATCGGGCGGTCGAGCTCACCAGCACCTCGGTGCACCCCGCCTGCCGATGGCGCCACGAGTCCTTGCCCGGGGCGTCGACGTCGAAGGCGTGATGAGCGTGCTTCACCAGCGACACGCGCGCCCCGCGCGCGACAAGACGCGGCACGATCGCCTCGATCAGCGTGGTCTTGCCGCTCCCGGACCAGCCGGCGAACCCGAAGATGCGCATCACGTTGTCCATCGCGACGGGCGCGCAGTGTAGCCGCGATCCTGGGCGAGCCCTGCGTGCACGACCTCGCCGTCCCACGTCATGACACCGGCGGCAAGTCCGGGGTCGGCGTCGAGCGCGTGCGCAAAGCCACGCCCGGCGAGCGCCCGCACGTAGGGCAGCGTGGCGTTCGTCAGCGCGAGCGTGGCCGTGCGCGCAACCAGCGCGGGCATGTTCGGAACGGCGTAATGAACCACCGCTTCGTCGACGTAGCTCGGATCCGACAACGTCGTCATCCGCGACGTCTCGGCGATGCCGCCCTGATCGATGCCGACGTCCACCAGCGCGGCGCCCGCGTGCATGCTGCGCAGCATGTCGCGCGTGATGAGGTGCGGCGACAGACGGCCCGGCTCCAGCACTCCGCCGATGACGAGGTCCGCCCCGGCGATCGCGTCAGCGAAGCGCTGCACCGAGGCACCGAGCGTGAACGCGCCGATCGGCGTGCCGGCGGCGGCGAGTTCGCGCTCGAGCGCGTCGAGCCTCTCACGACCGCGCGAGAACACGAGCACCCGGCATCCCAGCCGCGCGGCGACGCGCGCCGCCTCGCCACCCACGTTCCCCGCGCCCAGCACGACGACTTCGGCGCCGGGCACGTCGTCCACACCGGGAAGCAGCACGCCGGCGCCGCCGCGATCGGTACCGAGGAGCGCGCTGCCGACGAGCGGCGCGAGCCTTCCCGCGATGCGGGACATGGGCGCGAGCAACGGCAGTGCACCGGCCGCGTCGCGCACCGTCTCGTAGGCGATGACGCGCGTCCCGGCCGCCAGCACCGCGTCGAGCAGCAGCGGGTCGCGATTGAGCTGCGCGAAGGCCAGCACGAGCACGCCACGGCGCAGGCGCGCGTATTCCGTGGGCTGGATCTCCTTCACCTTGACCACGCAATCGCACGCCCACACCGCGTCCGCGTCGCCGAGCTCGGCGCCCGCTGCGACGTACGCCGCGTCATCGAGCCCTACGGCGCGGCCGGCACCGTGCTCGACAACGATGGCGTGACCGTCACCCGCGAGCACCGCGGCGCCGTGCGGTGTCAGGCCGACGCGGCGCTCGCCGTCCTTGATCTCGCGTGGAACTCCAATGCGCACGCCTGCCTCACCCGCCGCGCCCCACGATGGCCGCGACGATGACGACCACGCCGAGCACGAAATTCAGCACGACGTAGCGCCGGATGCGTTCCGCCAGCGTGGCTGCCGAGGGCAGATCGCCCGTCCGAACGGCTGCTTGCATGCGCGGGTTGAGCCGCACGATGATCCACGCGTAGACGAGGATCATCACCACGCCGAGCGCGACCATGACATGCACGCCCCAGGGTGTGTTGCGCATGCCGCCGTACAGGGACATGAGCCAGCCGCCGGTCACGGCGATCACCACCACCGCTGCGCCGACCGCGGGCAGGAAGCGCGTCAGCACGCGGGCGAGCACGCCGAGGCGCTCGGCCGGCGGCAGCGGGGCGAGGCCTGGGCGGAGCATGAACAGCATGAAGCCCATGCCCCCCACCCAGACCACGACGGCGAGCACGTGCAGTGCGATGGCGATCAGCATGTCGTCTCCTCGGACGGATTGTAGTCGGCGCGCGCGCGGACCCGCTTGACCCTCCGTCGCACGCCCCGATGTAGACTGGAACGAGCACATGAGCAAAGCCAACTCCCCGACAGGTCCCGACGCCGAGCGCGAAGTCACGGGCGTCATCGAGCGCGTCATCGCCGACGTGCCGGCGCCGCACACGCGTCCGGTGCCCGATCCCGGGCGCGAAACGGACCGCATCGCGCAACGCGCAGCGCGCCACGCGGCGATGCTGTCGGGCTCGCTCGCGTTGCCGCCGGGACCGCTCGGCATGCTGACGGTGCTTCCCGACCTGCTCCTCATCTGGCAGACGCAGCGCCAGATGGTGGCCGACATCTTCGCCCTGCACGGCCGCACCGCCGAGCTCACGCGCACGCACATGCTGTACTGCCTCTTTCGGCACGCGGCGAGCCAGGTGCTGCGCGACGTCGCCGTGCGTGCCGGCGAGCGGTTCGTCGTGCGCGAGCTGTCGGCGGGCGCGCTGCGCGCGGCCCTGTCGAGCATCGGCGTCGTCGTCACGCAGCGCATGGCCGCGAACGCGGCGAGCCGCTGGCTCCCGCTGATCGGCGCGATGGCTGTGGGCGGCTACGCGTACTTCGACACGCTGCAGGTCGCGCGTACCGCGCGCCGGCTGCTCGAGGCGCCGGTGCGCGTCGCCGAGCCGACGCCGAGCGGCTAGCCGTGTGCGGTCGCTACGAGCTGCACAGCAATCCGGCCGCGATCGCGCTTGCGTTCGGCCTCGCGCACGCGCCGGCGATCGAGCCGCACTACAACATCGCGCCGTCGCAGCTCGTCCCCGTGGTGCGCGTCAACGCCGAGGGCGAGCGCGAGCTCGTGCAGCTGCGCTGGGGGCTCGTGCCGCGCTGGGCGAGGGATCCTTCGATCGGCGCGCGCATGATCAACGTGCGTGCGGAGACGGTAGGCGCGCGCTTGCGCCAGGCCTTCAGCCGGCACCGCTGCCTCGTTCCCGCGGACGGCTTCTACGAATGGCGGCGCGTCGCCTCGGGCAAGCAGCCGCTGCATGTCGCGCGCCTCGACGGGCAGCCGTTCGGCATGGCGGGCGTCTACGAGCGCTGGCTCTCGCCAGACGGCGAAGTGCTCGACACGTGCACGATCCTCACCACGCAGGCCAACGCGCTCCTTCGCGCGGTGCACGATCGCATGCCCGTCATCGTTCCGCCCGAGCACTACGCGCGATGGCTCGATGCCGCCGAGGAGGACGTCGGTGACCTGCTCGCTCCCGCCGCCGACGGTGTGCTCTCCGCCCAACCGGTTTCGAAGCGGGTCAACAGCGTGCAGAACGACGACGCCTCGCTGATCGAGCCTGCGCCGGCGGAGCCGGTGCCTGCCGCCGCCGAGCCGACGCCGTCGGACGCGCCGGAGCTGCCGCTGCAGCCGCGCCTCCTGTAGCGCGCGATCACTTCATCGGCGCGCCCGCCGCGATCCAAGCGCCCAGCGTGGCGCGCTCGTCGTCCGTCATGCCGGTCAGGTTGCCGATCGGCATCGCATGCGTCAGCACGGCTTGCTGCTCGATCGCGGCTGCGCTGCCCGCGATGCGTTCCGGCGTATCGAGGCGCACGCCCTTCGGCGCTTCGCTGAAGCCCGCCTGCCGCGGGGCCGTCGCATGGCAGACGGCGCAGCGCATCGCGACGATGCGCTGCACGTCCGCGAACGCCGGCGCGGGGCGCGCCGCCAGCGTCGCGGGCTTCATCGCGACGGCGAGCACGAGCGCGCCGAGCGCCGCCGTCGCGGGGATCCACCATGCCGTGCGGCCGCGATGCCGCAAGTTGAAGAAGTGGCGCACGAATCCCGCGAGCAGCAGGATCGCCATGAGAACGAGCCACGCGTGCGCATGGCCCCACGTCATCGGGTAATGATTGCTGATCATGATGAACAGCACCGGCAGCGTGAAGTAGTTGTTGTGCACCGAGCGCTGCTTGCCGCGAAGGCCGTAGACGGCGTCGGGCGCGACGCCGTTCTCCTTGGCTTCGACGAGCTTGCGCTGGCCGGGGATGATGACGTGCGCCACGTTGGCGACCATCCACGTGCCGATCATCGCGCCGATCTGGTAGAACACGGCCCGGCCCGAGTAGACGTGCGCGAGCCCCCATGCGCACAGCGCGATGAAGGCGATCACCGCGATCCACAGCCATTGCTCGTGATCGAAGCCGAGCCGCTTGCAGAGCTGGTCGTAGAAGAGCCAGCTGCCGATCAGCAGCGCGACGCTGATCGCGATGCCGAGCGCGGGCGAGATGTCCGCCACCGCGGGGTCGAGCATGTACGTGCGCGCGTGCACGTAGTACATGAGCACGAACAGCGCGAAGCCGGACAGCCACGTCCAATACGCCTCCCACTTGAACCAGTGCAACGGCGCGGGTAGCTCCGGCGGCGCGACGCGATATTTCTGCACGTGATAAAAGCCGCCGCCATGCACGGCCCACAGCTCGCCGCCGACGCCCTCCTCCGCATCACGTGCGCGCTTGGGCGCGAGGAGACTGTTGTCGAGCCAGATGAAGTAGAACGACGCGCCGATCCATGCGATGCCGGTGATGAGATGAACCCATCGCAGCAGGAGCTCGAGCCACTCTACGCCGTACGCTGGCATCGCCGTTCTGCCGCGTCAGCTTCCGCGGTAGGTCGCGTAGCTCCATGGCGACACGAGGAGCGGCACGTGGTAGTGCGCGAGCGCGTCCGCGATGCCGAAGTCGATGGTGACGTGGTCGAGGAACGGCGGATCGGGCAGCGCGATGCCGCACGCGCGGAAGTACGCGGCGATCCCGAACGCGAGGCGGTAGCGTCCCACGCTGAGCGCCTCGCCTTCGAGGAGCGGCGCGTCGCAGCGGCCGTCGGCGTTGGTGAGCGCCCGTTTCACTTCGACGTAGCGCGCGCCATCGTGGCGTGACAAGGTGAGCGCCAGTCCCGCCGCGGGACGGCCGTGTGCGGTGTCGAGAACGTGCGTGGTCAGGCGTGCCATTGCGGACCTCGAATTGCGAGTGGGCGCGCGCCATTGTATTCTGCGACGCGCCTTTGCACGCGCTTCCATCCGTTGACCGCGCACACGAATCCCCGCGATCTCGTCGGCTACGGCGCGCGCCCGCCGCACGCGCGCTGGCCGGGCGGCGCGCGCATCGCGGTTCAGTTCGTCCTGAACTACGAGGAAGGCGCCGAGAGCAGCGTGCTGCATGGTGACGCCATGTCCGAGACGTTCCTCTCGGAGATCGTCGCCGCGCAGCCGTTCTCCGCGCGGCACTTGTCGATGGAGTCGCTGTACGAGTACGGCTCGCGCGCCGGCGCCTGGCGCGTGTTGCGGCTTTTCGACGAGCGCCGCCTGCCGCTCACGATTTTCGGCGTCGCGATGGCGCTCGAGCGCAATCGGGCGTTCCTCGATGCCTGCCTCGAGGCCGGGCACGAGATCGCGAGCCACGGCTGGCGCTGGATCTCGTACCAGCATGTCGCCGAGGACGTCGAGCGCGAGCACGTGGCGCGCGCCACCGAGACGATCACGCGGCTCGCGGGCTCGCCGCCGCTCGGCTGGTACACCGGTCGCGACAGTCCGAACACGCGCCGCCTCGTGGTCGAGCAAGGCGGTTATCTCTACGACGCCGACAGCTACGGGGACGACCTGCCCTACTGGACCGAGGTGCAATGCGCGCGCGGCCGCGTCGTGCACCTCGTCGTGCCCTACACGCTGGACACGAACGACATGCGCTTCACCACGCCGCAAGGCTTCAACAGCGGCGATCAGTTCTACACCTACCTGAAGGACGCGTTCGACGTCCTGTACGCGGAAGGCGACCCGCGCGGCCTCGATGCGCCGAAGATGCTGTCCGTCGGATTGCACGGGCGCATCGTCGGCCGGCCCGCGCGCGCGGCGGCCCTCGCGCGCTTCCTCGACTACGTGCAGTCGCGGCCCGACGTCTGGATCGCGCGGCGCATCGACATCGCGCGGCACTGGCAAGCGACGCATCCGCCGGCGGTCGCCGCGTGACGCTCGACGAGCTCAATCGCGCCGACCGCGCGACATTCGTCACGGCGCTGGGCGGCGTGTTCGAGCGCTCGCCCTGGATCGCCGAGGCGGCCTGGCACGCGCGACCGTTCACGAGCGTCGGACAGCTTCACGCCGCGATGGTCGACGCGATGATGCGCGCCGACGCCGGGCGGCAGATGGCGCTGATTCGGGCGCATCCCGAGCTCGCCGGAAAAGCCGCCGTTCGCGGCGAGCTGACCGCCGAGTCCACCGCCGAGCAGGCGGCCGCCGGGCTCACCGCGTGCTCGCCGGCGGAATACGCGACGCTGCAGGCGCTGAACGCGCGCTACAACGAGCGCTTCGGCTTTCCGTTCATCCTCGCGGTCAAGGGCCACGACCGCGCGAGCATCCTTGCGACATTCGCCGTCCGCGTGGAGCACGAGGTCGAAGACGAGCGTGCCGAGAACCTGCGCCAGATCGCGCGCATCGCGGGCTTGCGCCTGCAGTCGATGATCGCGGACGTCGCGTCCGCCTGAGTCACGGGCGCGCGTCAGCGCCCGAACAGCTTGCCAAGCGCCTTGCCGAGTTCCGCAGGCACCGTCGCCTTCTTCCCGGCGCCTTGCGACGCTTGCGCGGACGCAGGCTTGGCACCCATCGCGATGGCGCACGGACTGTCCGCGGCGGCGGTCGTGTCGAACAGCGCCTCGCCGAGCAATGACCATCCGCCGGTCCCGATCGCGGCGCCAATGCGGGCCACCGACTCGGCCGACTTGACCGGATCGACGCTGAGCTGCGGATTGTCGAACGGCCCGCGCACGCGCACGACATCCGCGAGGCCGGTCACGTTGATGGGAATGCCCTGGCGGACCTGCGGCCGGAGCGACAGATCGAGGGTCTCGTTGCGAAAATCCACCGTGCCGCTCGCCGACACGCCGAGCTCGGCCGTCTCGGCAGCGATCGTGCGCTCGACGCGGGCGACGCCATCGTGAACGGGTAGGCGAACGACGGCACAGCGCAGGTCCGTCGCGCTTTGCCCCTTGCGGAACGGATTGACCGCCTCGCCGACCT
This sequence comes from Casimicrobiaceae bacterium, assembly GCA_035493035.1. Classification (GTDB taxonomy): domain Bacteria; phylum Pseudomonadota; class Gammaproteobacteria; order Burkholderiales; family Casimicrobiaceae; genus VBCG01. The sequence goes on along the minus strand of DATJIS010000112.1, from coordinate 37,521 downwards.
TGTCGAGCGTCGCGCTCGAGCCCGCCGCATTGTGCAACTGCGCGGGTCCGACCAGAACGACCACGGTTCCATCCAGCGTCGATGCCCAGTCGTGCGGCGACGCGCCCGTCGCCTTCGCGTCGATCGTCACGCGCGTCTTTCCACCGGACACGTCGCGTGCCGATCCCACGAGCGCCAGCACGGGCTTCAGCGCCAGGTCGCGACCCTCGACATGCAGGTCGAGCGTCACCGCACCCGCGTCGCGCGCCTGCACCGTGCCGTGCGCGACGATCGTGCCGCCGAGACCGTCCGCCTTGAGCTCGGTGATGTCCAGCCGGCCGCCGTTGAGCCTGAAGCGCAGGTCGACGTGCTGCAGCGACTGGCCATGCGCGAGCGCCAGCGTGCCGATCGCGACGTGCCCTTCGGCATCGACCTCGCGCAGCGCGCCGAGCGGCAGCGGCTGGTCGGGAACGACGTGACGTGACGCGGTCGCGGGCTTCTGCGGCGCGCCCTTGCCGGTCGCGATGGCGGGCAGCGCGAGCGCCTCGGGAGCGAAGCGCGGCATGCTGAGGTCGACGACGTAGCGCGGGCGGGCACCGGAGCGGTCGACCGCGAGCGTACCCTGCAGCGTGAGGTCGCCCAGGACGAGCGCGAGATCGTCGAGTCGCGTCGTACCCTGCGCGGCCGTGAGCTTGGTCGCAAGCGTTGCGTTGCGCCCCGCGACCTCGCCCTTCACGTCGATCGGCCACGGCCACTGCTGCGCGGTCAATGCCGCGCGGGAGCCGAAGTTGCCCTTCACGGCGACCGGGACGCCGTCGATGGTGCCGCGAAACTCGCCGGTGATGGGCGCGTTCGCATCGCGGGTGTGCAGCGTGAGCGCTTCGATGGTGACCGGCGTCACCTTTCCCGTCGCGCCGTCGCGATAGTCGAGCGTTCCGTTGCGAATCTCGACCTCGCCCACGCCGAGCGCCGGCGCCGCCGCGGTGGCAGCCGGCGGTGGCGCGGCGGTCGCGGAGCTCTCGCCAAATGCCCAATTCGCGCGTCCGTTCTTGTCGGTCTCGAGCGTGATCACCGGATCGATCAGCGTGACGCGCACGATCTCGAAGCGCCGATGCAGCAGCGGCAGCAGCGCCACCTGGGCCTCGAGGCGGCCGACGCTGAGCATGTTGGGGCCCTGTCCCCACGACGCGTTGCCGAGCGTGACGTTGTCGGCACGCAGCGTGGGTTCGAGCGAAACGTGGAGCGACAGCGGTCCGCCGATCTTGAAGGGCCGCCCGGTCGCTGCGGAAACGCGCGCGGCCAGCGGACCGGCGAACGAATTGACGTCGACGGTCGCCACGGCGATGGCAACCGCGATCAGCACCAGCGCGACGAGGCCACCGGCGACACCGACAATGATCAGTGCGGTGCGGCGCATGCGCAATTGTAACGCCCGCGCGTTCCCTTCGCGCCCGTCTACGGGCACGGGAAACGCGGCTACGGTGAAGCGTGCGCGCTAGCGCAGGCTGTCGTTGACCGCCGCCAGTCCTGCGGTTCCCGGCACCAGCTCGGCGTCGCCGAGCGCGTTGAGCGGCGCGTCGACCGTCTGCATGGCGTCGTGCAGGTCGCCGCTGTCGGGATGGACGTACAGCAGGCCGGTGACGACTTCGCCCTTCGCCCGGTGCGATTCGAGGTACGACATCGCACCCACCTTGTCCGAGGGGTCGTAGGCGTCGTCGAGCTTGCGCAGGCGCAGCAGGCCGCCATCGTGCAATACGATGTCGCGCACGCTGCCCGGCGCATAGTCCGTGACGATGGGCTCGCGCGTGGGCATGAAGTCGAGCCGGTTCACCGCGTCGTTGTGCTCGCGCACGTAATCGTAGCTCTTGGTTGAGCCCGGATGGTTGTTGAACGCGACGCAGGGGCTGATCACGTCGATGAATGCCGCGCCGCGGTGGGCGACCGCGGCCTTCAGGAGCGGCACGAGCTGCGTCTTGTCGCCGGAGAAGCCGCGGGCGACGAACGTGGCACCCAGCGCGAGCGCGAGGAGCACCAGGTCGATGGGCTCGTCGCTGTTCGCCGCGCCGCGCTTGCTCTTGCTGCCCTTGTCCGCGGTGGCCGAGAACTGCCCCTTGGTGAGGCCGTACACGCCGTTGTTCTCGACGACGTACACCATGTTCACGCCGCGCCGCAGCACGTGCGCGAACTGCCCGAGGCCGATCGAAGCCGAATCGCCGTCGCCCGACACGCCGAGGTAGATCAGGTCGCGGTTGGCGAGCGCCGCGCCGGTGAGCACGGACGGCATGCGACCGTGCACGCTGTTGAACCCGTGCGAGTTGCCGAGGAAGTACGTCGGCGTCTTGGACGAGCAGCCGATGCCGGAAAGCTTGGCGACGCGATGCGGCGCGATGTCGAGCTCGAAGAACGCCTGGATGATGGCTGCCGAGATGGAGTCGTGGCCGCAGCCCGCGCACAGCGTCGAGATGGCGCCCTCGTAGTCCCGGCGCGTGTAGCCGAGCGCGTTCGTCGGAAGATCGGGGTGATGGATCTTCGGTTTGGCGAGGTACGTCATCGGCAAGATCCGCGAAAAGTGGTGAACGCCGCGTGCCCCGCGAGGAGCCGGAATATCGAAGCGGCCGAGGTGCGCCGTAGACGCGACGGAGGCTTCATCCCGCCACCTTGCGCAGCGGCGCGACGTTGAACACGCGCGCCTTCTCCCCGATCTCGCGCGCGATGAAGCGCGCCGTGATCGGCGTGCCGTCGTAGTGCAGGATCGAGGTCAGCTTGTCCGGCGCGATGCCGCACTCGTTGACGAGCAGCATCTTGAGCTGGGCATCACGGTTCTGTTCCACGACGAACACGTGGTCGTGGTCGGCGATGAAGTCGGCAATGGCGTCGTGGAACGGGAAGCCGCGCACGCGCAGGCGATCGAGATGAATGCCCCCGCGCTCGAGATCGGCGAGCGCCTCCGCCATCGCCGCACCGGTCGAGCCGAAGTACACGACGCCGGCGCGCGTGAGTTGTGCCGCGGCGGTGATCACCGGGGCGGGAACCAGGTCCTTCGCGGTCTCGAACTTGCGCAGCAGGCGCTGCATGTTGTCGACGTACGCCGGACCTTCCTCGGTATAGCGCGCGTAGCGATCCTTGGTGGTGCCTCGCGTGAAATAGCTGCCGCGCGTCGGATGCGTGCCGGGATACGTGCGGTAACCGATGCCGTCGCCGTCGACGTCGAGGTAGCGGCCGAAGTCCTTGCCGGCGTCGAGATCCTTCGCCGTCATCACCTTGCCGCGGTCCATGCGCCGGCTGTCGTCCCATGCGAACGGCTCGCACAGCCAGTCCTGCATGCCGATGTCGAGGTCGAGCATCACGAACACCGGCGTCTGCAGCCGATCGGCGAGATCGAACGCCTGCGCGCCCATCTCGAAGGCCTCGCGCGGATCCTCGGGAAACAGCAGCACGTGCTTGGTATCGCCGTGCGACGCGTACGCGCAGACGATGAGGTCGGCCTGCTGCGTGCGCGTCGGCATTCCCGTCGACGGGCTGCCGCGCTGCACGTCGAACAGGACTGCCGGGATCTCGGCGAAATACGCGAGGCCGAGGAACTCCTGCATGAGCGAGATGCCCGGCCCCGATGTCGCGGTGAACGCGCGCGCGCCGTTCCACGCCGCGCCGATGACCATGCCGATCGAGGCGAGCTCGTCCTCGGCCTGCACGATCGCATAGCGCTTGCGCCCGCCGGGCATATCGGTGCGGAACTTCCGGCACCACTTCATGAACGCTTCGGCGAGCGACGACGACGGCGTGATCGGATACCACGCCGCAACCGTTGCGCCACCGTACAGCGCACCGAGCGCGGCAGCCGAGTTGCCGTCGACGAAGATACGGTTGCCCACGGCGTTGCGCCGCTCGACGCGCAGCGGCAGCGGGCACTGGAAATTGGCGAGCGCGTGATCGCGCCCCATGCGCAGCGCCTTGCGGTTCGGCTCGAGGAGCGCTTCCTTGCCCTTGTACTGCTCGCTGAACAGCTTCTCGATCTCCGCGGGGTCGATGTCGAGAAGTGCCGACAGCGCGCCGAGATAGATGATGTTCTTGAAGAGCTGCCGCTGGCGCGCGTCGCTGTACGCGGCGTTGGTGATGGCGGTGAGCGGCACGCCGATGGTGGTCACGTCCTCGCGGAATCTCGATGCCGGCAGCGGCTTGGTCGAGTCGTAGAACACGTAGCCGCCCGGCTCGATCTCGGCGAGGTCCTTGTCCCAGGTCTGCGGGTTCATCGCGACCATGAAGTCGACGCCGCCGCGCCGGCCGCGCCATCCGGCCTCGACCACGCGCACCTCGAACCACGTCGGCAGGCCCTGGATGTTCGAGGGGAAGATGTTGCGCGCGGCCACCGGAACGCCCATCCGCAGGATCGCGCGCGCGAACAATCCGTTGGCCGACGCCGAGCCCGACCCGTTGACGTTGGCGAACTTGACGACGAAGTCGTTGATGCGCGGGGCTGTTTTCGCGGGGCTCATGGTCGTTTCCGAAGCGGCGCCGCGAAGAGCTCATCCGCCCTCGCGGGCGACGGCGAGCGAAGCGAGCGCGAGGCGAAGTTCATCTAGTCGTCCGCGGCCAGGCTTGCGAGCGCCCCCGCCTGGGGCCGTGGCTTGTGCCGCGTGCAGCGATCGTCCGCATGCGCCATGTCGAGCAGGAACTTCTGCATGTCCCATGCGCCGGTGGGGCAGCGCTCGGCGCACAGGCCGCAATGCAGGCACACGTCCTCGTCCTTCACCATCACGCGACCCGTCTTGACCGGACCGCCGATGTAGAGCGCCTGCGTCACGTTCAGCGCCGGCGCCTGCAGGCGCGTGCGCAGATCGGGCTCGTCGCCGTCCGCGGTGAACGTGATGCAGTCCATCGGGCAGATGTCGACGCACGCATCGCACTCGATGCACAGCTTGTCGCTGAACACCGTCTGCACGTCGCAATTCAGGCAGCGCTGCGCCTCCGCGTACGCGAGCCGCGGGTCGAACCCGAGCTCGACTTCCTGGCGGATGTCCTTCAGCGCGATCACGGTGTCCTTCAGCGGCACCTTGTAGCGGACGTCGGGGTGGATCGCGTTGTCGTAGCTCCACTCGTGGATGCCCATCTTCTGCGACGAGAGGTTCACGTGCGGCGGCGGGCGCCGGGTGAGCGGCTCGCCGCGGCATTGCAGATCGATCGAGATCGCGGCGTCGTGACCGTGCGCGACCGCCCAGATGATGTTCTTCGGTCCGAACGCCGCGTCGCCGCCGAAGTACACGCCGGGCAGCGACGACGCCATCGTCGCCTTGTCGACGACCGGCATGCCCCATTCGTCGAACGCCAACCCGAGATCGCGCTCGATCCACGGGAACGCGTTCTCCTGGCCGATCGCCACCAGCACGTCGTCGCACGGGAAGTGCACGTCGGGCTCGCCGGTCGCCACGAGTTGGCGACGGCCCTTGGCGTCCCGCTGCGGCGCGACCTTCTCGAAGGTCACGCCCGTCAGCCGGCCGTTCTCGTGCGTGAACAGCTTCGGCACGAGATAGTTGTGGATCGGGATGCCCTCGTGCATGGCGTCTTCCTTTTCCCAGGGCGACGCCTTCATCTCCTCGAAGCCCGACCGCACGACCACGTGCACTTCCTCGCCTCCGAGGCGACGCGCGCTGCGGCAGCAGTCCATGGCGGTGTTGCCGCCGCCGAGCACCACCACACGCTTGCCGATCGACTCGACATGGCCGAACGAAACCGACGACAGCCAATCGATGCCGATGTGGATGTTCGCCGCCGCCTCGCGGCGGCCGGGAACGTCGAGGTCGCGGCCGCGAGGCGCACCGCTGCCGACGAAGATCGCGTCGAATCCCTGCGCGAGCAACGCCTTCATGGAGTCGATGCGCTGTCCTCCGCGAAACTCGATGCCGAGATCGACGATGTAGCCGACCTCCTCGTCGATCACGCGGTCGGGCAGCCGGAACTTCGGGATCTGCGTGCGCATCATCCCGCCCGCCTGCGGATCGCCATCGAAGACGATGCATTCGTAGCCGAGCGGCGCCAGGTCGCGCGCGACGGTGAGCGAGGCGGGGCCCGCGCCGACCAGCGCGATGCGCTTGCCGTTGCGCTGCGCCGCGGGCTTCGGCAGGCGCGGACGGATGTCTTCCTTGTAGTCGGCCGCGACCCGCTTCAGGCGACAGATCGCCACCGGCTCCGCCTTGTGACCCGCCTTGCGATGCTCGGGCGAGCCCTCCTCGACGCGGCCACGCCTGCACGCCGGCTCGCAGGGGCGATCGCACGTGCGTCCCAGGATTCCCGGGAAGACGTTCGAGTGCCAGTTGACGAGATAGGCGTCGCCGTAGCGACCCGCCGCGATCAATCGGATGTATTCGGGTACCGGAGTGTGGGCCGGACAGGCCCACTGGCAATCGACGACGCGGTGAAAGTAATCGGGATTGGCGATGTCCGTCGGATTCAAACAATCTCCTGGTCGGTGGCCACTGGGTCGCCTTTTTGTGGTGCGCGCCTGTCGAGGGGAGGCCGGACCGTTATGGTGCGCAGCATGCTACGCCTGCCGGGCATGTAAGAAAAGTGCCTCCTGGCTGCAAGGTCTTGACCCGCGTCGGTTTTTCACGACGCATCCAAGGGGCTGCCGGGAGGCACTTTTCGCCCGCGGGCGGTGTCAACAGAGGTTCTGCAAGGGGGATTCGCCATGCCACGTCCGATATCCGCGAACCGCGGTCCGAAGCCGCACGCCGTCGCCGCCTTCGATCGGGCCGCGCGGTACGACGCGGTGCGCCGCGCCTCGGTCGCCCTCGCGGCGCCGCTCACGCCGGAGGATTGCGCGCTGCAGTCGATGCCCGACGCGAGCCCGGTCAAGTGGCACCTGGCGCACACCACCTGGTTCTTCGAGACGTTCGTCCTCGAGCCGCACGCGCCTCGCTACGCGCCGTTCGATGCGCAGTTCCGCGTGCTCTTCAATTCCTATTACAACGCGGTCGGCGAGAAGCACCCGAGGCCCGAGCGCGGCCTCATCTCGCGTCCCGATCTGGCGCGAGTACTCGCCTATCGCGCGGCGGTGGACGCGGCCATGCACGAGCTCTTCGCACGCCCCCTCGCGCCGGCGCTGGCGGCGTTGCTCGATCTGGGGCTTCATCACGAGCAGCAACACCAGGAGCTGATCCTGACCGACGTTAAGCACCTGTTCTCGGCGAATCCGCTGAAGCCGGCGTACCGGCCGCGATGGCCGCTGAACACCGTGAGCCCGCAGCCGATGACGTGGCTTTCGTACCAGGGCGGCCTGCACGATTTCGGCCACCGTGGAGAGGGGTTTGCGTTCGACAACGAAGGTCCCGTGCATCGCGCGTTCGTGGCGCCGTTCGAGCTCGCCTCGCGCCCGGTGACGCACGGGGAGTTCGCCGCGTTCGTCGCCGACGGCGGCTATCGGCGGCCCGAGTTGTGGCTGTCCCTGGGCTGGGACACCGTCGTTGCGCGCGGCTGGCGCGCGCCGCTGTACTGGATCGAGCGCGACGCCGGGCGATTCTCGACCTTCACGCTGCACGGTATGGCGGACATCGATCCGCACACTCCGGTGACGCACGTGAGCTATTTCGAGGCAGACGCGTACGCGCGCTGGGCCGGCGCGCGGCTTCCCACGGAATACGAATGGGAGCTCGTCGCGCGCGACGCGCCCATCGAGGGCAATTTCGCCGAAAGCGGCGCAATGCATCCGCTTCCGCTGAGCGACCCGCCGCAGTCGGGCGTTCCCGCGCAGCTCTTCGGCGACGTTTGGGAATGGACTTCGTCGAGCTACGCGCCGTATCCCGGCTATCGGCCGGCCGCGGGCGCGATCGGTGAATACAACGGCAAGTTCATGTGCGGGCAATATGTCCTGCGAGGCGGTTCCTGCGCGACGCCCGCGAACCACGTTCGCGCGACGTACCGCAACTTCTTCCCGCCTGACGCCCGCTGGCAGTTCTCCGGCATCCGCCTCGCGCGCTGAGCCCGCACACGGCCGTCCCCGGAACGGGTAGAGTGGCGCCCCGGAGGCGCGGGACTCGCACCGTCCCGTGCCGGGCACGCACACAACACTTCCGGAGGACAGGATGAATCGCAGACATTTCATCGCGGCCGCGCTTGCCGCAAGCCTTGCCGCGGCCCCCGCGCTCGCGCAGCAGGGACCGGTCAAGATCGTCGGCCTGGTGGAGCTGTCGGGCACCGGCACGACGTCGGGCACGAACTTCAACGACGGCGTGAAGCTCGCGGTGAAGGAGATCAACGCCGCGGGCGGCATCCTCGGGCGCAAGATCGAATACACCGCCAACGACACGCAATCGCAGCCGCAGACGTCGAAGGCGCTCGCGGTGCGCGCCATCGACGACGGCGCGTATGTCGTGATGGGGCCCGTGTTCTCCGGGTCGATCCTCGTCAGCATGGCCGAGACGCGCCGTGCCGAGATTCCGAACTTCACCGGCGGCGAAGCCGCTTCGATCACCCAGCAGGGCAATCCCTACATCTTTCGCACGTCGTTCACGCAAAGCGCGGCGATGCCGAAAGTCGCGCGCTACCTGAAGGACAATCTGAAGGCGAAGAGCGTCGCCATCATCTTCACCAACAATGACTTCGGCAAGGGCGGACGCGACGTGTTCATGAAAGCGATCGAGCCCGCCGGCATCAAGGTCGTCGCGGACATCTCCACCGATCCCGGGCAGCTCGATTTCTCCGGCGCCGTGCTGAAGGCCAAGCAGGCCAACGCAGACGCGCTGTTCGTCTACACCAACGAGGAAGAGGCCGCGCGCTGCCTGCGCGAGCTGAAGAAACAGGGCTACGACAAGCCGATCGTCGGCGAGACGGTGCTCACGAGCCAGAAGGTGATCGAGCTCGCGGGGGACGCGGCCAACGGCGCGGTCGCGCACGTCGGCCTCACGGCCGACGCGCCGATCCCGGCGGTGAAGGAGTTCGCCGCCAAGTTCCAGAAGGAATACGGCTACAAGCCCGACCATAACGGCATCAAGGGCTACACCGCGATGTACATCGTCAAGGCGGTCACCGAGCAGGTCGGCAAGTTCGACGGCAAGGCGTTCGCGCAAAAGATGCATGGCATCAAGCTGTCGGCGAAGCAATATCCCGGTGTGCTGATGGACGTGTCGTTCGACAAGAATGGCGACCTCGACCGCGAGAGCTTCATGACCAAGGTAGTCAACGGCAAGCAGGAAGTCGTCGCCGTGCTGCCCGCCGCGGGCGGTCAGTAAGGCATCCTCGGGCGGTACGGCGTTCGCGCCGTGCCGCCGCAGCGGCCGGTCAGTGACGCATCGTAGGGCGGTACGGCGACGCGACGCGCCGCCCCCGCGGGCGGTCAGTGACGCATCGTCGGGCGGTACGGCGTCGCGCCGCCCGCCGCTCAGGCGGCGTAGTACACGGCGAAGTCGCCCGCGTCGTCCTGCCACACGCGCACGCTGCCGAAGCCTGCCGCTTCGAGCGTTGCCGCGAAGACGTCCGGCGAATACTTGTACGAGTTCTCGGTATGGATGCGCTCGCCCGCGCTGAACCGCCGCGGTACGCCGTCGATGTGCACGGTGACGTCGCGCGTGGCCTCCAGGTGCATCTCGATGCGGCCATGGCGCGGGTCGTACAGCGCGACGTGCGCGAACGCCTGCGGATCGAAGTCGCAGCCGAGCACGCGATTGACGTGCAGCAGGACGTTGCGGTTGAACGCGGCCGTGACGCCGAGGCGATCGTCGTAGGCGGCCTCGAGGCGCGCGGCGTCCTTGCGCGTGTCGACGCCGATCAAGAGGCCGCTGCCGCGCGCCGCCATGCAATGCCGCCGGATGTCGACGAGGAAAGCGCTCGCTTCCTCGGGTGAGAAATTCCCGATGGACGATCCGGGGTAGAAGAACGTGACCGGCGTGTCGCCGAGCTCGTTGCGCAGCTCGAGGCCGTGCGTGAAATCCGCAACGATGCCGAGCAGCGGCAAGTCGGGATATTCCAGTGCGAGGCGCGCGAGCGCTGGCCGCAGCGTCTCTTCGGCGATGTCGACCGCCAGATAGCGCGAAGGTGCGAGGAACGGCAGCCAGCCTGCCGCCTTTGCGCAGTCGCCGGCTCCGAGGTCGACCAGCTGAGTGCCGCGGCCGACGGCGGTCGCGATGTCGGCGCGATGGCGCGCGAAGATCCCGCGCTCGGCCCGCGTCGGGTAGTACTCGGGCAACTCGCAGATCGCCGAGAAGAGCGCCGCGCCGAGCGGGTCGTAAAAATACTTCGGCGCGATCGACGCCGCGCTGCGGCGCAGGCCTTCGACGAGCGCGCGACGCTCGGCCGCCGCGTCGACGCGCAGCCGATGCAGGAACTGCGGTGCCGGCACGCCCTCGCCGGGCAGCGACAGGGCGGTCGAGCGAATGGGGGAGGACGATGAAGTCGTGCGCATGACGGTCCGATGTCGGCCGCTCACTGTACACCTGCCGCGGAATGCGGCAGGCCGACGGCGCAGACGGCATCGCGCTTGGGCATGTGACCTGCGCCCGAGTTCCGCGGCCTACGGTCTTCGCACCGCGCGGCCGAACGCGAGCAGAGCGACCACGCCGATGCCCGCGAGCGTCGCGCCCGCGATGCGCCGTTGGGGATCCACGGCGAACACGAAGGTCAGCGTCACCGGCGCGATCGCCTTGGCGATGAACGCCGGCCGCGCCAGCCGCCCGAGCAGCTCGCCGTAGCCGCGGGCGCCGAAGAGCTCCGCGGGAACGGTTCCGCGCACGATGGTCATCACGCCGTTGCTCCAGCCATACAGGAGCGCGAATAGCATGGCGAGAATCCACACCGGGCCGATCCACGGCAACAGGAGCAATGCGATCGCCATGAGCCCGAATGCGAGGAAGCCCACCGCGCGCGCGTGCATGCGGCCGCCGATCGCCATTTCCATGAGGCGTCCCGCGACCTGCATGGGACCGATGAGCGATCCGACGAGCACCGCATCACGCGCTGCGAGCCCACCCGCCGTCAACAGGCCGATGAGGTGTGCCGCCAGCGCAGTGGCGAGGAAGGCGGACAGCGAGAATGCAATCGCGAGCCATGCGAAGGCGTGCGGATGCACGCGCGGCGAAGCGGCGTCGACGCTCGCGTGCGGTTGCGCGCTGCGCTCGCCGGCGCTTCCGCGCGGCGCGAACGCGAGGTGCAGCGGCAGGCACACGGCCGCGTGCAGGACGGCATAGATGCGCCAGGCATCGCGCCATCCGACCGTGTCGAGCAGATACTGCGACAGGGGCCAAAACACCGTGCTCGCGAACCCGCCGTAGAGTGTCAGCACGGTGACCGCACGCCGGTAGGCGCTTCCACTGACGCGATACAGCGCGGCGAACGCGGGATCGTAAAGGCACGCCGCCATCGCGACGCCGGCGATCAGCCAGCCGGCCACCATGTGCCATGGCTGCGTCGATGCGCCGAGCACGAGGCATGCGACGGCCGCCGTCACCGATCCGAACGCGAGCACGCCGCGGCCGCCACGCGCGTCGATGCGCCGCCCTACCGCGGGCGCGGCGATTCCCGATATGAACAAGCCCGCCGTGAAGCTGCCGAACAGCACGACGTCGTCGATGCCGAGCGCGGCGCGCATCGGGGCGCCGAGCACGCCGATCGCGTAGAACAGCGAGCCCCACGACACGATCTGCGCGACGCCGAGCGCGCTCACGTCGCGCCACAGCGTTGCGCGCGCGATCACGCGGCGAGCAGGTCGGCCAGCGCGAGCGCGACGACCAGCGTTGCCTTGTGCAGATCGGAAAGGACGAGGCGCTCGTCGGCGCGATGACCGTTCGCGTCTTCGAGCGTGCGCGGCCCCGCGCCGTACAGCACCGCAGGCACGCCCGCTGCGGTGTAGTGGCGTGCGTCGGTGTAGATGGGCACACCGTGCGTGGGCAGGGGCACGCCGAGCACTTCGGCGCCACGGCGGCGCAACGCGTCGACGAGGCGCTCCTGGCCGGGAATCGGCACGAACGGAACGGCGAGCAGCACGCGGTGCACGTTGACGGCCACGTTCGGCCAACGCGCCGCGGAGTCGCGTATCGCCTGGGTGAGCGACGACTCGACGACGGCCGGCGACTCGCTCGGCACGATGCGCCGGTCCACGCGAAAGCGCACGTGATCGGGAACGACGTTGGTGTTGATGCCGCCGCTGATCAATCCGACGACGAGTGTCGGGTGCGAGATGCCCGGCACGCCGGAGTCGATCGCGGTGAGCGCGCTTCGCGATGCATAGAGTTCGGACAGGATGCCGGTCGCGGCCTCGAGCGCATCGACGCCCTTCTCCGGCTCGGCGGCGTGGCCGCTGCGCCCGATCACTTCGACCTCCAGGTGCAGGCACCCGTTGTGCGCGGTGGTGATGCCGTACGTGAACCCTGCCGAGATCGCGAGGTCGGGACGCACGATCTGCTCGGCGAGCAGCCAGGCGGGGCCGATCGTGCCGCCCGCCTCCTCGTCGTAGGTGAAGTGCAGCTCCACGGTGCCGTCGAGCGCGACGCCGGCCACCGCGGCTGCGCGCAGCGCCAGCAGGGCGAACGTGTACGTCGCGAAATCGGATTTGGACACGGCCACGCCGCGCCCGTACATGACGCCGTCGCGCACCTCCGCGCCATACGGGTCGGCGCTCCAGCCGCTGCCCGGCGGCACGACGTCGCCGTGCGCGTTGAGCGCGATGGTCGGCCCGCGACCGGCGCCGAAACGCTGGCGGACCACGAGATTCACGCACGACACCATGCCGTTGTCGCGCACCAGCGGCTCGGGAACGATGTGACGCTCCACGGGCAGGCCGAGGTCGTGCAGCATCCGCGCGACGCGCTCGGCGTGCGGCGCGCAGTCGCCGGGCGGATTGTCGGAGGGCATGCGCACGAGCTCGGCGAGGAACGCCTCGGCTTCGGCGTGGCGCACGGACAGGAAATCGCGTATGCGTTCGGCAGGCATTAGGACGCCACGAAGTTTTCGATGAAGCGCAAGAGCACGCGCGCGCCGATCGCGACGTCGTCTTCGGTCACCGACTCGGCGGGGTTGTGACTGATGCCCCCCTTGCAGCGCACGAACAGCATGCCGATCGGCGCGATGTCGACGAGCGCCATGCCGTCGTGTCCCGCGCCCGACGGCAGGTGCCGCACGGCAACGCCCTCGCCGCGCACCGCCTCGGCCAGCTGCGATTGCAGGCGCGCATCGCAAATCGCGGTGCGAGCCTCCCACACGGGCTCCAGGGCCAGCGCGACGCCGCGCGCCTTCGCAATCGCGCCGAAGCGCGCGCGCATGGCGTCGAGCGCCGCGGCACGCTGTGCATCGGTGGGGGCGCGCACGTCGAGCGAAAAACGAACGCGCCCGGGGATGACGTTCATGGCACCGGGCTGCGCTTCGATGCGCCCGACGGTTCCGACCACGTCCCGGCTGTCGCGCGCGACGCGCTCGACGGCGACGACGCATTCCGCGGCCGCGACCAGCGCATCGTGGCGCAGCGACATCGGGACGGTGCCGGCGTGTCCCGCCACGCCCGCCACCTCGACCATGAACCGATAGCCGCCGTTGATGGCCGTCACCACACCCACCGGCAGGCCCTCGGCCTCGAGCACGGGGCCCTGCTCGATGTGCAGCTCCACGTACGCGAGCACGTCGCCGCGCCGGTGCGCGGCCGTGCCGATCGCCCCGGGATCGAGGCCGAAGGCGCGCAGCGCTTCGCGCAGCGTGACGCCGTCGGAACCAGCCTTGTCGAGGAGCGCGGAATCGAACGTTCCGGCGACCGCGCGGCTTCCGAGCAGCGTCGAGCCGAATCGAACGCCCTCTTCGTCGCCGAAGCCGACCACCTCGATGGCGAACGGCAGGCGCTTGCCGCCCAATGCCGCGACGCACTCGATCGCCGCGATGACGCCGAGCATGCCGTCGTAGCGACCCGCGTCGCGCACCGTATCGAGGTGCGAGCCCAGCATGAGGCATGGCAAGCCGGCGCGCGTGCCCTCGTAGCGCCCGACGCAGTTGCCGATGGCATCGAGCCGCCCCTGCATGCCGGCCTCGCGCATCCATGCGAGCACCTGCTCGTTGACGGCACGCTGCTGCGGTGAAAGGAAGATCCGCGTCAACCCGTCGGGTTGCTCGGAGTGAGCGGCCAATGCATCGCAGCGCGCGAGGATGCGTCGAGCGTCGAGTGCCATGAAGGATGCGAAGCGGAGGTGCGTGCAGTGTACGTCATCGCAGCCGCATGCGGATACGCCGCGGGGCTACAATGCGGCATGCGTGCTTTCCTGCGCGGCGCCGCGAGCGCGCTCGTCATTGCCGCGCTGACGGCGTGCAACGGCCCCACGGCGTCGCGGACCACGACGCTTCCGCCGATCACGCCGATCATGATCCCTCCCGCCATGGCAGCGGCCGATCCGTCCGCGCTCGGCGGCGCGACGTGGCAGTGGCAAACCGGCGGCAACGACGCGTCGGATCGCTACACGCTGCAGTTCATGGACGACGGTCGCGTAGTGGTGCGCGCCGATTGCAACCGGGGCAGCGGCCGCTACACCGCGGACGCGAACGGCGCCCTGACGCTCACGCCCATCGCATTGACGAAGATGGGCTGCCCCGCCGGCTCGCTCGACAAGGTCTTCGTTCGCGACCTCGGCGAGGTGAGCGGCTATCGCTTCGAAGGCGAGACGCTGCACCTCGCGCTGCGCAGCGGCGGCAGCATGACGTTCCGGCGCTGATCAGCGATTGCGGAATGCGGGCTTGCGCTTCTCGACGAACGCGCGCATGCCCTCCTTCTGATCTTCCAGCCCGAAGGTGGCGTGAAACTCGCGTCGCTCGAACAGCAGCCCTTCGGTGAGCGAAGACTCGTACGCGCGGTTGATCGATTCCTTGATCTTCAGCACGACCGGCAGCGAGTAGGACGCGATCTTGCCGGCGAGCGCCATGGTCTCGCTCTCCAGCTGATCGGGCGGCACCACGCGCGCGACGAGACCCGAGCGCTCCGCCTCGGCGGCGTCGATCATGCGGCCGGTGAGGCACCAGTCCATCGCCTTGGCCTTGCCGACCGCACGCGGCAGGCGTTGCGTGCCGCCGAACCCCGGCATGGTGCCGATGGTGATCTCGGGCTGCCCGAACTTCGCGTTGTCGGCCGCGACGATGATGTCGCAGGCCATCGCGAGCTCGCATCCGCCGCCGAGCGCGTAGCCCGCCACCGCGGCGATGACGGGCTTGCGGATCGTGCGGATCGCCTCCCAGTTGCGCGTGATGTAGTTGTCGGCGTAGACCTTCGCGTAATCCCATTCCGCCATCGCACCGATGTCGGCGCCGGCCGCAAAGGCCTTTTCGCTCCCCGCGATCACCATGACCGAAATGCCCGGATCGGCATCGAACCCCGCGAGCACGGCACCGAGCTCGTCGGCGAGCGCGTCGTTCAGCGCGTTGAGTCGCTGCGGCCGGTTGAGCCGTATGAAGCCCACGCGCTCGCGCGTCTCGACCAGGATCGTTTCGTAAGCCATGGAATCCGCCATGAGAGGTGACCGGCGCGCTGCCCGAGCTGCACGACCGCGCGTGTCCGATTGAAGTAGGAACGATTATGCCGCAGGCGCGCCGTCGATGCCCTCGCGCGCCGCCGCCAGCGCCTGCGCCAGCACGTCCATGTCGCCGATGTGATTGGCGAGGAGCAGGATCAGCTTGGCGTTGCACCGCGCGCTCGCGGCGTCGTCGAGGCCGCGGTGCATGCCGATGAGCTGCTCGTAGAAATCGTCCGGCTCGGCGAGATTGGGCTCGGTGATCAATCGGCTCATGCAATGCACCTCAGTCGTTGCACGTCGCGCGCGCGATCGCGCGCTCCACGGCGCGAAGGTCGAACGCGCGCCAGCGTGCGCACACGTGCTGGTCGGGACGGAAGAGATAGCAGGTGCCGGGCCGCGCGGCGTAGCGGTGCGCCAGGTGGTGCTGCGCGTCGCGGACGCTTGCGCCAGGCGCCGGGACGCTCGCATCCACCGCGAGCGTCGCGCACGGGATGCGCGCGCGTGCGAGCGTTTCCACCGCGCTCGCGGGGATCGCACCGAAGGTGATCAGCGTGAAGCCGCGGCATAGATGATCGAGCAGCCACGATCCGCCTTCACCCACGACCGGTGCATCGATCGCCGCATGGCCGGGTCCGGGCCCGCCAGCGAATGCGGCCGGCTCGTCGGCGGTGTTGAGCGGCGAGTCGCGCAGCAGGGCCGGCGTGGACAGTCGTCCGCTGTTCACCAGGCGACGCGCGAATGCATGCTCGCGCGCGAGGTCCAGCACGGCGTCGCGAAAGATGCGCGACACCGCGCTCTTCGGTGTGATGAAATCGGTCGAACGCGTCGAGTGCCGGATGTTCTCGTCGGCTGCCGCCACGCGCTCGGCGTCGTACGTATCGAGCAGCCGCTCCGGCGCCTTGCCCTCGAGCACGAGCGCGAGCTTCCACACGAGGTTGTCGGCGTCCTGCATCCCGCTGTTCGCGCCGCGCGCACCGAAGGGGCTCACGAGGTGCGCGGCGTCGCCGGCGAAGATCACGCGGCCGTGACGAAAGCGCTGCATGCGCCGGCACTGGAACGTGTAGACGCTCGCCCATTCGAGCTCGTAGCGGACGTCGGCGCCGAGCATCGCGCGCAGGCGCGGCGCGATGCGCTCGGGCTGCTTCTCCAGCTCGGGATCGGCGTCCCAGCCGAGCTGGAAATCGACCCGCCAGACGTCGTCGGCCTGGCGGTGCAGCAGCACGGACTGGCCGGGGTGAAACGGCGGGTCGAACCAGAATCGGCGCTCGGCGGGAAAATCGGATCGCATGCGGATGTCCGCGATCAGGAAGCGATCGCGAAACACCTTGCCTTCGGTGTCGAGCCCCATCAGGCGCCGGACGGTGCTGCGCGCGCCGTCCGCCGCGATCAGCCATTGCGCCTCGAGCCGGTACGTCCCGTCCGGTGTCCGGATCTCCACGTCGACCGCATCGTCCCGCGGCAGGACGCCGACGACCTCGTGGCACCAGCGCAGATCGACACCGGTCTCGCGCGCGCGATCGACGAGCGCCTCCTCGAAGTGATATTGCTGCAGGTTGACGAACGCGGGACGCCGATGACCCGCTTCGGGAAGAAGATCGAATTGATACGCCTGCGCATCGCGGAAATACACGCGCCCGACGTGCCATTGCACGCCCTTCTGCGCGACGCGCTCGCCGCAGCCGAGTCGATCGAGGATCTCGAGCGTGCGCTTGGCGTAGCAGATGGCGCGCGAGCCGACGCTGACGGTGCAGTCCTCGTCCAGCACCACGACCGGCACGCCACGCTGCGCGAGATCGATGGCCGCCACGAGCCCCACCGGACCGGCGCCGACCACGATCACCGGATGACGAACCGCCGGCGCATCGAGGTCCGCCGGGCGCCGGTACTCGTAGACCGGGTTGACGTGGCTCGCCATGGCGCCGGCGCGCGCCGCTAGCCTTCGAGCGCCTCCCACATGTCGCGGTCGCGCTGGGCGGTCCAGATGCGCGGATCGCGAAAGCTCGTGGCCTCGTCGTAGGCGCGCGTCACGTCGAAGGGAAGGCAGTGATCGAAGATGACCCACTCGCCGAACTTCGGCTTGAGCTCGTCGTACGTCGCGCGATAGATCTGCCGCAGCTCGAGGCCCTGCTCCACGCCGCGCTTCACCGCGTCGAACATCTCGGTGATGAATTCGCGCGTGCCGTTGAGGCCCGCCTTCACGTCCTCGGGCGTCTGCAGCGACGCGCCGCGGCCCGGCACGAGCTTGGCGGGATTGAGCGCCTCGAGCGCATCGAGCGTGGCGGGCCAGTCGGTGAGGTAAGCATCCCCCGTGTACGGCGTGGCGCCGTATTCGACGAGATCGCCGGAGAACATCACGCGGTCCTGCGGCAGCCATACGACCGTATCGCCCTTCGTGTGCCCGCGCCCGAGCTGCATGATCTCGACCTGGAGCTTCCCGAGCCACACCGTGAGCCGATGCTCGAAAACCAGGGTGGGCCACGTCAGCCCCGGCACCGACTCGACCGCCTGGAAAAGACGCGGGAAGCGCTCGATCTCGCTCTTCATGTCGGCTTCGCCGCGCTCGACGATGAGGTCGTACGTGTCGCGGCTCGCGATCACGTGGCGCGGACGGTAGCCGGAGGCGCCGAGCACGCGCACCGCGTGATAGTGCGACAGGACCACGTATTCGATCGGCTTGTCGGTGACCGTGCGGACGTGCCGCACCACGTCCTGCGCCATGACCGGCGTCGCCTGCGTGTCGATGACCATGACGGCGTCGTCGCCGATCACCACGCCGGTGTTGGGATCGCCTTCGGCGGTGTACGCGTACGCGTGATCGGACAGCTTGTCGAAGCTGACCTTCTTCTGGACCAGGTCGGCGCGAGAAGCGAATTGCTTGGACATGTTCTCGACTCCTCCGCGGGGACTGTTGTCCCGGCATGGTAGCGCAAGGCGCAACTCGACGACCCGGCGCATAATTGAAGCCACTGCCTCGTCGGGGACCGCGATGTCGACCCTTGCACCCGAGCGCGCGGATGCCCGCCAGTCGGCGGGTGATCGGTCGCTCCTGTACCAATCCGGCTTCGGCAACGAGTTCGCGAGCGAAGCGCTCGCCGGCGCCCTGCCGGTCGGCCAGAACTCGCCGCAGCGCGTGGCGTACGGACTCTACGCCGAGCAGCTTTCGGCAACCGCATTCACGGCACCGCGCGGCGCCAATCGGCGCTCCTGGCTCTATCGCATCCGGCCCGCCGCCGTGCACGAACCGTTCCGGCGCATCGACGATGGCCGCATCGTGGCGCGGTTCGACGAAGTTCCCACGCCGCCCAACCAGCTGCGCTGGGACCCGATGCCGATCCCCGACGCACCCACGGACTTCGTGGGCGGCCTCGTCACGATGGCCGGCAACGGCGACATCGCGACCATGAGCGGATGCAGCATCCACCTGTATGCGGCGAACCGTTCGATGATCGACCGCTTCTTCTACAGCGCGGATGGCGAGCTTCTCATCGTCCCGCAGCACGGTCGCCTCCAGATCGACACCGAGCTGGGCCGCATCGACGTTGCGCCGACCGAGTTCGCGGTGATCCCGCGCGGCGTGCGCTTTCGCGTCGCGCTGCCCGACGGCACCGCGCGGGGCTATGTGTGCGAGAACCACGGCGCGGCGTTTCGGCTGCCCGATCTCGGCCCGATCGGATCCAACGGGCTCGCGA
Source organism: Casimicrobiaceae bacterium (assembly GCA_035493035.1). Taxonomy (GTDB): domain Bacteria; phylum Pseudomonadota; class Gammaproteobacteria; order Burkholderiales; family Casimicrobiaceae; genus VBCG01. Next base: position 18,392 of record DATJIS010000112.1, on the reverse strand, counting down.
ATCCGCGCGACTTCCTGGCACCGGTCGCGTGGTACGAGGATCGCGAGGGACGATTCGAGCTCGTCGCGAAATTCCTCGGGCATCTCTGGTCGGCCGCGATCGACCATTCGCCGCTCGACGTGGTCGCATGGCACGGCAACTGCACGCCGTACAAGTACGATCTCACGCGCTTCAATGCGATCGGCTCGGTGAGCTTCGACCATCCCGACCCGTCGATCTTCCTCGTGCTGCAATCGCAGAGCGATACCGCGGGCGTCGACACGATCGACTTCGTCGTATTCCCGCCGCGAATCCTCGCGATGGAGCACACGTTCCGCCCGCCGTGGTTCCATCGCAACGTGGCGAGCGAGTTCATGGGCCTCGTGCATGGCGTCTACGACGCCAAGGCCGAGGGCTTCCAGCCCGGCGGCGCCAGCCTCCACAACTGCATGAGCGGTCACGGTCCCGACGCCGATACGTTCGCCAGGGCATCGAGCGCGGACACGAGCAAGCCGAACTACATCCGTGACACGATGGCATTCATGTTCGAGACGCGCTACGTCATCCGCCCCACCCGCGCGGCCCTCGAGTCGGCGCAGCTGCAGGCGGAGTATTTCCGGTGCTGGCAGGGCCTGAAGAAGCACTTCACCGGCAAGCCATGAGCCTGCGGCCCGCAGCGCGGAGGGTCGTCGCTTGAACGGCCTGAACGAGACGCACGACGCCGCGGCGCGGAGCTTCGTCGACTCGGCGAACGACGGCGCGAGCGACTTTCCGCTGCAGAATCTGCCGTTCGGCGTTGTGCGCCGGCCCAACAGCAGCGAGCCGTGGCGCGGCGCGATCGCGATCGGCGACGAGGTGGTCGATCTCGCCGCGCTTGCGCGCGCGGGCATCGTCACCGGGGACGCAGCCCCCGCGCTCGCCGCGTGCACCGGCCCGACGCTCAATGCGTTCATGGCGCTGGGCGCGCCGGCGTGGTCGCGCCTGCGCCGCGCGCTGTGGCGGCTGCTGCGACACGACGCGCCCGAGCGCGGGCGCACGCAGCAGTGCCTCATCGCGCGATCGGACGTCGAGCACGCGCTGCCGGCGCACGTCGGCGACTACACCGATTTCTACGCCTCGGTGCATCACGCGACGACGGTGGGGCGCATGTTCCGGCCGGACCAGCCGCTCATGCCGAACTACAAGTGGGTTCCGATCGCCTACCACGGCCGCGCGTCATCGGTCGGCGTATCGCCGCAACGGTTCCATCGACCGATCGGCCAGCGGCTACCGCCGGGCGCCGAGCGGCCCGTGGTCGGTCCGACGCAGCGGCTCGACTACGAGCTCGAGCTCGGCATCTTCGTCGGCGTGGGTAACGCGCTCGGCACACGGGTTCCGGTGAGCGCCGCCGAGTCGCACGTGTTCGGCCTGTGCCTTCTCAACGACTGGTCGGCACGCGAGATCCAGGCCTGGGAATACCAGCCGCTCGGACCTTTCCTCGCCAAGAATTTCGCCACCACGATCTCGCCCTGGATCGTGACGCTGGAAGCGCTCGCGCCGTACCGCCTGCCCTTCACGCGACCGTCGGGGGACCCCGAGCCGCTGGATTACCTCGATGCACCCGGCGTGCGCGCGCACGGCGCGATCGACATCGACATGGAAGTGCTGCTGTCGACCGCCAGGATGCGCGCCGCCGGCCAGCCGGCCCACGTCCTGTCGCGCAGCAACTACCGGCACGCGTACTGGACGGTGGCGCAGCTGGTCGCGCATCACACCGTCAACGGCTGCAACCTGCAACCCGGCGACCTGCTCGGCACCGGCACGCAGTCCGGACCCGCGGCCGCCGAAGCCGGCTCGCTCCTGGAGCTGACTGCCGGCGGCAAGCGTCCGATCACGCTGCCCGATGGCGAGACGCGCGGCTTTCTCGAGGACGGCGACGTCGTCACGCTGCGCGCGTGGTGCGAGCGCGAAGGGGCGGCACGCATCGGTTTCGGAGCGGCGGTCGGCGAAGTGCTGCCGCCCGCACACTAGGGAGGAACGATGGGCGAGGTTCTGCTGTGGGTCGGCCGGCTGGCCGGCCTGCTCGGCGTGCTGGTCTGCGGGGTGGCGTTCGCCGCGCGCGCCGCGAGCGTATGGCGCGTCGGAAGCTTTCAGATCGGCGCGCTGCTGCAGGCCGGCGTGACGTTCATGCTGCTCGGCGCGCTGGCTTATGTGGCGTACATGGCGGAGCGACGCCGGGAATAGCGCCTGCTCGCCGCGCGATCCGCCGTCCTGATGTCGTTTGCCCGACGCGGTTGCGCACTATACTCGGCCGATGCACAGGGGGCCCCCGCCGCAGGACGAGGGCGCCGCGGCTGCGAGCGCATCGATCGACTCTGCGGCGGCGCGGCTCATGCCGTACGTGCCGCGCGTCGTTCAGGCGCACGTTGCGCGCGCGCCGGTAGCCCGGTCGTGGACCGCCGAAGGCACCGCGATCCTGGCCGACATCTCGGGGTTCACCGCACTTGCCGAGCAGCTCGCGCGCCGCGGCCGCGAAGGCGCCGAGCAGATAGCCGATATCGTCGGCACGACCTTCGAGGCCATGCTCGCGCTTGCGTACGAAAGCGGCGCGGGACTGCTCAAGTTCGGCGGCGATGCCATGCTGCTGTGGTTCGAAGGCAACGCGCACGCGGTTCGCGCCTGCCGCGCCGCTCACCGCATGCGCGAGGCGCTTCCCGAGGTCTCCACGATCGATGTCCCCGGCGCGCACGTGACGCTGCGCATGGCGCAAGGACTGCATTCGGGCAACTTCCATTTCTTCACCGTCGGGACGTCGCACGTCGAGTTCCTCCCGGTCGGTCCCTCATGGAGCATCGTCGCCGCGATGGAGCAACTGGCCGACGGCGGTGAAGTGCTTGCCAGCGACACGACCGCCGGGCTGCTGGCGGAGCATTGTCTCGGGGCCGCGAAGGGTCACGGAAGGCTCATCGTCGACGCACCGACGGACATCCCGAAGCTCGCGAGCCGCGCACCCGCATCGGTGTCTGCCGACATGCTGGCTCGATGCTTGCCACGGTCCATTCGCGAGCACGTGCTCGCCGGCGGTGGAACCTCGGAACATCGGCCCGTCACGATCGCATTCGTCCGCTTCGAAGGAACGGACGCGATGATCGAGGCGCACGGGGTCGAGTCGACAGCCGATGCGCTGGATCGACTCGTCCGCGCAGTGGACGCCGCAACGGAGGAGCACCAGATCACCTTCCTGGGCTCGGACGTCGACCGGGATGGCGGCAAGCTCATCCTCACCGCAGGCGCACCGAAAGCGACCGGCAACGACGAAGACCGCATGCTGCTCGCGCTGCGCGCGATCCTCGCCGACGACGTCGCGCTCCCGTTACGCATCGGCGTGCACCGCGGCGCGGTTTTCGCCGGCGACATCGGGCCGCATTACCGACGCACGTACACCGTCATGGGCGACGCGGTGAATCTGACCGCGCGACTCATGACCCAGGCGCAGCCAGGCTCGATCTATGCAACCGCCGAAGTGCTGGAGCGCTGCAGCACCGCGTTCGATACCTCCGAGCTCACGCCGCTCGTCGTCAAGGGCAAGGCCGAGGCTCTGCGTGCGTGGTCGGTTGGCCGGGCGCTCAGCGCGCGCTTGCGACATGCGTCGGTGCAGAAGCTGCCGCTCACGGGTCGCAACGTCGAGCTCGGAAGCATCCGCAAGGCGTACGTCAGCGCACGCGGGGGCGCCGGCCGCATCATCGAGCTCGTTGGAGAAGCGGGCGTCGGCAAGACGCGGTTGCTGGAAGCGCTGCGCGACGCGGCAGCGGGATTCCGCAAGTACCACGCCGCGTGCGAGGCGTACACGGCCTCGGTTCCCTATGCATTCTGGCGCGAGCTGCTGCGCGCCATCATGGGGTTCGGGCGCGACGATTCGGACGTCGACATCGTGGCGCGCCTGCGCGACGAGATCGAACACAAGGCGCCGGACCTGCGCGTCTGGCTGCCGCTCATCGCGATCGCGCTCGACGTCGAGGTCGCCCCCACGGCGGAAGTGCAGATGCTCGCGGAGAGGAATCGCCGCACGCGCCTGCACGAATCGGTCGCCGCGTTCGTCGCCGCGCTGCTGACCGAGCCGACGCTCGTCGAGATCGAGAACGCGCACAACATGGACCAGGCGTCCGCCGAGCTGCTTGCGCATCTGGCGCCGAGCGTCGAGCGGCATGCCTGGCTCTTCGCCGTCGCGCGTCGTCCGGTCGCCACAGGGTTCAGCGTGCCCGAGGGACCCGCGTTGGTGCGTGTTGCCGTGTCGCCCCTCGCCGCCGCGGATGCACTGCGCTTGGCGCAGCTCGCTGCGCAACAGACGCCGCTTCCATCCCACGTCCTCGAAGTCATTGCCAAGCGCTCGGGCGGCAATCCGCAATTCCTGCGCGACCTGCTGCGCAATGCGATCGAATCCGGTGGCACGGCCGACCTGCCGGACTCGGCGGAGGCGGCGGCCACGGCGCAGATCGACGCGCTGGCGCCCGAAGATCGCGCCCTCGTGCGCCGCGCCGCGGTGTTCGGCAGCACGTTCCATCCACGGATGCTCGCCTGGTTCGCGGAGGACGGAGACATCGAGCGACCCGACCCGTCCGCGTGGGCACGACTGTCGGATCTGTTCACCGAGGACGCCGACGGCTATCTGCAGTTCAGGCAGTCGCTGCTGCGCGACGCAGCGTACGCCGGATTGCCCTTCAAGGCGCGACGCAAGCTGCATGGAATCGTGGCCGCGCACATCGAGCAGGAGCTCGATTTCCCGGACGAGGCGGCCGGCACGCTGGCGCTGCACTACTTCGAAGCCGGTGACCTGCCCGCCGCCTGGCGGTACGCGACCGTCGCGGCGGAAAGAGCCGCGGCGGCATTTGCCGACGTCGACGCCGCGCGCTTCTATGCGCGGGCCATCGAAGCGGGCAAGCAGCTTGCGGACCTGCCCAGGCAGGAGATCGCCGCGGCGCACCAGGCCATGGGCGACGCGCTCGTGCGTGCCGGCGAGCATGCCAAGGCGCTTGCCGCGTATACCGCCGCGCGACCGCTCATGGCGGATGCGCCGCTCGCCGAGGCCGCGTTGCTCCTGCGCCTCGCACAGGCCGATGGTCGTCTTGGACATTATTCAGAAGGCCTGCGACGCATCGAGGACACGCGCGCGATGTTGCAAGGCGTGCAGGGCGACGAGGCCGCGCGGCTCGTTGCCCGAGGCAGCGCGCGCTATGCGATGTTCCTCCAAGCGCAGGGTCGCACCACCGAAGCGCTGGAATGGGCGCAGCGCGCGGTCCAGGAATCTCACGACGCGAATGATCCGGAGGCGCTCGGCGACGCGTATCACGTCGTAGGCTGGGCGTACGGACAGCTTGGCCGTGAGGGCGCACTCGCCGCGATGCAGCGCTCGCTGGAGGCGTACGAGCGCGCCGGCAATCGCGTGCGGCAGGCGGCGCTATTGTCGGACCTCGGCGTGATATGCCATTGGGAGGGGCGCTGGGAAGAAGCCTTCACCTACTGGGAGCGCAGCCGCTACGAATCGCTCAAGATCGGCAGCACGATGAGCGCGTCCGCGGCGCGCGTGAATGTCGCGGAGATCATGGTCGATCGCGGCGAGTGGGGCGACGCCGAGGCGGCGCTGCTCGAGACGCTGCCGTTCTGGCGCGCGTCGCAGTTCCGGCTGTTCCTCGCGGCATGCCTGTCGCTACTGGGCCGCGCATCGTTGCGCCTGGGCCGCCTCGACCAGGCGCGATCCCGCCTCGAGGAGGCCAAGGCGACGTTCATCGAAGTGGGCGCGGAACAGGAGGTTCCGTCGATGGATGCGCGGCTCGCGGAGTGCCTGCTTGCCGCGGGCGACGCGCAAGGAGCGCTGGATGCCGTCAACGCGTTGCAGGCGCGCTTGAAGGATTCGGGAGGCGCCGCGCGGGTGGCGCCCTTGGTCGAGCGGATCAAGGGCCATGCGCTCCTGGCGCAGGGCGATCTGTGGAGCGCACGCGATGCGCTCGAGGCGAGCCTCGCCGCCGCGCGTGAGCAGGCGAACTCGTTCGAGGCGGCATTGACCGTCCTGTCCCTCATCGAGCTGGATCGACTCGAAGGCGTCGAGCCGCCGCTCGAAATGGTGTCCGAGGCGCGAATGGTGATGTCGAACCTGAAGGTCCGCGCGGTACCGCCGGTTCCGTTGCCGGCGCAGTGAACGTGGCGCCCAAAAAAGAAGCGGCCCGCGAGGGCCGCTTCGGTTACGCGCGTGAGCGAATCAGTGGACGATGATCCACGAGTCCGCCTCGTCGATCACCTTGACCCAGTACTGGACCAGCGTGTGGCCCTGGTCGTCCAAGCCGACTGCGGTCCAGCCTTGTTGCGCGATGCAGACCTTGGCAGGCATCCCCGGCTGATATTGGGGATACGTTCCCGAATCGCGCGTGAAGTTCGGCAGGGCCGGGATCTGCGGCAGTAACGCCCCGAGCTGCGCCGGCGAAAGACCGACCAGCGTATCCGGTGTCGTCGTGCACGCGAGCGCGGGAATGAAGTCGGTCGAGTTCGCGCTCGTGTCGGGATTGTCGATGTTCCACGACACCCTCGGGCGAAGCTGTGTCCACCCCGTGGGCAGATGCGCCGGATCCACATCCGTCTCGACCGCGACCGCCGGGAACATGACGAAGTATTCGACCGCGACGATCTGATTGCCCTTGCTCATCGCGTTGAAGTTCGCGGTCCCGTTGCCCTGGTCGATCGTGAACTGGTACGGCACGAGCACGCAGGCCTGCGTATCGGAGTTGACGTTGGCGCCGCGTGCGATACCGAATCCGACCGGCCCGACGGTGACGACCTTGTTGCCGAACGCAACACTGCTGTAGTTGGGATTGCCGCCGCTATTGTTGCCGGTGTCGCATCCGAGGATGCCCGTGCAACCGTCGGTCGTGTACGCCGTCGACGTCTGGCGAACGCCTGCCGGATCGGTGAAGTCGATGAACGGCTGGCCGCCGCCGAAAGTCTGGCCCGTGTTCGCCTGGCCGCCCCATGGAATTGACGTGCACGACGTGCTGCTCGTCGTTACGGCGAGGTACAGGCAGAAATGCCCGCCCACCTTCACACCGGTCAGGCCATTCAGCGTGAGCGTTCCACCGGGCCCGGCATTCGTTGCGGGCGGATTGGTGGGCGGCGCGCCGCACACGCCACTGTTGACCGTCGTTCCGGACATGACCTTGTACGACACGTCACTGGGCACGGCGACCTGGATCGACTTGAACACCGAATTGGTGTTCGGCGGTGACTGATTGAAGAAGTCGATCAGCAGCACGCTCGGCGCATTGCCCGCCGGAATGACCCCGCCGATCGAAGTACCGTTGGCCGAGAATGTCTTGGTGCTGATGCCGAACAGCTTGTCCGCCGCGGAGGCCGGCAACGCGAACGCAACCAGCACGATCGCGAGCAGCACGCCAAGCGTGTGACGCATGATTTTCATGATCGATTCTCCCTGGATGAACGAGCGCGCCGGTTGCGAGTGGGCCTTATATACCCCGCGCGATTATGCATAGCACGACGCATACTAAGTCGAACCTCGCCTGTTAGATAGATGTGGAAGGCCGCTAGAAAAGACCTCGCGATGCGGTCGATAGCCTGCTGTCGTGCACATGTCTGATTCGGCGAATCTCACGCGCCGCATGAAGCGAGGCGCGCTAACCCTTGATAACTCGATCCAATGCAGACTCGCCCCGCCATGCACGCCGTGTGCGCGTCCTGCTGCTTTGACGGGGTTGTATCATTCATAACGCCGAGCGGCGCCTGCGAGAAACAGACTATTGAGGCGACCAACGCGGGATTTTTCGCCTCGAGACACCGAAGCGCGCGCCCCGAGAGCCCCCTGGACCCCCGCGTTGCGTGATCAGTTCTTGAAGTCGACCTCGACCTCGGTCGTGCGAACTGCGGTGGACGGCTCGAAGCGCCACAGCGAGAGCGCGCGATTCACCGAGCGATCGAAGACGCGGCGGGGCTCCGCGGAAACGATGTCGATCTTCGACACATGGCCTTCCTGGTCGATCGTCAAGCGTGCGACGACGCGCCCGCGGGTGATATTGGACAGCATCGCCTCGCGCGGGAATTCCGGTTCTTCGCGAACGATGGGCACGAGCCTCGGCGGCGGAATCGTCGCGGGCGCGCTCGTCGCGGGTGCGGTCGCGAGCTGTACCGGTGGGTTCGCCTCGGATGCCCGATGCGACGCCACGCTGGCGGTCGACACGACTTCGTTGAGCGACGCGACCGAACGCGCCGTGACGGGCTGCGGCACGGGTGCCGTGTCGCCAGGTGTCGTGGTCGTGATTGCAGCGACGGCAGCAGGAACCGCGCCGGGGGAGTCGGCGATGCTGTTGCCGCGGCTCGTGACCGCGACCGGCGCTTCGGGCCGTCGCTCCGCCGTCACGGGCACAGGTCGCTCGGCACGTTTGGGTTCGGGCGCGTCAACGCTCCCCGGCAGACGCACAGGCCCCGGCGGACGACTCGACGTCTGTGACTCGGGACGTGCACCGAACGTCGCATCGCTCAGCACCGGAACGCTGGACGCCGAAACGACGGTGTCGCTCGCAGGCGTGGATGTCAGCGATGCGGCGATCGCCGTCGCCGCCGGCGGCGCAATCGGTCTCGTCGGCTCGGCATCGACGGCCTGATTGGATCGGCGTTCGTTGAGCGGCCATATGACGATGCCCGCGACGGCGAGAACGATGAGTGCGGTGATTGTCGCGCCTGTCCTGCGCCGCTTGGAGGGCGGCTGCATGCGAGCCTGCGGCGCAGCCTGTCCGATCGGTTCCACAGCACGCTTGGGCATCGCCGAGCGAGTCGAGCGCACGAGGCCGAGTTCGAGAAGTCGCGCGAGGTCACGTCGCACGCGTCCCGCGTCGCTGTGCAGTGAGTCGCCAAGGTGCTCGATGCTCGGCGAGCCATCGATCAGCGTCAATAGCTTGCGTTGGGACAGCGACAAGCCGTGACGCGGCGCACGCAGTTCGGATTCCGCCGCTTCCGTCCGGATGTAGCCTTCACCAGGCTCGACACGCTCGGGCATCGCAGGTCGCCATTCTTCGAGGCGGCGGAGTATAGCAACGCCCCTCGTGGGCCGGCGCCGCCCGGACGAACGGCGCGCCGGGCCCCCCGGCTGTAAGCGACAACGGTCAGCTCGCTCGCTTGTCGATGATCCGCTTCGCCTTGCCGAGCGAGCGCTCGATCGCGCCCGCGGGCATGACGCGCACCATCGCCGTGACGCCGATCAGGCTCTTGATGAAGTGTGCCAGCGCGCTGGCGGCGGAGTCGGTATCGGCGGCACCTGCCCCGGGCGCGCGCTCGACGATCACGGTGAGCTCGTCGAGCGCCCTGGGCCGCGTGATCTCGAGCTGATAATGCGGTGCGAGCGCCTCCTGCTTCAGGATGAGCTCCTCGATCTGCGTGGGAAACACGTTGACGCCGCGGATGATCATCATGTCGTCGGAGCGACCGGTGATCCTTTCCATGCGCCGCATCGAGCGCGCGGTCGGCGGCAGCAGGCGCGTGAGATCGCGCGTGCGATAGCGGATGATCGGCAGCGCTTCCTTGGTGAGCGAGGTGAACACGAGCTCGCCTTTCTCGCCTTCGGCCAGCACCGCACCCGTCTGCGGATCGACGATCTCGGGATAGAAGTGGTCCTCCCAGATCGTGAGGCCGTCCTTGGTCTCGATGCACTCCTGCGCGACGCCGGGACCGATCACCTCCGACAGCCCGTAGATGTCGATCGCGTCGAGACCCACGCGCGCCTCGATGGCCGCGCGCATCGTCGGCGTCCACGGCTCGGCGCCGAAAATGCCGATCGACAGCGACGACGCGCGCGGATCGACGCCCTGCCGTTCCATCTCCTCGGCGATCGCGAGCATGTACGACGGGGTGACCATGATGATGTCCGGCTTGAAGTCGCCGATGAGCTGCACCTGCTTCTCCGTCTGGCCACCGGACATCGGTATCACCGTGCAGCCGAGCTTCTCGGCGCCGTAGTGCGCACCGAGGCCACCGGTGAACAGGCCATATCCGTAGGCGACGTGCACGACGTCGCCCGCGCGCCCGCCGGCGGCGCGAATCGACCGCGCCATGACCGTCGCCCACGTGTCGATGTCGTTGCGCGTGTAGCCGACCACCGTCGGCTTGCCGGTCGTGCCCGACGACGCATGGATGCGCACGACCTCCGTTCGCGGCACCGCGAACATGCCGAAGGGATAGTTGTCGCGGAGGTCCGCCTTGCTCGTGAAGGGGAAGCGTGCGAGATCGTCGAGCGAGCGGCAATCCTGCGGACCGACGCCGGCCGCGTCGAACGCGCTGCGATAGTGCGGCACGTTGTCGTACGCGCGGCGCAACGTCGCCTGCAGGCGCGCAAGCTGCAGCGCCCGCAGCTCGCGCTCGCTCGCCGTCTCGATCGGCTCGAGATCGCCCGGTGAGGGTTTCCTGGCCGGCATGGTGATTCGTCCTTTGCCGGCGCTCAGGCCGCCGGCACGTCGTCGAGCACGCTACCCTTGACGCGGTAGCTCTTGCCGCGGAAGAGCGCGATCGTCTCACCGCGCTGATTGCGGACTTCGATGTCGTACACGCCCGTGCGGCCCGTGCGGCTGCGCTCGCGGCCGACCGCGCGGAGCACGTCGCCCTCGCGCGCCGGCGCGAGATAATCGATCGCGCATCCCTGCGCGACGGTGTTGGCGTTATGGCTGTTGCACGCGAATGCGAACGTGCTGTCGGCAAGCGCGAAGACGAACCCGCCGTGGCAGATCGCATGACCGTTGACCATGTCGGCGCGCACGCGCATGGTGAGCTCGGCTTCGCCGGCGCCGACGCGCACGATCTGCATGCCGAGTCCCTGCGACGCGCGATCGCGCGCGAACATCGTGCTCGCGACGCGCTCGGCGAGGTGTTGCGCATCGAGTGGATCGGCGGCGCTCATGGATTCAGCACCAGCTTGCCGCCCATCGCGGCACGCCGCGTGACGAGCGGCGCCGTTCGGTAGCGATCCTCGCCGTAGTGCGCGGCGAGATGGTGAAGAACATCGCGCACCCGCGCGGCACCGAGTGTGTCACCCCATGCGAGCGGACCGCGCGGATAGTTCACGCCTCTTTGCATCGCCAGGTCGAGATCGGCCGGTGTCGCCACGCCCTGCGTCACGGCATCGGCCGCCTCGTTCGCGAGCATGGCCACCGTGCGCATCACGGCCAGCCCCGCGACGTCGTCCAGGCGCGACACCGCGATGCCGGCGGCCTGCAGCGCGCCGCATGCAGCACCGAGCGCATCGTCATCGCACGAGTCGGCACGCGCGAGCGCGAGCCGCTTGCACGACGCGTAGTCGAGCGCCAGATCGAACACCACGAGCCGGTGCGCGCCGCTCATGACTGCGCGGGACGTGGCGGTGCGGCCGTCGGTGAGCGCGAGCCACGCGCCGCCGGTGGCGATCACGCCGTCCGGAAACGCGCGCACCGCGTCGTGCTCATCGACGCTCACGCCTGCGGCGCGCCAGCGCTGCACGAGCGCGCGTGCCGGCCCGAGGTCGCCATGGATGGTGATGCGGCGAGGCGTCGTCCGTGCGACCTCGCTGGCCGGCTGCGGCGACGCGGCGCCGGGTGCGTAATCGTAGAAGCCGCGTCCGCTCTTGCGCCCGAGATAGCCCGCGTCGACGAGCTCGCGCTGCAGCACCGAGGGCAGGAACCGTGGATCGTTGAAGTACGCATCCCAGACGCTTCGCGTCACGGCGAAGTTCACGTCGTGGCCGATGAGATCCATGAGCTCGAAGGGGCCCATGCGAAACCCGCCGGCTTCGCGCATGACCGCGTCGAGCGTGGCGCAGTCGCCCGCGCGCTCGGCGAGAAGCCGCAGCGCCTCGGCATAGAACGGGCGCGCGCAGCGATTGACGATGAATCCCGGTGTCGACGACGCGTGCACGGGCGTCTTGCCCCATGCGGCAGCGGTCGCGTGGATCGTGTCGGCGACCTCGCGCGCCGTGGCGAGCCCGCTCACGACCTCGACGAGCGGCAGCACGGGCGCGGGATTGAAGAAGTGCATCCCCGCCACGCGCCGCGGCACGCGCAGGCCCGCGGCGAGTGCGGTCACCGAAAGCGACGACGTGTTCGTGGCGAGAAGGGTCGAATCCGCAACGACGCGTTCGAGCTCGGCGAAGAGCGCGCGCTTGGCGGCGAGGTCCTCGACGATCGCCTCGATCACCAGCGCGGCGCCGCGTACGTCCTCGGTGTTCGCCACCGGCACGATGCGCGCCGCGGCCGCCTCGGCGGCTTCGCTCGTGAGCTTGCCCTTGGCGGCAAGCGCCGCAAGCGTGCGTGCGACCGCGCGTTGCGCGTTCGCCGCCGCGCCGGTGCGCGCATCCTGCAACAGCACGCGATGGCCCGCCTGCGCGGCCACCTGCGCGATGCCGCTGCCCATCGCACCCGCGCCGATGATGGCCACTACCGCGTCGCGGGCCAGCGCGGCTGCCATGCGCGGCTACTTGCCGGTGAAGCTCGGCGGACGCTTTTCGAGGAACGCGGCGACACCCTCGCGGTAGTCGTCGCTGCGACCGAGCTCGCGCTGCAGGTCGCGCTCCAGATCGAGCTGGGCGTGCAGCGAATTGCCCGCGCTCGCATGCAGCGCGCGCTTGATCGCCGCGAGCCCGCGCGTGGGCGCCTTCGCGAGCTGCTCGAGCAGGCGGTCGACCGTGCCGCCGAGGTCGGCATCGTCCACGCAGGCCCAGATCAATCCCCAGCGCTCGGCGTCCTCGGCGTGCAGCTTGTCGCCGAGCAGGGCGAGTCCCATCGCGCGCGCGCTGCCGACGAGACGCGGCAGGAAATACGTCCCGCCCGAGTCGGGGACGAGCCCGATCCTGGAGAACGCCTGGATGAAGCTCGCCGAGCGCGCGGCGATCACGATGTCGCACGCCAGCGCGAGGTTGGCGCCGGCGCCCGCCGCCACGCCGTTGACGGCGCACACGACAGGCAGCGGCAACGACTGCAATGCCAGCACGAGCGGCTTGTAGTTCTCCTCGATCGACGCGCCGAGATCGACGGGCGTCGCGCCGGGCGCGACGTTGCGATCGGACAGGTCCTGCCCGGCACAAAAGCCGCGGCCTTCGCCGGTCAGGAGCAGCACGCGCGTGGTCGAGTCCTTCTGCACCCGCGCGAGCGCATCGCGCAGCTCGCCATGCATGTGGCTGGTGAAGCTGTTCAGCCGGTCGGGGCGCGCGAGCGTGATGCGCGCGATGCCGCCGGCGCTTTCGAATCGAATCTGTTCGTACGACATGGGTTCACCTAGACGTGCATCCGGTGCTGCACCACGCGGAAGCGGTTCGCGACGTAGGCGGCGTCCGTGAGGGCCGCGTTCGCGGCGGGATTGGCACCGGTGCCATGGAAATCGGAAAAGGCGGCGGACTGGTTGACGAACACGCCGCCCGTGAGATTGATCGACAGCGCCACGCCGACGTCCTCGGCGATCGCCACGGCGCGGTCGATGACGTCCTGATGCGTGCTGTACAGCGACAGCGTGAGCGCGCCGTGTCCCTTCACCGCGTCGCGCGCGATGGCAAGGCTGTCGTCGGTCGAGTCGGTTGCGATCACGAACGCGATGGGCCCGAACCATTCGTTGAGGAAGGTCGCGCGATCGGCCCGTGAAAGCTTGACGAGCAGCGGCGTGCGAATCGTCGCGTTCTCGAACTGCGCATGCGCCAAGGTCTTCGTGTCGACGACGACGTCGCCGAGCGAGCGTGCGGCCTCCAGGCGGCGGATGATGCCTTCGTTCTGCACCGCGCCGAGGATCTCGACCGCCCGCGCGGGATCGCCCACGAGCTTCGTCACGGCCTCGCCCAGTGCCGTGGCCACCTGGTCGAACGACAGGTGGCCCTCCGCCGTATCGATGCCGTCGCGCGGCACGTAGATGTTCTGCGGTGCCGTGCACATCTGCCCGGTGTAGAGCGCGAGCGAGAAGGCGAGATTGCGCGCGACGCCCTTGAAGTCGTCGGTCGAATCGATGATGACCTGGTTCACGCCCGCCTTCTCCGTGTACACCTGCGCCTGGCGCGCGTGTTCCTCGAGCCAGCGGCCATTCGCGGTGCTGCCCGTGAAGTCGATGATCTTGACTTCGGGGCGCAACGCCAGCTGCTGCGCGGTGTCGTCGCCGGCGTCGTGAGCGGCGAGCGTGACGATGTTCGCGTCGAATCCCGCCTCCGAGAGCACGTCGCGCGCGATCTTCACGGTGAGCGCGAGCGGCAGGATCGCCGACGGATGCGGCTTCACCACGACCGCGTTGCCGGTGGCGAGGCTCGCGAAGAGCCCGGTGTACCCGTTCCACGTCGGAAATGTCGACACGCCGATCACCAGCCCGACGCCGCGCGGCACGATGCGAAAGCGCTTTTCCATGCGCAGCGGCTCGCTCTTGCCCTGCGGCTTCTCCCATTGCGCGGTCGCCGGAACGCGCCGCATCTGATCCCACGCGTAGGCGACGGCCTCGAGACCGCGGTCTTGCGCATGCGGGCCGCCGGCCTGGAATGCCATCACGAACGCCTGCCCGGTGGTGTGCATGACGGCGTGCGCGAAGAGGAAGCTCTCGCGATTGATGCGCGTCAGGATCTCCGCACACACGCCGACCCAGGCTTCGGGGCCCGCCCTGCGCCACGCGGGCTCGGCCTGCTCGATGGCGGCGAAGAGTCCGTCGAGGTCCGAGCGGGGATACGTGATGCCGAGCGCGAACCCGTACGGCGAGCGCTCGGCGCCGGCCTGGCCGACGATGGCCGGCTGGATCAGCGGAAACCGGCGATTGAGCAGCGCGTCGAAGGCCTTCTTGCCGGCTTCCGCGGCGCCATCACCGTAGACCTTGGGGCTCGGCGATTCGGGAAAGGGCGTCCAGTAGCCGCGCTCCGCAATCGCCTGCACCGCGCGCTCGATCAGCGCTCGGTGCTTTTCGAACAGTGGATGTGACACGTGGCCTTCCCGGGGTGGCGCATCGGATCGCGCGGCGAAACTTTAGCACGCGCCGCGCGGCATCAGCCGGTGCCCGTCTGGTCGAAATCCACGACGACCTTGTCGGTCACCGGATAGCTCTGGCATGCGAGGATGAACCCGCGTGCCACCTCGTAGTCCTCGAGCGCGAAATTGACGTCCATGTCGACTTCGCCTTCGACCAGGCGGCAGCGACACGTCGAGCATACGCCGCCCTTGCACGAATAGGGCAGCTCGATGCCGTTGCGCAATCCCGCGTCCAGGATGTTGTCGTCGCCCTTGGTGAGGAGGTAGCTCTTGCGGTTGCCATCCTGGATCACCGTCACTTCGCACTCCGCCTGGCTCGCTTCGGGCAGCGGACGCGGCACGTGCGTGTGCTTCGGGATGCTGGCGGCGAAGCGCTCGATGCGGATGCGGGACTCGGGGTAGCCCCGTGCGCGCAGCGCGGAAGCCACGGCATCCATCATGCCCTCGGGGCCGCACACGAACACCGCGTCCATGTCCCCCTGCGGTACCCAATGGTCGAGCAATGCCGCGGTGCGCGCGGCATCGATGCGTCCGTGCAGGAGCTCGATGTCCTGCGCCTCGCGCGACAGCACGTGCACGAGGTTGAAGCGCGCCATGTAGATGTCCTTGAGCGCAGCGAGCTCCTCGCGGAACATCACCGTGCCCGAGGCGCGGTTGCCGTAGAACAGCGTGAACAGGGTCTTCGGCTCGGCCGCGAGCGTGGTCTTCACGATGGACAGCAGCGGCGTGATGCCGCTGCCCGCGGCAAAGCCGACGTAGTGATGCGCGGCCGCAGGGTCGAGCGGCACGTTGAAATGCCCCATGGGCGGCATGACGTCGACCGCCGCACCGGCGCGCAGCGCTTCGTTCACCCAGGTGGAAAACGCGCCGCCGGGGGCCTTCTTGACGGCGATGCGCAGCAGGTCGTCCTGCACCGCCGAGCAGATCGAGTAGGAGCGGCGCACGTCCTGCCCGCCGACGTCGGCACGCAGGGTGAGATGCTGGCCCGGCGCGTAGCGGAACTGCTCCCGCAGCTCGGCCGGCACGTCGAAGGTGATCGCGACCGCGTCACGCGTCTCGCGATCGACCCGGGCGATCGCCAGGCGATGGAACTTGCTCATCGGCTTGGCGCCCGGCTAATGAGGCTTGAAGTAGTCGAACGGCTCGGCGCACGCCTTGCAGCGATACTGCGCCTTGCACGCCGTCGAGCCGAACTGCGACACCAGCGCGGTGTCGCGCGACCCGCAGCGCGGACACGCGACGTCGATGCGCGCCCGGCGCAGCGGGCTGATCCCGCTGACATCGACGCGCGCCGATGTCCCCGGCGGCGCGATGCCGAAGGCGCGCAAGCGCGCACGCGCTTCCGGGGCGATCCAGTCGGTGGTCCAGGCCGGCGCAAGCGCGTACTGCACACGCGCCTCGATCCGCCGCTCGCGCAGCGCAGCGCGCACCATGGCCTCGATGGCCTCCGTCGCCGGGCAGCCGCTGTACGTCGGCGTCAGCGTGACCACCACGTTCGCACCGTCGTGCGACACGCCGCGCACGATGCCGAGCTCGCCGATCGAGACCACCGGCACCTCGGGGTCGGGAACGGTCGCAAGCGCGCTCCACGCCTCGCTCACGATGTCGCGGTCATCGCCTCGCGGAGACAGCGCCGGCGAGACCGAAACGTCGGCGCTCACCACTGTGCACCCGGATACGCGCGCTGCAGGAACTGCATCTCCGCGAGGAGATGACCGAGATGCTCGGTGTGCACGCCGTGCTTGCCGTCGCGGCCGTGCGCGCCGTGCATCCAGCCGATGGCGGGCAGGGTCAGCGTCGCTTCGTCGAGCGCTGCGGCGATGGCCGCCTGCCACGCGTCGCGCAGCGAGGCGGGATCGGGCGCGATCGCCGCGTCGGCGAGCGCCGCATCGAGCTCATCCGCGGCGAAGAGCTCGCCGGTGTACGGCCAGAGGTCGTCGATCGCGCGCTGCATGCGCGCATGCGATTCGTCGGTGCCGTCGCCGAGGCGAATCACCCAATCGGTCGATCGCTCGACGTGGTACTGGACTTCCTTCGCGGCCTTGGCGGCGATCGCCGCGATGCGCTCGTCACGCGAGCGCGCGAGCGCGCGCAGCAACAGCAGATGCGCGTGATCGAAGTAGAACTGGCGTGCGGTCGTGTCGGCATAGTCGCCGTTCGGCTGCTCGACGAGCTGCACGTTGCGGAACGCCGCGCCGTCGCGCAGGAACGCGAGCTCGTCCTCGCTGCGACCGCGGCCGCGGAAGCGCGCCTCCACTTCGCCGGCGTACGAAAGCCATAGCCGAGCCTGGCCGAGCAGGTCGAGCCCGACGTTCGCGAGCGCGATGTCCTCCTCGAGCACCGGCCCCTTCCCGACCCACTCGCCGAGGCGTTGCGCGAGAACGAGGTCGCTGTCGCCGAGGCGCAGGAGATAGTCGAAGATATCGCTGTCGGTTGCCATCGCTCGACCTCCCTTCAGAGGTGCTTGACCTCGTCGGGCATCGGGAAGAACGTCGGATGACGGTACACCTTGTCGTTGGCGGGCTCGAACAGCGGCTCCTTCGCGCCTGGCGAGGTCGCGTGCACGTCGGCCGAGCGCACGACCCAGATCGACACGCCTTCGTTGCGCCGGGTGTACACGTCGCGCGCATTGCGGATCGCCATTTCCGCATCGGGTGCGTGGAGGCTGCCCACGTGCTTGTGCGCGAGCCCGTGCTGCGAGCGGATGAACACTTCCCACAGCGGCCATTCGACGCTCATGGCTATGCCGCCTGGCGCGCTGCGCGCGCGGCGCGCTTGTCCGCACAGGCCACGGCCGCCTCGCGCACCCAGCGTCCGTCGTCCCACGCCTTGATTCGCGTGCGCATGCGATCCTTGTTGCACGGCCCGTTGCCCTTCAGCACCTGGTGGAACTCGTCCCAGTCGATCGCGCCGAAGTCGTAATGGCCGGTCGACGCGTTCCACTCGAGAGCGGGATCGGGAACGCGCAAGCCGAGGTAGTCCGCCTGCGGCACGGTCTGGTCGACGAAGCGCTGGCGCAGCTCGTCGTTCGACAGGAGCTTGATCTTCCAGCGTGCCGACTGCGCGCTGTGCACGCTCTGCGCATCGGGCGGCCCGAACATCATGAGCGACGGCCACCACCAGCGATCGAGCGCGTCCTGCGCCATCGCCTTCTGCTCCGCCGTGCCCTTGCAGAGCGCCATCATGATGTCGAAGCCCTGCCGCTGGTGGAACGACTCTTCCTTGCAGATGCGGATCATGGCGCGCGAGTACGGCCCGTACGAGCAGCGGCACAGCGGAATCTGGTTCATGATCGCCGCGCCGTCGACGAGCCAGCCGATGGTGCCGATGTCGGCCCACGTGAGCGTCGGATAGTTGAAGATCGACGAGTATTTCACCTTGCCCGCGTGCAGATCCTCGACGAGCTGATCGCGCGAAACGCCCAGCGTCTCGGCCGCG
>DATJIS010000111.1:0-92097 GCA_035493035.1 Casimicrobiaceae bacterium | reverse complement strand
TTCCCCGACTACAAGGACGTCGAGCAGCGCTATTTCCGCGAAACGGGCGTGTTCCCGATCATGCATACGGTCGTGATCCGACGGCAGGTGTACGAGGCCAACCGCTGGATCGCGCAATCGCTGCAGAAGGCGTTCGTCGAGTCGCAGCGCCGCACCTACGACGACCTCTACGTCACCGCCGCGCTGAAGGCGATGCTGCCGTGGCTCACGCATCACGTCGAGGAGACGCGCGCGTTGATGGGCCGCGACTATTGGCCGTACGGGTTCGAGCCCAACCGCGAGACGCTCGCGACGTTCCTGCGCTACCACCACGAGCAGGGATTGTCGAAGCGCCTGCTGCGCCCCGAGGAGCTCTTCGCGCCCGAATCGCTGGAGTCGTTTCGCATTTGAGCGCGACCCCGCCGCTGCGTCTCGGCGCGGCCGGGCTGGGTCGCGCGTTCATGATCATGCTGCCCACGCTGCGGGCGCATCCGGGCGTGCGCCTCGTGGCCGCGGCCGACCCGCGACCCGAGGCGCGGGCCGCCTTCGAGCGCGAGTTCGGCGGCCGCGCGCACGCCAGCGTGGAATCGATGTGCGCCGATCGCGCGGTCGACGCGGTCTACATCGCCACACCGCATCAATGCCACGTCGACGACGTCATCGCGGCGGCCGCGCACGGCAAGCACGTGCTGGTCGAGAAGCCGTTCGGCATCACGCTCGCGCAATGCCGGGCGATGATCGACGCGGCACGCAGCGCCCGCGTCGCGCTCGTGGTCGGTCACAGCCACAGCTTCGACGCGCCGTACGCGCGCACCAGGGCACTGATCGAAAGCGGCGCGTACGGCGAGGTACGCATGATCGGCGCGCAGTACTACACCGACTTCATGTATCGACCGCGCCGTCCCGAGGAGCTCGACACGTCGCAGGGCGGCGGCGTCGTCTTCAGCCAGGGTTCTCACCAGGTCGACGTGGTGCGGCTTCTCGGCGGTGGCCGAGTGCGCAGCGTGCGGGCGCAGTGCGGGGCGTGGGACCGCGCGCGCGGCAGCGAAGGCGCGTACGCCGCGCTCCTGCGCTTCGAGGACGACGCATTCGCCTCGCTCGTCTACAGCGGTTACGCGCATTTCGATTCCGACGAGCTCGCCGGCTGGATCGGCGAGCTCGGCGCGCGCAAGCGGCCGGGCCACCACGCCGCGACGCGCGCGGCGCTCGCGTCCGCGACCGACGAGGCGGGCTCCAAGATGGCGCGGGCCTACGGCGGCGCGCACGCGACGGCGGCGGCCGCACCGGTCGCGCACAATCATTTCGGCTCGATCGTGGTGTCGTGCACGCGCGCCGATTTGCGTCCCCTGCCCGATGGCATCATGATCTACGACGAACACGGCGCGCGGCGCGAGGCGCTCGATGCGCCGGAAGTGCCGCGCGCGGAAGTGATCGACGAGCTGCGGGCCGCCGCGCTCGACGGCCGGCAGCCGCTGCACAGCGGCGAGTGGGCGATGGCGACACTCGAGGTGTGCCTCGCCGTGCTGGAATCGTCGCGCTCGGGGCACGACATCGACATGCGCCACCAGGTCGCGGCACCACGCACGACGTAGAGGAGCGGACGACATGCTGACGACGGAAGAGAACGAGCTGCTGTGCCGCGTCGAGGGCGACGCCGCCATGGGGCGCATGATGCGGCGCTACTGGCTCCCCGCGTGCATGAGCGAGGAAGTGGCCGAGCGCGACGGAGCGCCGGTGCGCGTTCGTGTCCTCGGGGAGGACCTGGTCGCGTTCCGCGACACGCAAGGACGGCTGGGCGTCGTCGGCGAGCACTGCCCCCATCGCCGCGCGTCGCTGGCGCTCGGCCGCAACGAGGAATGCGGTCTGCGGTGCCTGTACCACGGATGGAAGGTGGACGTCGACGGCAACGTTCTCGACATGCCTTCGGAGCACGCGGGCGCGCGCTTCGCGGCCCACGTCAAGCACATCGCGTATCCCGTGCGCGAGGCGGGCGGCTTCGCCTGGATCTACATGGGCCCGCGCGACACGATGCCGCCGTTCGAGCCGCCCGCGTTCGCACCCACCCCCGGCGCGCGCGTCAGCATCGTAAAGGTGCAGGTCGACTGCAACTGGGCGCAGATACTCGAAGGTGCCATCGATTCGGCGCACAGCTCGACGTTGCACTCGACCGACATGCCCGCCGCGGACGTCGATCGCGCCATGGCCGCAGGCGGCGTGTGGCCGCGACCGTCCACGGACAAGGCGCCGCGGCTGCAGGTGCAGCGCACGCGCTACGGCTTCCGCTACGCCGCGATCCGTCGTCCGATCAAGGACGCGGACACGCACGATTACGTGCGCATCACCACGTTCGTCGCGCCGCTCACCGTGCTGATCCCGCCCAACAACGTGTACGGCCTCGCGAACATCAACGTGCCCATGGACGACACGCACACGATGTTCTATTTCATCGCCTGGAGCGACTGGGGCCCGGGTATCGAGGCCGACGCCTGGCGCGCGTTCTGTCATGCTCGCGTGGGGGTCGATCTCGACGCGAGCTATCGCCGCACGCGCACGCTGGCCAACAACTTCGGGCAGGATCGCGAGCGCATGAAGCGCGGCGATCACACCGGCATCGACGGCATCCCGAACCAGGACATGGCGATGTGGGAGACCATGGGCCCGATCGCCGACCGTACGCGCGAGCGACCCGGCGCGAGCGACGTCGCGATCGTCCAGTTCCGCAGGATCATGATCGATGCGGTCCGGCGCTTCGAGAACGGCGAGCCGCCGCTCGGCACCGCGGCGCCGCGCATCCCGCTCGCGAAGCTGCGCTCGTTCGAGGGCATCGTGCCCCGCACCACCAACTGGCGCACGCTCGGCGTCTCGGACGAAGAGCTTGGCGCAGTGGAAACCGCACCGGGAGACTGAATGGAAATCCGCAATGTCGGCAGGTCGGGCCTGCGCGTCTCGCTGGTGGGCCTCGGCTGCAACAACTTCGGCGGCCGGCTCGATGTCGCCGCCACGCGCCGTGTCGTCGACCGCGCCATCGAGCGCGGCATCACGCTGTTCGACACCGCCGACAGCTACGGCAATCGCGGCGGCTCGGAGACGCAGCTGGGCGAGGTCCTGGGCGAGCGACGCAAGGACGTCGTGCTCGCCACCAAATTCAGCTCGCCGATGAACGACGCGCAGACGCTGAAGGGTGCATCGCGCCGCTACATCATGTCGGCGGTGGAATCGAGCCTGCGGCGCCTGCGCACCGACTGGATCGACCTCTACCAGCAGCACTGGCCCGATCCGCTGACGCCGATCGACGAGACGCTGCGTGCGCTGGATGACCTCGTGCGCCAGGGCAAGGTGCGCTACATCGGCTGTTCCAACTTCGCCGGATGGCAGGTGGCGGACGCGGCGTGGACATCCCGGCACGAAGGCATCACGCGATTCGTCAGCGCGCAGAACGAATACAGCGCGCTCGTGCGGGACGCCGAGCGCGAGCTCCTTCCCGCCCTCGAGGCGCACGGCATCGGATTGCTGCCGTACTATCCGCTCGCGAGCGGTCTCCTCACGGGCAAATACCGGCGCGATCAGCCGCTGCCCGAAGGCTCCCGCCTCGCGACCACGGCGTCGTGGGCCGAGCGCTTCCTCACCGATCGCAACTGGGACAAGGTCGAGGCGCTCCAGCGCTTTTGCGCCGAGCGCGGCCACTCCATGACCGAGCTGGCGTTCGCGTGGCTCGCCTCGCGAGGCGTCGTCTCGAGCATCATCGCGGGCGCCACCAAGCCCGAGCAGATCGACGCGAACGTGGCGGCGGCGCAGTGGAAGCTCGACGCGGCGGAACGCGCGGAGATCGACCGGATCACGGCCTAGCGGCCCCACGACGATCCACCGGACCGTTCCCCGGCCCGGGCTTGACGCCTTCGCGCGAGGCGGCAAACAATGTCGCCACCCGCGACAACAACGACAGCGCGGGCGGAAAGGCGGTCTCTGCAATGACCGTTGTCTGCTGCCAGCCGCGGGTTCGCGGCCGCGCCTGCACACCTCGTCGCCGGGGCCGCGCATGAAGCTCACCGGCGAGCACACCGCGAAGTCCGGGCGCGTGTATTCCTACGAGGTCGACTGCGGGGAATCGAGCCGCGGCGTCGCGTGGGCGGCCCACATTCGCGACGCCGACGGCCACCTGCGCGACTCGCCGAGCGGCATGATCTACGGCCTGCGGCTCAACGATCCGTACGCCGAGAAGACCATTCGCGGCGCGGTCGTCGTCGCGATCGAGGGCGGCGTGGCATCGAGCGGGTAGCGCCGCCGACGCGCCTCATCGACCGCGCCTCATCGACCGCGCCTCATCGACCGCGCCTCATCGACCGCGTGCCTCATCGGCCGCGCGCCGAATGCGCAAGCGCGCCGAGGTACACGGCGCTGCTGCAGAGCACGATCCAGAACGTCGCCGGCCAGTCGGTGACATAGGCGAGCGCGATGCCCGCCCACGTCTCGGCCAGCGCGAGCGCCACCGAGAGCAGGATCCCGCGCGCGACGTGCGTGGTCAGGCGCAGCGCGGCTGCGGCAGGGCCGACGAGCAGCGCGAACACGAGCAGCACGCCGACGACCTGCGCGGCTTCCGCGACCGCGACCGCGACCACCAGCAGGAACATGACCGACACGAGCCTGAGCGAGAGGCCTTTCGCCTGCGCGAGCTCGGGTGCGAGCGTTGCGAACAGCAGCGGACGGCCGATGATTGCCAGCGCGCCGAGCGATACCGCGGCAAGCGCGGCGAGCTGCCACAGCGTCGCTCGATCGACGCCGAGCAGGTTGCCGAAGAGCACGGCCGTCGCCTGGGTCGCGTGCGTGGTGTAGAAGTGCAGGAACAGCACGCCGAATCCCAGCGACAGCGACAGCACGATGCCGACCGCGACATCGCGATTGCGCAGCCGATCGCCGAGGAGACCGATCGCCGTCGCGGCCGCAAGCGTGAAGGCGAGCAGTCCCCACAGCGGCGCAATGCCGATCAGCACGGAGCCGGTGGCTCCCGCGAACCCGACGTGGGACAGGGCGTGACCGGCGAACGTCAGGTTACGCAGCACGAGGAAGTAGCCGGCGGCGGCGGCGACGACGGCGACCACGGCGCCGGCCGCGAACGCGGTGCGCATGAAGTCGTATTCAAGCATCGCAATCGTGCCCGTCGACTTCGGCGCCATGGCCGGACAGCACGACGATGCGCTCGTGCAGGCGCACCACCTCGATCGGCGCGCCGTACAGGCGCGTCAGCGTGGCGCTGGTCATGACTTCGTCCACCGATCCGAGCACGGCCTGCCCCTGCCCCAGGTACAGGACGCGATCCATCGCGCCCAGCAGCGGATTGAGGTCGTGCGCGGTGAAGAGCACCGTGATGCCGAGCGACTGCTGGACGCGCTTGATCAGCGCGACCACAGCCTGCTGGAAGCGCGGGTCGAGGCTCGCGAGCGGCTCGTCGAGCAGCAGGACGCGCGGCTCGCCGATCAGCGCTTGCGCGATGAGGAGCCTTTGCAGCTCGCCGCCGGAAAGTTGCGCAACCGGCCGCTCGGCGAGCGCGGCAGCGTCGACGAGCTCCAGCACGCGCGCCACTTCGGCCTTCGCGGCGGCCGTGACGTGCGGCGGTCCCCAGCGTCGCCCGTCGACGGCGCTGCCGATGAAGTCGCGCGCACACAAATGAATGTCGCTCACGCGGCCGCGACGTTGCGGCAGGTATCCCACGTCGCCTTGCGCATCGCGCGGCGCGCGGCCGAGGACGCGCACGGCACCGGACGCCGGCCGCAGCAAGCCCAGTATCGCGTGGAGCAGCGTCGTCTTGCCGGCGCCGTTGGGGCCGAAGATGCCGATGAACTCGCCGCCGTCGATGGACAAGTCGACGCCGCGCAACACGACGCGGCCGTCGCGCGCGAGCGTCACGGCGTCGAGCTCGATCGCGCGACGGCCGGCGGACTCCGCTGCGGTGCGCGGCCCTGCGCCGCTCATGGGGCGCCCAGCGCGCGTGCGAGGCGGTCGAGTTGCGACACCATCCATCTCGCGTAGTCGACGTCCGCGGGCTGCGTCTCGGTGATTTCCACGATGGGCACACCGACCTGCGCGGCGAGCCCGCGCATGCGCTCGGTGAGCGCGTTGCGCGTCTGGCGGTTCACGATCAGCGCCTTGACCGCGTGCGTGCGCAGGTCCTGCTCGAACGCCGCCACGTCGCGTGCACTGGGCTCGGTGCCGTTCATCACCGCGAGCTGGAAGCGCGCGTTGCGCATGTCGAGTCCGAGCGCGTCGGCCATGTAGCCGAACACGGGCTCCGTCGCAGTGACCGGCGTGCGCGCGAAGCGCGCGCGCAACGACGCAATGCGCGCGCGCACCGATGCGATGGACGCGTCCACGGCCGCGGCGCGCGCGGCATACGCATCGCCATGCGCGGGATCCATGCGCGACAGCTCCGTCGCGAGCGCGCGCGCCAGGGCGTCGACCGCATCCACGTCGTACCACACATGGGGGTTGTCACCCGCCTCGTGACGCGACAGTCGTGCGACGTCGAGCGTGACTCGGTCCGCGTCACGCGCGCCGCGCAGGAGCTTGACGATCCACGGATCGTAGCCGGCGCCGTTGTAGATGACCACGCGCGCGTCGGCGATGCGCGCGGCAATCGATGCGCTGGCTTCGAAAGCGTGCGGGTCCTGGTCGGGGCTCGCGAGAACGCTGGTGACTGAGACCTCCGGTCCGCCGACCGCCCGCGCGATGTCGCCGTACACCTTCTCCGCCGCGACGATCGCGATCGCAGCGTGCGCGCCGCCGCACGCGAGGAGGCACGCGAGCGCAAGCGGGCCGGCGGTGGCGCGCGGCGACGACTTGCGGTGCGGCAGGCGAAAGCGCACGGATTGCCGGCCCAAATGAGAATGAGTTATCATTATCGCACAATGCCCGAGCCTCGCATGGAACGCTCGACCCGTCAGCGCGATGCCATTCAGTCGGCCATTCGCGGCTCCCGCCGGCCGCTCACGCCGCGCGAGGTGCTGGACGCCGCACGCGAGGACGTGCGCGCGCTCGGGCTCGCGACCGTCTATCGCACGCTGAAGCTGCTGGTCGACGAGGGCCGCGTGCAGGTGATCCACCTGCCGGGCGAATCCCCGCGGTATGAGACGGCGGAGTCCGCGCACCACCATCACTTCCGCTGCACGGGCTGCGATCGCGTGTTCGACGTCCCCGGGTGCCCTGGCGACATGCGGAGGCTCGCGCCGCGCGGCTTCACCGTTGAGCGCCACGATCTCACGCTCTACGGCCGCTGTCCGGCCTGCGGCAAGGCGCGACCGCGATCGGGTTGACCGCCTCCGCGCACCCCTCCGACGGGAAGGCGCACAATGGTGGCATGAAGGACTGGCAACGGAGGCATGCATGCCAAGCACCGGAACCGACAACCCGATCCTGAGCCACATCCAGGAGCTCGTCGCCGAGGAGCACGCGCTGTTCGACCAGGGTGGCCTCGACGAATCGCAGACTCGCCGCCTGCACAGCATCCAGGTCGAGCTCGATCAATGCTGGGACCTGCTGCGCCAGCGCCGCGCGGCGCGCGAAACGGGCCATCCCGAGAGCGAGGCGCACTTGAGGCCCGCGGACGTGGTCGAGCGCTACACCGGCTGAAGCCCCCGCGTCAGGCCGCGGCCTCGAGCGCCTGCTGCGCCTTGTTGCAGCGCTCGACGAGCCGCGGCGATTCCATGCGCTCGGCCCACTGCGCGAAGCGCGGTCCGGGCCCGCGCCAGCGCAACGCGTCCACGCTGCGAAAGAGCGGCGCGTCGCTGCGCAGCGTTGCCAGCTCCTTGAACAACAGCGCCTGCTCGCGACGCTCGCCGAGCACGCCGGGTGGAAACGACTCGATCGCGCCATAGCGGTTGATGAGCTGCGCGGCGGTGACCGCGCCGATGCCCGCGATGCCCGGATAGCCATCGGCGGCGTCGCCGACGAGCGCGAGAAGATCCGGCACGTGCCCGGGATCGACGCCGAATTTGTCGCGCACGCCGGCCGCGTCGTAGATCTTCTTGCGCACGCGGTCGATCTGCACGACGCGCGTGTCGCGCACGCATTGCGCGAGGTCCTTGTCCGGCGTCCAGATGCAGACCTTCTCGACGTCAGCGTCCGCCTCGGCGATGCGCGCGGCCGACGCGAGCGCGTCGTCGGCCTCGAGCTCCACCATGGGCCACACCGCAACACCCATAGCCTCGAGCGCCTGCTCCAGCGGATGGAACTGCGCCATCAGCGCCCGCTCGACGCCGGCGCCGGTCTTGTAGCCTGCCCACAGGCCGTTGCGAAACGACTCGATCACGTGGTCAGTGGCCACGCCGAGGTGGGTCGCACCCTGCTCGATCATCTGCAGCACCGTCTGGAGCACGCCCACGACGGCGCCGAAGGGCCGGTCCTTGCCCTTGTTGAAACGGCGCTGCCCGTAGAAATGCCGGAACAGCTCGTAGGTGCCGTCGACGGCGTGAACGACCATGACGGCATCTTGCCAGACTTTCGCGATGCGCCAAGCCGGAGTACCCTTCGCATCGACCGCCCGTTCCGCGAGCGGCTGCTGCACGCATGCAACGGAGCGCCATCGATGCAGACTACGAGCCGAGCGTATGCCGACGCCGTGGTGGTCGTTCCGCAAGGCCGCATCGATCACGCGTCGGCCGTTGAATTCGAGCGCGAAGTGGCGCCGCTCCTCGACGCATCGGCCGATGCCGGCGTCGGCCTCGTATTCGATTTCACGCACGTTCCGTACATCAGCAGCGCAGGGCTGCGCGTGCTCATGATCGCGGCGAAGTCAATGCGCGCCCGGCATGCGCGCGCGGCGCTCGCCGGCGCACAGCCTGTGGTCGCCCAGATCCTCGGCATCAGCCGCTTCGACGCCGTGGTCGAGATCTTCCCCAGCGTACCGGCAGCGCTGCAGGCGCTGTCGTCGGCCGCGGCACACGCATACGACGAGGCGTCGCGAACGTGAAGCGCGTTCGGTTCTGGGGGACGCGCGGGTCGCTCCCCGTGGCCCTCACGGCATCCCAGGTGCGCGCGCGTCTCATCCACGCGGTGCGCGAAGCCGCCGGCAGGAGCTTCGCATCGGATGATGCCGCGGGGACCTACGTCGACCAGCTGGGCTTTTCGATTGCCGGCACGTTCGGCGGCAACACCTCGTGCGTCGAGATCGACACCGGCGATCCCGACTACGTGATCTGCGACCTCGGCAGCGGCGCGCGACCTTTCGGCCAGTGGCTGCTCGCGCGCCATGGGCCCGCGACGCCGCAGCGCTATCACGTCTTCATGTCGCACGTGCACTGGGATCACATCATGGGCCTGCCCTTCTTCGCGCCCGCGTACATTCCCGGCAATCGCATCACGATCTACGGCGGCCATGAGGAGCTCGAGTCGGCCCTGAGACGACAGATGGACCGTCCTTCCTTTCCCGTCGATTTCTCCGCGTTCAAGGCCGACATCCGCTTCGTGCACCTGGAACCCGGCCGCGCTCATGACATCGCGGGAATGAACGTGACGCTCCTGCGACAGCGGCACACCGGCGATTCGTACGGCTACCGTTTCGAGCAGCGCGATCGCGTCGTCGTGTACTCGACCGACTCGGAGCACGAGCCCGGTGACGCGAGCGAGGCGCAGCGGTTCGTCGAATTCTTTCGCGGCGCCGACCTCGTCGTGTTCGATGCGATGTATTCGCTCGCCGATGCGGTGTCGGTCAAGGCGGACTGGGGACATTCGAGCAACGTCGTCGGCGTGGAGCTGTGCCAGGCGGCGGGCGTCGCGCACCTCTGCCTCTTCCATCACGAGCCGGCGTCGGACGATGCCACGCTGGCCGGCGTGCTCGCCGACACCCGGAGCCTCGAGCAGATCACGCGCAACGGGCGCCCGCTGCACGTGACTTCCGCGTACGA
This sequence comes from Casimicrobiaceae bacterium, assembly GCA_035493035.1. Taxonomy (GTDB): domain Bacteria; phylum Pseudomonadota; class Gammaproteobacteria; order Burkholderiales; family Casimicrobiaceae; genus VBCG01. The sequence continues at coordinate 82,225 of DATJIS010000111.1, read as the reverse complement.
CGGCCTGGAAATCGCGCTTTGACGACTGCGGCAGCACGCGCGCGGGATTCCCGGGTTTTCGTCGCCCGCATGCCGGCGCTCGAAGAGGCGCGCGCGTTCGTCGAGGCGTTCGGCGTCAGCCACGGTCTCGCGCACGACGACGTGCTGCGCGCGGTGCTGGTGGTCGAGGAGCTCTTCACCAACAGCCTTCAGCATGGCTATGGCCGCGAATGCGACGAGCCGATCGAGATCGCGCTCGAGGCGCACGTCGACGCGATGACGCTGCATTATCGCGACGCCGCGCCTCGCCACGACCCGCTGTCCGGGCTGGAGGAATCGCGCGCGGCGCTCGAGGCGCCGCTGCACGCGCGGCCGGTAGGCGGACTCGGCGTACCCCTGGTGGCCGGCCTCGCCGAGCACGTCGCGTACGCGTTCGAGAACGGACGCAACTGCCTGCGCGTGACGCTTCGCGCAATGACGGCGCGCGCGTAGACACAGACCATGCGACGCCTGCTCAGAACGTTCCGCGGCAGCCCGCGCGTCGCGACGGACGACCCGCCGTTCGACGACGAGGCAGCGCCCTCGTTCCTGTCCAGCCTGCGCGTGCGGCTGATGCTGCTCGTCATGCTGGCGCTGCTCCCGTCGTTCGCGCTGGTGCTCTACACGCAGGCGGACGAGCGCGAGGCGGCCACCGCGAACGTCCGTCGCGATGCGCTGCGCCTCATCCACGTCGTGACGAGCAACCAGGCGGCGCAGGTCGAGGCGACGCGGCAGCTGCTGACGGCGCTGGTGCGGCTCCCGCAGCTGCGCGGCGGCGACCTGGCAGCGTGCAGGGCGCTCCTCGGCGATCTCCTGAAGGCGCATCCGCTCTATCTCAATTTCGGCCTCATCGATCCTCGCGGAAACGTCGTGTGCAGCGCGGTGCCGCTGCCCGGTGACGTCAATGTCGCCGACCGCAGCTATTTCGTGCGCGCGCTGAACACCGGCCGCTTCGTGATGGGCGACTATCAGATCGGCCGCATCATCCACCTGCCGTCGATCAACTACGCGCTGCCGGTGCTCGACGACGACGGCAGCGCTCGATCGGTCCTGTACGCCGCGGAGAGCCTGAGCTGGCTCACCGGAGCGCTCGCCGACGTGCCGCTGCCGACCGACGCCACGCTCGTCGTGACCGATGGCCAGGGCACCGTCATGGCGCGAATGCCGACACTCGAGGGCGGCGTCGGCGCACGACTGGCCGAGGGCGAGGTGCTGGCCGCGCTTGCGACGCAACGCGACGGCGGCGTCTTCCAGGCGAGCGACGCGAAGGGCGTGCCGCGCCTGTGGGCGCATGCGCCGCTCGCGCCCGGGCTCGAGGTGCACGCCACGATCGGCGTTCCGCTCGCGGTCGCATTTGCCGACAGCGACCGGCGCTTCACACGCAACGTAACGGCGCTCGGCATCGTGACGCTGATGGCGCTGGTCGCCGCATGGGTCGGCGGCGATCTGATGCTGCGGCGTGTCGGCGTGCTCGTCGCGGCCACCCGGCGGCTTGCGCGAGGCAACCTCGGCGCCCGCACACCCGTCACGAACGGGCGCGGCGAGCTCGACGTGCTCGCGCGCGCGTTCAACCGCATGGCCACGATGCTCGAGACGCGCGACCGTGCGCTGCGCGACGCCGAGGACAAGACGCGCAGCGCGGAAGTCGAGCTCGCGGTCACGCGCGCGCACCTCGACATCGCGCGCCAGATCCAGCAAGCGCTGCTGCCGCAGGCCCCGCTGACGCTGGGCGACATGCAATTCGCCGGCCGGTGCATCCCGGCCGCGGCGGTGGGTGGCGATTACTTCGGTTACGTCGGCGAGCGCGACCGCGTCGACAGCTTCGTGGCGGACGTTTCGGGGCACGGCGTCGGCGCCGCGCTCCTCATGGCGGAGGCGCGCGCTGCGTTCCTTTCGGAGCGGCTCACGGCGCCGAGCGCGGGCAACCTCCTCGGCCGGCTCAACGCGCTCCTCCACGACGACCTCGATCGCGCGGGCCTGTTCATGACGGCGTGCTGCGCGACGTTCGACGCGCGCAGGCGCGAGCTCGCCTATGCGAACGCGGGGCATCCGCCCGCACTGCTCCTGCGCGCCGCAGATGGCGATTGCACGCCGATCGAGGCGAGCGGCGTGCTGCTCGGCATCGATGCGAACGCCTGTTTCGAAGAAGTCAGGCTCACGCTCGCGGCCGGTGACATCGTCGTCTTCTACACCGACGGAATCACGGAAACCCAGGACGGCGCCGGCGAGCTCTTCGGCGTCGAGCGGCTCGCCGCCGCCGTGGTGGCGTGCCGCGATCGCGACGCCGAAGGCGTGGTCGACGCGGTCCTCGCCGTGGTGGACCGCTACGGCCACGCGACGCCGCAGGAAGACGACGTCACGATCGTGGTGCTGAAGCTCGCCGCGTGAAGCGCGGCGGCGTGCTAGGCCAGGTCGACGCGCCGCTGCGTACGTGCGGCCTCCGCGATGGCCTCGGTCACGCGCACGTTGGCGAGGCCGTCACGGCACGTGACGAGCGGCTCCGCCTCGCCACGGATCACCTGCGCGAAATGCGCGATCTGGTTCGCCAGCGGGTCCTGGCGCTCGACCGGCTCGACGCGCACCTGGAACGGCTCGAACCAGGAGCGCGCCTGCGCCGATCCATAGCGTCGCACGCGCATCGTGGGCACGCCGAGCGAGCCCGTCGCGCCGATGATCGCGTAGGCATCGTCGTCGTCGCAGCGTGCATACGCCTCGTTCTCGCCCGACGTCTGCTCCCAGCTTTTGGGTGACGCCGCGGTGTCGGACAGGAGGAAGGTGCCGAGGGCGCCGTTGTCGAACTGCAGGTTGATCGCGACGGTGTCCTCCACTTCGAAGCCACGCGTGCGACTCGACGCCATCGCCTGGACGGCCACGATCTCGCCGACGATGGCGCGCAGGTTGTCCACCTCGTGGATCATGTTGATGAGGATCGGGCCGCCCCCCGGCTGCCGCCGCCATGCGTTCACGCCGTCGAAATAGCCCGTGTCCGGCTTGTAGAACACTGCGCTGCCCATGACGGCAACGATCGGGCCGAGCTCGCCCGACTTCACGATCGAGACCGCCTTGCGCAGGATGGGACTGTGCCGGCGATGGTGGCCGACGAGCAGCTTCGCGCCGGACCGCTCGACCGCCATGCACAAGCGCACGCCGTCCGCATAGGTATGCGAAACGGGCTTCTCGACGAGCGTCGGAACGCCCGCAGCGAGGCAGGCGAGCGCCTGCTCGACGTGGAAGGCATTGGGCGTCGCGACGATCACGCCGTCGAGGCGGGCGCGTTGCATCAGGTCGTCGAGCGATGCGAAACGCGGCACGCCGTTCGCCCGCGCGACGTCGTCCGCCGTCGGCGACGGATCGACGATGGCCGCGAGCCGCGTCGCGTCGCACTTCGCGATCTCCTCGATGTGCCGGCAGCCGATGACGCCGGCGCCCGCCACGGCGATGCGCAGCCGTTCCATGCGCGAAGCTTAGCGCGCCGCCATGGCCAAGGAGTGGTATTTTGCCGGTCGCGACCGAACGAAACCGCCGCCCCTCGAGGAGAACATGCAACCGCACCGGACCATCGCCGCGCTCGCGCTTTGCCTCGTGGCGCTTGCTTGCCACGCGCAGGGAACCTATCCCGACCACAGCATCAAGATCATCGTGCCGTTCACGCCCGGCACGGGCATCGACATCCTGGCGCGAACGCTCGGGCAAAAGCTCGGCGATGAATGGAAGCAGGCGGTCGTGGTCGAGAACCGGCCTGGCGCGAGCGGCAACATAGGCACCGACGCGGTCGCCAAGTCGGCGCCCGACGGCTACACCTTGCTGATGACCGCGAACACCCTGGTGCTGAACCGCAGCCTGTTCAAGTCGATCCCGTACGACCCGGTGAAGGACTTCGCCCCGATCGCCCCGCTCGCGATCGGCAGCCTTGCGCTGGTCGTGAATCCGTCGGTGCCCGCGAACAGCGTCAAGGATCTCGTCGCGCTCGCGAAGGCGCAGCCGGGCAAGCTCAACTACGCGTCACCGGGCAACGGCACCCCGCACCACCTCGCGATGGAGCTCTTCAAGTCGAGCACCGGCACGAATCTGCTGCACGTGCCTTACAAGGGCACCGCGGGAGCCGTGCAGGATTTGCTCGGCGGTCAGGTGCAGGTCATGTTCCTGCCGGTGCACGTCGCGCTCCCGCAGGTCGAGGCCGGCAAGCTGCGCATGCTCGCCGCGGGGGGAACGACGCGTGCAAGCGCGACGCCGAACGTGCCGTCGCTCGCCGAGGCGACGGGCATACGCAACATCGACACCGACATCTGGTACGGTTTGTACGCGCCGGCCGGCACGCCACCCGCGATCGTGGCGAAGCTCAATGCCGGCATCAACGGCCTGCTTCGCAACCCCGAGGTCGCGCAGACGCTCGAAAAGCAGGGACTTCAGCCTACCGGCGGCACGCCCGAAGCGCTGGGCAGGATCACGCGCGATGATCTCGAGCGATGGGCCAAGGTCGTTCGCGACGCCAACATCCAGCCGGAATGAGTCATGCGTCCGGTTGCTCCACATTGGCGAGCGCGAATCCGGCGATGCGCTTGTATTCGTCGGACAGCGCCTTCAGCTCGGCCTGCGTGATGTAGCGGTCGAGATCGTCGAACGGCCGATCGCCCACCAGCTGCTCCACCTTGATGTTGATGAAGTCCGGCGGGAACTCGCGATTCGTCTCGACGATGCGCGTCGTGGGCGGCCGGCGCAACGCCTCGTACGCGCGCAATGCAGCGGCCGCGTCGCGGTCGGCCTGCAGGCACTCGGCCAGCGTACGCGCATCGATCATTGCCTGCGCCGACCCGTTCGAGCCGCGCGGATACATCGGATGCGCGGCGTCACCGGCAAGCGTGATGCGGCCCTGCGTCCACGAATCCAGCGGGTCCTTGTCGACCATCGGATATTCGAGCACCTGATCGGCGGAGCGGATCAGATCGGGAACGTCGAGCCAGTCGAAGCGCCAGCCCTCGTAGATCGGCAGGAACGCGTCGATGTCGCCGGGCTTGTTCCAGTCGTTCTGATCGTGGCCTTCCTGCTTGATCTCCGCAACCCAGTTGACGAGCTGATCGCCCGCGCCGTCGACGTCATCGACGATGGGATAGATGACCATCTTGCCCGTCATGATCGATCCGATGCGGAGGTACGTGCGTCCGTCCAGGATAGGCTTGCGGCGAGTGACGCCGCGCCAGGTGTTGATGCCCGCGAACACAAGCGCGTCGGCGGGATGGAGCTGTCGGCGAATGGTCGAATTGACCCCGTCGCAAGCGACCACGACCGCGCCTCGCGTGCCGGGCAACACATTGCCTGACGATGTCTCGCGGAAGTGCGCCGTGACCGCGTCGTCGCCCTGCTCCACCGCGACGCATTGATGATCGGTCGCGATGCGGTCTGCTCCCAGCCGCTCGACGGCCGCGCGGTGGAGGATCATCTGAAGACGGCCGCGGTGGATGCCGATCTCGGGCAACGGGTACCCGGCGAAGCGTCCACGCGGCTCGGTGTAGATCAACTGACCGAAGCGGTTGAAGAACCGGCTTTCGCGGTTCTCGATGCCGGCTTCGCGCGCCGACGCGTCGAGCCCGAGCGACGCGAGCTCGCGCATCGCGTGGGGCAGCAGCGTGATGCCGACGCCGAGATCGGTGATGCGCGGCGCGCGCTCGAAAACCCGGCAGGGGATGTTGCGCTGATGCAGCGACAGCGCGAGCGTCAGGCCGCAGATCCCGGCGCCGACGATGATGACGTCGTTCATGGCACGTGGACATTCTAACCGGCGCGGCGGTCACGCCGTGCGCGGGAATGCCGCTATTTGAGCATCACGCGAGCGTGTCGACGCCGCCGGCCCGCGCCGTGGAAGAGGCAGCGGGCTGCGACGGCGCCGTGCTCTGCGAGGCGCGGTGGTGATGATGGCCGTGATGCGCGGATTGCATCGCCTGCTGGAGCGAGGAGAACGCCTGCTGTGCGCCCACGGCATCGCCGGATTGCAGCGCGCTGCCCAGCGTCTGGAGCGCCGAAGCAATCGGCGACGTCGAGGTCGTGCTGCTTGCCGCCGATGACGACGACGCGCGCGCGATCCACGGCGCGTCCTGCTTCAGCGTCGACCACGCCTGCTGTGCGCCCGCGAGGTCGCCGGATTGCAATGCCTGCGCCAATGACTTGAAATCCGCGCCGGCGGCATTCGATGGGCTGGCGTAAGGGGCGGCCGCTGGGGCAATACTCGAAACGTTCATGACGCTCTCCGTGGTGAATAGGACCGTACACAGTGCGCTCGGCACTGTACGAGATGCCTATCGGCGCGAAACGTCGAGAACGAAGGTCCTTGCGATCCATGGAAATACCCGCTTACGAGTCTTCCACATGTGTTGCACGCAGCTTGCGCGCAACTTGCGGCGGCCTTGCGGTCGACTGGCGAAGCGATTGCGTCAGTAAGTCGCGAACATCTTGCGCACGGCATCGCGGTCGCTGGTCTGTGTCAGCGCGAGCATTGCCAGAATGCGGGCCTTTTGCCCGTTGAGATCGTCTGCGCCGATGAATCCCGCCGCGAGGTCGTCGCCGCGCGGCACCACGCGACCGCTGCCCGCGCGGCTGCATTGCACCACGAGAACGCCCTTGGCGATGGCGTCGACGAGCGCCCTGCGCTGAGCAGGCGAAGGGCGGCCGGGAGGCGTCCCGCAGACAACGATGCCGCGCACGCCGTCCTCGACGAAGGCTGCGATTGCGCGCCCGCTCGCGCCTGCGTACGAATAGGCCACCTCGACCGCGGGGAGTGTGTCGAGCTGCAGCACGTCGAACTCGGTGTCGGGTGCATGCCGGCGCGTGGGGCGGCGATACATCGACACCGAGCCGTCGGGACCCACGTGACCCAGCACGCCGAAGTCGGGCGTGCGAAACGCATGCAAGCTGAAGTTCGATGCTTTCGTGACTTCGCGTGCGCACTGGATCTCGTCGTTCATGACGACGAGCACGCCGGCACCGCGCGCCTGCGCGTCGGCGGCGACACGAAGCGCGTTGACGATATTGATGCCCGCGTCCGAGCCAAGCGCGTTCGGAGGCCGCTGGGATCCGGTCAGCACGATTGGAGCGTCGACCTTCGCCGCGAGGTGGAGGAAATACGCGGTCTCTTCGAGTGTCGACGTGCCGTGCAGGACGACGATGCCGTCAACGCCGCTGCTACCCGCGACGCGCGTGATCTCGCGGTTGAGCTCGAGCCACAAGGCGGGATCCGCCGCGGCGCTGTCCAACGCGCGAAACGGAACGGGCACGATGTCGAACCCGCCCAGCACCTCGGCGAACATCTCCAGCACCTCGCCGACCTGCAGCGGCCTTGCGTGCTGCCCGTACTCGTAAAGGTCGAGCGGGTGGCGCCCGACCGTCGAGATGGACCCGCCCATTCCGATGACCGCGATCCGTGCCGTCATTGCGCTCCCCTGCCCGGTATCGCAAAGCTACCGAATGTTGTATGCTAAGGCAACAATGCCAAGGCCACTCGTCCCGCGGAGGATCAACCCGGCGAGCCCGACCGGTCGCGCGTCCGAGTTCTTCAACCCGTTCCCGCGGTACATGCAGATCCGCAACATCCTGATCCGGCGGCTGGGCGAGGGTTTCACGCCCGGTGACCGGTTCCCGACCGAGCACGCCCTGTGCAGCGAGTTCGGCGTGAGCCGCGAGACCGTCCGCGAGGCGCTCCTGGGACTCGAGAACGAAGGCCTGATCGCGCGACACCGCGGCAAGGGCTCGGTGGTCGTGCGCTTGCCGAACCATGCGCGCGACGAGCGCCTGACCGGTCTCGTCGAGGACTTCACCGAGCTGCACCTCGATACCGAGGTTGACGTGCTGAGCGCGGCCATGGAGCCCGTCCCGCAACGCATCGCGCTTGCGCTCGCTCTGCAACGCGGGTCGCAGCTCTTTCGCATCGTGCGCCTGCGGCGCGTCGACGGCACGCCGTTCGCGTTCCACGACGCGTTCGTTCCCGAGGCGCTCGGCGTCCGACTGGCCGGCCTCGACCTGACGCACACGACCCTGTTTCGCGAGCTCGCGCGCATGTCGGTGCGGCTGTCGGAAATCTATCTGCACATCGACGCGGTCGCCGCCGACGTTCGCATGGCGAGGTTGCTTCGGATCGACGTCGGCGCCCCGCTGCTCGTGACGCGCCGTGCGGTCGACCACGCGCGCAGCGGGGCGCCGACGATGTTCTATGAAACGTACTTCCGGGCGGACCGCTACTACTACTCGGTGCAGGTGAACGAGTCGAAGGCGGCCCCGCAGCCCCATGGTGCCGGCCGAAAGCACGCCGGAGCCTCACGACCGACGAGGAAAGCATGACGACAAACCTGGCAGTGGAACCACGCGCGCAACGTCCCGGCGCCACCGAGAGCGACCTGTACGGCAACGCAGTCGACCCCATCGTACGCTACGCGCGCGGTTCCATCCTGCGCGGCACCGATGACGAGGTACGTCGCATGCTCCGTGCGCGCCACATGGTCGGCGCGCGTGTTCGCAGCATGGGCAAGGACAGCATCTACGACCTTTCCGGCATGAACCGCGGCAGCGGCATCAAGGTGGAGAACGTGCCGCACCTCACGACGCACGTGCCTTTCTTCACCTACTTCGAAGGCAAGACCGAGCCGCTGGCCCTGAAGCACATGGGCGGCGATCCGTCCAAGCACAGCGCCTTGATCCTGAACCGCGTTTCGGCTGCCAACTTCATCGCACTGACGACACTCCTGCGCAAGGGCGACCGCGTATTCGCGTTCGCGCCCGGCGGCGGCGTGACGCATCCGTCGGCGGTGCGCCCGGTCGCCATGGTGGGTGCCGAATTCCGCGAGTTCCACACCTTTGCGGATTTGAAGAAAGCATGGGATGCAGGCGCGCCGCGGCTGCTGCTGATCACGCCGATCAGCGCATCGAAGCGGCACATTCCTTTCCACGAGTTCGAGCAGGCGCTCGCCCTGCCGCGGGGCGAGGACACGCTCGTTTACGTCGACGACGCGCACATGGCGTCGCGCATCGCTTTTTTCGACGAGCCGCCCGCCTTCAGAGTCGGCGCCATCGACCTCGCCGTGTGCTCCGCCGACAAGCATGTCGCCGGTCCCCGGGCAGGTGTGATGGTCGGGCGCAGCGATCTGATCACGCTGATCGGGTCGCGCGCGTACGAGCTCGGGCTGGAAGCGCAGGCAGGGCAATACGTCGGCGTCGCGAACGCGCTGCGCGATTTCGACCCAAGCGCGGTCAAGGATGCCGGCGAGCTCGCGAAAGAGCTGGTGAAGGTGCTCGTCTCGAAGTACGGCGCCGAGCGGGCGTATCTCGGGGGTCCGGGCGTATCCCTGTCCGGCGATCACGTGCTCCAGATCGCGGTCGAGAAGCAGGGACGACACGAGAAGCCGCGCCTGGTGGCGGTAGAGGCGGCAGGCATCGTCGCGATGGAAATGCTGGAGCGCGACGGCGTGCTGACGATCGGCGCGGTGTCCATGCCCGGCAGCGCGCCGGCGGTGCGTCTCATGATGTATCCCGACGGCCGACGCCTCGGCGTGAACGGCATCGTGGATGCGCTCGAGAACGGGATCGCGCGGCTGAGCCAGGTGATCTACGACGTCGATGCGGCGCGGAAGCAATTGCTGGGTGATTGAGAAAGACCGGATCTGCGATGTTCACGTATCTAAGGAGGTGGCTCATGGACGCGAACATGTCGCGACGTTCCGCGGTGAGAACGATCGTCGGGTTGATCGCGGCGCATGCCCTCGGCTTCAGCCCCCTCGCGACCGCGCAAGTCGCGACGCTTCGCGTAGCGGCGTCCTCCGGCGCCGAGGACACGCCGCTGTTCGTCGCGATCGACAAGGGCTTCTTCGCGAGCCATGGCCTCGACGTGAAGGCCGATTTGTTCGCGAACGGCGTCGAAGCGATCAACGCGCTTGCCGGCGGAAACGCCGATATCGGCGTCTTCGGCACCTATCCGTTCCTGGCGGCGGTGTCGAAGGGCATTCCGCTTGTGTTGATCGGCCACAACTGGGGCGATGCGCTGGCGAGCAACCAGAGCGAATACTTCTCGCTCGTCGCGAGCAAGACGTCGGGCGTCAAGCCGAACGATGTGCCTTCGCTCAAGGGCAAGAAGGTTGGCGTCGCCTTCGGCTCGGGTGCACACGCCTACGCGAAGGCGCTGTTCAAGCAGGCAGGCCTCGCCGAGTCCGACGTCAAGATGATCAATGTTCAGGCCGCCAACCAGCCGACCGCGCTGGCCAACGGCGATGTCGACGTGATCGCCGCGTGGGAGCCGTTCGCCAGCAAGGCCGCGAGCACCGTCCCGGGGGCGGTGCGTGTCATGCACGGTGGCGCGCAACAGTTCTACGAAGCGGGCTGCCTCGTCGTCACTTCCGCGGTGCGTGACCAGAAGTCCGAGCCGTTGACCCGATTCCTGGTCGCCTACGCCGAGGCGGGTCAATGGATCCGCGCGCATCGGGCCGAGGCCGCGCAGGTCGCGGCGAAATGGCTTCCGGGCAACGATGTACAGGTTCTGACAGAGTCGCTGCGCTACATTCCCCAGGATCTGCGTCTGTCGAAGAACACCATCGACGGCTATCGGACGCTGTCGATACCCCTCATGATCTCCGACGGAAGAGTGAAGGAGCCGTTCGATCCGTCGAAGTTCATCGATGCCCGTTTCTACCTGGCGGCGGAAAAGCAGGCCCCGCAGTATTTCTCCGACCTCAAGCCGATACCGGAAGGCCGTCGCATCGCGCCGTAGTGCTCTACGACACGAGCAGACGTTCGACGCATGGCAGCCGTGAAGATCGCCGTCGACGACGTCACCATCGAGTACTACAACGAGCAGCGCGACGAGCGCCACGTCGCGATCGCGGGTTTGTCGATGGACATCCACGCGTCCGAGTTCGTTTGCGTGCTCGGGTCGAGCGGATGCGGCAAGTCGACGCTCCTGTCCCTCATCGCGGGCTTCCTGCGTCCACGGTCGGGTACCGTGACCATGGACGGCCGGCCGATCACGCGTCCCGGCGCGGATCGCGGTGTCGTCTTTCAGGAGTATGCGCTGCTGCCGTGGAAGAACGTGCGGGACAACGTTGCGCTGGGACTGAAATTTCGCGGCGTCCCGCGCGCTGAGCGGGAACGAACCGCCGACGAATTCCTGAAGCTCACCAACCTCGCCGACGCCGGCGACAAATTTCCGTTCGAGCTGTCGGGCGGCATGAAGCAGCGCGTGGCGTTGGCCCGGACGCTGGCGAACCGGCCCGAGGTCATGCTCATGGACGAGCCCTTCGCGGCCGTCGACGCGCAGACGCGCATGACGCTGCAGGAAGAGCTGCTGCGCCTGTGGAACCATTCGCGCGTTACGGTGCTGTTCGTGACGCACAGCGTGGACGAGGCGGTCTTCCTCGCCGACCGCGTGGTCGTGTTGACCAGCGGACCGGGCCGCGTCCGCGCCAGCGTCGCGATCGATATACCGCGCGAGGATCGCACCTGGAATCGATTGAGGCAGGATGAGCGTTTCAGCGCTCTCTGCTCGGACATCCTAGCGCTCGTTCGCAGCCCCGGTGCCAGCGCCTAGACGGTTTGGAATCCCGCGCGTGCTCGGCAGCAGGCCGGTCTATGTGACCCTCGCGCTGGTGCTGTTCTTCGCGGTGGCCGAGGCATGGAGTTACGCGACCGCCGACGCCAAGATCGCGCCCGATCTGCTGGCCGCGACGGCGCCCGCGAATGCGATCGTCCGGCTGCGATTCGTGCCGGAAAAGTTCCACATGCTGCTGCTGCAAGAGCTCGGCCGCGTCGAGTCTTCCGATGGACGCGATGTGCGCATGCTCGACGTCGCGCCCGGGCGCTTGCGCGCCTTTGCCCGCCACTACTGGGTCGCGTCCATCGAGGCTTACGCGCCCGGCTCGCCATCGTCGGAATCAACCGGATCGGCACCTCCTCGATGAGTCGCCGGTGGCCCCTGCGCGTCGCGGGTCTGGCGGTGGTGCTGCTCGCGTGGCAGATCTCCGTGCCGATGATCGGCATGCCGGCGACGTTCTACCCATCGCCGGCCGACGTCGCCCAAGCGTTCGTCACCGTGACGTGGGAAGGAATATTGCCTTCGTACGTTCTCGACAGCATTGGCCGGTACGCTGCGGGCGTCGCCATCGGCACGACAGTTGGCGTTACGCTCGGCATCGCGATCGGCCTCAATCGAACCACGTCGGACCTGCTCGCGCCGATCATCAGTTTTTTCTATGCGATCGTCGAGGTCGTGTGGATCCCGCTGCTGGTGATCTGGTGGGGCTACGGATTGAAGACCATCGTGCTCGCCATCGTCTACGTGTCGGTCTTCCCGGTTCTCTACAACACCATCTCGGGCGTGCGCGCCGTGCCGCAGGTGCTCGTCAACGCTGCTCATTCGCTCGGCGCAAGCAGGCTCCAGCTGTTGAACGACGTCATCGTTCCGGCGAGCCTTCCACAGATCATCACGGGCTTCCGCATCGGCGCGAGCTTCGGCTTCCGCGGCCTCATTTTCGCCGAGATGATCGCGGCGAGCTCGGGCCTCGGCTACCTGATCGCCGACAGCGCCACGAACCAGCAGCCTGCGCGCACGGTCGTGGGAATGATCTGCATGGGGCTGCTGTGGCTGTTCATCGACAGCATCTATTTGAAGCCGTTCGAGCGCGTGACCATCGAGCGCTGGGGCACCGTGGTGTCGGCGGGGACTCGACGATGACACGCGCAACGCGCAGACGCCTTCTCGGCGTGGTGCCTTTCGCGTTGCTCGTCGCGGCCTGGGTCTTGGCACCGCACGTCGCGACGTACCCCCCGTACGTGCTGCCTTCGCTCGGCACGGTCTGGTCGACGTTCACCCATGCCGTGCTCGACGGGTCGCTCATCGCCGCGGTTCGCGACAGCCTCGTGCGCCTGATGACCGGGTTCCTCGTGGGCAATGCCGTGGCGATACCCCTGGGTCTCGCGATCGCGACCAATCGCGCCGTTGCCGATGCATTGCGGCCCGTCCTTTCCTTCTTTCAGTCCATCGCCGGCATCGCGTGGGTGCCGCTCGCCATCGTATGGTTCGGCATCGGGCTGGGCTCCGTCGTGTTCGTCGTCGCGAACACGATCTTCTTCAGCAGCATCTACAACACGGTCATTGGCGCGGAGATGATCCCCGAGGTGCTGTACCGCGCCGTTCGCAGTCACGGCGCCAATCGCCGGCAGGTCCTCCTGCATCTCGTGCTGCCCGGCGCGCTGTCGCAGATCATCGTCGGGCTGCGCACGTCGATGGCGTACGGCTGGCGCGCCCTGATCGGCGCCGAGATCCTGGCCGGGGCGAGCGGCCTCGGCTACATGGTCATGGACGCCAAGCAGTACTACCAGACCGACGTCATCATCATGGGCATGATCCTGATCGGCCTGCTGTGGATGCTGATCGACCGCGTGATGTTCCGCTGGCTCGAAGCCCGCACCATCCTGCGCTGGGGCCTGGTCCAGCGCTGACGCGCATTCGGTCAGCCGGCGTACGGATGCGTCCGGCTCCAGTGACGCGCTATGTCGATCCGGCGGCAGATCCATATGTCGTCATGCCGCTGGATGTGATCAAGGGCGCGCGCCAGGGCGGCTGCGCGTCCCGGCCGGCCGATGAGCCGCGCGTGCAGTCCGATGGACATCATGCGCGGCGTGTGCAACCCCTCGGCGTAGAGCACGTCGAACGTATCGCGCACGTAGGCGAAGAAATCGTCGGCGCCTCCAAACCCCGCCGGATTGACGAACTTCGCGTCGTTGACGTCGTTCGTGTACGGGACGACCAGGTGGGGCCTGCCGCTCACCGGCACCCAGTACGGCAACTCGTCGTTGTACGCATCGCTGTCGTACGCGAACCCGCCCTCCTCGACCAGCAGGCGCCGCGTATTCGTGCTCGGCCCGTATCGGCAGTACCAGCCCATCGGACGAGTACCGACCGTGCGCTCCAGCGACGCGACGGCCCTGCGGATGTGCTCACGCTCTTCCGCCTCGTCGAGCAGCCAGTGCTTGATCCAGCGCCATCCATGGCAGCACACCTCGTGTCCGGCGCGCGCAATGGCAGCCGCTGCAGCGGGATTGCGCTCCAGCGCAAGCGCGCACCCGAATACGGTGACGCCGAGACCTCGCTCGGCGAACATGCGCATCAGGCGCCAGAAGCCGACCCGGCTGCCGAATTCGTACGCCGATTCGACGGCGAGGTCCCTTACGCCGGCGGGAACGGTGGTCGCCGTCTCCGCGAGCTGATTCTCGCTGAAGCCATCGCCGTCGCCGATCGAGTATTCCGAGCCCTCTTCGTAATTGAGGACGATCTGCACAGCGACCCGTGCACCGCCCGGCCAGCCCGCATGCGGCGGTCTGTCGGCGTAGCCGACCAGGTCCCGATCGAGCGTCACGGATGCCTCAGATGCGGACGAAGATGCGGTTGAATCGTCGCCGGTTCTCGAGAAGCCGCATCCCGGCCGACAGCGAACGGTTGACCACGAAATAGATCAGCATGATCGTCAGGTAGACCTCGATCGGCGACGTCTGCAGGCGCACGTTGATCTGCTTGCCGATGTCGGTGAGCTCCGACAAGCCGATGAGGAACGCCAGTGACGTGTTCATCACCGTGACGATGTAGCGGCCCGTGATCGCCGGGATCATGTTGAAGAAAGCCTGCGGCAGAACCACGTAGAGCTGCAGCTGCAAAGGTCCCAGCCCGAGCGTGCGTGCGGCTTCCTTTTGCGTGTGCGGCACCGACAGGATGCCGCCGCGGATGTACTCGGCGATGTAAGCGGTCGTGAACAGCGTGAGCGCCACGGCGACGCTGAAGAACCGCGACGTCTCGAAGCCGAGATAGGGCGGCACGAAATACGCCCAGAAGACGAGGATCAGCAACGGGATGTTGCGAAACGACTCGATGTAGACCAACGCCGGCAACCGCACGATGCGTCGCTCCGATGCGCGCATCACGCCGATCACCATGCCGAGCAAGGTCGACAGCACGATGGCGATGCCCGCGATCCACAACGTGAGGAGCAGCCCGCCGACCTGCCCCTGCGTGAAAAGGTCGCCCACGAGCATCCGCTCGAGGTTGTTGGGCGTCCAAACTCTCTCCCAGTTCATGCGTCACTGGCTCGGCAGTCGCGCGACCCGCAGCATGCGCCGTGCGTCGACGTGACGCGACAGTCGGCGCGATGCAAGCCGTCCCGCCGCGGCGATCGCCAGACAGACGCAAACGTACAGCAGGCTGGCCGCTGCGAGGGCTTCCACGCCGCGGAACGTGTACGTGTCGATGTACTTGGTCTGGTACGCGATTTCCGTAACACCGATCGCCATGGCAAGGCTCGTGTTCTTGAGGAGCCCGACGGCCTCGTTCGTGAGCGGAGGCACCAGCACGCGGACCGCCTGCGGAAGGCTCACGTGCACCATCCGCTGCGTGAAGTTGAGACCGAGCGATCGAGCGGCCTCGGTCTGACCGCGATCGATGGAATTCAGTCCTGCGCGGACGATCTCGGCGACGAATGCGCCGTGGTAGACGGAAAGCGCGAACGCGGCGGCCGAGAACTCGAAGCCCACGTCGCGCATGTGGAGGAACAGCCAGCGCGGCAGGATGTAGATTGCCGAGAAGTACCAGAACAGGATCTGGACGAGCGGCGGCGTGTTGCGTGCGAATTCGACGTAGATCCAGCAAAACGGCTCGAGATAGCGGTTGCGCGTCCACCGTGCGACGCCGAACACCAGCCCGATCGCGAACGCGAACACCATGGCCACGAGCGCCAGCTGCACCGTGACGTAGAGCCCGTCGAGGAGACGGACGCCCCACTCACCCCAAAGGATGCTCCACTCGAAGCGATAGCCCCGCGTCACGTGTGCGGTCCCGCCACGGCCCTAGTGCCACACCTCCATCTCGAAGCCCAGCAACTCCTTGGTGAGCTGCAGCTTCGTGGAGGGCCCTACCCATTTGTTGAAAAGCTTGTCCCAGGTGCCATCGGTCCAGATGTCCTGCAACGTGTAGTTGACGGCGTCGCGCCACTTGGAATCGTTCTCACGCATGCCGAGCCCGTACGGGCCGCCGCCATACGTCGCCTCCTTGCCGAGCAGGAGGAAATCGTTGGGATTGGCTGCGTTCGCGCGCAGGCCGGCGAGGATGACGGCGTCGGTCGCGAGCGCGTCGACGAGTCCCTGCGACAGGGCCAGGAACGACTCGCCCTGATTCTCGAAGGTCTGCATCTTCGCACCGGGCTGCGCCTCTTGGAAATACTTGATGCTGCCGGCGCCGATCACCGCGCCGACGCGCTTGCCGTTGAGGTCGGCGACCTTGCGGACGCCGCTGTCCTTGCGAACGAGCAGCGTCTGCGGGCTGTAGAAATAGTCGATGGAGAAATCGATGGCATCGTCGCGGCTGCGATAGTGCGTCATGGTGGACGCGACCAGGTCGATGCGGCCCTGCTGCAGGATCGGTATCCGAGTCGCCGAGGTCACGCGCGTCACCTCGAGCCGGGCCTTGAGGCGCTTCGCCATCTCGGTGACGAGGTCGTACTCGAAACCGACGTGGTTCCCCTTTTCGTCGATGAATCCGAAGTACGGCACCTCCATGGTCACGCCGGCCTTCAGCACGCCGGTGTCCTTGATGGTCTGGAGGACCGACTTGCCGCAGTCGGCCGCGATCGACTGCTGTGGCAGTCCGGCCATGCCGGCGCTGGCGGCGACAACCGCGCCTTTCAGGAAGCCACGACGCGAATCGTCCGGAGCGCTGTCGTGGTCGCTCTTCGGCTGCATGCTGGACATCTCATCCTCCTTCGCGCGTCTTCGCGTCTAGTGGGTCAGGATCGTGCTGATGAATCGACGGCTGCGGTCTTCCTTGGGATTGGTGAAGAACCGCGAGGGCTCCTCCATCTCGACGATCTGCCCCTTGTCCATGAATATGACCCGGTCGGCGACCTCTCGTGCGAATCCCATTTCGTGCGTCACGACGAACATCGTCATGCCGTCGCCCGCGAGCGCCGTCATGACGTCCAGCACCTCCTTGATCATCTCGGGATCCAGCGCGGAAGTCGGCTCGTCGAACAGCATGATCTGCGGCTCCATGCAGAGCGCGCGCGCGATCGCGGCGCGCTGCTGCTGACCGCCCGACAGCATGTCCGGATAGGCGTCGCACTTGTCGCCGATGCCGACACGGTCGAGGAGGCGGCGAGCGAGCACCGTGGCCGCATCGCGCGAGAGCTTTCGCACCTTGACCGGCGCGAGGATCAGGTTCTGCAGCACTGTGATGTGCGGGAACAGGTTGAACTGCTGGAAGACCATGCCCACCGTCGTGCTGAGGCGGCGCAGATCCGGTCGCTTCGCGTCGAGGGCGACACCGTTCATGCGAATGCTGCCGCCGTCGACGGGCTCGAGGCCGTCGATACAGCGCAACAGCGTGCTCTTGCCCGACCCGCTGGGTCCGCAGATGACGACGACCTCGCCGCGCGCCACGCTCAGCGTTATCTGCTTCAGCACGTGATTCGCGCCGAACCATTTGTCGAGCCGGTCGACCTCGACCATCGGCGTGCCGGACGGCGCGGCTGCGTCCTGGGACATGTTGTAGCTTTATACTACATTCGCCAGGAACGGCAAACCGCGTCGGCCGCAAGCCTTGGCGGCCGGCTGCCCGCGAAGATCAGCGACGGCTGCGTCCGCTGGCGCGCGGCGCTGCTGCGGCCCCGCGCGGGGAACGCGGCAACGTCGCAAAGAATCGCTTCAGCTCCGGACCGACGCGTTGGAGCTCCGTGCGATGCATCGCGGCGAGCTTGGCGAGCACCTGCCGTCCGCGTGCGGTGAGGCGCAGCTCGACCTTGCGCCGATCGCTGTGCGAGGGCTCGCGCGCGATCAGGCCTTCCTGCTCGAGCCGGTCCACGAGTCCCACCGCGCTGTTGTGCTTGATGAAGAGCTCCTGCGCGAGATCGTTGATCGACACGCGCTGGTCCTCCGGGCATCCGCGCAGCACGAGCATGGCCTGATAGTGCTGCGCCGTGAGCCCGGCGTCGGCGGCCGCGGCTTCGCTGAACCGCAGGAACGCGCGCAGCGCACGGCGAAACGCCGCGAGCTGCGCGTAGTCGGCAGTCGCCAGCCTGAATCGCTGCTCGGCCCGCTTCAGCTGCACTCCGAGAGCCTCCCCATGCGGATTTTTAGCATGCGTGCACCCCTTGCTGGCCAAAATATCGTCTTCCGATATACTCGCCGGTGTATCGCGCTACGATATATCCAGCTGAAGTCTACACGGAGGAGGAGGACGTCATGCAGGATCACGACTGGAGGAAGCCCCTGGGGGGTCGCCGCGATTTCATCCGCACCAGCCTGGCGGTCGCCGGCGGCCTGGCGCTGCCGGCCGGACTTTCGGGACGGGCGTTTGCGGCGGAGCAGCAGGCGATCGGCACCTACCCTGCCGGCACCAGCGGCGACTCGGTGTTCATCGGCATCAGTGTCCCGCGCACCGGCACCTATGCATTGCAGGGGGAGGACGAGCTCAAGGGTTACCAGCTCGCGGTGGAGCACATCAACTCGGGTCATCCGCTGATCAAGCAGATCTCACCCAAGACCACCAAGGGCGTGCTCGGCAAGGAAGTGAAGTACGGCGTCGCCGACTCCGCCGCCAAGCCGAACGACGCGGTGCAGGCGCAGCAGCGCTTCATCACCGAGAACAAGGCGATCATGATCACCGGTGGCACGTCGAGCGCGGTCGCCGTTGCGCTCAACAAGCTCGCGCAGCGCGAAAAGGTGCTGTTCGTGTGCGGCATCTCCGGCTCGAACGACACCACCGGCAAGGACTGCGTGCGCTACGGCGTGCGCCAGAATTTCTACGGTGAAACGGCCGCCAACGCGATCGGGCCCGCGCTGCTCAAGGCGTACGGCAAGAACAAGAAGGCGGCGTTCATGACGCCGGATTACACGTACGGCCACACGGTCACGAAGTCGGTCAACGATTACCTGACCAAGAACGGCGGCTGGACGATGGTGACCAACCAGGTCTCGCCGCTCGGCGCGCCCGACTACAGCTCGTATCTCACCAACATCGCCAACTCGGGCGCCGAGTTCCTGATCAACGTCAACTGGGGTCACGACGCGGTGCTGTCGACGCAGCAGGCCAAGCAGTTCGGCCTGTTGCCGAAGATGAAGCTGGTGATTCCCTACCAGATCCCGTTCCTCGCGCGCGAAGTCGGCCCGGAGACGACGGCAGGCGTCTTCGCCGCAACCGATTTCTGGTGGACGCTCGAGGACCGCTACCCGATCGCCAAGATGTTCGTGCAGGAGTTCGAGAAGAAGTACGGCTACAAGCCAGAGTGGGGCGCGGAGAACGCCTACATGGAGTTCGCGCTGTGGGCCGAGGCCGTCGAGCACGCCGGAACGTTCTACCCGCCCGACGTCATCAAATCGTACGAGTCGCCGCGCAAGCTCAATTCGATGGTGGGTGAAGTCGAGTGGCGTGCCGCCGACCACCAGCTGATTCGTCCGGTCATCATCGTCAAGGGCAAGGAGCCCAAGGACATGAAGAACAAGGAGGACTACTGGGAGGTGGTCGAGGTGGTGCCGGGCGCCGGCCTGATGCAGAAGCCCGACGCCTTCGGTTGTAACCTGGGCTCGTACACTTAGTCCCTGGGGCGTTCGCACGCCGTGGAGCCAGGATCTCCGCGGCGCCCCCGTTCGCGACGCGCGCGGCGGTCATGCGCGCGTCGCGCCCCCTAGGCGCGCCATGATCAGCTGGTCCAATTTCCTGTCGCAACTGTTCAACGGCCTGGCGCTCGGCGCGCTGCTCGCGCTCATCAGCTCCGGGCTCACGATCATCTACGGCACGCTCGGCGTGCTGAACCTCGCGCACGGCGCAATGTTCATGCTGGGCGGCTACGCCGGCTACGTCGCGTACCAGGCGAGCGGCTCGTTTCTCGTGGCGCTCGCCGCCGGTACCGTGTTCCTGCTCGTGGTGGGCGTGCTGATGGAGCGCATCGTCATCCGCCACTTCTACGCACGGCCGCACGAGGACCAGCTGCTCGTCACCTTCGGCATCGGCATCTGCCTGGTCGAGATCGTTCGCCTCGCCTTCGGGAGCCAGTCGCTCACCGTGCCGGCACCGAAGCTGCTGTCGGGCATCACCTCGCTCGGCGTGATGTTCTACCCGACCTACCGCCTCGCCGTGGTCGGCATCGTGACCGTCGCGCTGATCGCCCTCTTCATCGTGCTGTACCGCACCCGGCTCGGGCTGATCGTGCGCGCCGGCATCGAGGATTCGACGATGGTCGACTCGCTCGGGATCAACGTGTCGCGCGTCTTCATGGTGGTGTTCGGCATCGGTGCGATGGCCGCGGGGTTCGCCGGCATCGTCAACGCGCCGGTGGTGTCGCTCACGCCCGATGTCGGCGAGGCGATCCTGGTCCAGACCTTCGTCGTGGTTGTCATCGGCGGCGTCGGCTCGTTTCCTGGCGCGGTGCTCGGCGGACTCATCGCCGGCGAGATCGTGAGCATCACGTCGATGTTCAACCCGGGGTACGCGTACGTCACGCTGTTCGCGGCGATGACGCTGGTGCTTATGGTGCGTCCGCGCGGTCTCCTGGGCATGCGTGGCCGTGAATAAGGGCACGACGACCGCCCGCCGCCGCCCGCCGTTCATGGTCGAGGCGCTGACCGCGCTCGGCCTCGCCGCCGCGCCGTTCGTGCTGCCCTACCTGGGATTCGCACCGAACACCGTCAACCGGGTCCTCGTGTGGGGCCTGTTCGGCATCGGCTTCGACATCCTGTTCGGCTACACCGGGTTGCTGTCGTTCGGCCAATCGGCGCTGTACGGAACAGGCGGCTTCGTCGCGGCCTATCTCCTCACGCAGGCGGGCTTCCCGCATGTCGTCCTGGCGCTGCTGATCGGCACGGTCGCGGCGGCGGCGGTGGGGTACCTCGTCGGCCTCATCGCATTGCGCCGCACCGGCATCTACTTCGCGATGATCACGGTGGCGATCGCGGAGGTGTTCTATTTCGTCGAATTCAATCCGCTGTCGCAATGGACCGGCGGCGAGAACGGCCTGCCCGGCGTCCCGACGCCGACGCTCCACCTCGGCTTCACCACGATCCATTTCACGACCGGATGGTCGCTCTATCCCTTCCTCGCGTTCTGCTATTTCGTCGGCATCGTGATTGCGTTGCGCATCGTGCGCTCGCCGGTCGGCGCGATCCTGCGCTCCATTCGCGAGAATCCGTTGCGATCGGCCGCGCTCGGACACAGCATCCACGCCTACAAGCTCACCGCGTTCGTCATCGCGGCCGCGTACGCCGGCCTGGCCGGTGGCCTGCTCGGCGTGCTCCAGGCGTTCATGCCGCCCGAAGCGTTCACGTTCGACACGTCGGGCCAGCTCGTGATGCAGACGGCCATCGGCGGGCGCGGCACGCTTTTCGGACCGCTCGTCGGCGCGGCCGTGTGGCTGTTCCTGCAGGACTTTCTCCAGGCGACGCTGTCGCTCGGCGCGGCATGGAAGCTCGTGCTCGGCGTCGTGTTCGTGCTGCTCGTCTGCTTCCTGCGCCAGGGGATCATCGGTGGCGTCGCGGAGCTCTACCGCTTCGCGCGCGGCAGACGACCGAAGGCGAGCGACGAGCTCGCGGCGTCGTACGACGACGACGAAGAAGGTGCGCCGGCCGCGCCTGAATCGCCCCCTGCCCTTCCGATTCCGAAGCTGCGTCGCGCTGCCAAAGGCGACGCGGGGCCGATCCTGCAGACGGTCGACCTCACCAAGCACTTCGGCGGCGTCCTCGCCAACTCGGGCATCGATTTCTCGGTGAACCGCGGCGAGGTGCGCGGCATCATCGGCCCGAACGGCGCGGGCAAGACCACATTCTTCCGCATGCTGACGTGCGAGATGCACCCGACGTCCGGCAAGATCCTCTTCGAAGGTCGCGACATCACCGGCATGAGCGTGACCGACGTGTGCCAGCTCGGCCTCACCAAGAGCTACCAGGTGAACCAGCTGTTCAACCGGCTCACGGTGCGCGAGAACGTCACGATCGCCGCGCTCGCCGCGCTGCGGGGCAAGTTCCGGCTGGACGCCCTGCGCAGGCTGTCGAAGATCGCGCACCTCGACGAGCAGGTGCATCACACGCTCGCGCTGGTGAACCTCGTCGGCCGCGCCGACGCGCGGGTGTCGGAGCTCGCGTACGGCGAGAAGCGCCGCCTGGAGATCGGCCTCGCGCTCGCGTCCTCGCCGAGCCTGCTGCTGCTCGACGAACCGCTTGCCGGCATGAGCCCACGCGAGCGCGCCGAAACGGTGAAGCTGCTGAAATCCATCGGGCGCGACCGCACCATGATCATCGTCGATCACGACATGGACGCGCTCTTCGAGCTCGCCGAGCGCATCACCGTGCTACAGGAAGGACGCGTGCTCGCCGAAGGCAGCGCGATGGAGATCAAGGCGAACAGCAAGGTGCAGGAAGCGTACCTGGGCGGCGTGCACGCCGAGGCGGACGTCAAATGAGCCTCCTCGCGGTCGACCGCCTCAACAGCTACTACGGCGACTCTCACATCCTCTTCGACGTGTCGCTGCGCGTCGAGCGCAACGAGGTCGTGGCGCTGCTCGGCCGCAACGGCGCCGGCAAGAGCACGACGCTGAAGAGCCTGATGGGCGTGGTGACGCCGCGCACGGGCTCGGTGATGCTCGACGGCGTCGACATCGCGGGCCGCAAGAGCCATGCGATCGCGCGCGCGGGCATGCAGCTCGTGCACGAGGACCGCCGCATCTTCGGCAGCCTCGACGTCGAGGAGAACCTCGTGCTTGCCGGCCTCACCGCGCCCGACCGGTGGCCGCTCGACCGCATCTACGGCATGTTTCCACGCCTCAAGCAGCGGCGGACCAGCCGCGGGACCGACCTGTCGGGCGGCGAGCAGCAGATGCTCGCGATCGCTCGGGCACTTGTCCGCGATCCCAAGATCCTGCTGCTCGACGAGCCGTTCGAGGGCCTGGCACCCGTCATCGTGCACCAGCTCGTGGAGGCATGCCGCACGCTCGCCGCGGCCGGCCAGACGATCGTGATCGTCGAGCAGAATCTCGCCGCCACGCTCTCGCTCGCCGAGCGCGTGTACATCCTCAACAACGGACACGTGGTCCACGAAGGCCCCGCGCACGATCTCACGCAGCGGCACGAGGTGTTGCACCGCTATCTCGGCGTCTAGCGCCCTCTAGGAAAGCGCGCCGGACCCGTACTTTCCGAGCAGCAGCTCGCCGCGATGAAAGCGCTCGATCGAATACGGGGCGAGCGACACGTCGGTCGGGAGACCGAGCGCCTCCTGCGCAAGCACGCGTCCCACGACGGGTGACAGCTTGAAGCCGTGTCCCGAGAAGCCGTATCCCACGACCAGGCCTTCGATGCCGGGCAGGCGCCCGAGCACGGGGTTCCAGTCGGGCGTGACGTCGTAGACGCCGGTCCACGAGGTTGCGAGGCCCGCTGTCTCGTACGCGGGGAAGCGCGCGGCGACCTGCGCGCCGATGTCCCCGACGATCTCCATCGAAACGGGGCCCTGCTCGATGTCGGGCTCGGCGAGCGTCTCGCCCGCGGTCCCCTCGCTCACGAGCATCTGCGATCCGCCGTAGCTGCGGCAATACAGCATGCCCGGTGATGCGAGGTCCTTGAAGACCGGCATCGAATGCGTGTATGGGGCGGACGCTTCGAGCGCGAGCACGATGTGCCGCTCGGGCGTGACCGGCATCGCCATGCCGACGTCGCGCTCCATCTCGCGGCTCCAGATGTTCCGTGCACTGACCACCCGCGCGCAGGCGAGACGGCCGCGACTCGTTTCAACGCCGACCACGCGACCACCCTCCATCACCAGCGCATCGGCGCGCACACCCTCGCGAAACACGACGCCCCTGCGGCGCGCTGCCTTCGCGAATGCCTGCGTGACGAGATACGGGTCGGCGAAGCCCGCATCCGGCTCGAACGCGATGAGTGCCGCGTCCTCGAAGTGCGCGATCGGCAGGCGTGCGTGCGCCGCTTGCCGGTCGACGACCTCCACCGCGATGCCCATGCCGCGCTGTGCGGCAACCGAGGCTTCGAGCGCCTGCGCCTTGGCGCCATCCGGCGCGGCGATCATGTACCCGCACCGGACGAGCCCGCAGGACGCCTCGGCATCCTCGACGTACTCCGCGAAACGGCTGAACACGTCCCACGATTTGCGCGCCAGCTCGACGTTCTCGCGCACGGAATAGTGCGTGCGCAGGATCCCGGACGACTGCGACGTCGTGCCGTTCCCGATGGCGTTGCGCTCGAGGACGACGACCTTGCCGGCGCCGAGCCGCGCGAGATGGAACGCCACCGAGGCGCCCACCACACCGGCGCCGATCACGACGACGTCGCACGATTCCATCGTGGCGCTCAACTCCAGGGAAACGGGCTGTTGCTGACCGGGTGCAGCCGGCCTTCGGCGTAGCGCGAGAAGCGGAACGGCTCGAGCAGCGCGCGCCTGTCGCCGAGCAGCTCGTCCGCGACGAGATCGCCGACGCCGATCATCTTGAAACCGTGGTTCGAGTCGGCGATCACGTACACGTTCTCGCGGAAGCGATCGAACACGGGAAAGCTGTCGGGCGTGAAGCAGCCGATCCCGCCCGACGGCTCCTTCCTGTAGGCACCATGCTGGCCCTCGAAGCGCTTCTGGCAGAACGCGAGCGCCGAGGTCCACATGTCGGCGAAGTTGTCGGTTACCACGAACTCGGGCGATTTGGGGCCATACGGATCCACGCGCACCGCGTCGGCGGGGCGATCGACGGCGGCAGGCATGGCACCCCCCTGGATGCCGCCGAAATGAAAGTCCGGCTTGTAGTACAAGCCCCACAGCTTGTCGGTGATGAGCGTGCCGTCCCGGTCCGAGTGCAGCGGCGCATCGGTGTCGACGTGGATCACCGGCGGCATCGCGCCGTCGTTCGTCTTCTGGAAGTTCGGGTCGACGCCGAGCGTTCCTTCCTGAAGCGCCATGTAATGCCACATCGGAATGCCGTGATTGAGCTTGCCGTCGCGTCCCTTGATCGTGATGGTCTTCGGAAGATCCAGCATCGTCCAGATGGAGTTGATCCACGGGCCGACGCCGACCACGATCTCGTCGCAGGCGATCGTGCCGGACGTCGTCTCGACGGCGGCGATGCCGCGACCGCTTTGCGAGGGCTTCATGTCCTTGACTTCGACGCCCTCGACGATCTCCACGCCCGCGGCGCGCGCCTTGCGCGCCAGGCCGTGCATCGACGCCATGTTGTTCGCGTATCCGCCGCGCTTCTCGTGCAGCACCGAGGTGATGTTGCGCGCCTGCCAGTCGTGCAAGAGTCCCTTCATGTAGCGCATCGAGTCGGCTTCGCCCTCGACGAACACCGACTCGTAGCCGATCGCCTTCTGCTGCTCGTAGATCGTGCCGACCTGCGCGTGCATGACCTCGGGGCTGACCTGCATGTAGCCGACGGGATGGTAGCTGTATGCGGCCGGGTCGCTCTCCCATACCGACACGCAGTGCGACATGAGCTCGCGCATGGCCGGCTGGTAGTAGTTGTTGCGAACCACGCCGCAGGCGATGCCCGACGCGCCGGCGCCGATCGCGGTCTTGTCGATGACGACGATGCGCGTGCCGTGCGCGCCGACGGTGACGCCGCGCGCGGCGAGCTTGTGCGCGAGATGCATGGCGGTGGAAAGGCCATGCACGCCGGCACCGATGACGACGTATTTCGCTTGAGAGGGAAGTGTGCTCATGTCGTGATGTTCGCAGCAACGGGAACGGTCGGATGCACGTAATGCGACGTCGGGTGGCCCGCAGCCGTCAGGAGCTCCTCGACGAGCGCGGGCCCTGCGTCGTCGTCCGGCAGCGCGGCGACGAGCGCTTCGATCCGCGCCGTGCGGGCTTCACCAAGGATCGGCGACGCAAGCGCGCGGTACTTCGCCGAGAGCTCGCCATCGGACAGCGGATTCTCCGGACCGCCGCGCGCCTGCGTGGGCGGCGAGAGCAGCACGCGTCCGTCCCGAAGCTCGATGCGAACGCGTGCCCATCGCTCGGCGGGAAAGCGCCGGGAGAATTCCTCGGCGTGCACGAGGCGCGTGAGCGCCAGCAACCGCGCGATAGGCGCATCACCCGGGGCCGCGTTCACTTCGTCGGCGCCCACGCGGCCCGTGACGAGCGCGGCGGCCACGGCATACGTCACGCTGTATTGCGCCTCGTCGCTGGTAGCGGGCACGAGGCAGCGCGATCCCAGCGCAATGGCCTCGCGGAAGCTTTCGATGACAATTGAGGTGATATGGGACGCGTCGATACCGTGCTCGCGGCGCAAGGCAAGCGCTGCCTCGATGGCGGGCTGCGCCCATCGACACACGGGATAGGCCTTGAAGTATTGCTCGCGGATGCGGTAGCGCGTGCCGAGATCGCCCCAGTACGCCGGCTCGCGCTCGACCGTGATCGCGGGCGCGCCCGTATAGCCCTCGGCCGCAAGCAGCGTCGCTGAAACGCCCGCATGCGCGCCCCACGACGATCCGTCCTTCAGCATCGAGGGTGCTTCGCACACACGCAGGATCTGGCCGCGCGGCCCCCAGTATTCGGCGATGCCGAGCGCATGTCGCAACTGCGCTTCGTCCATGCCGTATCGCCTTGCGCCGAGCGCCGCGCACGCCAACGCGTTCCACGCGCCCGAGCAGTGATAGTCGGCGACGCTGGCGTGCAGCGCGATGCCCGCCCGCGTTCCGATCTCGTAACCCAGGACGATGCCGCAGAGCAGCTCGCGGGCGTCGACGGGCCGATCGTCCGCGTAGGCCAGCAGGGCCGGCAGCACGGCGACCCCCGCATGCCCCTTGGTGAGCACGTGCCCGTCGTGAGCGTCGAGGGCGTCGATCGTCGCGGCACCCGCGAAGGCGGCACCCGGGAGGCTCGCTCGGCGGCCGTCGAAGAGCAGACGCGCGCTGCGGCGACGGCCCGCCATGTGCTCGACCGCGTGATCGCAGGCAAGCCGTGCCGACGGCAGCGTCGAGCCCGCTGCCGCCACACCGACGAGGTCGAGCACGCAGCGCCGCGCGCACGCCACCACGTCCGACGGCAGCGCATCGAAGCGCATGCCCAGGATGAAGCGACCCGCGCGCGACGCGAGCGCGTGCTCGGGCATCGCTAGATCAATCCGTGCTGCTTCAGGAAGGTCTCGGCGACCTCCTCGGGCGTCTTCTTGTCGACGTCGACGCTGGCGTTGAGCTTCGCCATCGTCTCGTTGTCGAGCTTCGCCGAGACGGCGTTGAGCGCGTCGGCGAGCTTCGGGTTCTTGTCGAGCACTTCCTTGCGCACGACGGGCGTCATGTTGTACGGCGGCGCGTAGTGCTTGTCGTCGCGCAGCACCACGAAGTTGAACGCCGGGATGCGACCGTCGGTCGCGAATACCACTCCGGAGTCGACCTGCCGGTCCTTCAGCGCCTGGTACACGAGGCCGGTGTCCATGCGCTTCACGTTTTCGCGGTCGAGCTCGAAGCCGTAGGTCTTCTGCCAGCCGGGCAGGCCGTCGGGCCGCGAGTAGAACTCCGCGTTCGATGCGAAGGTGAGCTTGGCTCCGCCGTTCACGGCCTTCGCGAAATCGGACATGGTGACGATGCCGCGCTTCTTCGCGTCGTCGGCATTCATCGCGAACGCGTAGGTGTTGTTCGCCTGGGACATGTCGAGCCACACGATGCCCTTGGCGGCGTCGACCTCCTTGATCTTCTTGTACGCGGCGTCCGCCGAGTCGAAGCGGTCCGTGATCTTGTTGAAGACCTGCAGGCCCGTCCCGGTGTATTCCCAGTACACGTCGACCTGCCCGTTCTCGAGCGCGCTGCGCACGGCCGCGCTCCCCATCCCGGCCTTGCGCTCGGGATTGAAGCCCTTGGCCTTCAACAGCGCGACCGTCATGGCCGTCATGATCTGCTGCTCGGTGAACGCCTTGCCGCCGACCACGATGGTCTGCGCCGACACGGCGGTCGCGAGAAGCGCCGTTCCCAGGAACAACATCGCCTTGCGCATCGTCTCCTCCTTCATGAAGCGCGCAGCGGGTTGACGCCGCGCGGCACGAGCCAGTATTGCGCCTGGCCGAATACGAAATCGACCGCCACGGCCAGAAGCGCCGTGGGGATCGCGCCGGCCAGCATCATCCCGAATTCCTGCAGGTCGATGCCGGTGAAAATGAGTTCGCCCAGGCCCCCGCCGCCGATCAGGAACGCGATCGGCGCGGTGCCCACGTTGATGGCCATCGCGGTGCGCACGCCCGCGAAGATCACGAACATGGCGTTCGGCAGCTCGACGCGTCGAAGGATCGTCGTGGGGCTCATGCCCATCCCTTGCGCGGCATCGACCAGGTGATGCGGGACCGCGCGGATGCCGACGTACGTGTTGCGAATGATCGGCAGCAGCGTCGCAATCCACAAGCCCACGATGGCGGAGAGCGCGCCGATTCCGAGCACGGTCATGATGAGCGCCAGCTTGCCCAGCGTGGGGATCGCGGTGCCCATGTTCACGACCTGAATCGTCGCTTCCGCGTATCGGCGCATCCAGGGCCGCGACAGCCAGACGCCGAGCGCGACGCCGCTCACGATCGCGAGCGAGCCCGACACGCCAACCAGCACGAGATGCTGCTTCGTCAGGTACACGACGTCCTTGCGATACCGCAGCATGTCGTTCCACATCCCGCTCGCCACCAGGCCCCACACGATGGACAGCGCGATGGCGCCGAGCACCACGTACGGCACGAGCGATCGCTGCGGCACCATCGATATCGACAGCGTGCGCAGCATCACCGCGCTCCCAGGCGCGTGGCGACGGCGGCGCGCGTCACGGTGCCCACGACCCGGCCGGACTCGTCGACACACGGCAGCGCATCGACGCCGTGCTCGAGAAAGAGCGTCGCCACGCGGCGCAGGTCGTCGGTCGTGCTCACCGTAGGCCCGGCACCGGCACCGTTGGGCGCGCCCATCACCTCCGACACGGCGATACGGCGCAGTCGCTTGAGGGTGCGGTCGCTGCCGACGAAGCCACGCACGAAATCGTTGGCGGGCCGGCCGAGCAGCTCGTCGGGCGGCGCGAACTGCTCGAGCTTGCCGGCGCGGAAGATCGCGATGCAGTCGGCCATCTTGACCGCCTCGTCGATGTCGTGGCTCACGAACAGCACGGTCTTGCGCAGCGCCTTCTGCATGCGCAGGAACTCGTCCTGGATCACCTCGCGGTTGACCGGATCGACGGCGCCGAACGGCTCGTCCATGAGGAGCACTGGAGGATCGGCCGCGAGCGCGCGCGCGACACCCACGCGCTGCGCCTGACCGCCCGAGAGCTCGCTCGGATAGCGATCCAAGAATTCACCCGGGTCGAGCGCGAGCATCGCGAGGAGCTCCTCCGCGCGCTTGCGCGTGCGCGCGGCGTCCCAGCCCAGCAGCCGCGGAACCACACCGATGTTCTGCGCCACGGTCATGTTCGGGAAGAGGCCGATCTGCTGGATCACGTAGCCAATGGTTCGACGCAGCGCGACGGGATCGACGCTGCCCGTGTCGCGGCCTGCGATGGTGATCCTCCCCGAGGTCGGCGTCACGAGCCGATTGATCATGCGCAGCGTCGTCGTCTTGCCGCAGCCGGAGGGGCCCAGCAGCACGCACGTCGCGCCTTCCGGCACCTCGAGCGTCACGTTGGACACCGATGCCACGTCGCCATGCGACGTGTGATAGACCTTGGTGAGCGCGTCGAGCCGGATCACGGACGCACCGCCGGCCCCTTGGGGGCGAGGCGCCGCTGCAGCCACAGCAGCGCCGTGTCCGCCACGATCGCCAGCAGCGCGAGCGCCAGTGCGCCGGTCAAGAGCTGTCGCACGTCGGTCTGCGAGATGCCGCGCGAAATGAATGTGCCGAGGCCGCCGGCGCCGATGTACGCAGCGATGGCGGTCACGCCGATGTTGACGACGACCGAGATGCGCACGCCCGCGATGATCACCGGCATGGCGAGCGGAATCTCGACGCGCCACAGCCGCTGCAGCGTCGACATGCCCATTCCCATCGCGGCCGACCGCAGTGCCGGGTCGATGTTGCGGATCGCCGTGTAGGTATTGCGCACGATCGGCAACTGCGCGTACAGCATGGCCGCGATGACGGCCGGGAGATAGCCGATGCCGTGGCCGATCTTGGACAGCAGCGGAATCAGCACGCCGAAGAGCGCGATGGAGGGAATCGTCATGACGATCGACCCGAGGTAGAGCACGGTATCGGCGGCGCTCTGGTTGCGCGTGATCGCAATGCCGATCGGCACGCCGGTGAGGATCGCCACGCCGACGGCGACGCTGACGATCGAAAGATGCTCGATCGTGCGCTCGCCGATCATCGGCAGGTTCCCCATGATGAAGTGCAGCGTCTCCATCGCTCCTTCGCCTCGCGCCGGCCAGCTTATTCGCGCCGCCTCGGCGCAAGTTGCCCGGATGCGACGTCCGCTGGCCCACGCAGGACGCGCGGTGTCGCAGCCGGGACATTTTGCGTCGGAACGCGGCGCGCCGCCATGGGCAGTCCGATGCCATAGTCGCCGCACGCTTCCAAGGAGCCTTCATGAACCCGTCACGTCCCCGCCCCTTGTTGGACCAGCTCGCCGCCGGCCCCGTCATCTGCGCCGAAGGCTATGTCTTCGAGCTGGAGCGTCGCGGCTACCTTCAGGCCGGCGCGTTCGTGCCCGAGGTCGTGATGGAGCATCCCGAGGCCGTCCTGCAGCTGCACCGCGACTTCGTGCATGCGGGGTCCGACGTGGTCGAGGCACTCACCTATTACGCGCACCGCGAGAAGCTGCGCGTGATCGGCCGCGAGGCCGATCTCGAGCCCATGAACCGCCGCGCGCTCGAGATAGCCCATGCGGTCGCGCACGAGACCGGCACGCTGTTCGCCGGGGACATTTGCAACACCAACATCTACGATCCCGCCGATGCGGCGTCGCACAAGGCGGTGCGCGCCATGTTCGAGGAGCAGGTTGAGTGGGCGGTCGACGCGGGCGTCGACTTCGTTATCGGCGAGACGTTCTCGTATGCCCAGGAGGCGCTGATCGCCACCGACGTGGTGAAGAAGGCGGGCGCGACTGCGGTGATCACGCTGGCGATGCACCAGGCGGACGTCACGCGCGAGGAATGGCCCGTGGACGACGCGTGCAGGCGGTTGCAGGATGCCGGTGCCGACGTCGTGGGCCTCAACTGCATTCGCGGTCCCGCGACGATGATGCCGCTCCTCGAGCGCGTTCGCGCGGCGATCGACGTTCCCATGGCCGCGCTTCCCGTGCCGTATCGCACGACACCTTCACAGCCGTCGTTCCAGTCGCTGCGCGATGCGCACTATTCGCCACCGGGCGAGCGCCCGTTCCCCATCGCGCTCGACCCGTTCACGTGCAACCGGTTCGAGATCGCCGATTTCGGGCGCGAGGCGCTGGCGCTTGGCATTCGCTACCTCGGCGTCTGCTGCGGCGCGGGCCCCCATCACGTTCGTGCGCTCGCCGAGTCCGTCGGCAAACGTCCGCCCGCAAGCCGTTATTCGGCCGACATGTCGAAGCACGCGTTCCTCGGCTCGCACGAGCGCATCCGCAAGGTCCAGAAGGACTACGCCGACAAGCTGTAGTCTCGCGGCGCCCTGAACCTCAGGACCGCACGCCGGCGCGCTCGTCGCTCGGCTTGCGTCCGTACGTCGCGCGATAGCGGCGGCTGAAGTGCGAGGCGGACGTGAAGCCCGACGCGACGGCCACGTCCAGGATCGGCTTCGTCGTTTGCAGGAGCAGGGCACGCGCGCGGGCGAGGCGAAGCTTCATGTAGTGGCGGCTCGGCGTGTCGCGCAGGTACCGAGCGAACAGCCGCTCGAGTTGCCGCGGCGACAAGCCGACCGCGCGCGCGATGTCGTGCACCGACTGCGGCTCGTCGGCGGCCGCTTCCATGAGATCCACCGCGGCGATCAGGCGCTCGTTGGCCACGCCGATGCGGCTTTGCACCGCCATGCGCTGCGAATCGTGCGTATCGCGAATGCGCGGATGAATGAACTGCTCGGACACGCCGTTGGCTAGCGTCCGGCCGTGCTGGTCGGTGACCAGCTGCAGCATGAGGTCGAGCGCCGACGTGCCGCCCGAGCAGGTGTAGCGGTCGCCGTCGATCGCCAGGATGTCGGGCATGGTCTTCGCGCGCGGATAGCGATCGGTGAACGCGGCGAGATTCTCCCAGTGCACTGCGCATCGGCGCCCGTCGAGAAGCCCCGCATCGGCGAGCGCATAGGCGCCCAGGCTGATGCCGCCCAATGCCGTTCCAGTCCGCGCGAGCGCGCGCAGCCATTTCGTGACGGACGGCGGCTGCGTCTCCTGCGTGCCGGCGCACACGAGGAGCAGGTCGAGCTTCGCGTCCGCGCCCACCGCACCGTGCACGGCGACCTCGACGCCGTTGCTCGCGATCACCGGTCGGCCGTCGCGCGAATAGAACGACCAGCCGTACAGCGTCGAGCCGCTCAACCGGTTGGCGGCGCGCAGCGGCTCCAGCGCCGCGGCGAACGCCATCATCGGAAACTGCGCAACCAGGAGAAAGCCGACGTGATAGACGTGCGAGTGACGCCGTGGCCGGGCTGCCGGGGACATGCGGGCGATGGTAGCGCAGTCGCCAGTCGTTGCAGCGGCGCGCCGCTCGGGCGGCGGTAGGATGCACGCTTCGCGCTCGCCATCCACCGTCCAACATGAACATCGGAATGATCGGCATCGGCCTCATGGGCCATGGCATCGCCACGAATCTCCAGAAGCACGGACATCGGCTGTGCCTCCTCGAGCACGGCGGCAACCAGCCGCTCGAAACGCTGCTTGCGGGTGGCGCGACCACGCGAGCCACACCGCGTGACGTGGCCGCCGAATCCGACCTCGTCATCCTGTGCGTTACGGGCACGCCGCAGGTCGAGGCGGTCGTCCTCGGCGCGAACGGTGTGCTCGAAGGCCTGCGACGGGACGAGATCGTGATCGACTGCTCCACGGCCGTTCCAACGTCGACGCAACGCGTGGCGGCTGCCGTGCACGACGCAGGAGGCCGCTTTCTCGATGCGCCGATGACGCGCACGCCGAAGGAGGCCGCGGAAGGCCGGCTCAACCTGCTGGTCGGCGGCGAGCGCGACGTGTTCGAGCAATGCCTGCCGGTGCTGCGCTGCTTCGCGGAGAACATCACGCACGTGGGGCCCGTCGCGTCGGGGCATCGCATGAAGCTGCTGCACAACTTCGTCTCGCTCGGGACGATCGCATTGCTGTCGGAAGCCGCCGCATGCGCACTCGACGCGGCTATCGCGCCACAGGTCTTCATCGAAGTCCTGGCGAGCGGCGGCGGCGGGGGCACGGCGTTGAAGCGCCTCGCGCCCTATCTCGTCGGCGGGGATTCGTCCGGGCTGCGTTTTGCGATGGGCAACGCACGCAAGGACCTCGGCTACTACCACACGATGGCCGAGGACGCCGGCGCCGCACGGAGCATCGCGGCCGCGGTGCTGCAGACGTTCGCAGGCGCCGTCGATGAGACCGGACCCGATCGATTCGTTCCCGAGCTGGTCGCGCTCCTGCAGCACGCGCGTCGCGACAATGACCGTGCGTGACCGACGCGCACGCGCGAGCGCGCAGGACCGGAGTGCTCGCGTTGACCGTCGTCGCAAGCGGCCACTATACTGGTCGGATCGTCCGACAATCGACTGACATGGCTTCCTGACAGGCGTGCAATGGCAACCGTCTTCTGCATGGCCGCGACGCCGTTCACCCCGAACGGCGGGATCGACGAGGCCGCGCTCCGCGCGCATCTCAGACGCATGGTTGCCGCCGGCGTCGGCGTCTATCTCGGCAGTGGCGGCGCCGGTGAAGGCCACGCGTTGCAGCCGCAGGAGCTGCGTCGCATCTACGACATCGGCGTCGAGGAATGCCGCGGGCGCGTACCGGTGCATGCGAATCCGCCCGAGCCGCGCACCGCCGCCGCGATGCTGGAGCTCGCGCGTCATGCAGTCGAAGCGCAGGTCGATGTCGTGCAGCTGTATCCGATGGACGCTGGACATGCCATGCGGCCGACGACGGCGGAGCAGCAGGCGTACTACGACGACCTTCTGTCCCTCATCGACCATCCGGTCGCGCTCTCGGTGCATGTTTACGCCGGCTACATGGCGCCCGTGGCGTTGCTCGCCAAGCTCGCCCGCGACTACCCCCAGGTGGTCGCCGTCAACGTGATCGGCGCGCCGCTTTCGTACTTCGTGGAATTGCGCGACGCGCTGCCTTCGCGAGTCGCGCTCAACGTGCGACTCGCCAATGCGATCGAAGGCTACGCGCTCGGCGCACGCGGCTTTCTGGCCGCGGAGCCGAACCTCGTGCCGCAGCTTTGCCGCGCCCTGGTGGAGCGGACCGCGGCGAGCGATGTGAACGGCGCCGGCGATGCTCTAGCGCGCCTGACGCGCCTTTCCAGCATCGTGAATCGATGGGCACCCTCGACGGCGCGCTGGGTCAAGATGGCGATGAAGGTCCTCGATCTGCCGGGCGGGCGTGGCGGCCTGCGCAAGCCCTATCTCATGCCGCCGGCCTCCGAGCTGAACGAAATGGCAGCCGCAATCGCCGCGTTGCAGATCGACGAGCTCGCGGGATGCGCCGCCGCGCTGCGCTGGGATTGGCGCGGCGGGGACCTGCCTGAGCGCACGGCAGGCGCGTGAGCCCCGAGCGTTTCGACCTCGTTGCCATCGGCGGCGGCCTTGCGGGCTTGACGGCCGGCCTCCGCGCGCTGGAGCTCGGCGCGCGTGCAGCGGTGCTGGAGTGCTCGGACGATCCCCGTCATCTTTGCGCATCGCGCGTCAACGGCGGCATCCTGCATGTCGCCTTTCGCAGCGTGCGCACCGAGCCGTCCGCGCTCGAGCATGCCATCGCCGACGCCACGCGCGGGTGTGCCCAGCCACGCCCGGCCCGGGCGCTCGCGAGCAATGCGGCACGCGCCACGGAGTGGCTCGCGAGCTGCGGCGCGCAATACACGCGCATCGAGCCCGACGAAGGCTGGAAGGATCGCATCCTGTCGCCTGCAGGCTTCTATGCGAGCAACGGCTTCGCCTGGAGGGACCTCGGCCCGGACCGCGTGATGGTCGAGCTCGAAGCGCGCATTGAGCGCAGTGGCGGAGCGCTGATTCGCGGCGCGCGCGCGACGGGACTCGTGGTGCGCAACGGGCGGTGCATCGCCGTCGAGGTCGACGACCGCATTCTCGATTCGGACGCCGTCGTCCTCGCGGACGGCGGCTTTCATGGCAATCGCGACATGCTGCGCCGATTCGTCACGCCGCACCCCGAGTCGCTCAAGCTGCGAGGCCCCGGCTCCGCGTACGGCGACGGCATACGCTTCGCCGAAGCGGCCGGCGCGCGGCTCGTCGGGATGGAGGCGTTCTACGGTCACCTGCTGAGCGCGGACAGTCTGAACCGCGACGGACTGTCGCCGTTTCCGTTCCTCGATCTTCTCGCGACCACCGGCATGATCGTCGGCATGGACGGCAAGCGATTCGTGGACGAGGGACGCGGCCCGCATGCCATGGCCAACGCGCTCGCGCGGCACGGCACCGGCATCGGGATGGTCGTGTTCGACGATGCGATGTGGCGCTCGGCCGGCCGCGATTTCTTCTGTCCGCCGAACCCGAATCTCGTGGAGCGCGGCGGGACGCTGCACGCGGCGCGGGACATGCCGACGCTCGCGCGGAAGGCTGGCTTGCCGCCGGACGCCTTGCGCCACGCGATCGGATCGCGCAGCCTCGGACACGCGTCCATGGATCATTCGATCGACGCACGACGCGCCAAGTATGGCGCGATGCCCTTCGCCACGCCGCCCTTCTACGCTGCGCCCGCGTGCGCCGGCATCACGCACACGATGGGTGGGGTGGCCGTCGACGAGCACGCGCGCGTGCTCGACACGCGCGATCGCCCGATTCCCGGGCTGTACGCCGCGGGCGCGACCTGCGGCGGCCTCGAAGGCGGACCCGATGCCGCGTACGTCGGCGGGCTCGTGCCCGCGGTGGTGTTCGGCCTGCTAGCCGCGGAGCACGCCGCGACGGCGCGTCGTCAGTCGGACTGACCTCGCGCGCCGGGAGAGTCCTTGGCGAGCTCGATCCGCGCGATCACATCCATGTGCACCTCGTCCGGGCCGTCGGCAAGGCGGATCGCACGGGCGAGCGAGTACGCGGCCGCCAGGAAGAAATCCGACGAAACACCCGCGCCACCGTGCGCCTGGATCGCTCGATCCACGACGCGGCATGCCATGCGCGGCGCGACCACCTTGATCATCGCGATCTCGGCGCGCGCCGCCTTGTTGCCCACCTCGTCCATCATCCGGGCCGCGTGCAGCGTGAGCAGGCGCGCCTGGTCGATCTCCATGCGGCTTCGCGCGATCTCCTGCCGCATGCCGCCGTGCTCGGCCAGCGGCTTGCCGAAAGCGACGCGATTGCGCGCGCGCTCGCACGTGAGCTCGAGCGCGCGCTCGGCAAGACCGATGAGGCGCATGCAATGATGAATGCGCCCGGGGCCGAGGCGGCCTTGGGCGATCTCGAATCCGCGTCCTTCGCCGAGCAGGAGATTGCCCGCCGGCACGCGCACGTCCTCGAACGCGATCTCCGCATGCCCGTGCGGGGCGTCGTCGTAGCCGAACACCGTGAGCCTGCGGCGGACGTGCACCCCGGGCGTATCGAGCGGCACCAGGATCATCGATTGCTGCCGATGCGGCGGCGCCGATGCATCCGTCTTGCCCATGAAGATCGCGATCTTGCAACGCTTGTCCGGTGCGCCGGACGTCCACCACTTCGTCCCGTTGATCACATAGTCGTCGCCGTCGCGGTGAATCGTGCTGCAGATGTTCGTCGCGTCCGACGATGCAACGCCCGGCTCGGTCATCGCGAAGCACGAGCGGATCTCGCCGGCCAGGAGCGGCACGAGCCAGCGATCCTTCTGTTCCTGCGTGCCGTAGCGCGCGAGCACTTCCATGTTCCCGGTGTCGGGCGCGGAGCAATTGAACACTTCCGCGGCGAAGAGAATGCGGCCCATCGTCTCGCAGAAGGGCGCGTACTCGTGATTGGTGAGCTCCGCGCCGTATTCGCTGCCGGGAAGGAACAGGTTCCACAATCCGGCGCTCCTGGCCTTCGCCTTGAGCTCTTCGAGGATGGGCGGTGGAACCCACCGGTCCTGCAGCGCCACCTGTTGCTCGTAGTAAACGCGCTCGGCCGGGACGACGTGGTCGGCGAAAAACCGCTCGAATCGCTCGCGAAGCGCGCTCACGTTCTTCATTCATTCCACCTTCGGCGAATCATCCAGTGCGGCAAGCGCGGTCTCCGCGCACAGCGGCGCGAGGCCGCCCCTTTGCACGCCATCGGGCGAGCTCGCATTGCCGTCGAGCGCCCGGCGGAGCACACCCTGCAGGATCGCCGCCAGGCGGAAGAGCGAGAACGCGATGTAGAAGCCCCACGATGCCGCGGGTCGAATGCCGGTGCGCTCGATGTAGCGCGCCGCGTATTCGGCTTCCGACGGGATGCCGTACGCGGCGAGATCGACGCCCTGCAAGCCGCCGAAGGCGTGCCGCGGCAGCCGGTACACGAAGCAGTTGTACGCGAGGTCCGCGAGCGGATGACAGAGCGTCGAGAGCTCCCAGTCGACCACGGCGAC
This sequence comes from Casimicrobiaceae bacterium, assembly GCA_035493035.1. Taxonomy (GTDB): domain Bacteria; phylum Pseudomonadota; class Gammaproteobacteria; order Burkholderiales; family Casimicrobiaceae; genus VBCG01. The sequence continues at coordinate 44,589 of DATJIS010000111.1, read as the reverse complement.
CACCGTGGGCCGCGATGGATGATAGATGAGGTTTTCGATGCGGTAGTCGCCGTGCACGATGCTCGCGCGATCGTCCTGCGGCACCATGCCGGGCAGCCTTCGCATCAGCTCGTCCATCGCCGCGATGGTGTGCGTCTCGCTCTCGCGGTATTGACGCGACCAGCGGTCGATCTGCCGCGCGAAGTAGTTCCCGGCGCGGCCGTAGTCGCCGAGGCCGCGTGCGACCGGGTCCACCGTGTGCAGCCGCGCGAGCGTCTCGTTCATCGCGTCGTACATCGCGGCGCGCATTTGCGGCGACGCGGACTCGACCAGCGCGTCGCGATTGACACGGCCCTGCACGTGCTCCATCAGATAGAACGGCGTCCCGATGACCGATGCATCGGTGCAGTAGTGCAGCATCCGCGGCACGGGAACGCCGCTTCCGTCCAACGCCTGCATCACGTGGTACTCACGATCCACGGCGTGTGCCGAAGGCAGCAGGCGGCCGGCGGGTTGCTTGCGCAGCACCGCCTCGCCGCCGCGGCCCTTCACGAAGAACGTCGGATTCGACTGCCCGCCGACATACTGGCGCATCGACAAGTCGCGCCAGTCGCCCGGCACGTGCGCGGTCAAGTACCTCTCCAGCGCGTCGGCGGGCAGCGCTTCGCTCATCCGGCCGAGTAGCCGCCGTCCACGAACAGGATCTGCCCGGTGATGAAGCGCGCGGCAGGTGACGCGAGGAAGACCAGCGCGCCCGCGATGTCCTGGGGCTCGCCCAGGCGCTTCAGCGGCGTCCGCGCGAGGAGCGCGTCGTAGAGCTGCGGTTGCGTGCGCACCAGCTCGCGGTTGAGGTCCGTGACGATGACGGTCGGGCCGATCGCATTCACGGTGATGCCGTAAGGTCCGAGCTCGAACGCCATGGATCGCGTGAAGCTCGCGATGCCGGCCTTGCTCACCGAATAGGCGCTGCGGTTCGCCATCCCGGCACGCGACAGGATCGATCCCATGTTGACGATCGTGCCGCCGCCTCGTGCCTTCATGGCGGGGACGACCGCCTTGGTGCACAGGAACGTTCCCTTGATGTTCACGTCGATGACGCGCAGCCACTCCTCCTCGCTGCTGTCCTCCATCGAGCGCGGTGACGTGATGCCCGCGTTGTTGAACAGGATGTCGACGTGACCGAACGTGTCGAGCGTCGCGTCCACGAGCGCGCGCACCTGGTCGCTGTCGGTGACGTCCGTGGCGACGGCGAGCGCCTTGCGCCCGCAGGCCTCGACCTTGCGTGCGGTGACCTCGCATCGGTCCAGATGGCGGGCGGTAACCACGACGTCGGCACCCGCCTCGGCGAACGCACAGCAGGCCAAGGTGCCGAGGCCGCCGCCGCCGCCGGTGACGATGGCCACCTTGCCATCGAGTCGCATCGACGGGAACGTCATCGGTCGGGCGGCAACGCGTCGTCGGGCACCGGCGCGCCAATGGCGACGAGCAGCGCGCTCAGGCGTCCGATCACGCCCTCGATCTGGCCGGCCAGCAGCGGATCGGCGCAATCGCGCAGCGCCACGGCGGCGCGATACGCGGCTTCGATGCGCGCCCGGTCGGGATGGTCGTCGATCATGTGCGCGTCACCTGCCGGGCGTAGCCCTGCCTGCGCTCATCGGTCCAGCGGCGGGCCTTGTACTCGAAGGTCGGCAGCTCGCTGCGCGGCACCGGTCGAAGCCGCATCGTGACGTTGGTCCTGCTCTTGATGCGGCTCGCCATCGTCGCGGTCAAGGCTTCGACCGCTTCACCCTCGGTGGCGCCCGAGCGCGTCGCGTAGCGGATCTCGACCTCCGTGCGGCCCTGCTCGTCGACGTAGACGCGTCCGACGTATTCCGCGACTTCGGGATGCGAGAACACGACGCTGTCCACCGTGGCCGGCCACACATTGTTCCCGCGAATCTTCATCATGTCGTCGTAACGACTGATGGTACCCGCCTCGATGCAGGTCCAGGAACGCCCGCAGCCGCACGACTCCGGCGGCAGCAGGCGCGCCTTGTCGCCCGTCGCGAAGCGGATGACCGGCGAGCCGAGCACGCTGAGATTGGTGAGCACGATTTCGCCCTCCTCGCCCGGCGCGACGTGACGGCCGGTCACGGGGTCGATCACCTCGACATAATTCTCCCACTCGAACGCGTGCAGGTGACCGGGCTTGCCGTCGTCGCGCGCGGCGCCCTTCGTGCAGGTCGCCGCGATGAAGCCGGCGCCCTGCGTGCTCCCGTAGCCCTCGTGCACGGTACAGCCCCAGTATCGGCACATCGCGTGCGCCCACGCCGTCGGATAGCCCTCGCCCGCGATCAGGATCCCCTGCATGGCGGGAAACGACTGCGACGGCGTGAGTCCGCGGCGCCGCATCGCGTCGCTGATCGTATGCAGGAAATTCGTGGATGCGTAGATGAAGTTCAGCGAAGGGAACCGAAGCGCAAGGTCGACTTTTGCCTCGGTGCTGAACGCGACCGGCGCATTGACGGCAATCGAGCCCGCCACGCGAAAGCCTTCGGGCGGTCCCCAGCCGCCGGTCGTGAGGCCCCCCTGCGGCACGCAGTTGAGCGCGGTATGCCCCGGACGCAGGCCCGCCATGTACCACGGCAGGTAGTGGAGGAAGCCCTGTAGCGCGATGTCGTGGTGCGTGCGGCCGTAGATTTCCTGGCCCTGCCCGGACGTGCCGCCGGTCATGTTGACCAGCGCGACCGCGCGCTCGGGAACGCACAGTCGCGTGCCGAAGGGGGGATGCGCCTCCTGGTCGCGCAGGAAGTCGGCCTTGTTGGACGCGGGCACGGCGCGCGCGAAGTCGTCGAGGCTCCTGACCTGCTCGGGCCGCGTACCGGCACTGCGAAGCTTGTCGCGGTAGAACGCGCTGCAGCCGTTCACCCGCGCGAGCTGACGCTGCAAGCGATCGAGGATCAGCGCGCGAAGGTCGTCGCGCGACAGCGCATCGTAGCGTGCAAGCGTCGCGGATGCGCGGCTCACGCGAGCGCCTCACGCTCCACCGGTCGAAACTGCGGGAGGCGCACGTCGCCGACGTCACGGAAGCACACCTCGACGCGCATGTCCGCGGTCAGGGCTTCCGGCGCGCAACCCACGAGGTTCGTCGGCATGCGAACACCTTCGTCGAGCTCGACCAGCGCGACGACATAGGGCACCTCGCTCGCGTAGATCTCCGCCGGGATGGGGTGGCGCACGACGATCCAGCTGTAGACGCGGCCGCGCCCGCTCGCTTCGATCCAGCGTGACCGATCGCTTCCGCACGCATGACAGAGCGGCCCCGGTGGAAAACGCGGTGTGGCGCACGCGTCGCACGCCTGAATCAGGAGCCGATCCTCGCGGCATCCGCGCCAGAACGGCTCGGAGAGATGATCGACGACCGGTGAGGGCTTCGCGGTCAATTGCGCAGCACCATCGCGCTGCCGCAGGTCATCGCGCCCGCGGTGGTGAGGGCGACGTGCGCGCCCGGAACCTGCCGTTCTCGCGACTCGCCGCGCAGCTGCTCGACGGCTTCGACGACATGATTGAAGCCGTGAATGTACGCCTCGGACAGCAATCCGCCATGCGTGTTGGTGGGCAGCTCGCCGGTACGCCGCAACGCCCCGCTCCGAGCATAGTCCCCCGCCTCGCCCGGCTTGCAGAACCCGAGTCCCTCGAGCGCCATCACGATGCTGTACGTGAAGCAGTCGTAGATCTGCGCGACGTCGACGTCGCGTGGTCCCACGCCGGCGCTGCGCCAGAGATCTTCGGCAATGTACCTGCAGAAGTTCTCGGCGAGATCGGGCCAGCGTATCGCGTCGAACAGGTCCTCGCCCTGGTTCGGCCCGCCGCCGTAAGCGCCGCCCATGATGTAGACCGGTGGCTTGCGCAGGTCCTTCGCACGCTCGGCGGAAGTGATGAGGGCCGCGCACGCGCCGTCGCTCTCGAGGCAGATGTCGTAGAGCCCGAAGGGATCCACGATGGGGCGCGCCGCGAGGTAATCGTCGAGCGTCAGCGGCTTGCGCACCATCGCGCGCTCGTTGGCGAGCGCGTGCTCGCGCACCGTGATGGCGATGGCGCCGAGCTGCTCCTTCGTCGTGCCGTACTTGATCATGTGCCGCCGGCACCACATCGCCATCGCCTGCGGATACGTGATCCAGCCATAGGGCGCGGTGTATTGCGTCACGCCGTGCGCCGCGAGCTCGCGGCTCCCGCCGAGGCGAAAGCCCGAGCGGCCATTCATTGCGCGGAAGCAGAGGACATTCCGGGCGAGACCCGCCTCGATCACCGCTGTCGCGGTCAGCGTGATGAGATTGGCGGCGTTGCCGCCCGACGAGAACTCGACCACGTATCGCGGGTTGCGCAGCCCGAGCGCGGTGGCGACCGACATCGACGGCACCGAGTCGCCGAAGTGGTAGCTGATGATCCCGTCGACCTCGTGCGGGTCGACGCCGGCGTCGTCGCATGCCTTGCGGCAGGCCTCGGTCGCAAGCTCGAGAACGGTCACGCCCGAGCGCTTGGAAAACCGGGTGTACCCGATGCCCGCGATGGCGTACTTGTCGCGCAGGTTCCACATGGTCCGCGTCACTCTCCGGTGAAGCGCGGCGGGCGCTTCTCGCCGAAAGCTGCGAGACCCTCCGTGGCATCGTGCGACGTGGTGGCGTAGCGCCAGACGTAGTCGAGCTCGGTGCGCAGGCCGTCGTCGAGCGCGCTTCGCGACGCCACCCGCAGCAGGTGTTTCATGCCCTTGCGGCCGAGCGGACTTGCGCGGCTCACGCGCCCCACGACGTCGTCGAGCACGCCCGCGAGCGCGGCGTTGGTCGCGACCTTCGACGCAAGCCCGATCCGTTCGGCTTCCGCCGCGTCGACGATGTCGCCGGTGAGCATGAGGTAACGCGCGCGCAAGGGACCGACGGCGCGTGGCAGGCGCTGCGACCCGCCCGCGCCGGGCAGTTGGCCGAACGCGACGTGCGCGTCGCCGATGCGGGCCGATTCGGCGGCGAGAACGATGTCGCAGGCGAGCAGCAGCTCGAGGCCGCCCGCAACGCAATAGCCGTCGACGACGGCGACATAGACCTTCGACGACGCTTCGATCGCATCCAGCATCGCATGGAAGTCGACCAGGAATTGCCGAAACCCCGGCGGATCGCGGTACAGGTCGACGTAGCCCTTGAGGTCGCCGCCAGCCGAGAAGTTGCCGCCCGCGCCGCGCACGACAACGACGTCGATGCGCGGGTCGCGCTCGAAATCGCCCACGGCCTCGCCCAGCCGCCGAACGGTGCGCCAGTCGAGCGGATTGCGCTGTCGGGGTCGATTCAGCGTGACGGTCGCGACGCCGCCTGCGACGCTCGTCACGATGACGTCGTCGGCCGTTGCACCGATCGCGCCAGGCAAATCGCTCACGTCCCGCTGTCCACCGCGCTGTCGATGTCGAGGCCGGTGCGCGACCAGCCACGCCTGAAGTCCGCCATGTGCCGTGCCATCCACGTGCGCACCGCTTCGACGTCCCGCCGGCGGATCAGCGCGAGGATGCGCCGGTGCGCGTCGAGGATGCGCTTCTGCGTATTGAGGCGCGAGAGGATCTTCCTGCCGGCCGGATAGAAGAGCAGGCTGATCGGCTCGCGTGCGAGCGACAGCGCGCGGTTGTCCGCGCCCTCGGCGAGCAGGTCGTGGAACTCGATGTCGAGCGACACGACGCTGTCGATGTCGGCGAGGCGCTTGTGCATCTCCTTGACGTTGGCATCGAGCGCGGCGATGCCTTCGTCGCTGATGCGCTCCACTGCCAGCACGGCGGTTATCGTCTCGAGGCCCTCGGAGGCTTCCCACAGCTCGCGGAACGTCACCTGGTGCATGACGAGCGCGCGCGACGCACGCGACGCGAGCTCCATGTAATGCGGGATCGCGACCTTCAGACGCTTGCCGTCGCGCCGGACGAGGCCGCCGTGCTCGAGCGCCCGCAGGCCCTCACGCACCGTCGAGCGATTGACGCCGAGCTGCGCTGCGAGATCGGCTTCGGTCGGCAGCCAGTCGCCCGGCGACAAGCGGCCCGAGGTGATCATCTGCTCGACCGCATCGGCGACCTGGCGATAGGCAGGCGCGATGTCGAGCTTCTGGAAGACGGCGGGCGCGGGCACGGGGGAGGCTTCCCTCTTCGGGCGGCGATGGCTCGTTGTACCACGATCCGGGTCGGCGGTACAATCAGATTGTCGGACAATGCCATTTGTCGAACCGCCCGGACTTCGCCGACCACTCGCATGGCGCAAGGCTTGTTCTCGCTCGAGGGACGCACGGCGCTCGTGACCGGCGCATCGAGCGGCTTGGGCGTGCAGATCGCCGCGGCGCTGGCCGCCGCCGGCGCGGCGGTTGCGCTCGCCGCACGCCGCAAGGACCTCATCGACGACCGCGCCGCGCGGCTTTGCGCCACGGGCGCCACTGCGGTGGCCGTGCCCCTCGACGTGCGCGATGTCGATGCGATCGACCCCGCGCTCGACGCGGTCGAGCGCGCGCTCGGCCGGCCGGTCGACATTGTCGTGAATTGCGCCGGGGTCATCGTGCTGCGGCCGTTCCTCGAGCAGACGGTTGAGGACTACGAGGCGGTGCTCGATACCAACCTGCGCGGTGCGTTCTTCGTGTCGCAGCGCGCGGCGCGACGCATGGCGCGGCACCGCCGGGGCGCGATCATCAACGTCGCCTCGACGGCCGGCTTGAGGCCCGGTGCGCACCTGTCGAGCTACTCCGCATCCAAGGCGGCGCTCATCCATTTGACCAAGGTCATGGCGATCGAGCTCGCGCGGCACGGCGTCCGCGTGAACGCGCTCGCGCCCGGCAATTTCGAGACGGACATGCATCAGGCCTTCGTCGAGCTGGGGCTCAGCGACGCGCTCGTGAAGCGCATCCCTCAGCGCCGCTTCGGCGCGCCGGGCGACCTCGACGGTGCGCTGCTGCTGCTCGCGTCCGACGCCGGCCGTTACATCACTGGCGAGACGATCGCAGTCGACGGCGGCCATCTCGCGAGCTCGCTCTAGCGTACGGGTCATGGCGAGCCTGCGCGACGAGCTCGATTTCCTGCTGTATCGCTGGCTCGACGTCGAGGCGCTCACGTCGCGCCGCCGCTACGCCGAGCACTCGCGCGGCACGTTCGACGCGCTGCTCGACAGCAGCGAGCGCATCGCACGCGAGCGCTTCGCGCCGGCCAATCGCGCGGCGGATGTCGAGGAGCCAAGGTTCGACGGCGGCGGCGTGCGGCTGCCGCAGACCACGGCCGATGCATTGCGCGCGTACGCGGAGTCGGGGCTTCTCGCGGCGGGGCACGACTACGACGCGGGCGGCATGCAGCTTCCGTACGTCATCGACATGGCGGCGAACGCGTTTTTCGCCATGGCAAGCGTGTCGCTGCACGCGTTCGGCATGCTGACGTACGCCAATGCCAACCTCATTCTCGCGCACGGCACGAAGCGGCAGCGCGAGGCATTCGCGCGCCCCGCCATCGAAGGCCGCCTTTTCGGCACGATGGCGCTGAGCGAGCCGCAGGCAGGCTCCAGTCTCGGCGACATCACGACGATTGCCCTCCCCGACGGCAAGGACTACGAGCTCGATCCGCTCGGGCCGCGCTATCGCCTGCGGGGCCACAAGATGTGGATCTCGGGCGCCGAGCACGACCTTGGTGAGAACATCGTGCACCTGGTCCTCGCGAAAACCCCGGGCAGCGATGGGCGGCCGCAAGCCGGCGTGAAGGGGATCTCGCTCTTCATCGTTCCCCGCCTCCTGCTGGATGGCGCGGGCCACGCCACACGCGAGCGAAACGACGTTGCGCTCGCCGGCCTCAATCACAAGCTCGGCTACCGCGGTATCCCGAACACGCTGCTGAACCTCGGCGAGCGCGACGGGGCGGCCGGCTATCGGGTCGGCGCGCCGGGCGAAGGCCTGGCGCTCATGTTCCACATGATGAACGAGGCGCGCATCGACATCGGACTCGGTGCGGCGATGACGGGCTACGCGGGCTATGTCGCGTCGCTCGAGTACGCGCGCACGCGTCTCCAGGGGCGGATGCGCGGCAGCGACCCGTCTTCGCCGCAGGTGCGCATCATCGAGCACGCGGATGTCAAGCGCATGCTCCTCGCGCAGAAAGCGTACTGCGAAGGTGCGCTCGCGCTGTGCCTTTATTGCGCGCGCCTCGTGGACGACCGACGTGCCGGCGACGAGCGTTGCGCCGCGGACGCCGCCCTCTTGCTCGACCTGCTGACGCCGATCGCCAAGAGCTGGCCGAGCGAGTGGTGCCTCGAGGCGAACAGCCTGGCGATCCAGGTTCTGGGCGGGTACGGCTATACGCGCGATTTTCCGGTGGAGCAGTACTGGCGCGACAACCGGCTCAACATGATCCATGAAGGCACGCACGGCATCCAGGCGCTGGACCTGCTCGGGCGCAAGGTGCGGGCTGCGGACGGACGTGCGATGGCCGCATGGCGCGCGCGCGTCGAGGCAACGTGCGAACGCGCACGTCGCGACGTGTCGCTCGCGCCGTGGGCGCACGCGCTCTTCGCGGCCGCGCAGGACGTCGACGCCGCGGCGCGCAGCGCATGGTCCGACGAGGATAGCCGCCTCGCCCTCGCCAACGCGACGCCGTTCATGCAGGCGTTCGGTCACACCGTGATCGCCTGGATGTGGCTGGACGTCGCGGCCGCGGCATCGTCGCAGGCTCGGAGCGACCTGTTCCGCGGGAAGCGCATGGCCACGCGCTATTTCTTCGACTACGAGCTACCGAAAACCGCTGCGTGGCTGCGCGTCGTGGCCGAGCGCAATGCGACCTGCGCCGACATGCAGGACGCCTGGTTCTGAAGCTGCAACCCAGTGGAGTCGTGCAGCGAGCGCTGCTAGAGTTCAACACGAGGAGGAACCGACATGACGCGTTTGCTTCGCAGTTTCGCGGCGCTCGCTCTGGCAATGGCCGCACCGTTCGCGCTGGCGCAATCGCTGCCCGACGGGTGGCCGTCACGGCCGATCAAGTTCATCGTGCCCTTCGCGCCGGGGGGCGGCGCGGACATCGTTGCGCGGCTGATCGGCGCACGACTGGCCGACGCGCTCGGCAAGCCGGTGGTCATCGACAACCGCGCAGGCGCATCGGGCAACATCGGCGCCGCTGCCGCGGCGCACGCCCCGCCGGACGGCTACACCATCGCCTTCGCCTACTCGGGAACGCACGCGATCAATCCCACCCTCTATCCCGACGCCGGGTTCAAGAACAGCGATTTCGCGCCGATCGTGCTCATGATGACCGTGCCGCAGGTGTTGACGGAGGGCGCGTCGGTGCCGGCGAACAGCGTGAAGGAGCTGATTGCGCTCGCGAAGGCGCAGCCGGGCAAGCTGAACTTCGCGTCGAGCGCCGTCTTCAATCAACTCGCAGCCGTGCTGTTCAACGAGATGGCGGGCATCGACGTCGTGCACATTCCGTACACGGGCGCGGCGGCTTCGACCACGGCAATGCTCGCGGGCGACGTCGCTTATCAGTTCTGCGATCCGCCGGCGGTGCTGTCGTTCATCAAGGCGGGCAAGCTGAAGGCGATTGCAGTGACATCGCCGAAGCGCTCGAGCTTGTTCCCCGACCTCCCGACGGTCGCCGAGGCCGGGCTGCCCGGCTACGAAGCGACGTCGTGGAACGGCGTCGTCGCGCCCGCTGCAACGCCCGCGCCGATCGTGGCGCGACTCAATGCCGAGATCAACCGCATCCTCGCCGCGCCCGACGTCCGCGCAAAGCTCGCCGACCTCGGTTACGAGCCGGTCGGCGGCACGCCCGAGGCGTTCGGCGCCTACATGGCGCGCGAGGAAGCGAAGTGGGGGAAGATCGTGAAGGCGGCGAACCTGAAGCCGTAGCGCACCCGGGCTGACCGAGAGCGAGGCATTCGAACCCGCACAGCATAGACGCAGACGGACCCAATGGTGGGCTTCGGCAGCTTCGCGTCCCGAAGCGTTCTTCGCGTTTGTTCGGTACCCCACGCTCGGGCACCCGCGCGCTGGGTTGAAGCGCGCTTCCGAATGTTGGATCAAAGCGCATTCCGCGCCGGCGAAGTGGCACGGTGGGTGCCGAGGGTGTACGCTGAGCCCCGGGGCCCGATAGTCCGCCCCGTCGCGTCGACCGCAACCGAGAGCCCGCAATGCCAGCCAGCACCACGACCGCAACCGAAGTGTTCCATCTCTTCCTGATCAAGCCGTCGCACTACGACGACGATGGCTACGTCATCCAGTGGGCGCGCTCGTCCATCCCGGCCAACACGCTGGCGGCGTTGTACGGCCTTGCCCTCGACTGTGCAGAGCGGCACGTGCTCGGAGACCGCGTCGACATCCGCATCACCGCATGGGACGAGACCAACACGCGCATCCGTCCGGACCGCATCGTCCGCCAGATACGCGAGTGCGGAGGCCGCGGACTGGTCGGCCTGGTCGGCGTGCAGACCAACCAATTCCCTCGCGCCATCGATATCGCGCGCCCGCTGCGCGCAGCGGGTATCCCGGTCTGCATCGGCGGCTTTCATGTCAGCGGTTGCCTTGCGATGCTGCCGGACGTGCCCCCCGATCTGCAGGAAGCGATGGACCTCGGCATTGCGCTGTTCGCCGGCGAAGCGGAGGGGCGGCTCGAGGACGTCCTGCGAGCCGCGTATCGTGGCGACCTGCCGTTGCTCAGCAATTACATGAAGGATCTTCCCGGCCTGGAGAACGCTGCCGTGCCTTACTTGCCGCTCGATGTCGTGCGGCGCACGAGCGGCACACGAACGAGCTTCGATGCCGGCCGCGGGTGTCCGTTCCTGTGCAGCTTCTGCACGATCATCAACGTACAGGGCCGCAAGTCGCGTTCGCGCAGCGCGGACGACGTCGAGCGGCTGGTGCGCGCGAACCTCGCGCAAGGGGTGCACAACTTCTTCATCACCGACGACAATCTCGCGCGCAATCAGAACTGGCAGCCGATTTTCGACCGCCTGATAAAGATGCGCGAGCAGGAAGGCTTGGCCATCTACGTCGTCGCGCAGGTCGACACGATGTCGCACAAGATCCGCGGCTTTGTGGAAAAGGCCGGGCGCGCGGGAGTCAACCGCGTATTCATAGGCCTGGAGAGCATCAACCCCGACGCCCTGAAAGAGGCGCGCAAGGGCCAGAATCAGATCACCGAGTATCGCGCCATGCTGCAAGCCTGGCACCGCGCCGGTGCGCTCACCTACGCCGGCTACATCCTCGGATTCCCGGGCGACACGCCCGCATCGATCGAGCGGGACATCGCCATAATCCAGCGCGAGCTGCCCATCGATCTTCTCGAGTTCTTCATCCTGACGCCCCTGCCGGGCTCGGCCGATCACAAGAAGCTCCACCTCGGGGGCGTCGAGATGGAGCGCGACATGAACCGATACGACCTCGCGCATGTCAACACGCGTCATCCCAGGATGTCCGATGACGAGCTGCTCGGCATCTATCGCAAGGCGTGGGATCTTTACTATTCAGCCGAGCACGTCGAGCAAGTGATCCGCAGGGCCAAGACGTGGGGTTACGATCCGCGCAACATGATGATCAAGCTGCTGACCTTCCACGCCGTGCCGCGCATCGAGAAAGTGCATCCGCTGGAAGGCGGCGTTTTCCGGCGCAAGTACCGCCGCGACCGCCGTCCCGGGTTTGCGGTAGAGAGCCGGGCAGCCTTCTATCCTCGCTATGCTCGCGACGTGCTGATCAAGCATGCGCGGTTCGCCCGCATGTATTGGCAGCACTGGCGAATTCTGCGTCGGGTCCAGCGCGATCAGCGTCCGTACTCGGATCTCGCGACCACGCCCGTGCAGGACCATGAATTCGCGGAAATGGAGATCTACACGGCGACGCCGGCGGCCCGGTTCGCGGTCGAGAAGCTGCGCCGCCGCAAGGCGGTGCATGGTGCGACGACAGGCTGACGCGCTCGCGACGCGGCCATTGCCACGGCGGGCCGCTTTCGCCATGACGCTTTACCCGTCGCCTACGCGTCTCGCGAGCGGAGCAAGCCCGAGGCTGCTTGTGCAGAGCGGGGTGCGCCCCAAACTTCCAACACCAGCCGGTGCGTCGCGTCCACGCGGCTCAAAGGTCCACAATGCGAAAACCACGTCGAGCGTCGTACGATCAGGATTACCGAAGAATCGATCTGCGACATAGCGGTGACATCCGCTATTGGGCAGTGATGTTGAATTGCAGCGTCGGCGAGCTGAAGAAGGCCGTGTTGCTCGTTGGACCGGTTGTCTGCGACGTGGATAACTATCTGAGGCGAATGACGATGCTGGGCTTCCGCGCCTAGCGTGCCGCTGCATCGGCTCGTCACGAGGCGCGCACGATGGCCGTGCGCGCCTTGTTCAGCGCGTGACCCGTACGGGTCGATTCCGTGAACGACTTCGGGGCTACGCAGGCGCGAGCAAGGATGCGCAAGCCTTGGCGACCGCCGCTACTTGGCCCGTTTCCTTGGATCCGGGGGTCGTTGCCCAGCCGCCCTTCTCGACGAAATCGGCCTGCGACCACGAGTCGACCTTCTTGAGCGCCGCAAGATGGCCCGGGACATCGGGACCGCGTTCGAATCTCTCGACGCAGACGGGCGCGAGCGCCAGGACGACTGCAGCGTCGGCGCGTTGCGTTGCGTCGGCTTCGGCCCTGCCGCCGGTAACCCATCCGCCCCAGGTGAATCCGACGATTGTCGCGAGAATCGCTCCGCCGACGACACCCCAAAGGGCCGGCTTCGTTTCGACTGGAATCTTCATTGTAAGGCCCTCAAAGGAATCGCAAAGAATGGCGATCGCCGCACCCAGCCCGTATGTTCGGGGCAAGACCTGCAAACCTAGTGCTGACTCGTATACGCCGACGTAACCTGGAGTCGCCTGCATTCTGAAGGCAGGTGGCGGACGTTGTATGTGCGCTGTCGTACATAGCAGCGTCTCCATTGGGAATCGGTGCGGGGCGTGCGTGCAACGTCCACCTGCTCCCGCTTCGATCGTGCGGTGCCATTGACATCCTTGCGCATGCCGATCGGTGGGTTGTGTGCGCCACCGCACCGACCACCGCAACGTGCGCGGATAGCCTGCGACGACGCCTGTCCGCTCCGCGCGGGACGTCGTCTTCCCGACGGCGATCTTCCGATCTGCGGCGCCTGTATCCGCTGCGCGGCAGCATCGACGCGTCGTCTTGGCGCAGCATCCGGGTCGTGTGTCGCGCATCGCCTTGCCTGTCGGGTCACGCGCCATCACGCTGAATCGTGGATTTGCCAGCGGAGGCCGGGAATGACCATGCCAGCGATCGCCAACCGAAACGCAAAGGGCTGTGCAATCGATGGTGAGTAGCGCGTCTGCCTTCCAGTATTTGACCCGCTTCAGATCTCGACTGCGTGCTCGTGTCCTGTCGGGCAGGCCTGTCGCCGAGGAACCGCCGCTCCGATCCGAGCTGTTCACTGCCGACCAGATGGAGCGGTACGGCAAGATTCTCGCGTCGCGGCATCGCATCACCCACCGCCGATCGCGCGACGCTCTGCTTCCGCGGCTGGCCGCCAACGAGAGCACGTTGGTGAATGTCTGCGAGGAGCTCGCTGCCGCGGTAAGAGCGAACGAGCGTGTCAGCCCCGCCGGCGACTGGCTGCTCGACAACTTCCACCTGATCGAAGAACAGATCGCGACGGCGAAGAGGCATCTGCCGCGTGGTTACACCCGCGAGCTGCCCCGTTTGGCGCTCGGCCCGTCGGCAGGTCGGCCGCGGGTGTATGACCTCGCGCTCGAGGCGATTTCCCACGGCGACGGACGGTTCGACGCGGACAGCCTGGTCAGGTTCCTGACCGCCTATCAATCCGTGACGTTTCTGCAGCTGGGAGAGCTCTGGGCCGTCCCGATCATGTTGCGACTCGCGCTGATCGAGAACCTGCGGCGCGCCGGTGTACGAATCGCCGCGGGGAGAGCCGAACGCGGTCTTGCCAACCGTTGGGCGGACCGGATGATGGAAACCGCGGAGCGAGATCCGAAGAGCGTCATCCTCGTCATCGCCGACATGGCGCGATCCGATCCCCCGACCGGAAGCGCGTTCGTGGCGGAGCTTGCGCGACGGCTGCAAGGGCAGACCGCGGCGCTTGCGCTCGCGCTGACATGGATCGAGCAGCGCCTCGCCGAACTGCATCTCACTATCGAGCAGCTGGTTCGACTCGAGAACCAGCAACAGGCCGCCGAGCAGATTTCGATCAGCAACAGCATCGGCAGCCTGCGGCTGCTGAGCGCCATCGATTGGCACGAGTTCGTAGAAGACGTGAGCGTCGTCGAGCGCGTGCTGCGCCAGGATCCCGGCGCGGTCTATGGAAGGATGGAATTCGCGACGCGCGACAACTATCGGCATGCCATCGAGCGCATTGCCAGGGCGGGTCGCCTCGAAGAGGTAGACGTAGCCCGCAAGGCGATCGAGCTGGCACGGATGAGCGCCGAAGGCGAGAGGCGCGACGGTCGATCGGCACACGTCGGTTATTACCTGGTCGACCATGGTTTGCTCGAGCTGGAGCGCATTGCCGCGGTCGACGTCTCGATGGTCGAAGCATGCCGCCGGATTGCACGACGCTTCCCGCTGCCTGTCTATCTCGGCACGATTGCGATGATTGCAGGCCTGATCACCGCGGGCCTCGCAGCGAACGCCTACGCCGCCGGACTGAGCCGGCCGATCCTGGCCCTGGTCGTCGTGCTCGCAGTGCTCGCCGCAAGCCAGCCCGCCGTCACGATCGTGAATTGGCTCGTCGCGTTGCTGGTGCCGCCCCGCGCCTTACCGCGAATGGATTTCTCGTCTGCCATTCCCGCGGGGGCGCGCACGCTCGTGGTCGTTCCGAGCATGCTCAGCAGCGTCGAGAACATCGACGACCTGATCGAAGCGCTCGAAGTGCGCTTCCTGGCGAATCGCGATGAGCATCTGCACTTCGCGTTGCTGACCGATTTTCCGGATGCAGCCGAGCAATCGCTGGCCCCCGACGATGGCCTCCTCGCCCTCGTCCAGGCACGGATCCAAGCGCTGAATCGAAAGTACCGTCGCACCGAGCCCGGGTTGGCCGCCGACCAGGGCACCGTCGCCGAACAAGGCGCCTCGGGTACCGTGTTCTACCTGTTCCATCGTCCGCGACGCTGGAATGCGCAAGCGCGCACCTGGATGGGTCACGAGCGCAAACGTGGGAAGCTCGACGACCTGAACGCGTTCCTGCGCGGCGGTGGCCCCGACGACTTTTCGCTGATCGTCGGCGAAACCGCAATTCTGTCAGAGATCAAGTACGTCATCACGCTGGATACCGATACGCAATTGCCACGCGACGCCGCGCGGCAATTCATTGGCGCCATGGCGCATCCGTTGAACACCCCCCGCTTCGATGAACCGGACAACAGCGCGAGTCGCGGGATCGTCACTTCGGGTCACGGCATCCTCCAGCCGCGTGTGTCGGTCAGCCTGCCGGGCACGAACAGGTCACGCTACGCGCGCCTGTACGGAGGTCAACCCGGGCTCGATCAGTACACCCGCACGGTTTCGGATGTCTACCAGGACTTGTTCGACGAGGGCTCGTTCATTGGCAAGGGCATCTACGACGTCGATGCGGTCGAGCGTGCGCTGAAAGGACGCTTGCCTGCGGATCGCATCCTCAGCCACGACCTGCTCGAAGGTTGCTACGTCCGGGCCGGGCTTCTGAGCGACGTCGAATTGTTCGAAGAATATCCGCCGCGCTACAGCGCCGACGTGGCCCGCCGGCGCCGGTGGATTCGCGGCGACTGGCAGCTCGTGGGATGGCTGCGTCGGCGCGTGAAGGCGCACGACGGGTCCAGCGAGCGCAATCCGCTGTCGATGCTGTCGCAGTGGAAGTTGCTCGACAACCTGCGGCGCAGCCTCGTCCCCGCCGCGCTCACAGCGTTGCTGCTCCTGGGATGGACCGTGCTGACGCCGGCGGGGTTCTGGACGGCGATCGTCAGCGCATTTGTCGTTCTGCCATTCGTCATCGCGACGCTCAGTGACGTGCTTCGCAAGGCGGCAGACGTGTCATTCGCGCAGCATATGGCCGCCGCGCAGGGCGATGGGCTGCGGCATGGCGCTCACGCACTCCTGACGCTCGCGTTCCTCCCCTATGAAGCCTATTTCTGTGTGGATGCCATCGTCCGCACGCTCGCGCGCTTGGTGATTACGCGGCGGCGGCTGCTGGAATGGAATCCATCGAGCGACGTGGACCGGGCGTTGGAGCATCGGGACCGCACCGACCTCCTTGCATCCTATCGGTCCATGGCGATTGCGCCGGCCATCGCCGCCGCTGCGTGGCTGGGCATTTCGCTGACGAATCCCGCGGCGTTGATGTTCGCCGCGCCGATCCTGCTGCTCTGGGGTGCCTCGCCCGCCATCGCCTGGTGGATCAGTCGTCCGCTCCCGCGATGGAGCAACGAACTCACGCTCGAGCAGATCCATTTCCTTCGGAAGCTGGCACGAAAGACATGGGCGTATTTCGAGAGGTATGTCGGCCCGGAGGACCATTGGCTACCGCCAGACAACGTGCAGGAGCATCCGGACACGAAGATTGCGCACCGGACATCGCCGACCAATATGGGGCTGGCTCTCCTGGCCGATCTCGCGGCTTATGACTTCGGTTATCTGTCGGCCGGACGGCTCGTCACGCGAACCACGCAGGCGCTGGAGACGATGGGATCGCTGGAGCGTTATCGCGGGCATTTCTACAACTGGTACGACACCCAAACGCGCCTGCCGCTGGCGCCTTTGTATGTCTCGACCGTGGATAGCGGCAACCTGGCCGGCCACCTGCTGACGTTGCGGCCGGGACTTGTCGCGCTTTGCGACGCCCCGGTGATCAACGCTCGATGGCTCGATGGCGTGGCCGACACGTTCGCGATCCTTATTGATGCCGCCTCCGCGGAGGGAGCCTCCTCGCTCGATCAATTCCACGCTGCGCTGCGGGTCGCGCGCAGCGCACCGACCGCGACGCTGGCCGATGCGTGGAAACAGGTCAAGGTGCTGGCCGAGCGCGCGGCCGACACCGTTACGTACTTCACCGGCGACGCAACGACGGTTCCCGCCAGTGAAACGGCCCGCTGGGCGCACGCGCTCGCAACGCAATGCGCGGATGTGCGTGACGAGCTGGCGCATCTTGCGCCATGGCTCGAGCTTCCGTCGATACCGAGCGATCCGTGCGTCCCCGGCGGAAACGGCATTCCGACGCTGCGCGACCTCGCAACGGTTAACGCAACCTTATCGGTGGTCGAACGCAACCGTGACGAAGCGGCTGCAGCGAACGAAGCCTTGGACGGGAGCGTGCAGGCCCTGATCGCATTGGGCGTCGGGCGCGCAGCGGAACGTATGTGCGTCATCGACCAACTCGCGCAGCAGACCACGGCGCTGGCCGCGATGGATTACGACTTCCTGTTCGACACATTCCGCCGGCAACTCGTGATCGGGTACAACGTCTCCGAACGCCGGTGCGATGCAAGCCACTACGATTTGCTGGCGTCAGAGGCGCGCTTGTGCAATTTCGTCGCGATCGCGCAGGGCGCGCTGCCGCAGGAGAGCTGGTTCGCTCTCGGGCGTCTGCTCACCTCGGCGGGCGGCGAGCCGGTCCTGGCTTCCTGGAGCGGCTCGATGTTCGAATACCTCATGCCGCTGCTGGTGATGCCCACGTACCGGAATTCCCTGCTCGACCAGACCTATCTCGCCGCGGTGCAGCGCCAGATTGATTACGGAAGGCAGCGGGGCGTGCCCTGGGGGATTTCGGAGAGCGCCTACAACACCGTCGATGTGCATCTCAACTATCAGTATCGTGCCTTCGGCGTCCCCGGCCTGGGACTGAAGCGCGGACTCGCTGACGACCTGGTCGTCGCGCCTTACGCATCGGCCCTCGCGCTCATGGTTGCTCCCGCGGCGGCATGCCTGAACCTGCAGCGACTGGCGACCAGCGGGTTGGCCGGGCACCTGGGATTGTTCGAGGCGATCGACTACACGCCGACGCGACAGAGGCGCGGCGAGTCGAACGCTGTGATCCGTTCGTACATGGCGCATCACCAGGCGATGAGCCTGCTCTCGTGCGCCTACGTGCTCCTCGGACAACCAATGCAAAAACGGTTCGAGTCCGACCCGCTGCTTGCGGCGACGCTGCTGCTGCTGCAGGAGCGTGTCCCCAGAGCATCGCCGCTTCACACGCATGGCGCCGCCATCTCAGAGCGCAGCGCCTCCCAGACCGGGCCGGAGCTTGCGATACGCGTGATCAACACCCCGGCCACGCCGATACCGGAAGTGCAGCTATTGTCGAACGGACGCTATCACGTCATGGTCACCAACGCCGGCGGTGGCAGCAGCCGTTGGAAGGACATAGCGGTGACCCGATGGCGCGAGGACACCACGTCGGACAGCTGGGGTACTTTCTGCTATCTGCGTGATGAGACAAGCGGGGTATTCTGGTCGACCGCCTATCAACCCACGCTGAAGCGCGCAGAGAACTACGAGGCGATCTTCTCCGAGGGACGCGCGGAGTTTCGACGCCGCGACTTCGATTTCGACCTGCACACCGACATCGTGGTGTCGCCCGAAGACGATATCGAGGTCCGGCGTGTGCACATCACCAATCGCTCGCGATCACCGCGCACGCTCGAGGTCACGAGCTACGCGGAGGTGGTCCTCGCGTCGGCCGCGGGCGACGAGATCCATCCCGCCTTCAGCAATCTCTTCGTCCAGACGGAGATCCTTCGCGCGCAGCAGGCGATCGTGTGCACCCGCAGGCCGCGCTCCCGCGAGGAGTGGGTGCCGTGGATGTTTCACCTGATGACCGTGCACGGCGCCGAGGATCATGCGATCTCCTTCGAGACGGATCGCATGCGTTTCATCGGCCGTGGCGGCTCGCTGGTTGAACCCGCGGCGATGACGGGTCCCGCCGACTTGTCGGACAGTGCCGGGTCGGTGCTGGATCCGATCGCGTCGATCCGCCGCCGCATCACCATTGCCGGCGGGTCGACGGCCACGCTCGATATGGTGACGGGCGCCGCTGACAGTCGGGATGCGGTCGTGCACTTGATCGACAAGTATCAGGACCGCCTGCTTGCCGATCGCGCGTTCGAGCTGACGTCGACGCACGGCCAGGTGGTATTGCGACAGTTGAACGCGACGGAGGCGGATTCGCAGCTCTACGCCCGGCTCGCCAGCTCCGTGATTTTCGCCAATGCGTCTTTGCGGGCCGAGGCAAGCGTTCTCGTCCGCAATCGGCGCCAGCAATCGGGCCTCTGGGGCTATGCGATCTCGGGTGACGTTCCGATCGTGCTGCTGCAAATTTCCAGCCAGTCCAACATCGAGCTGGTGCGCCAGCTGGTCCAGGCTCATGCGTATTGGCGCCTGAAGGGCATGGCGGTCGATCTGGTGATCTGGAACGAAGATCACGAAGGCTACCGGCAAGTGCTTCAGGAACAGATCGTCGGACTGGTGGCAGCGGGCATCGAGGCGCATTTCGTCGATCGGCCGGGGGGGATTTTCGTCCGGCATGCGGAACAGATATCGTCTGAAGACCGCGTGCTGTTCCAATCGGTCGCGCGCGCGACCCTCAGCGACAGCCGCGGAACCCTGGCCGAGCAGATCAACCGACGCTCAATGGCCGAAGTGCGCGTCCCGCGGCTCGTACCGACGCGCGTTCATCGGCCAGACACGACCGCGGTAGAAGACTCGAGTGCCGGCGAGCTGCTGCTCTTCAACGGCACGGGCGGATTCTCGGCGGACGGGCGTCAATACGTCATCGCGCCGGTCGCCGGAGAGAGAACACCGACTCCCTGGGTCAACGTCATCGCAAACGCCGCCTTCGGCACGGTCGTCTCCGAAAGCGGGCTTGGCTACACGTGGAGCGAAAATGCGCATCTGTTTCGCCTTACGCCTTGGCACAATGATCCTGTAAGCGACTCAGGCGGAGAGGCGCTGTACCTTCGCGATGAAGAGACCGGGCACTTCTGGTCGGCTACCCCATGGCCTTGCGGCGGTGGCGCAGCATTCGTTACACGACATGGATTCGGCTATAGCGTTTTCGAGCAGCTCGAGGACGGCATCCGCAGCGAGCTCACCGTGTTCGTGGGGCTCGATACCGGCGTCAAGTTCTATTCATTGCTCGTAAGCAACGAGTCGCGCCGCGCACGCCGCCTGACCGCGACGGGCTACATCGAATGGGTGCTGGGAAATTCGCGGTCGAAGTCTGCCATGCATGTCACGACCGAGGTCGACGCCGACACTGGCGGACTCTATGCTCGAAACCCGTACAACAGCGAGTTTTCGAGCTGGGTCGGCTTCTTCGACGTCGATGTGCCCACCCGGAGCGTCAGTGGGGATCGCACGGAATTCCTGGGCCGCAATGGCACGATGCGCGATCCGGCCGCCCTCTATCGCGTGCGTTTGTCCGGCAAGGTGGGGGCGGCGCTGGATCCCTGCGCAGCGCTACAGGCGGGATTCGACCTGTCGGAGGGTGAGCAACGCGAGATCGTCTTCACGCTGGGCGCCGCGAGCAACGACGATGCGGCGAGCCGACTGGTACGGCGAGTTCGCGGATCGGCTGCCGCGCATGAAGCGCTCGACGAAGTCGTACGTCATTGGCGGCGCGTGCTGGGTACCGTGCAGATCGACACGCCCGATCCGGCGCTCAACGTGCTCGCCAACGGCTGGCTCGTTTACCAGACCATGGCATGCCGGCTGTGGGCGCGAAGCGGCTATTACCAGTCGGGAGGAGCCTACGGTTTCCGTGATCAGCTGCAGGACGTCATGGCACTCATCCATGCCGAGCCGGGTCTCGCGCGCGAGCAGATCGCCCTCTGCGCGAGCCGGCAATTCCTCGAAGGCGACGTCCAGCATTGGTGGCATCCACCCTCCGGGCGGGGCGTGAGGACGCATTGCTCCGACGATTACCTCTGGCTGCCATTGGCCACATGCCGGTACGTCCGGGCCACCGGCGACGCATCCGTGCTCGACGAGCCGGCGCACTTCCTCGAGGGCCGCCCGGTCACGCCGGAGGAGGATTCCTACTACGACCTGCCAACTCGATCGAACGAAACGGCAACCATCTATGTGCATTGCGTGAAGGCGATCCTGCACGGTCTGCGGTTCGGCGCGCATGGATTGCCGTTGATCGGTTCCGGCGACTGGAATGACGGCATGAATCATGTCGGGCGGCGCGGGAAGGGCGAAAGCGTCTGGCTCGCGTTCTTTCTTTGCCATGTCCTGCGGCAATTTGCTGAAGTGGCGCGCCTGCGTGGAGATGATGCGTTCGCGGTCCGTTGCGAGACCGAGGCCACGCAGCTCGGCCAGCGTATCGAGGACAACGCCTGGGACGGGCAGTGGTATCGCCGAGCTTACTTCGACGACGGCTCACCCCTCGGTTCTCGTGCGAACCCTGAATGCCAGATCGATTCGATCGCGCAGAGCTGGGCCGTACTTTCCGGTATCGGCGATGGCACACGCGCTCGTATGGCGATGAGTGCCGTGGACGCGCGCCTCGTTCACCGCGATCAGGGACTGATCCAGCTTCTCGATCCGCCGTTCGATACGTCCAGCCTCGACCCCGGCTACATCCGGGGATACGTTCCGGGCGTTCGAGAGAATGGGGGACAGTACACTCACGCCGCCATCTGGACCGCCATGGCGTTCGCGGCGCTGGGCGATGCTGCACGTGCCTGGGAACTGACGGCGATGATCAACCCCGTCAATCATGCGCGGACGGCCCAAGGCGTGGCGACGTACAAGGTCGAGCCCTACGTCGTTGCTGCGGACGTCTACTCGCTGGCGCCGCACACGGGCCGTGGTGGCTGGAGCTGGTACACGGGCTCGGCGGGCTGGATGTACCGGCTGGTGCTGGAATCGCTCCTCGGCCTCACGCTGGAGCCGGATCGGCTCCGCTTCGAACCGTGCCTGCCGCCGGCGTGGCACGGCTTCGCGTTGCGATACCGGTATCGCGAAACAGTCTATGACATCGCCGTACGACGCATCCTTGCGGAAGGCGACGAGCGCGGCGTGAGCGTGGCCGTCGATGGCGTGACACAGGAAGGTAACCTGGCGCCGCTCGTCGACGATGGACGCGAACACCGGATCGACGTAGGCGTTACGTCTCGATCCGAGGGCACGGTCGAGGTTACGCCGCTGCGTTCCCTACCGCACCGACCCGCCGCGCCCTAGGCACGATCCAACCGCCACCACCGCCTTCTCGTAGCGCGGTGCGCACGATACGACGCGGCTAGCTCAGTTCCTGGATCGCGTTCTGGATGGCGGTGGCAACGAGTTGCCGGTCGGCGGGAGAATCCGACATGATCGTCTCCCACTGAAGACGCACATAGGCGGACCGGCGCGAGCTCTTCAAGACGAGCGTCTGCAAGCCTCGTTTGTCGCCGAACGCATAATCGGTCGCATAGCCGAGAAGATCGTGGACGCCTGCCGTCCATATTCCCGCCTGGACGGCATCGATGATCCCCGCCATGCGCCGGTGAAATTCGCGGGGAACGTTCACCGTCCCGGGATCGCCATCGATTGGTGGAGATGACGCGAACATGGATACGGTTGATGCCGAGGGGATCACGAACGCGTCAAGTCGACGTCGAAGTCGAGGGCCGGCTGCGTCATGCGCGCAGGCAACGTCGACGACGTGCCGCTTTTGGCAGTTCTGCACGAACCGGGCAACGGCGTGCGCGGTTCCGTCTGGATGCTGTCGGGACGGAGCATCAGGGAGCGGCTCATCTCCATCCATTTCGATCCCAGTATCGCGGCCGGTGATCGAAGCCGCAGCAGATGCGAGCGCACAACGGCGTGATTTCTATAGCCCAGGCTCCAGTGAGGGAACCATCGCATCCCGCACAACTCGCTCCCGATCCGGATCAGCTCGCGATGCCGGTCGTCCCTTTCCAGGCAGCGCCACACGTTTTCGAGGTCCCATTCGTGACCTTCGAGGATCCCGAGGAAATGGACTCCCGTGAAGAGCAGCTTGCCGGACACGTGGTGGCGCTCATTATTGCGGCGCGAGTGCGCCGCGAGATCAACGAGGTGGGCCACGGAAAACCATGGGGATGGAACACTCGACCAAGCCAATCGACGCAGCATGATTACGTCGAACAGTATCTCCGGGATCGCAGATGATCTGTGCGATAACGCACAGAGTCGCCGATGGCGACAGCGTGCCGGCGCAGCCGCGCGCTACGCCCGGCGCCAAGTTACGGCGTCATCGCGGCGGCGACGAATGCCGTGGTCTTCCAGCCGCTGCTTCTTGCCTCATTGGGGTTTCGCGAGCTGCCGGCTCAAGACACGCTCGTAGGTCCGCAGATCCGCCCGATAACACCGACAGGAGGCTGCTTCGAGGCCCCGGCGGTCGAGAACCGACATGTCGCCCCTGCTGTATCGAATCAGTCCGCGCCGCTGCAGCGAAGCCGCCGCCCGCGTGACGCCGACACGTCGCACGCCCAGCATCAGTGCGAGCAATTCGTGCGTGATATGAAACGCGTTGGACCCCGCTCGATCACGGGTCATGAGGAGCCACCGCGCAAGGCGTCCCTCGAGCAGGTGGAAGCGAGTGCATGCTGCCATTTGGGCAAGCTGAATCATCAGCACCAGCAAGTAGCGATCCAGAACGCGGCTTAGCGTGTCACTGCGGCTCAGCATCGCGCGAAAGACGGCGGCGTCCATCCTCAAGGCGGGTCCGGCGCCTTGGACCAGCGCCTGCACCGTCGACGTGACAATGCCTAATACGAGCGGCGTCCCGAGCATGCCTTCATTGCCGACGAGGCCGATTTCAAGACGAGACGATTCGTCGACAGTCACCAACGACACGAAACCAGCCGTTGGAAAGTACACGTGCCTGATGCGGCCACCCACCTCCCAGAGGATGTCGGAAGCGACGAGATCAATCGTGTCGCACGCCTCCATGACCCGCCGGCGATCTCCTGTGGGCAAGACGGCAAGCAGGCGATTGCCGTGATCCGCCTCCCTCGCAATGAGCACGGTAAGTTCTCCGAAGTGCGCAGGACATGAAGACAGCAGGGACGGCGGATGATGCGACCGCCAGGCGGCGCCGTCTGTGCCTTACCGCACGAACTGGAAGCTGCAGCCCGTGGACCGCTACCGGGCTACATAAGGCAGGAGCCGGTCGAATTCCTTCTTCACGACCTGGTAGCACTCGCAGGATCGAGACTCGAGACCAGGGCGATCCAGTACGGTAATTCTGCCGCGGCGGTAATGGATCAATCCGGATTCCTGCAGCTTACCTGCTGCGTCCGTGACGCCCTCGCGACGTACGCCGAGCATGTTGGCGATCAGTTCCTGCGTCATGGAAAGCTCATTGGTCGCCAACCGGTCCAGGCTGAGCAACAGCCACCGGCATAGCTGCTGGTCGACCGAATGGTGCCGATTGCACACGGCGGTCTGCGTCATCTGGGTGATCAACGCCTGGGTATAGCGCAGCAACAGATGCATCATAGGGCCGAAACGCGCGAATTCGTCTTTCAGCAGCTGCGCCTTCAGCCGCACGCCGTAGCCCGCGCTTTGCACGACGGCATGGCTTGGCGTCGTCTCACCGCCCATGAACAGGGAGATGCCGAGCATGCCTTCGTTGCCCACGACGGCGATTTCCGCGGAAGCCCCATCCTCGAGGACATAGAGCAGCGAAACGATCGACGTCGTCGGAAAATAGACGTGCCGCAAGCGGGCGCCGGGTTCGTACAGGACCTCGCCCAGTGCCATGGGTATCAGCTCGAGGTGCGGCTGCAGCCGCGCGTAGTCGCCCGCAGGCAACGCATGGAGCAGACGATTCTCATGGAGACCGCTGCGTGCCAGCGCAGTCGGGCCCTTCGCCTTCACCATGACGGCGACACCTTGGACGCGGTGCGTGGTCTGCGAGCTGCCATTGCAACAGTTTAGACCTTTCGCCGTGGCGTTGTGCGGTAGCGCACACAGCAACGGACGGCCCGCCGGCGGTCAGAGCGCCGGCAAGCGGCGGCCGAGTCGAGCCGGTAACCGCCAAAAACCGTCACGAAGCGGAACGGAATCCCGCCCGACAACCGGAGCAGATCATGTCGCAAGTCGATCAACAATCGAACCGCCAGGCCGAACTGCTGATTTGCGACGCGACTACCGCGTCGGAACTGGCGAACGAGTTCTCAACGCTGCACACCACGTGCTCGCGCGGCGCATGCTCCGCGCTAGCGCAATGACGTCACCTGACGTGGTTCGCGAGTTGCTGTTCACGAAGCTCGCCGACCTCGGGCACCAAGTCTTCGTCGCGCTGCTGATCGATTCGCAGCATCGGCTTATTGAGTACATGCGAACTCTTTCGCGGCACGCTGGCGCGAACCAGCGTCTATCCCCGCGAGGTCGTCAAGACCGCACTTGCGCCCAACGCCGCGGCGATGATCTTCGCGCACAACCACCCGTCCGGAATCGCGGAACCCAGCCGGGCCGACGACATCCTGGTACAGGCGCTCAAGCAGGCACTCGCCGTGGTCGACGTTCGGGCGCTCCTCGACGCAGCAGGAGCCACTTCGACGCTCGGTCGAGCACCGACTGCGTAAGACCGTGTTTGGTACCGCCTCCTCGCTGCCACACACAAGCGCTATCTCAGGCGGGCACCTGCACGCCAATCACCATGAAATGTGTGACGTGGTGCGGGGAGGCTTCCCGAATCAAGACACTACGCCAGCGTTGCGTCACGCCCCATCAATGCAGTCGCGAGAGCGAACGGGACGTACGTTGTCGTCCGGCTGCAGAACCCTAGGTAAACAGAGGTGCGGCGAAATTATTTCGCGGCGTCGCGTAGCTGACGCAAGTGTCCTTCTTGCACCTGCATCTTGCCGTTAGCAAGTTGTAAGGTGCACGCTGTATGTTGCAATTTGACTTCATGCAAGACTATGCTGACGACACGTTGGCTTGCACGTCGCCGGCAAATCTCCGTCATCGATCAACGTCGCGCTCATGGGCGACGTCGGCGCTTCGAGCGGACGACTCGATTGCGGTAGTGCGCTCGAGATCAGTAGTGCAGTGACGGGCTCGCCAACGAGGGCAATGCGCGGTTTTCGCGATGAGCGCTGGACGGCTCCGATTGCGCCGTTCGATCTTGCAAGTCTGAGCCTCCAGCTGTGTGCTTCGCACGGCTTGATCGCCGGCGAGGCAGGAAAGGACACAGCCATGAAATCTGGTTCTTTGCGGTTATCCCTGGTTACCCTAAGCCTCATTGGAGCCGGTGTGACGGCACCGGAATTCGCAGCGGCCGCGACGGTGGCCAACCCGCTCTGCCCGAGCGAGACCGCCTTTTTTGGCCCGGGCAATGGAGAGGACATCACCGTACCTGCTGGATTCAAGGTGTCGGTTTTCGCGTCCGGCTTGAACATGCCGACTGGCATCGCATTTCTTGGGAGCGCAAACCATTTCTCGGTTTTCGTCCTCGAGTCGGGGCACGGCCTACCGAGCAAATGCAATGAGCAGGACTCGTGGCCGGGAAGCGCCGCTACGAACCCGTTCACACCTGATATCCTCGTGTTCGACCAAAACGGCAAAAAGATTGCCGGGCCGCTCGCCAAACCAGGTGTTGCCGCCAGCGGTCTGCAGCCGGCCGGCCCGGCGGTCGATATCGCGTTCGAACGTGGCTTCCAAGGCGGCCGTCTTTTTGCGACTGACTCGAACCAAGCCACCCATGGAGGCGGTCAGAACAGCAGCTCACGCATCGTCATCGTGGACGTCAGCAGCGGTAAGGTGACCCCTTTCATCGTCAATCTGCCTACGGGCGATCACCCGACCGAACAACTCGCATTCAAGGAAAACTGGATCTATTGGTCACAGGGATCGACGACCAACAGCGGCGTCGTCGGTCTCGATAACAACGATGGCAAGAATCAGCCGGATATCCCCTGCCAGGACATCACGCTGAGCAACAATGTCTTCCCATCCAGTATCACTCCTTTCGTAGCGACGAGCGGGTATTCACCGTTCGGCGTGCAGCAACCGGGCGCGACGATCGCTGCGTTCACGAATACGCAGAATCCCGCGCTCTCCAGGCAGGGCGTTTGCGACGGCGCCACACTGCGGGCGAGTCTCAACAATCCGAACGTGATCCAGCCTGTCGGATGGGGCCACCGGAACGGCTACGCCATCCGTTTCGCGCCGAACGATCATCCGCTGCGTGGTCAATTGCTTGTCGGCGAGGATGGCCCCGATGAGCGCGGTGCGCGGCCGTCGAACGGCGCGCCAGAGGTGCTTTCCGTCGATCAGCAGAACCCCGACGGCACCCCGGTCTATCACGGATGGCCTGATCGCTACGGCTTCCTCGCCTCGAGCCAAGCCGTGTTCAACCCTGTCGGCGGAGCATCCGACGATCTCTGCGTCTTCGATGCCGGCAATCCTCCGAGCTTTTGCACGCCCGCGAGCCTCGCGAACATCCTCAAATTCGATGTTCCGGCCCGCAATGTTTTGGCCTTTCCACCGGCACCGATCGTCGCGCCGTTGGCGCTGGAAGCAGCCGATTCATCGTTCACCGGCATCGATTTCGTCCCAAGATCGTTTGCCAAAGGGCCGGTCCTGGCCGGCGCGGCGCTCTATAGCCTCGAGGGCGACTTCGGATTCTCGGCGCCGAATGCGACGGATCCGGCACCGGAAGTCGGCCACGAAATCAAGCTGATCAACTTCAACCAGGACTCGGGTGCGCTGTCCCTGTCGTTCCAGAATTTCGCACGCAACAATACTGGCGATCAGGCATTCATCAGCGCTACGCACCATGCCGGGTTCAACCGGCCGACGAATATCAGGTTCGGCCCTGATGGCTGTGCTTATGTCGTCGATTACGGCGCAGTGCGGGATCCCGGCGGCGGCCCCGGTGGCGATACTCGTTTTGCAAATGCCGCGGATGCACCGCTCGTGCAGATCCCGGGCACAGGTGTGATCTTCAAGATCTGCCCGCAATAGTGCTCGAGCGTCGGGAGCGGGTGGTTTCCGCTCCCGACAATCCCGGGATTCTGTCGCGTGGAACCCCGTCCCTGGGTCTGGGCGCCCTACTCGGTGTCACGGCGGCGCTGCAACTTCTCGCGCCTTATGCATCAGCCATTCAGTGCGAATCCGCCGCCGTCTGCGGTGGCAGACCGTCGGACGCACGTCCGGGACCGACGTCCAATCCACATGGCGCGTGACTCGGCCTTCCCACCGCTTCGAACCATGTCATCGCCCGCGATGATCTTTTCCGATGGCTGACAACGCACGGGGCGACCGCGTACCGGAATAAGGGCCGACGATCGCCTGTTACGGAATCCAAAGCATGCATGCAGCAAGCGTTAGACAGGACGTCCGAGTGTCCGACAGCGGCTGCGCCGGACAGGTTGTGCGGCTTCTACAGGAAGGAGTTACCATGAGAAATCAACGTTCTTGTGTTGGGCGGTGGTGCACGCTGCAGCTCCTTGCGTGCACCTTGGGATTGATTCTCAGCGCGGCGGCCGACGCCGATGGCAACTACATCGTTCACAATCTCGTTTCAAACCAGCCGGGTGTCGCCGACCACCAGGATCCCAATCTTAGGAACGCTTGGGGCATCGTCTTCGGCCCAACCAATCCTGTGTGGGTGTCCGATAACACCAGCGGCGTATCGACGGTTTATGACGGCAGCGGTAACCTGCTGCTGACCGTGACGATTCCCGGAGGTGCGAACACTGGGATAACGTTCAACCCATCCGCGAACGACTTCCCAATCACCTGTGGCTCGCCTCCTACCACAGCATCAGCGCTTTTCCTCTGGGCGACCGAGAACGGCACAATTGCCGCGTGGAGAGCAGCCTGCGGCTCGACCGCAGTCGTCCCACCCACCGCTACAAGTCCAAACGCGGTCTACAAGGGCATCGCCATCGCCGGAAACGGCAACCAGGATTTCCGGCTGTTCGCCGCCGACCTCTTCAACGGCAAGATCGACGTATTCGACTCCACCTTCAAGCCGACGACCGTTCCTGGCGGCTTCGTGGATCCGAACCTGCCGCCAGGCTTTGCACCTT
This sequence comes from Casimicrobiaceae bacterium, assembly GCA_035493035.1. GTDB lineage: Bacteria > Pseudomonadota > Gammaproteobacteria > Burkholderiales > Casimicrobiaceae > VBCG01. The sequence continues at coordinate 15,613 of DATJIS010000111.1, read as the reverse complement.
TCAACATCATGAACCTTCAGGGGAACCTGTACGTCGCGTACGCGTTTCACATGGCAGGCGATCATGATGAAACCGCCGGCCCCGGGCTGGGGATCGTTGATGTCTTCGATGCCAACGGTTTTCTGATCAAGCGTGTAGCCACGCGCGGCAAGCTAAATGCCCCATGGGGTATGGCGATCGCTCCCGCGGGTTTCGGCGAGTTCAGCGGCATGCTTTTGGTCGGCAACTTCGGCGATGGTCGAATCAACGCGTTCGACACAAATGACGATGAGTTCGCTGGGCAGATGCGAACCGGCAACGGCCATGTGCTGGTGATCGACGGGCTTTGGGGGCTCGCTTTCGGGAACAACTTCCGCGGTCAACCGGCTACCACGCTGTTCTTCGCCGCCGGTCCAAACGACGAAAACGACGGGCTCTACGGGACGATCGTGCCTGCCCCCAACAAGGGTGAAGGAGACGACGAACAAGGAAACAACGATGGAGGTCACTAGCGCCGTGGCAAAGAAGGAATCACGGCACTTGCAGGAACACTGACAACTCCGACTGGAGCGTGACAGACGCCGCGACGAGTCGCGGCGTCTTCATCTTTGCGGCTCGCTGCGGAGTATTCGGTATGTCTGCGTGGACTCGCGAAACACGCCTTCCTTGCGCACGTCGATCACGCAAGGCGATTGCGGCGTGTCCAGCGCGGAGCACGAAGCGGCGGTGGCGATCGGAGACGTCATAGCAGTCGCGCCGTTCGTTGTCGGTAGCAGTTGCGATGCCGGACTCTGTCTACGATCTCGAATGCTTCTCGACGTTGATCTTGTCGAGCGCGGCCTTGACGCCGGCTGCGATCCTGCTCACGTCGTCATTGCCCCAGAAGTGCAGGAAGAACAAACGCGGCTGATCGTTCAGCATGTGATTGTGGATCGCGGTAATTTCGATACCGTGCTCCCGCAGCGCCTTCACCACCGGATTAACTTCTTTGGCGATGAGCACGAAATCGCCGGTCGTCGCTACCTTGCCGGCGCCGGTTGGCTGGAAGTTGATGGCGTTCGCCGATCCCATCGCTTCGGGTACGTCCATGACGCCGTCACGGACGCGTTCCGCGCGCGGGATGCTGAATTGATACACGCCGGCATTGACCTTCCCCTTATGACCGAGCGCCTTGTCGATGGCCGCCGTATCGAGGTCAATGGACGCGCTCGCGGGGGCTGCGTACGCACCGCCCGCGTTCTCCATCGGTGTCTTGGTCTCCGCAAGGGCCGCATGCAGCGTGGTCGCGAGCTTGACTGGATCGCCATGGCCGAGCACATGCATGTACACGGTGAAGGGCTCGTTGCGTAGCAGGTGGTTGTGCAGCGCCGCGATCTCGATTCCGCCCTCCTCGAGCTTCGTCATGACGGGTGTCACTTCGCTCATCAGAAGCACGAGGTCGCCCATCACAACGCCTTGGCTGCCCGTCTTTCGAAACGCGAGCCATGAACCGAGCGCGAATGCCGGCTTGATCTCCACGCTGTCCAGCATGACTTTGAGATCGCTGCGCGCAAGACCGACGCGATAGACCCCGCCCGGCATCGCGGTCCCGCTCTTGCCCAGCGCGTCACCCACGGCCTTCATCCACTCGGGATCGGTCCCCAGGGCGGACGATGAAATAAGCGTGGCGAGCGCCAACGCCGCCAGGCTGAAAAATGAGCGCATGCGACACCTCGTACTGGTAAGTTGGTTCAGCGGCCCATTGCAGGGGTGTAGCTGAAGTCGTCGAATGCCGTCACGCTGTCGGCCTTGGTCCAGATGCCGACTGCGCCGGCTCCGCTGATGTGATCGTCCTGCTGCTCGATGTAGACCCTGCCGTCGAACGAGACGCGAATCGATTTTCCGGCGAAGTCCACCTTCAACGTGTGCCATTGGTTCTTCGCGACCGGCGCATCGACGTACTTGATCGTGATGCGCCGTCCGTTGGTGGTGTGGTAGAGCGAGACATTGTTCTCGAGCGCGTTGGCGCGTGCGACGTAATAGTTGTCGCCATCCTTCCAGCGCCAGACGAGGCCGCCGGCCGCATCCTCGCGCCCGGAGATGGGCTTGAACCTGACCTCGACCGAACCGTCCTCAATCAATACGTCGGTCTTCACGCACCACGGGAACGTTCCGCTGCCGGATTGCTTGAGCACGTTCGGTCGGCTCGGCGCGGTATCGTCCTTCTCGATTGCCCATTTCGGCGCGCCGCGCCCCGTCACGCCTGCCCTCCAGCCGGACGGTAGCGTGCCAGCCTGGTCCTGATCGAAGTTGAACGTCTCCGCCATTGCAGCCCCCTGCAGAAGTCCAAGCATGCACGCCCCCGCGATCAGATCTGGTATGAGCCGATCCATGATCGTCACACTTGGGCGCATCGGCGCGCGCGCTCCATGCGTTCGAGCAGCGCTTCCCATCGAATGTTCTGGAGGAACGCATCGATGTATTTCGCCGCCGCCGCGCCGAAGTCCATCTGATACGAAATGCTCGTACATGTCCATGACGAGCAGTGGCATCGTTGCGGCTGCACCCTGCATGTGGTCCCACAGCCAATAGTTCTCGATCTGACCCGTGTAGGCGTTGTAGCCAAGCACCACCCAAGTGGCTTCAGTGCTTCGGCCACGACGATCGCCGACTTGCCGTCCGGCGTGAAATACATATTGTTGGGATCGTCGAACGCGACCGGCGTTCCCGGCTTCGCGGTGTGCGGATCGATGGGGTCACGCTGCCGGTCTTGCGGTGCTCCGCGTCGTTGTTGACCCGCAAGTCTTGAGGTCCCCGATCAAGACTTACGAGATTCAACTGCTCTCCTGCTCAATGACGATAGATGGCCAACTTCGCCGGCACACCGCTCAGCTCGCTCGCGGTGACAGGCTTCGACGACGTGCCAGCCATCGAAGCGCCGTGACGAGCGCGCAGGATCGAGCAGCCGGCGATACATCGCCTTGATCAATGCCTCATTGTCCTGGTCCGCGACCCATACAGCACCAAGCGGCACGCGGGCTGGAATGGGCGAATTGTCCCGCAAATTGTCCCGCACAGCCGCCTGGGAGGAGCACCCGCGTCCGCAAATGCCCGCCGCGATTCGGCTACACGACTACGCGGCGACCCTAAAGCAATTTGAGGTCAAGCCCTAGTCTGACCTTGCCAGGACGGTTCCGTTGTCGCGATCCGCAGGCCTATCAGCAAACGGTGTCCGGGAAGCGACGGCATGCCTGCGCACGCCCGTCAGACACCCCACCGCAGCGCGGCCGTGTGCACGGGCGCGTCCCACAATGCCGTCAGATCATCGTTCAATACGGTGACGGTGACCGAGCATCCCGCCATGTCGAGCGATGTGACGTAATTGCCGACGAGGCTCCTGCGAACGTCGAGTCCACGTCCGGCGAGCTGGCGTGAAGCGGCGTCGTACATCACATGGAGCTCGAGCAGCGGTGTCGCGCCGAGACCGTTGACCATCAGCAGCACCTCGGAGCCCGGCCGCAGATCGAGATCGTCGACGATCGTCCGCACGAGCTCCTCCGCGATCTCGCCGGCGGGCATGAGGGCGACGCGTCGGCGGCCGGGCTCTCCATGGATGCCCACGCCGACCTCCATCTCGTCGTCGGCGATGTCGAACGTCGGCTTGCCGACCGCGGGAACCGTGCAGCTCGTGAGCGCGACACCCATCGAGCGCGTGGCGCCGTTCACCGCTGCGCCGAGACGCTTGAGTGCGCCGAGGTCGGCACCCGCCTCGGCGGCAGCGCCGACGACCTTCTCGACGACCACCGTTCCTGCGACACCGCGCCGGCCCCCGCCCTGCGCCGAGCTTTCCACGGCCACGTCGTCGTCGATGACGATCGTCTCGGCGCGCGCGCCGCACATCTCCGCGGCGAGCGCAAAATTCATCACGTCGCCGGCGTAGTTCTTCACGATGAAAAGAACGCCTGCACCGGTCTCGACCACTTCCGCGGCCGCCACCATCTGATCGGGCGTCGGCGACGTGAACACCTGGCCCGGACATGCTGCATCCAGCATGCCGCGGCCGACGAACCCCGTATGCAGCGGCTCGTGACCGCTGCCGCCGCCGGAAACGAGCGCCACCTTGCCGCGCGTCGACTGCCTGCGGCTCACGAAGCGGAACTCGCGGTCGAGCGCCACGATGTCACGATGGCATTGCGCAAAGCCGGACAGGCTTTCGCGCAGCAACGTCTCGCTGCTGTTCATGAATTTCTTCATGACCCCTCCTTCGCGCGGCCCCTCTATTTCCGCTCGATCAGGCGCAACACGCGCTGCAGCATCTCCTTGAGCAGCTCGTCCAATTGCTTGTTCTTCTCACGGTCGCGAAGGTCCGGCACGCGCAGCACGATCTCGCGCCAGCGCGCCTCGCCGGAATTTCCCGGCGCGCGATGCGGATGCGCACGCCGATAAACCTCCATGAACTGCGCCTTCTCGCCCGCGAGGAAGTGGCAGATCTCGAAGATGCGCTCGATGTGCGCGGCCGGAATCGGGACGCTGTAATTGGGATTGGTGATCTGGGAGATGAAGCTGCGGTTCTTGCCCAGGGACTCGGCCAGGCGCAATCGCGTTCCGGCGGGACGATTCTCGAGCACCTGCTGCAGGATGCGCTTGTATTCGGCGACGGCGGACGGATCCGCTACGGCGCGTGAAGGCACCTCTTTCACGCGAACGGCGCTCCCTTGGGCGTCGCGACCCGATGGCGTGCGATGGCGCTTTTCACGCGTGCCACCGAGACCGGCGCAACCGAAATGCTGCGCAGGCCGACATCGAGGAGCGCGGGTACGCAGCGCTCGTCGCTCGCCATGTCGCCGCACAGGCTCACCGGGATGCGATGCGCGCTCGCGTGCTCCACGACGTCGTGGATGAGGCGCAGCACCGCAGGCTGCAATGGATCGTGCAGCGGCGCAAGACGGCTCGAGTCGCGGCTGCTGGCCGTCAGGTACGCAATGAGGTCGTTGGCGCCGATCGACAAGAAATCCGCGTCGAACAGGTCGATCGCGAGCGCCGCCGCTGGGACTTCGACCATCATGCCGAGCTCGGGGACCGCATGCTCGACGCCCTCCTTGCGCAAACCACGAACGGCGCTGTCCAGGAGCGCCCGGGCACGATCGAGCTCGCGCGGCGACGTTACCATCGGCACCATGACTTTCAGCGGTCCCCGCGCGGCCGCGCGGGCGAGCGCGCGCAACTGCGTGGTCAGCACCCCGGGATGAAGCAGTGAAAGCCGAAGTCCGCGCATTCCCAGAAAAGGATTGGGCTCGCGTTCGATCGTGTAGCCCGTGATCGGCTTGTCCCCGCCGGCATCGAGCGTGCGTATGGTAACCGGCCGACCGGCGGCCCAACGCAGGATGCAGCAATACGCGAGGTACTGCTTTTCCTCGTCCGCGAGATCGGCCGCATTGCGCAGGATGAGCTCCGTGCGGACGAGGCCGATGCCGTCGCAGCACGCCGGGTCGAGGCGTTCGAGCTCGCTCCCGTCCGCGACATTGATCAGGAGCTGTACACGCTCTCCGCTCGCGGCGATCGCCGGGGCATTGACGTAGCGCTCGGCTTCGGCGCGGGCAATTCCGGCACGCTGCTGCCGGGATGCGAAATCGACCGCCAGTCTGCTGTCCGGCGAGACCACCAGCATGGCATTGTCCGTGTCGATCAACGCTTCGGTATGACCGCGCAGATCGGCTTGCTCGATGCCGATCAACATCGGCACGCCGCGCGCGCGCGCGAGCATCGCCACATGGGAATTGGGGCTTCCATGGGTGAGCGCCACGCCGCCGCCGTCCCACGCGATCTCCAGGAAGCGAGACGGCGGCAGATCGGCCGCGACGACGATCGACCCGGGCGCGATCGCGATGGCGTCGGCGCCGCCGAGCTTGCGCAGCACGCGATCGCGCATATCGCGCAGATCGGAAGCGCGGGCACGGAAATACAGGTCGTCGGCTTCGTGATACTCGCGTATCTGCAGATCCATCGCATCTCGCCACGCCTGCTCCGCGGCGGCACCCGCTTCGAAGGCCGCGAACGCGGGCTCGGTCACGACCGGATCGGCGAGCATCGCGACCTGGAAGGCCAGTATCGCCTGCGCTTCCGCGTCGCCGGCCCGCTCCATCAGCGCAACGAGCTCCGCGCTTGCGGACGCAATGGCGGCGTGCATCCGGCTCGATTCCTGATCCACGCTGCCCCGCTCGCGCGAAGGGAGCGGACTTTCATCGGCGAGCACGACCAGCCGGCCGCGCGCGAGCCCGGGCGAGACCGGCGTTCCGCGCAGGCAGACGACGGCCGCCGTATCACGCTCCATTGCCGTCGTCGGTGAAATCGCTTTCGACCAATCTCGCGAGCGCGCTCGCGGCTTCGGCGGCGTCGCCGCCCTCGGCGTCGAAATACAAGGTGGCCATGTACGGCGTCTTCGTCGCCATGACGCGCGCGATGCTCTTCGCGTCGATCCACGGACCCTGCTCGGCGAGCGCGATCCATACCGCGGACTCGAAGCGCTTCGCAACCTGCGTGAGCTTGATTGCCGGTCGCGCGTGCAATCCGCCCGCGTGCGTGAGCACGGCGCGCGACCGGGCACGCGGGAGGCCTGCCTTCATCCGTTCGCTCGTCATCGCGAGTACAGCTCCTCAGCGGCGCGGCGCACGCGCTCGAGCGTTGCGCCGCTGCTCGATTCGGTCGCCGCCATCACCGCGCCCTCGACGATGGGGCCGTTGCACACGACGATCCTGGCGCGGCGCTTCTCGGGCATCATCTCGATCGCCATCTCGCTGTTCGTCTCCGCGCCGCCCATGTCCACCATGATCACGACGCCGGAATCCGACCACGCGAGCTCGAGCGCCTTGACGACCGCCTCGACGCTGGTGCCGAGGCCGCCGGCGGGGTTGCCGCCGCACCACGCGAGCGGCACGTGCGTGCCGACCATCTGCCGCACCATGTCAGCGGCGCCTTTCGCCACGTCGGGCGAATGCGACACGATCACGATGCCAACGTTCTTCGCCATCCGCTGCTCCGATCCGACGCTAGAGTCGCGTTTCGAGGAAATCGCATACGGCGCCCACGATCAGCTCCGACGAGCGCGCGCCCGGGTCCATGTGTCCCTGGCTGCGCTCGCCCAGAAACGACGCGCGGCCGCGACGCGCCACCATCGGAATCGTTGCGACGGCGGCTTCGTGCGCGTGCTCGCGCACCGTGCTCAACGAGGCCGGACCATCGGTCGCGCGCAACCGGTCGAGCGAAGGCACCAGCACGTCGAGCATCGTTTTGTGCCCGACGTCGGATCGTCCGAGCGTCTTCAGCACGCCGATCGCGTGCTCGCATGCAGCGACGACGCGCGCCTTGCTGAGCTCTTCAGGCCCGCAAAGATGTTGCCCGATCGTGGCGAACAGCTTGCCGTACAGCGGCCCCGAGGCACCGCCGACGCTCAGGATCAGCGTCTTGCCGACTTCGCTCAGCGCCTGGTCGATCGGGTGCGCGGCAATGACGTCGATCTTTGCGAGCACGGCCTTGAAGCCGCGCTCGAGGTTGACGCCGTGATCGGCGTCGCCGATCGCCCGATCGAGCTCGGTCAGCTCGTCGGCGTGGCCGATGACCGTGTCGGCGACCGCCTGGATCATGTCCCGCGTCGTGCGCTGATCGAAGTTCACCGCATGGCCCTAATGCGCGGCCGCCAGCGTGCGCCCGGCCGCGTCGAAATACAACGGTTGGCGCAGCGAGACGCGCGCGCGCCGGCCGGGGTGCCACTGGGCGTCGGGTGACGTGAGCGTGACCAGCCGATGGCCGTTAAGGCGAAGGTGAAGAAAATTTTCGCTGCCCAGGTGCTCGACCATGACGACTTCCGCCGCCCCGTCGTCGGCTGGGGTCAGCTCCACGTGCTCGGTCCGCGCGCCGACGTTGACTGCTCCGTCCGGCGCGCCGCTCGCGGGAAGCGCGTCGACCGGCAGCAAATTGATGCCGGGTGAGCCCAGGCGCGCCGCGACGTAGGCGTTGACCGGCCGCTCGTAGATTTCGCGCGGCGTGCCGACCTGCACGAGTCGCCCTTCCTGCAGTATGCCGATGCGGCTCGCCATGGTCATCGCCTCGGTCTGATCGTGGGTGACGTAGAGCATGGTCGCGCCGAGATCGGCCTGGATGTGCTTCAGCTCCACGCGCAGCTCGGCGCGCAGCTTGGCATCGAGCGAAGACAAGGGCTCATCCATGAGATAAATCGCGGGCCGCCGCACGAGCGCGCGGCCGATCGCCACGCGCTGCATCTCGCCGCCCGAAAGCCGCGTCGCCGCATTGGCGAGCTTGTGGTCGATGCGCACCAGCTCCGCGACACGGGTGACACGCTTCCTGATCTCGGTCTCGTCGACGCGCCGGGCCGGGGCGCGCAGCGGAAAGGCGAGATTATCGTACACGGTGAGATGGGGATAGAGCGAGTACTGTTGGAACACGAACGATACGTCGCGCAAGGCCGGAGGCTCCGACGTCGCGTCGCGGGCGTCGATGGTAATGATGCCTGCGTCCGGCTTTTCGAGACCGGCGACCAGGCGCAGGAGCGTCGTCTTGCCGGCGCCGGTCGGCCCGAGCAGCACGACCAGCTCTCCGCTCGGAACTGCGAGGCTCACGTCCCTGACTGCTTCTACGCTGCCGAAGCGCTTGGTTACGCGATCGATGATGACTTCAGCCATGGAGGGTTCCCTCGAACAGATCGCTGTGCAACGCGCGTCCCGACACTGCATCGAACACGACCAGTCGCTCCTTCGCAAACCGCAGCCCAACCTGTTCCCGGATGCGTGCTTTGCGCGAAGACGGGATCCGGGCTTTCACCGGGCCGTGCTTGGTGTTCACCGTCACGACCTGCATCGTGCCCATGTACTCGGCGCCGAATACCTCGCCTCGAATCCCGCCGTCATCGACGAGCTCGACATGCTCGGGTCGCACGCCGAGCGCGACGTCGCCGTCCGCGACGCCTTCGTGCAACGCCGGGACGGCAATGCTTTCCCCGTTGAGCCGCACCGACTCGGCGCCAGGCGCAACGCTGGCGTGGAACCGCAGGAAGTTCATGGGGGGGCTGCCGATGAATCCCGCGACGTGCATCGTGCGCGGCCGATCGTAGATCTCCTGCGGCGTCGCGATCTGGTCGACCACACCGTGATTCATCACCGCGATGCGGTCGGCCATCGCCATCGCCTCGACCTGGTCGTGGGTGACGTAGACGGTCGTCGCATGGATGCGATCATGCAGCGCGCGCAGCTCGACGCACATGAAATGCCGGAACTCGGCGTCGAGCGCGCCGAGAGGCTCGTCCATCATGAAGGCCTTGGCCTTGCGCACGATCGCGCGGCCGAGCGCCACGCGCTGGCTGTCGCCGCCGGACAGTCCCGAGACGGGACGATCGATCAGGTGCTCGATGCGCAGGAGCTTCGCCACCTCCTCCACGCGCGCGTCGATTTCGCGCCGCGGCACGCCCTGGCACTTCAGGGGAAACCCGATGTTGCTGCGCACATTCATGTGCGGATACAGCGCGAACAGCTGGAAGACGAAGCCGATGTCGCGCTGCGACGCGCGCTTGTACGTCACGTCGTCGCCGTCGAGCAGCATCCTGCCGGACGAGGGCAGCTCCAGTCCGGCGATCATGCGCAGTGTCGTCGTCTTGCCGCAGCCCGAAGGGCCGAGCAGCACGAAGAACTCGCCGTCCGCGATGGAGAAGGACGACGCGCGCACCGCGATGAAGTCACCGAAGCGCTTCTGCAGGTTTTCCAGGCGGATCTCGGCCACGGCCTACTCCGGGAAGTGACTGGTGACGATGAACGCGACCGTTCCGGCCAGAATCACGGCGAACGACCACGTGAAAAGCTCGGGCGCGAACGGCTGCACTTGCATCAGGATGCCCACGCCGATGGCGACCGCCGATGCGTTCTCCCACGGCCCGCGGCGCAGCGCGCGTCGCGGGCGAGCGATACCTTTGGCGTGCTGCGTCATTTGCGAACCGCTCCGAAGGTGATGCCGCGCAGAAGATGCTTGCGCAGCAGCACGGTGAAAAAGACGATGGGGATGATGAACAGCGTCGTACCGGCCGCCACCGCAGGCCAGTCCTGCCCGCCCTCGCCGATGATGAATGGGATGAACGGCGGCATCGTCTGCGCCACGCCGCTGGTCAGCAGCACCGCGAACGCGTACTCGTTCCACGCGAAGATCAGGCAGAACACCGCAGTTGCCGCAATGCCGGTCGCCGCCTGCGGCAGCACAGTCTTCACGAACGCCTGGAGACGCGTATAGCCGTCGACCAGCGCTGCCTCCTCGTACTCGCGCGGGATCTCGTCAATGAAACCCTTGAGCAGCCACACCGCAAGCGAGACGTTCACCGCCGTGTACAGCAGGATCATGCCGAGATGCGTGTCGGTCATGCCGAGCTGGCGGTACATGAGGTAGACCGGTATCGCCACGGCGATCGGCGGCATGAAGCGCGTGGACAGGATGAAGAACATCAGATCATCCTTGAGCCGTATCTTGAAGCGGGAGAACGCATAGGCCGCCAGCGTGCCGAGAAACACCGCCAGGAACGTCGAGCCGAAGCCGATGATCAACGAGTTCATCAGCCGGCCGGGCGTCTTCGAGGGGCCCGCGATGACCATCTCCCGATCGCGCGCGGCCTTGTCGCAGTAGCCCGACGCCGGCGGCAGGCTGGCCATGTACTCGGGCGTCTGCCGCGAGCGGATGGTGAACAGATTGCAGTAGCCTTCCAGCGACAGCTCGGAGGCGATCTTCGGCGGATAGGCGATGGAGTCGGTCGGCGTCTTGAAGCTGGTGAGGAAGATCCACAGGAGCGGAGTGATCGTCAGCAGCGCATACGCTGCGACGATCGCGCCGGAGATCCACTTGGCGCGGTCCGACGCCTCGACCACGGAATGCGCTGTCGCCTGGCCGTTCATCGGCGGCCTCCGATCTTCCGTACTCTCTCCAAAGCCGAAGAGTCGGCCGCGGCGACTCGCGCGCGAACGGCCCTTCGGGGCTTGGCTTCGCCTCGCGCGCTCATCGCTGCTTCACCTTGTTCAGCACCTTCACGTAGATGTTGGCCGCACCGAACACGGTGAGAAACAGGATGATCGCGAGCGCCGACGACCAGCCGGTCTGCCATTTCTCGAAAGCCGCGCGCTTGAGCGTGATCGAGACGGTCTCGGTGAGGGAGCCGGGACCGCCGTTGGTGAGGAGGTTCACCATGTCGAACATCTTGAAGTTCTCGATCGCGCGGAACAGGACGGCGAGCATCAGGAACGGCATGACCATCGGCAGGGTGATCGACCAGAACCTGCGCCAGGCCGAGGCCCGGTCGACCTCGGCTGCTTCATAGATCGAATCCGGAATGGACCGCAGGCCGGCGAGACAGATCAGCATGACGTAGGGCGTCCACATCCACGTGTCCACGAGCACGATGGTCCACGGCGCGAGCTTCACGTCGCCGATCATCTGGAACGAGCCCGGATCGACGCCCCCGACCCATGCGACGATGTAGTTGAACAGGCCGATCTGCGGCTGCAACAGGAAAGTCCAGAAGTTGCCCACCACGGCCGGCGACAGCATCATCGGCAGCAGGATCACGGTCGTCCACAGGCTGTGGCCGCGGAACTTGCGGTTGACGAGCAGTGCGAGGCCGAACCCGATCAGCACCTCGAACAGGATCGACCAGAAGACGAAATGGGCCGTCGTCTGCATGGCGGTCCATATGTCGGGGTCCGTCAACAGGTCGACGTAGTTGTCGATGCCGACCGTGCGGTACTGCACCCATCCCATGTTCGCCTTGTAGTTGGTGAACGACATGTAGATCGTCCACAGCAGCGGGAAGATGTTGATGGCCAGCAGCAATGCGACCGTCGGCGCGATGAACAACCACGCGATCGCGCGATCGGACATGCCGCCGAGCCGAGACGTCGTCGAGGACGTTGCCGGCGTCATCGCAATGGCGGTCGTTTCCCTGAAATCGGCGAGCGTGGCCACGATCGGCTCCTCCGGTCTAGATGCCCCAGCGCAGCGCGGGCGTGCGCACCGGCGTGTCCCAATGGCGCCGGATCTCGTCGTCGAGCGTGCACAGCGTCAGCGATGCACCCGCCATCTCGAGCGATGTGGTGACGTTGCCGATCAGGGAACGCGCGACACGCAGACCCCTGCGCTCGAGCCACTGCCGCGCCGAGTTGAACAGGAGATACAGCTCGCCAAGCGGCGTGCCGCCGAGGCCATTGACGAGCACCAGCAGCTCGGTGCCTCGTGGCGGTTCGAGGTCCGCGACGATCGTCTCGAGCAGCTCGCTGCTGATCGCGTCGGCCGATGCGAGCTTCGCCCGGCGTCGCCCCGGCTCCCCGTGGATGCCGACGCCCACTTCCATCTCGTCGTCGCCGAGCCTGAAGGTCGTCGTGCCGGCGGCGGGCACGATGCAGCTCGTGAACGCCACGCCCATCGACGCGGTGCACTCGGCGACCCGATCGCCGAACGCCTTGCACTCGGCCAGGTTCGCTCCAGTCTCGGCGAGGCTGCCCACGACCTTTTCGACGATCACCGTCCCGGCAACGCCACGCCTTCCCGTCGTGTGGCTGGAGTTCTCGACGGCGACGTCGTCGTTCACCAGCACCGTCGCGTTATGCACGTCGCACATCTCGGCCGCCATCTCGAAATTCATGACGTCGCCGGAATAGTTCTTGACGACGAAGAGGACGCCGGCGCCCGTGTCCGCGGCTTCGGCGGCGGAGACCATCTGGTCCGGCGTGGGCGACGTGAACACTTGGCCCGGACACGCTGCGTCCAGCATGCCGTAACCGACGAAGCCCGCATGCAGCGGCTCGTGTCCCGAGCCGCCGCCGGAGACGAGAGCGACCTTCCCTTGCGTCAATTGCCTGCGGCGCACGAAGACCGGCTCGCTGTGGAGCGTTATCACGTCGTCGTGCGCGGTCGCGAAGCCGGCGAGGCTCTCGCTCAGGAAGTCGTCGACGCGGTTCATGAGCTTTTTCACGGCTGTCGCTCCTTACCGATATGCTTGGCCGATGCGTTCGCACACGGCCGCGATCATGATTTCGCTCGACCGTGCCCCCGGATCGATGTGTCCGAGCGAGCGCTCGCCGAGGAACGACGCTCGGCCTTTGGTCGCCAGCATGTCGCGCGTGGCGAGCATCCCGCGCGCCGCTTCCTTCGGCAGCTCGGCGAGAATCACCGGCACGGACGGCTCGCGGTCAGCGAGCTCGCTGAAGCGCTCGGCGACCGGGAGCAGCACGTCCATCATCGTCTTGCTCCCCTTGCCCGTCTTGCCGCGGTCCTGCACCGCTTGCACGCCTGCCGCGTACATCGTTGCGTAGTCGCGCGGATCGCCGTTCAGGTGGCTACACGCTCGCGACATCCCGAGGAGCAGTGACGAGAACAGCGGCCCCGACGAGCCACCGACGGTGCTCAGGACCTTGGTCGCCGCAAGCTTCAACGCAGGCTGGAAGTCGAGCGCTTCGATGTGGCCCCGGATGCCACGCAACGCCTCGAGGCCCCGGATCAGGTTGAACACGTGGTCGCCGTCGCCGATCCTCTGATCGAGGACCATGATCTCGTCGGCGTGCTGCCTGATCGACACGTAAGCCGCGTCGACGCAATCCATCACGACTTTACCGTTCATCGGATCCTCCGTGAGCGGGGCGGCGTGCGCGCCGCCCCTTACCCGCGTGCGAGATCAGAGCGACTTGCCCGCTTCCTTGAAGTCGCGTGTCCAGTCCTTCACGAGGCTGTCGAGCGCCTGCTTGGCCGTGCCCTTGTCGGCGACCACGTAGTCGTGGACACGCTTTTGCATGTCCAGCAGCAGCGTCGCGTAGATCGGCTCGGCCCAGAAGTCCTTGACCATGTTCATCGAGGTGAGGAAGTCAGCGGCGAAAGGTGCGCTCTTGGTGAAATTCGGGTCCTCGAGCACTGCCTTCAGGCAGGAGTAGCCACCAAGCGCCCACCACTTCTTCTGCACCTCGGGCTGCGCGAACCACTTGAGGTACTGCAGCGCATCGTCCTTGCGCTCGGAATAGGCGACCACGGAAATTCCCTGCCCGCCAAGCTGCGTGTACTGCTTGGTGGCGGCCGGGTTGACGAAGAACCCGATCTTGTTCGGCCCCATTTCCTTGTAGAGCCCGGGGAAGAACGCGAACCAGTTCATCTGCATGGCCACCTGGCCCGACTTGAACGCATCCAGGCCTTCCTGCATGTACGCATTGGTCATGCCCGGCGCGGTGCAGCACTTGAAGATCTCCTTGTAGCGCTCGAGCCCCTTCACCGCGCCCGGCGAATTGACGAAGCCGTCCATCTGATACGGCTTGGTCGGGTTGCTGTAGTCGAAGCCGTATGAGTACAGCACGTTGGTCACGCCCATCGTGATGCCCTCGGACCCCCGCTCGGTGAAGATGTACGCACCGTAGACTTTCTTGCCGTCGATCTGGCGGCCCTGGAAGAACTTGGCCACCTCCACGAACTCGTCCCACGTCTTCGGCGGTGCGAGGTCACGGCCATGCTCGGCCTTGAACTCCTTCTGCAGCTCCGGCTTCGCAAACCAGTCCTTGCGATACGTCCAGCCCACCGCGTCGCCCATCGCCGGCAGCGCCCAGTAGTTCGGCGTGTTCTTCGGCCACTGCGAATAGCCGATGACCGTCGGCTCGATGAAGTCGCTCATCTTGATGCCGTTCTTGTCGAAGAACTCGTTGAGCTTGACGTAGTGCCCGTTCTCCGCGGCGCCCCCGATCCATTGGCTGTCGCCGATGATCAGGTCGCACAGCTTGCTCTTCGAGTTGAGCTCGTTCAGGAAACGGTCGGCGTAGCTGGTCCAGGGAACGAACTCGAACTTCATGTTGATGCCGGTCTTCGCCGTGAAGTCCTTGGAGAGCTCCACGAGGGCGTTTGCCGGATCCCACGCGGCCCAGCACAGCGTGAGGTCTTTCGCGTTGGCGCTACCGCCGATCGCAACACCGGCGCTCAGTACCGTACCCAGCAGCAATCGATTCAGCTTGCTCATGAAGGCCTCCTTGCGTGCAACGTTGGATGGATTGCGATCGCGCCGATCGGCGCGGCGACGGGCCGAATTAGCCTCTTCACCCGACAGAGGGCAAGGCACAAGGCGGCGCGACGAGCGGCCTCGATCCTTGGATGCGAAACGGAGTTCACACCGCGCTGGGTGAGTGACCGCGAAGCCGCGCGCGTGCGATGGTGCCGAGCCATCATCCTTCCTCCTGGTCGCGGGAGCATTCGCGCGTCTTGTTGTTGGATCGCGAATCCCCGGGACGGCTGATGGCGCGGACACTAAACTAAACTAAACTAACTTGTCAAGCACTCCTGACAAGGACCGCCATTGCCTGCCTACAGGTGTCGCAACAAGCCAATGATTAATTGGCCCTAAATGCGGTCGTTCGAGGCCGTAGGTCGCGGCTGACGCCTCGGCCCCCGCGGCGCGACAGGGCCAAGGCCGATCCGTTACGTCTGATTCGTAAACAGTTTACTAAATTTCGGCGTTAAAGCGGCTGCAGGCGACAGGGCGTGGTGTCACCCCGACAACGACGACACCGAAGCACACGAACGCGCCAGTCGGAGTGCAGTGAACACCATGCTCGACGTACACGCTATGCAGACGGCGCCACGACCGGTCGCG
>DATJIS010000110.1:0-30260 GCA_035493035.1 Casimicrobiaceae bacterium | reverse complement strand
ACGCTCGATGGTCGTCCATTCGCCGGCGGCCATCCAGGCCCGGTCTTTCGCCGCATCCACGCCGCGTTCCAGTCTGCGAAGGCGGCCTGACGCACCGTTGTACTGCGCACACGCCGTGCGCCGTTTCGATTCGCCTTCAGTTGTTGCGCCGCCGCGACAGCCGCCGGCTCGACTGGACACGCTTGGCGCCTGGAAGCGACGCTGGTATCGGTCACTCGCAGACAACGCCCCGCGAACAACAACGACGAAGGCGATGCGATGAGACGGCTTTGGGCATTGCCGGGTGCGCTCGCGCTCGCCGTCCCGGTGCTGCGCAAGCGCCGCTGATCGTCCGGCAGGAAGCGGCCGCTCTCGCCCGCCTCAATGCGCGTCGCGGATCGTTCCGTACCGTCCGTGGTGGAACACCAGCGGATTGCCGCGCGCTCGCTCGACGGTCACCACCTCGCCGATGAAGACCACGTGGTCGCCGGCGCGATGCCGTGCGTGATGGCGGCATTCGATCCAGGCGACACAGCCGTCGATCAGCGGTGCTTCCGACCAGCCGAGACGATACGACACTTCCGCGAAGCGGTCGGCGTGCGGTCGCGAGAAGCGGCGCGCGAGGTCGACCTGGCCAAGCGACAGCACGTTGACGGCATACCGCTCGGCGGCCTCGAAGGCCGCGAGGCTTGGCGAGCGCCTCGCGAGGCTCCACAAGACGAGCGGCGGATCGAGCGATACCGAATTGAACGAATTGGCCGTGAAGCCGACGAAGCGCTGCGCGTCGGCACGCGCGCATACGATCGTGACGCCGGTCGCGAATTGAGCGAGCGCATCGCGGAACTGGCGCTCGTCGAATGCCGCCGGTGACGTGCCGCTGGATCGACCCGAGGAAGTCATGGGCGCAGATTCTGCCGGACGGCGGCGCCGGGCGGGCGGCTTGCTAAACTCATATCGCCATGGCCGAGCCCCTCCAGAAGATCATCGCCAGCCGCTACGGCGGCAAGGACCTTCCGATCGCGGTCGTCCTGCCGGACGGCGCGCGCGTTCCGCTCTCGCAGAAGCCGGAGATCGACGTGATCGCCCGGACGTGGTCGGGCCTCAAGGCGCTGGCCACGCCGGCGATGGGCGTGCTCGCCCGGGCGTACGTCCACAACGACGTGGATTTCACCGGCAGCGCGCGACGCGCCCTGGCGGTCGCCGAATCGATGGTCGGCGACATCGCCCACGGCCGCGACGGCGCGACGGCATGGCTGCGTCACAAGCTGCACCAGCGTCGTGCGAACCGCTCGAACATCCGGCATCACTACGACGTCTCGAACGCGTTCTATCGCATGTTCCTCGACGAGCGCCTCGTGTACTCGTGCGCGTACTTCAAGACGCCCGAGGACACGCTCGATGCGGCGCAGGCGCAGAAGCTCGATCACATCTGCCGCAAGCTGCGACTCCAGCCGGGCGAGCGCTTTCTCGACATCGGCTGCGGCTGGGGCGCTCTGATCTTCTGGGCCGCGGAGCGGTACGGCGTCGAGGCGCACGGCATCACGCTGTCGCAGAACCAGTTCGACCACGTCACCGCGCAGATCGCAGCGCGGGGTCTGACGGGCCGCGTGCGCGTCGAGCTTAGCGACTACCTCGATCTGCCCGAGGCCGCACCGTACGACAAGATCGCGAGCGTCGGCATGTTCGAGCTCGTCGGCGTGAAGCGTTTCAGCAAGTATTTCAGCAAGATCGGGCGGGTCTTGAAGCCGGGCGGGTTCGTGTTGAACCACGGCATCACGCACAACTGGCTCGACACCGGCAGCCTCGGCAGCGGCATGGGCGACTTCATCGAGGAGTACGTGTTCCCGGGCGGCGAGCTGACCCATGTCTCCAGGGTGATCGAAGCCATGGCGCGCGAGGGACTCGAGGTGGTCGACGCCGAGGCGCTGCGCGAGCATTACGCGCGCACGCTGTGGCACTGGGTCGAGCGGCTCGAGTCGAACGCCGAAGCGGCCCGCAGGGAAGTAGGCGAGGAGCGCTACCGGGTGTGGCGCATCTACATGGCCGGATCGGCGCACGGCTTCGAGCGCGGGTGGCTGTCGCTGTGGCAGATCCTCGCCGGCAAGCCGCTGCAGAACGGAAAGCTGCCGCATCCACTCACCCGCGAGTACATGTACCAGGCCTGACGGCACGGGCTCGCGGGCCGGTTGCGTCGGGCCGGCGGCGGCCGCATATTGGCCCCTATGGCTCTCGAACCCGTCGCCGCCCAGGTCAGCCCGCTACAGTTCCCCTGCGTTTTCCCCATCAAGATCATGGGGAAGACCCAGCCGGGCTTTGCGCAGGAGGTCCTCGCGATCGTGCACGCGCACGCGCCGGACTTCGACGCGTCGACCCTGGAGATGCGCGCGTCGAGCGCCGGCAACTATCTGTCGCTGACCGCGACCATCAACGCGACGTCGCGCGAGCAGCTCGATGGGCTGTACCGTGCGCTTTGCGCGAACCCGATGGTGACGATGGTCCTGTGAGCGCCGCAGCCGGCGGCCCGACGGTTGCCAGCGCGCCGCGCGGCGTGCGCGACGCGCCGCCGACACGCGTGGTCACGCTCGGTGTCACCGATTACGACGCATGCTGGCACGCGATGCGGGCATTCACCGATCGCCGCGACGCCGATACGCCGGACGAGGTCTGGCTCACCGAGCATCCGCCGGTGTACACGCTGGGACTCGCGGCGCGCCGCGAGCATCTCCTGCGCGAAAACGGCATCCCCGTTCAGAAGGTCGATCGCGGCGGCCAGGTCACGTACCACGGCCCCGGCCAGCTCGTGGCGTACACGCTTGTCGATCTGCGCCGCATGCGCATCGGCGTGCGCGCGCTCGTGCGAACGCTGGAGCGCGCGGTGATCGAGTGGCTCGCCACCCACGGCGTCGCGGCGTACGGCAAGACGAGCGCGCCCGGCGTGTACGTCGCATGCGACGGCGGTGAGGCCAAGCTCGCAGCGCTCGGACTGAAGGTGCGCAAGGGCTGCACGTATCACGGGGTCGCCGTCAACGTGGCGATGGACCTCGGCCCGTTCTCGGACATCGATCCGTGCGGCTATCCGGGCCTCGCGGTCACGCAGCTCGCGGATCTCGGCGTCCTGCAGTCGACCGCCGAGGCCGGGCCGGCGCTCGCACGCCATCTGTGCGCAGGGTTCGCCCACCCCGTTCGCGTAGACTGACGCGGTCATGAGCGACACGCGCCTTCCCGATACCGCGGTACGCGCCGGCGACAAGCACAAGGGCGCAAGCAAGACCGCCCGCATCCCGATCAAGGTGGTCGCCGCGCCGGCGCTGCGCAAGCCGGAGTGGATCCGCGTGCGCGCGCCGTCGTCGCCGCGCTTCTACGAGATCAAGCAGATCCTGCGGGAGCACAAGCTGCACACGGTGTGCGAGGAAGCCTCGTGCCCGAACATCGGCGAATGCTTCGGCAAGGGCACGGCGACGTTCATGATCATGGGCGACATCTGTACGCGCCGCTGCCCGTTCTGCGACGTCGGTCACGGGCGTCCGTTGCCGCTCGACCGCGAAGAGCCGACCCATCTCGCCGACACCATCGCGGCGCTGCGCCTGCGTTACGTCGTCATCACGAGCGTCGACCGCGACGACCTGCGTGACGGCGGCGCGCAGCATTTCGTGGATTGCATCCGCGCGGTGCGCGAGCGCTCGCCCAACACGCAGATCGAGGTCCTCGTTCCCGACTTCCGCGGTCGCCTCGACCGCGCGCTCGACATCCTGACCGCCGCGCCGCCCGACGTCATGAATCACAATCTCGAAACCGTGCCCCGCCTCTACCGGCAGGCACGGCCGGGATCCGATTACGCGCACTCGCTGCAGCTGCTGCGGCAGTTCAAGGCGCGCTTTCCGGCGATTCCCACCAAGTCGGGGCTGATGGTCGGATTGGGCGAGACCGACGACGAAATCGTCGCGACGATGCGCGACATGCGCGCGCACGACATCGACATGCTGACGCTCGGACAGTATCTCCAGCCATCTGCCGGCCACCTGCCCGTTGCCCGTTACGTCCACCCGGACGCGTTCGCCGAGCTCGAGCGCCAGGCGTACGCGTTGGGCTTTCGTCACGCCGCCGTCGGTGCGCTGGTGCGCTCGTCGTACCACGCCGACCGGCAGGCCCACGACGTGCTGGAAGCTCGGCCCGCCTGATCCTGGCGCGCTGTTGTCGCGCCGCAACGACCTGTCGGAAACCTGTCAGAAAACCGTTGACGGCTTTCTGAAAGGGAATTAATTTGCTTTATGGACCGCGCAGGGAGTGTGCGGTCCGGTCATTGCGGGCGCCTTGCGCTCGCGTCTTCTCGGGGGGAACCGATGGTGCGTCTGCTGGGCGTCAGCAACCGGCTATTGTCGTCATTGGTAATCGTGACTTTGATGGGTGTGTCGCAGCTGAGCCTGGCTCAGGTCTGCGTGGACCCGCCGCCGATCGGCGGATCGACCGGCGTGTCGTTCGCGCCGCCCGGGTGGAACGTCGCCCAGGGCTCGCCCGACGTGATCAACGGCAACGGACTGTGGCCCGGTGGCGGCTACACCGTCTCGAACGTCAGTGGCTCGTCGACGTCGGGCGGCACGATGGGGCTGTTCCTCAACGAGGACACCTCGTACGTCGAAACCTGGACGACCACGCTGACCGGACTGACGGCCGGCGTGACGTACCAGGTGGCCGTGGAATGGCAACAGGCCACGCTGCTGCCCAATGGCGGCGGATCGGGCTGGTCGGGCGGGACGCTGCGCATGACCGTCGACGGCAACAGTACCGACTTCACGTCCAGCGGGTCGGTCTCGGGCGACACGTGGCAGGTCGCGACGAAAGTCTTCACGGCCAGCGGTCCGACCGCGGTGCTCGAACTCGGCCATACCCCAACGCCCGGCATCGACGGCATGGTCGTCGCCGACAGCGGGGCCGCCTGCCAGATCGTAACGGGCGGGGCGCCGCAGGGCTTGCCCGTGCCGACGCTGAGCCAGTGGGCGCTGATTGCATTGATGCTCGTTCTCGCGTCTCTCACCGGCTGGAGGCTGCGCCGGCGCTAAAACGCCCCGCGCTGCGTTCCGCAAAAGGCCCCGCTCCGGCGGGGCTTTTTTCATCTCCTCAGCGCGCGACCGGCGGCGCGGCGTCGCGCGGCCACAGCAGCCACATGCGTCCCTGCTGGCGCATGCGTCCCGCCTCGCGCGCGGCGCTGTCGCCGAATCCCCAGAAGAAGTCCGCGCGCGCGATGCCGCGTATCGCGCCGCCGGTGTCCTGCGCGAGGACGAGCCGCTGCAGCGGCGCGTTCGACAGCGGGCGCGTCGTGTCGATGAACACGGGCGCGCCCAGCGGCACGTACCGCGGGTCGACGGCGATCGCGCGCTCGGCGAGGAGCGGCACGCCCAGGCTTCCGATCGGGCCGTCGATTCGCGCCTCCAGCGTGCCGGGCCCGGGCGGCGCGACCTCGCGGAAGAAGACGTAGCTCGGATTCGCCTCGAGCAACGCCGGAAGCTGCTCGGGATGTCGGCGCCCCCAGGCCTTGATGGCCTGCATCGACGCCGTGTCGGCGGTCAGCTCTCCGCGATCGATCAGCACACGCGCGACGGAGCGGAACGGCTGTCCGTTCTGATCGGCGTAGCCGACGCGCATCACGCTGCCGTCGTCGAGCTGAATCCGGCCCGAGCCCTGGATCTCGAGGAAGAACGCCTCGACCGGATCGGCGACCCAGGCGACGACCTTGCCGTCGACCGGAGCCTTTCCCGCGTCGATCTGGGCGCGCGTCCAGTACGGCACCACGCGGCGTCCGTCGAGCCGCGCGCGGACGCGCTTGCCCTTGAGCTCGGGATAGAGGTCGCTCAGCTCGACCACCAGTAGATCATCGGGCGGCGCATAGAGCGGCACGCCGTCGCGCACAGTCGCCACGCGCGACCCTTGCAGCAGCGGTTCGTAGTAGCCCGTGAAAAGGCCGGTGTCCGTTCCCGCGTCGTCGGCGATCCGGTACGCCGTAAAATGCGCTTCGAAGAAAAGTCGTGCCCCGGCGGCGTCGCGAGGATCGGCCTCGGATGCCGCCGCGCAGGGCGCCTGCCATACCGGATCGCCGCGGTTCAGCAGCGCTCGACAACCGATCAGGAATGCGGGCCACGCGGCGTCGATCGCATCGCCGGTCCATCCGGGCAGCGCGTCGAACGCGACCGGCGTGTAAACCGCACGTGTGGGTGGGACGCGGGCCGGCGGCGGCTTGACGGGCGCGACCTGGCACGCCGACAGTCCGAACGCGACGATCACGTACAGCGCGCACCGGCGCGCGAAGGCATTGAGCATGGGCTGGCTGGTGTTCGAATCGTTGCTGGCGGGCGCGATCCTGGTTGCGATCGTGTGGTGGACCATGCGTCCCGCGCGCCGCCGCGATCGGGACTCCGACGACACGAAGCGCTAGTGCAGGGTGCGAGGCACCGACAGCGTGAACGTCGGGATGTCCGCGTCGAACGCGTGACCGTCCTCGGCCAGCATCTGGTAGCTGCCGCGCATCGTTCCCACGGCGGTGGGCAGGCTCGCGCCGCTCGTGTATTCGAAGCTCTCGCCCGGCTTCAGCACCGGCTGCTGCCCGACCACACCAAGGCCTTTCACTTCCTGCACGCGGTGCTCGGCGTCGGTGATGAGCCAATGGCGGCTGATGAGCTGCGCGGTGACGTTCCCGGTGTTGGTGATGGTGATCGTATAGGCGAACACGAACTGCTTCTTCGCCGGGTCCGATTGATCGGCGAGAAACGACGGCTTCGCCACCACCTGGATTTCGTAGCGCTTGCTCTCCGACATGCTGGTGCTGCGGCACTTCAACCGCCGTGAGATTATAGCGACATGGCGCGCAGCTACCGGATCGCCCCCTCGCTGCTGTCGGCGGACTTCGCGCGGCTCGGCGATGAAGTGCGCGCCGTCGAGGCGGCGGGCGCCGATTTCCTGCATTTCGACGTGATGGACAACCATTACGTTCCGAATCTCACCGTCGGCCCGCTCGTGTGCGCGGCGATCCGCCCGCACGCCACCATTCCCATCGACGTGCACCTGATGGTGAAGCCGGTCGATCGAATCGTTCCCGATTTCGCGCAGGCGGGCGCATCGATCATCAGCTTCCATCCCGAGGCATCGGAGCACGTCGATCGCACGATCGGGCTCATCCACGACAGCGGCTGCAAGGCGGGGCTCGTGTTCAACCCCGCGACGCCGCTCGACTGGCTCATGCATACGCTCGACAAGCTCGATCTCGTGCTGATCATGTCGGTGAATCCGGGCTTCGGCGGCCAGTCGTTCATCCCGCACGCGCTCGACAAGCTGCGCGCCGCGCGCAAGCTGATCGATGCCGCGACCGAGCGCAACGGCCGCGACATCCTCCTCGAGGTCGACGGCGGCGTGAAAGCGTCGAACATCGCCGAGGTCGCGCGCGCGGGCGCGGACACGTTCGTTGCCGGCAGCGCGATCTTCGGCTCCGGCGACTACGCGACGACGATCGCGGCGATGCGGCGCGAGCTGGGCACGGTGCTATAGTCGCGGCTCGACCATGGACTCGATCCTGCTCGACTCCTCTGCCGGCCGCGCGCTCACGCGCTGGCGCACGGGGGCGTGGCGCCGCTGGCGCCGCTCCTGACCCCCGCGCGCCCTGGCGTCGCGCGCCTGCACCATCAAGCGACGCCCCAGTAGCTGCCCTCCGGGAGACTCCCGTGATCACCGAAGCCGAATTCCGCGCGCTCGCCGCGCAAGGCTACAACCGCATTCCGCTCGTGCTCGAGTCGTTCGCCGATCTCGACACGCCGCTGTCGCTCTATCTGAAGCTCGCCAACCAGCGCTACACGTTCCTGCTCGAGTCGGTCGTCGGCGGCGAGCGGTTCGGGCGCTATTCTTTCATCGGGCTGCCGGCGAAGATCCGCATCCGCGTGCGCGGGCGGCGCGTCGAGGTCGAGGACCGCGGCGGCGTCGTCGAGCGTCACGAAGGCGATCCGCTGCGCTTCCTCCAGTCGTTCATGGGGCGCTACCGCGCGGCACCGCAGTCGGGGCTGCCCCGTTTCTGCGGCGGGCTCGCGGGCTACTTCGGCTACGACACCGTGCGGCACATCGAGGCGCGCCTGGCCGAGCATGCGCCGTCGCAGTCGAGCCCGCTCGACGAGCTTCCGGACATGCTGCTCATGTTCACCGACGAGCTCGCGGTCATCGACAACCTCGCCGGCAAGATCTATCTCATCGTCTACGCGGATCCCGCGGCGGAGAACGCGTACTGGGAGGCGCACGATCGGCTGCAGGCGCTGCGCCGCAAGCTGCGCGCCGCGCCCACGATTCCGTTCCAGACCGCGAGCGCGGTGACGCATGCGCAAAGCGAGACGGGCGCGGAGGCGTTCCAGTGCGCCGTGCGGCGCGCCAAGGAATACATCGCCGCGGGCGACATCATGCAGGTCGTGCTGTCGCAGCGGCTGCGCCTGCCGTTTTCCGCGTCGCCGATCTCGCTGTACCGCGCGCTGCGCTCGCTCAATCCGTCGCCGTACATGTTCTATTACGACTTCGGCGACTTTCACGTCGTCGGCGCGTCACCCGAGATCCTGGTGCGCAAGGAAGGCACGACCGTTACCGTGCGCCCCATAGCAGGCACGCGACCGCGCGGCGCGACGCGCGACGCCGACGAGCGCCTCGCCGCGGAGATGACCGCGGATCCGAAGGAGATCGCCGAGCACGTGATGCTGCTCGACCTCGGACGCAACGACGTCGGCCGCGTCGCCGCGATCGGCAGCGTGCGCGTCACCGACCAGTTCGCGGTCGAGCGCTACTCGCACGTGATGCACATGGTGAGCAACGTCGAAGGCACGCTCGCGCCCGGCGCAACGAGCTTCGACGTGCTGGCCGCGTCGTTCCCGGCGGGCACCGTGAGCGGCGCGCCGAAAGTACGCGCCATGGAGATCATCGACGAGCTCGAGCCTTTCCGCCGCGGCGTGTACGCGGGCGCAGTCGGCTACGTGAGTTTCCAGGACGACATGGACCTCGCCATCGCGATCCGCACGGCGATCGTCAAGGATGGCGTGCTCTATGTGCAGGCGGGTGCGGGCATCGTGCACGACTCCGTGCCGGAGAGCGAGTGGCAGGAAACTCAGAACAAGGCGCGTGCCGTGTTGCGCGCCGCCGAAATGGTGCAGCTCGGCCTTGATGCGGAGGCCTGAGCCCCCATCTCGGTTGATCACGCCTACAAACTGACAGCCCCGGAACATTTTACCGCTGGCCCGCGGTAATTCCTGCTTGCATCGGCAGGGTTGCGCGCTTGCGCCGGATTGGGCGCGGGGCTATCGTGGATCCCCGCGTCTGGCACGCGGCCTGCTCTCGTCCGGGAACTGCATCGGAGCACACCCCATGGACAAATTCGAACTACGCGCCGCCACGCGACAATTCGTGCGCGCGTCGCAAGCGATGTTTCCCGGCGCTTCCGCCGATCACGCGCAAGGCCGCCGTGAACGCGTGCCGCCGCCGCTCGACAAGTCGCGCGCGCGCAAGGCCTGCGCGCCCATGGGAACGCTGCATTCGATCGTCGTGACGGTCGACGCGCACAAGCGACGTCGCACCTGGTACATCATCGATCCGGATCCCGCGGTGAGCGCGCAATACGCGGCGCTCGGCCTCGATCTCATTCCCGGTTGCAAGGTGCTGGTCGACGCCGAGGTCATGCGTCCCACGGCGATCCTCGACTTCGATCCGGTCGGCTCCGAGGAAGGACGGTCGGCCGCGGGATTCAACCCGTACTTCGACCTGCCACCCTCCTGACCGTGCGCGATCAAGCCACGGAGGCCGCCGGCAACCGTACGCGCATTCGCTACAAGGTCGAGCTGCAGTACGAGGTTCTCGCGCCGACGGATTTCATCTTCAACGTGCACGCGGCGTGCACGCCGCAGCAGCGCGTGCTCGATGAATCGGCGAGCGTCTCGCCGCAATCGCCGCTCAAGCTCGAGACCGAGCCCTCGACCGGCAATCGTCTGCTGCGCACGGTAGCGCAAAGTCCGGGACCGTTCACCGTGCACTACGAGGCGCTCGTCGAAGTCGAGCACCACATGCGCGACCCCGCGCGCGTGGTGAGCGGGCCGATCGCGGAGTTGCCGGCGCAGGTGCTGCGTTATCTCTGGCCGAGCCGCTATTGCCAGACCGACCACGTGCAGGCGATGGCGTGGCGCGAGTTCGGTCACCTGCCTGCGGGTTTCGCGCAGGCGCAGGCCGTCACGCAATGGGTGCGCGAGCGTATCCGCTTCCAGGTCGGCACGTCGGGCACCTCGACGTCCGCGCTCGAGACGTTCAACCAGGGCGCAGGCGTATGCCGCGATTTCGCGCACTTGACCATCGCCCTTCTGCGCGCACTCAACTATCCGACGCGCTTCGTCACCGGCGTCGACTACGGCGCGGACCCCGCGCTCGGGCCGCCCGACTTCCATTCGTACGCCGAAGCGTTCATCGGCGATCGCTGGTGGCTGTTCGACGCGACGGGCATCTCTCCGCTCACGGGTCTCATACGCATCGGCACGGGGCGCGACGCGGCCGACGTCGCATTCGCGACCATGTTCGGCCGAGTGCGCTCCGGCATGCCGCTCGTCTCGTTCGTCGCTGAAGAGGATCCTGCCGGAGGCGTCACGCTTCCCTGGCATCCCGAGCTCGCCGTATCCACGGCCGAGGCCTGATCGCCGCGTAGGACGGCACGCGACACCGGCGCCACGGCGGCGCCGACATCAACTTCGGGCCCGTACCGACTGACCCTGACGGGCCCGCGCTCCAGAATGCGTCCCACGGTGCCGCGCGTTGTGCGGCAAATGAAGACAACAGAAGCGTTCGAGGAGCGATCGACAATGGGGACCAATCAACGCGAACCGAATCCGAGCCGTCCGGGGGAATCGTCCGGCCAGCAGGGCGGGTCGGGCACGTCGAGCGGCGACAACCGCCAGCAGGGACAGCAGAACGTCCACGGCGAAGGCAACTACCAGGCGACGCGCGACTACAACGAGCGCACCAAGCGCTTCATCGAGTCGGGCAAGGTCGACCAGGCCGCGCGCGACGCCGCACCGGATACGGAAGCCGAGGCGCTCCAGATGGCCGCGGCCGAAGCAGAAGGCAAGCGTCACGCGAAGGAAGAGGATCCCGCGCTCGAGCGCAAGTCCAGCAACGTCGGAGCCGAAGACACCTCCGCACCGAAGCCGGGTCAAGGGGAGGTGTGATGGCCATGCGCGCGCCGACCACCCAGCTTCGTGTAACAGCGCCCACCGTGCCCTTGCTGGACGCGAGCTGTCTCCCGGCCGAAGACGACTGGGAGCTGCTCGAGGCGCTCAACGCGGGCGGTGATGGATTCGATCCCGACGAGGACCGCCTCGCGGGTCTGGGCCTCTCCGCAGGCGATTTC
The DNA here is from genome assembly GCA_035493035.1 of Casimicrobiaceae bacterium. GTDB lineage: Bacteria > Pseudomonadota > Gammaproteobacteria > Burkholderiales > Casimicrobiaceae > VBCG01. The sequence goes on along the minus strand of DATJIS010000110.1, from coordinate 18,883 downwards.
GACTGATCTCGCAATATTCGTAAAGCGACAGCGTCACCCGCTACTCATCGTCCGACCCACACAAGGAGACCATCATGCTTCATTACGCAGCCGTGTTCTTCGTCATCGCCGTCATCGCCGCGATATTCGGCTTCACCGGAATCGCCGTCGGTGCCGCCGAGATCGCCAAGGTCCTGTTCTTCGTGTTCCTCGTGCTGTTCGTCGTCTCGCTCATCGCGGGCATGTTCCGGCGCGGGCCGTAACGCACGGCGCGAAGGCAATTCCAGGAACGCCCCGGCCAGCCGGGGCGTTTTTTTTGGCAGTCGCAGGCGCGACATACTCGTCGCCCGTGTGCGGGACGCCGTTGCATGCCCGTCGCCGGCAGGAACGCCACCCGCGATCTTGCCCGCATCGCGCGTTCCCGCTAATGTTCGACTGTGAACGCCTCAGTCGCCTTCCTCGATCCTGCCGCCACCACGCGGCGATGGCGGTAGCCATTCTGTAAGGCCCTGTCGGGCCATCCCGGTTCGCGGCGATCGCGCGCTTGCGCCGCCATCGTCGTCGGCGTCAATCGATTCAAGCACTTGGGGGCCGCCATGGTCCTGATGATCGACAACTACGACAGCTTCACCTACAACCTGGTCCAGTACCTGGGCGAGCTCGGCGCCAAGGTCGAGGTCGTTCGCAACGACGCGATCACGCTCGACGAAGTCGAGACGCGCGCGCCCGACCGGATCGTCATCTCGCCCGGGCCCTGCACGCCGGCCGAGGCGGGCATTTCCGTGCCGCTGATCCAGCGCTTCGCGGGCCGCGTCCCGATCCTGGGCGTGTGTCTCGGCCACCAGGCGATCGGACAGGCGTTCGGCGGGCGGGTGATCCGCGCGCAGCGCGTCATGCACGGCAAGCTCTCGCCCGTCTCGCACGACGGCACCGGAGTCTTCGACGGACTGCCTTCGCCTTTCAGCGCAACCCGGTATCATTCGCTCGCGATCGAGCGCGACAGCCTGCCCGCGGCGCTCGAGGTGACCGCTACGGCGGATGACGGGGAGATCATGGGCGTGCGGCACGTGAGCTACGCGGTGGAAGGCGTGCAGTTTCATCCCGAGGCCATCCTCACGCAGCACGGCAAGCGCCTGCTGGCCAATTTCCTGGGGACTGCGTGAAGCGCGGGGTTCGTGCCGCCTGCCTGGTCGCTTTCGCGCCGCTGGCGCCGCTCGCGTACGCCGGCGCGTACGAGGATTGCGTGACGGCCGGCAATCAGGCCGCCGTGATGCAGTGCCTCGTCAACCAGGAGAAGGACGCGAATGCCGAGCTCGCCAATGCCGAGGCGGCGCTGGCGCAGAAGGCGCGCAGCGTCGAGCAGGCCACCGGCAAGCCGGGAATCCACGCGGCGCTCGCCAAGTCCGTGCGCGACTTCGCCGCGTATCGCACGTCGCATTGCGGATTCGTGCGCGACCTCGCGGCGCGCGAGCCGGTCGGCGAGCAGGCGCAGATCGCCTGCCGCGTCGACCTGACGCGGCGCCGCACGCGCGAGCTTCGTTGACATCATGGCGATAACACTGACCGACGCGCTCCAGCGGACGATCGAGCATCGCGAGATCTTCCACGACGAGATGCTGTCGCTGATGCGCCGCATCATGAGCGGCGAGGTGTCGCCTGTGATGATTGCCGCGCTGACGGTCGGCCTTCGCGTCAAGAAGGAGACGATCGGCGAGATCGCGGCGGCGGCGCAGGTGATGCGCGAGTTCGCGACCAAGGTGGAGGTCGCCGACCAGGATCACCTGCTCGACGTCGTGGGCACCGGCGGCGACGCTTCGCACACGTTCAACATCTCCACCGCATCCATGTTCGTCGCCGCCGCCGCGGGCGCGCGCGTGGCCAAGCACGGCAACCGCTCCGTGTCGTCGAAGTCCGGCAGCGCGGACGTTCTCGAAGCGCTGGGCGCCAACATCATGCTGACGCCGCAGCAGGTCGCCACGTGCATCGACGAATGCCGCATCGGCTTCATGTTCGCGCCGAACCATCACGGCGCGATGAAGCATGCCGCGGCGGTGCGCAAGGAGCTCGGCGTTCGCACGATCTTCAACATCCTGGGCCCGCTGACCAATCCCGCCGGTGCGCGCAATCAGCTGGTGGGCGTGTTCCATCCCGACCTGGTCGGCATCCACGTGCGCGTGCTGCAGCGCCTCGGCGCCGGGCACGTGCTCGTCGTGTACGGCAAGGACGGCATGGACGAAGTCTCGCTCGGTGCCGCCACCATGGTGGGGGAGCTTCGCAACGGCGAGGTGGTGGAATACGAGATCCACCCCGAGGACTTCGGCCTGCACATGAAGTCCAACCGCGGCCTGAAGGTGAAGGACGCGCTCGAGTCCAAGGAAATGGTGCTCGAGGCGCTGCGCAACATCGAAGGCACGCCGCGCGAGATCGTGACGCTCAACGCGGGCACGGCGCTGTACGCCGCGGGCGTGGCGCCGTCGATCGGCGAAGGCATCGAGGTGGCGCGCGGCGCGATTGCAAGCGGCGACGCCCTGCGCGCGCTCGAGCGCTTCGTCGCGACCACGCAAAGGCTGGCGGTCAAGGCATGACGGCCGCGGTCCAGGCATCGCAGAGCGATATCCTCGCGCGCATCGTCGCCGACAAGAGCGCCGAGATCATCGCCGCGCAGCTCGCGAAGCCCTTTGCCGACGTCGACCGCGACGCGCGCGCCGCGCCGGCGCCGCGGGGGTTCGAGCGCGTGCTGCGCGAGCGCGTCGACAACGACAAGCCGGCGGTGATTGCCGAGATCAAGAAGGCGAGTCCCAGTCGCGGCGTCATTCGCGCGGCGTTCGATCCGCCGGCGATCGCCGCGGCATACGAGCGCGCGGGCGCCGCGTGCCTGTCGGTGCTGACCGACGCGAAGTACTTCCAGGGTTCCGACCAGTATCTGGTCGCGGCACGCGAGGCGTGCAAGCTGCCTGTCCTGCGCAAGGAATTCATCCTCGACGAGTACCAGGTCGCGCAATCGCGCGCGATCGGCGCCGATGCGGTGCTGCTGATCGTCTCGGCGCTCGACGACGCGCGCCTTGCCGAGCTCAACGCCTGCGCACGCGAATACGGGCTCGACGTGCTGGTCGAGGTGCACGACGCGCGCGAGCTCGACCGTGCGCTCGCGCTGCCCGGCGCGCTGCTCGGCATCAACAATCGTAACCTGCGCACGTTCAACGTCTCGCTGCAGACCACGCTCGAGCTGCTGCCCCGCGTCCCGGCGGATCGCCTCGTGGTGACCGAAAGCGGCATCCTCGCCCAGCGCGACGTCGCGCAGATGCGCCGTCACGGCGTGCACGCGTTCCTCGTCGGCGAGGCGTTCATGCGCGCACCCGATCCGGGCGCCGCCTTGACGGCGCTGTTCGGCTGACTGCAGCGCTCGCGCGGGTTTCGTGGCGGCGATCGCGGCAACGGGCGTCAGCAAGCATTGGGCGACCGCCGAAGGCCGCGTTCATGCGGTCGACGGCATCAGCTTCGCGTTCGCGCCCGGCACGCTCAACGTCCTGCTCGGTCCCTCCGGCTGCGGGAAGTCCACCACGCTGCGCCTGATCGCGGGACTCGAGACGCCGGACGCCGGACGCATCACGATCGGCGAGCAGGACGTCACCGACCTGCCGCCTTCGGCGCGCAACATCGCGATGGTGTTCCAGAGCTATGCCCTGTTTCCTCATCTCAGCGTGGCGGAGAACATCACGTTCGGGCTGCACGTGCGCAAGGTGCCGCCCCGCGATCGCGCCGAACGGCTCGAGCGCACCGCCGCGCTGCTCGGCCTGACGCCGCTTCTCGCGCGCAAGCCTTCGCAGCTGTCCGGCGGCCAGCAGCAGCGCGTCGCGCTCGGCCGGGCGATCATCGCGCAGGCGCCGGTGTGCCTGATGGACGAGCCGCTGTCCAACCTCGACGCGCAGCTTCGCGCCGGCATGCGGCTCGAGATCCGCGCACTGCAGCGCAAGCTCGGGATCACGATGGTCTACGTCACGCACGACCAGGTCGAGGCAATGTCGATGGCCGATCGCGTGGTGCTGCTCAACGCCGGGCGGGTCGAGCAGAACGGCACGCCGGTCGAGCTGTACGAGTCACCGGCCAACGTGTTCGTCGCGCGGTTCATCGGCACGCCGCCCATGAACGTGCTGCCGCTCGTCCGCATCGCCGACGGCGCGGCGATCGCCGGCACCGAAGGTCCGGTCGTGCTGCCGGCCGAATGCGCCGGCGGCACGCTCGGCATCCGCCCCGAGCACATCGCGCTCGCGTTCGAGCGTGGCGTGCGCACCGGCGTCGAGCACGTCGAATATCTGGGCGGGGATTCGCTCATCACCTGCGCCATCGGCAACCATTCGATCGCGGTGCGGGTGCAGGGCAGCGTCGCGCTGCGCCCGGGGGACGCCGCATGGCTCACATGGGCACCCGGTGCGCAGCATTTCTTCGACACGTCCGGCGCGCGCGCGCACGTTCCCGTCGCGCGGCCTGCCGAGACGCGCATGGCCTGAAGCGACATCCGGTTCATCACAAGGGAGGAGGACTCATGGCGTTCGTTCGATGGTTGGGAAGTGCCGCGGCGCTCGCCGCGGCGTTGTTTGCCGGCCTGGCGCTCGCGCAGGCGCCGGTCGAGGTGCCGTTCTACTATCCGGTCGCCGTGGGCGGTCCGATCACCAAGATCATCGACGGCTACGCGGCCGACTTCGAGAAGGAGAACCCCGGCATCAAGCTGCGCCCGATCTATTCCGGCAGCTATCAGGAGTCCATCGCGAAGGCGTTGACCGCCGTGAAGAGCGGCGAGCCGCCGGTCACGTCGATCCTGCTGTCGACCGACATGTTCACGCTCATCGACGAGGACGCCATCGTGCCGTTCGACGACCTCATCAAGACGCGCGAGGATCGCGACTGGCTGAAGAGCTTCTATCCGGCGTTCATGGAGAACAGCCAGACGGGCGGCAAGACGTGGGGCATTCCGTTTCAGCGGTCGACCATCGTGCTCTACTACAACAAGGATCTCTTCAAGGAGGCGGGTCTCGACCCCAACAAGCCGCCGGCGACCTGGCACGAGATGACCGAGTACGCGCAGAAGCTCACCAAGCGCGACGCATCGGGCCGAGTCACGCAGTGGGGCGTCCAGATTCCATCGTCGGGGTTCCCGTACTGGCTGTTCCAGGGACTCGCGATCGAAAACGGCGCAAATCTCATGAACCAGGCGGGAACCGAGGTCTACTACGACAAGCCCGCGGTCATCGAGGCGCTGCAGTACTGGGTCGACCTCGTGAACAAGTACAAGGTGCATCCGCCGGGAATCGTGGAGTGGGGCACCACGCCGAAGGACTTCTTCGAGCGCAAGGTGGCGATGATCTGGACCACCACCGGCAACCTCACGAACGTCAAGAACAACGCGAAGTTCGACTTCGGCGTCGCCATGCTGCCGGCGAACAAGCAACGGGGCAGTCCCACGGGCGGCGGGAATTTCTACCTCTTCAAGAAGTCGACCCCGCAGCAGCGCGAGGCCGCGTTCAAGTTCATCAAGTGGGCGACGTCTCCGGAGCGTGCGGCGCAGTGGGGCATCGACACCGGTTACGTCGCGGTGCGCAAGGACGCGTGGGACACGTCGGTCATGAAGCAATACGTCGCCGGCTTTCCCGCGGCGGCGGTCGCGCGCGACCAGCTCCCGTACGCCAAGGCCGAGCTGTCGACGCACGACAACCAGCGCGTCACCAAGGCGCTGAACGACGGCCTGCAGGCTGCGCTCACGGGCACCAAGAAACCCGATCAGGCGATGAAGGACGCGCAGCGCGAGGCCGATCGCATCCTGAAGGCTTACAAGTAGGAACGCTTCGATCGACACGCCGCAGCCTCTGACGGCGGCGCTGACCCCGGCCCCTGTCCCCACGCGGGAGAGGGGGGCGGGTGCGCTGGCCGCGTCGTCGCTCACGCGCACGCGCGAGTGGCTCTACGCGTGGATGCTCCTGCTGCCCGCCGCGGTGCTGCTCGCGCTTTTCACGCACTATCCCGCGATCGCCAACCTGTGGCACAGCTTCTTCTCGACGCCCCGCGGCGCGCGCAAGGCCGTCTTCATCGGCCTCGACAATTACCGGCAGCTCGTCGACGACCCGATCTTCTGGCAGGCGCTCAGCAACAACCTCTGGTATGCCGCGGGCACGATCCCGGTGTCGATCGCGATCGCGCTCGTCATGGCGGTCTGGGTCAACGGCCGCCTGCCCGGACGCGGCGTGCTGCGTCTCGCGTATTTCACGCCGACGATCCTTCCGATGATCGCCGTGGCCAACATCTGGCTGTTCTTCTACACGCCGGGCTACGGCCTGCTCGAGCAGCTGCTCGGCGCGCTCGGCCTGGGCAGCCACAACTGGCTCGGCAGCCGGGCGACGGCGCTGCCTGCCGTGATGGTCGTGGCGATCTGGAAGGAAGCGGGCTTCTTCATGATCTTCTACCTCGCCGCGCTGCAGTCGATGTCGCCGTATCTCGCGGAAGCGGCGGCGATCGAAGGCGCGTCGCGATGGTATTTCTTCCGTCGCGTCACATTTCCGCTGCTGATGCCGACGACGCTCTTCGTGCTCGTGAACGCGGTGATCAACGCATTCCGGCTGGTCGACCACATCGTCGTGATGACGCGAGGCGGGCCCGACAATGCCACCGAGCTCCTGCTCTACTACATCTACGAGACCGGCTTCCGGTTCTGGGATTCGGCGTACGCGGCCGCGCTGACGATGGTGCTGCTGGTGCTGCTCGGGCTCGCCGCGCTCGCGCAGTTCCTCTTCCTCGAGCGCCGAACGCATTACCGGTGAACGACGTGAGCGCCGCCGCAACCCGCGTCTACGATCCGGCTGGCTTCTGGCGTGCGCTGGAGACCGCGGCGGCCTGGCTCCTCGGATTCCTGTGGGTGCTGCCGCTCCTCTATGCGTTCTGGACGGCGTTCCATCCGGCCGAGTTCTCGACGCATCTCAGCCTCACGGCGCCGCTCACGCTCGACAACTTCGTCAAGGCATGGAATGCCGCCCCGTTCGCGCAGTATTTCCTGAACACGATGATGCTCGTGACGATGGTGCTCGCCGCGCAGCTCGTCATCGTGACGCTGGCCGCGTACGCTTTTGCGCGCTTCGATTTCCCCGGCCGCAACGTCGCTTTCGCGCTCGTCCTGGTGCAGCTGATGATCATGCCCGACGTGCTGATCGTCGAGAACTATCGCACCATGGCCGAGCTCGGTCTCAAGGACACGATCCTGGCGATCGGCCTGCCGTACATGGCGAGCGCATTCGGCATCTTCCTGCTGCGGCAGACGTTCAAGACGGTCCCGGCCGAGCTCGACGAGGCGGCACGCGTGGAAGGCTGCTCGCCGCTGCAGACGCTCTGGAAGGTGTACGTTCCGCTCGCGCGGCCGACGTACCTCGCCTACGCGCTCGTCTCGGTGTCGTATCACTGGAACAACTTCCTGTGGCCGCTCATCATCACGAACTCGGTGGAGACGCGACCGGTGACGGTCGGGTTGCAGGTTTTCTCGGCCGGCGACCAGGGCATCGACTGGTCGATCATCACCGCGGCGACGCTGCTCTCCACGGGCCCGCTGCTGGTCGCGTTCCTGCTCTTCCAGCGGCAATTCGTCCAATCGTTCATGCGCGCGGGGATCCGATAGCGTGAAGCTCGTCACCTGGAACGTGCAGTGGTGTCGCGGCGTCGACGGCAGCGTCGACCCCGCGCGCATCGTGTCGGAGGCCCGCCGCATCGCGGACTTCGACGTGCTGTGCCTGCAGGAGATCGCCGATAACTTCGTCGATCCCGATCTCGCGGGCGCATCCGGCGATGACCAGTTCGCCGTCATCGCGAGCCTGCTGCCGGGATTCACCGCCGTGCCGGGTGTCGGCGTCGATCAACCGGCGCGCGACGGCGGGCGCCGGCGCTTCGGCAACATGATCCTGTCGCGACTGCCCGTGCGCCAGGTCTATCGCCACCTGCTGCCGTATCCGCTCGACCCCGGTGTTCCCAGCATGCCGCGAATTGCCGTCGAGGCGGTCGTCGGCGCGCCGTTCGGCGACGTGCGCGTCATCACGACGCATCTCGAGTACTACTCGGCGAAGCAGCGCATGGCGCAGGTACTCGCGCTGCGGTCGATCTACGCGGAGGGCTATGCGTACGCGCGCGACGCGCAGATCACCAAGGACGACGGGTCGCCCTTCCACACGTTCGTGCGGCCGCGCGCGACGATCATCACCGGCGATTGCAATTTCGAGCCGGACGATCCCGAGCATCCTGCGATCCTCGCGCCGTTCGACGACGGGACGGCCCGTTTGCACGACGCGTGGGAGGTCGCGCATCCCGGCACACCGCATGCCGCGACGTTCTGCATCTACCAGAAGACCGACCCGTCGGGCGGCGAGCTCCATTGCGACTTCATCTTCGTGAGCGACGAGCTGCGCGCGCGCGTGCGCGGCCTCGAGGTCGATCAGGCGACGCAGGCGTCGGACCATCAGCCGGTGATCCTGACGCTGGGGTAGCGCCCGCTACAATGTCGGGTGGCCCGCACCCACGACGCCCCCTTGAAGACCGATTCCACGACCGCGCTGACCTTCACCGGCGAACGCTATACGCCGGAAGTGCGCGGTGCGATCGGCTACGAGCATTGGCATCGCTACGCGGCGGTGGCGCCGCTGGCGTCGGGACTGCGCGTGCTCGACGCGGCGTGCGGGGAGGGCTACGGCAGCTATCTCATCGCGCGCACCGCGGCGCACGTCACTGCGGTGGACATCGACGCGGCGACGGTCGAGCACGCGCGCGCGCGCTATCGCCTTGCGAACGTGCAGTACGTGCAGGGATCGGTCACCGCGCTGCCGCTGTCCGACGGCAGCGTCGATCTCGTCGTGAGCTTCGAGACCATCGAGCACCTCGCCGAGCAGCGGGAGATGCTCGCGGAGTTCCGGCGCGTGCTGGCACCGTCAGGCGCGCTGGTGCTCTCCTCGCCGAATCGCCCCGTGTACAACGAGATGGGCGGCGTGGCGAATCACTTCCACGTGAAGGAGCTCGACCGCGACGAGCTGGCGGCGCTGATCGATCCGGTCTTCCCGCAGCAGGCCTGGTACGCGCAGCGCGTGGCCGCGCATTCGCTCCTGTGGTCCGAGGCGGTGGACAGCGGCGACATCGCCTACGACACGCTCGCGCACGATGTTGTCGAGCGGCGCCGCGAGCCCGCCCCGCCGATGTATTTCGTCGTCGTCGCCGGCGCCGCCGATGCCGTGCTCCCGGAGCTGCCCGCGCTTTCGCTGTTCGACGACGGCGAGCTCGGGCTGTGGCGCGACTACGCGCGCGCGCTCCTGCGCGAGCGACAGCTCGCGTGGGACGAGGTCGATGCGCGCAAGGTCGCGGAAGACCGCCTCGGGGAGCTGGTCGAAACGGTCAACGCGCTCGCCAGCGAGCGCGAGAAGAGCGCGGCGCTCGAGCGCGCGCTCGCCGCAACGCGTGACGAGTGCACGCGCGCGTCGGCGGCCGCGTCGGCGAGCGAGGCCGCGCTCGCGCAGGAGCGCGCGGCGCACGGCGAGACTCGCGTGCGCCTTGCGTATCGCGAATCTGCAGCAGGCTGGGCGCGCTGGCCCCTCGGTGTCGCGCGACGGCGCCTGCGCGGAGCCGGCTGATGCCGATCGTCGACATCGTCGTGCCGGTCTATCGCGGCGCGGAGGCGACGCGCCGCTGCCTCGAGAGCGTCCTCGCGGCCGGCGTTCGTACCGCCTACGAGGTCGTCGTCGTCAACGACGCCTCGCCCGATCCCGACGTCGCGCGCTATGTGCGCGATCTCGCGCAGCGCCGCAGGGTCACGTTGATCGAGCAGGCGACGCACCAGGGCTTCGCGGCCGCGATCAATCGCGCCGCAGGGCTGCACCGCGATCGCGACGTCGTCGTGCTGCACTCCGATGCCGAAGTCGCCAACGACTGGCTCGACCGCATGAGCGCGCATGCCGCGTCACGCGACGTCGGCGCGGTCGTGCCGATGACCAACGCGTACGGCACCGCGACATACCCGTTGCCCGATGCATCCAACGCGATCCCGCCGGATCACACCGCGGCTTCGCTCGATACGCTGTTCGCGCGCGCGAACCCGGGCGAGTCCGCGGGCCTGCCCGCGCTCGAAGGCCCCTGCCTCTACGTGCGCCGCGAATGCCTCGCGACGGTCGGCGCATTCGATGGCGGGCCGCTCGGCAGCGATTACGCCGTGCTCACGGATTTCAGCCTGCGCGCCGCGAGCGCCGGCTTCCGCTTGCTGCTCGCCGGCGACGTGTTCGTGGCGCACGTCGGTCACGTCTCCTTCGGCAGCGAAGCCGACGCGCTGCGCGAGCGAGCCGTGTTCGCGCTCGACCGCCTCTATCCCGGCTACGCCACGCGCCGCGCGGAGATCCTCGAGCACGAGCCGGGCCGTCCCTACGGGCGGCGCGTGGACCTTTTGCGCCTCGCGGAGGGGACGAAGCCCGTGATCGTGTTCGTCTCGCATCGCTGGGGCGGCGGCATCCGTCGACACATGGACGACCTCGCCGCGCTGATCGGCGAGCGCGCGACGGTGCTCTATCTGGAGCCTGCGGTCGACGACACGGTCAAGCTGTACTGGCCGCGCACCGCTGAATCGTTCGCGGCGTATTTTCGTTTGCCCCACGACCTTTCGCGACTCGCCGAGACGCTGCGCACGCTGCGTGTGGCGCGGCTGCATTTTCATCACGTGCATGGCATGCCGCGCGCGGTCCTCGACCTGCCTGCCGCGGCGGGCGTTCCGTACGACTGCACGCTGCACGATTACTACGCGATCTGCCCGCAGTATCACCTGGTGACCGAGGACGGTCGCTATTGCGGCGAGCCCGACGCATCGGGTTGCGCGGCGTGCCTCGCGCGCCGGCCGGCGCAATGGGGCCTCGACATTGGCGCCTGGCGTGCCGCGTTCGCACGGCTGTTGCGGGGCGCGGATCGACTGATCGCGCCGTCCGACGACGTGGCGCAACGCATGGCGCGCTACGTCCCCGACGTGGCCATCGACGTGTGGCCGCATCCGGAGTCCGCACCGCCGCCGCCGCCGCGTGTGGTGCGCGTCGTGCTCCTCGGCAACCTCACGCCGGAAAAGGGACTGCACGTCGCGGCGGCCTGCGCGGAAGACGCGCGTGAACGCCGGCTGCCGATCACGTTCCGCGTGCTGGGCTCGACGACCGAGCCGGTCGCGCAATGGCCCGACGCGCCGCTCACCATCCACGGTCAATACCAGGACAGCGAGCTTCCGAACCTGCTCGCCGCCGAGAAGGCCGACGTGCTGTGGTTTCCCGCGCAAGTGCCCGAGACCTATTCCTATACGCTTTCCGTCGCGCTCGCATCCGGCATCCCGATCGTCGCTTCGGCGCTCGGGGCACTGCCCGAACGTCTGGCGCAGCATCCGCGCTCGGCGACCGTCGCGTGGAATGCGCCGGCGGCCGAATGGAACGCCGCGCTGCTCGCGGTCGCCGCGACGACCGAACGCGCACCCGCCACGGAGACGCGTATCGTCCTCGCGCAGCGCGCCCTCGCGTCATGATGGAGCCTTCGCGCTATCTCGCCCTGTACCTCGCGCGCATCACGCCGGTTGCGCCGGACGCCGACGTCGAATTGCCGTCGCTCGAGCTTCGCAACTGGTACCTCGACGAGCACGAGGTCGAGTCGCCGCCGTTGTCGCTTCCGCAGCTTTATCGCGCCGGCGTGGAATGCGGGCATACCGAAGCGCGTCTCGAGCTGAAGCGCCGCGTCGCGCAGGTGAACGAACAGATCGACGAATACCGGCGGGTGCGCGACAAGGCGCAGGACGACCGCGAGCATCTCGCCGCCGACCTGCTGCTGTCGCAGCGCGCGCTCGTGACGATGCAGATGCAGGCGACCGAGATGCAGGCGCATGCGGGCCACCTCGAAACCGAGGTGAGGAAAGCGCGCGCGCGCATTCGCCACATCGAGGGCTCGCTGCCATGGCGCGCCGCGGCGCCGCTCCGTGCGCTGTACCGGCAGCAGAAGCTCGCTCGAGCGCGCGTACGCGCGGGATGGGTCGGCCTGCGGCATCTGCCGCGGCAGGCCGGCATCGCGGCGTCCATCCTGCGCGAGGACGGCCCGCGAGCGCTCGCCCGCCGCGTTGCGGACAAGCTCGTCCGGCGCCGGCGATTCGTGCCGGTCCGGCCGGTTGCATACGTGCAGGAGACGAGCGTGCGTCCGCTCGCGTTCCGCACGTGCGAGAAGCCGCGCGTGTCGATCATCGTTCCGGTATACGGCAACTCGCTCGTGACGTTCACGTGCCTGAAGAGCGTGCACGCGAACACCGGCGGCGACTTCGAGGTCATCGTGATGGACGACGGATCGCCCGATCCGGTCGACGTCCAGCTTCGCGAGGTGACCGGGGTGCGGTTCGAGCGCAATCCGGTAAACCTCGGATTCGTGCAGAACTGCAACCGCGGCGCGGAGCTCGCACGTGGCGACGTCCTGGTCTTCCTGAACAACGACACGATCGTCACGCCGGGCTGGCTGGACGCGCTGCTCGACGTGCTCGACCGGCGTCCGGAAGCCGGGCTGGTGGGTGCACGTCTCGTCTACCCCGACGGCCGGCTGCAGGAGGCGGGCGGCATCGTGTGGCGCGACGGCTCGGCCTGGAACTACGGCCGTGACGACGATCCCGATCGCCCCGAGTACAACTACGTGCGCGAGGTCGACTATTGCTCGGGCGCGTGCCTTGCCATTCCACGCGCGCTGTTCGAGTCGCTCGGCGGCTTCGACCGGCGCTTCGCGCCCGCATACTACGAGGACACGGACCTCGCGTTCGCCGTGCGCGCGGCGGGTCGCAAGGTGTTCTATCAGCCGCGCGCGACCGTCGTGCACTTCGAGGGACAGACCGCGGGCACCGACACGGGCAGCGGCGTCAAGCGGCACCAGGTCGTGAACCAGGCGACGTTCGCCGGGAAATGGGCGGCACAGCTCGCCGGGCACGCGGCCAACGGGATGCGGCCCGAGCTCGAGCGCGATCGCTGGGCCCAGCTGCGCGTGCTGGTGATCGACGCCTGCATGCTGACGCCGGACCTCGATTCCGGATCGATGCGCATGCGCGCGGCGCTGGACATCCTCACCCAGCTCAAGTGCAAGGTGACGTTCGTCGCCGACAACCTCGAGTACCGCCAACCCTACGTCGACGATCTCGCGCAGAGCGGCATCGAGGTGCTGTTCGCGCCGTACGTGCGATCCATCGCGGACCTGCTGTCGCGCCGCGGCCGCGAGTTCGATCTCGTCATGCTGTCGAGGCACTACGTCGCGGCCAAGCACATCGACGCGGTGCGCGCGTTCGCGCCCGACGCGCTGATCGTGTTCGACACGGTCGACCTGCACTTCCTGCGTGCGGAACGGCTCGCCGAGCTCGACGGCAGCGTCGCCGCGAAGGCGTCGGCGCGCGCCAAGCGCGACGAGGAGCTCGCGCTGATCCGCAAGGCGGACGTGACGCTGGTGGTCTCGCCGGTGGAGGAAGCGCTGCTCGCGAAGCTGCTGCCGGCCGCTTCCGTGCTGTTGCTGTCCAACATCCACGAGACCATGCCCGAGGGCAAGCCCTGCGCGGAGCGCCGGGGGCTCGTGTTCATCGGCAGCTTCCAGCATCCGCCGAACGTCGACGGCGTCCTGTGGTACGCGCGCGACGTGCTGCCGCGCCTGCGGCAGCTGCTGCCGGGCGTGCCGACCTACGTCATCGGCAGCAACCCGCCCGCGTCGATCCGGTCGCTCGCGGCGGACGACTTCGTCGTCACCGACTACGTGAAGGACGTCACGCCGTACTTTGCCGGCTGCCGCGTGTCGGTGTCGCCGCTGCGCTACGGCGCCGGCGTGAAGGGCAAGGTCAACCTCGCGATGAGCTATGGACTGCCGGTGGTCGCCACGTCGCCGTCGATCGAGGGCATGCATCTCGATCCGGGCAACGACGTGCTGGTCGCCGACGATGCCGATGCGTTCGCGCAGGCGGTCGCCCAGGCCTACGCCGACGAGGCGCTGTGGCAACGCCTGTCCGAGGGCGGCCGCGAGAACGTGCGCACGCACTTCTCGCGCGACGTGGCGCGCAGCGCGCTCACCCGGTTGATCGCGCGGCTGCGTGCGCGCCCGCTGCGCAGCGCCGCGTAGCTAGCTAGGTCCGTTCGAACAGCAGGTCGAACACCGCATGCCCGAGCGCCCGGCCGCGGCGCTCGAACTTGGTCTGCGGCCGCCAGGGTGGACGCTCGGCGTAGGCCTGCGCCCGATTGGCGAGCAGCGGCTCGCTCGCGAGCGCGGCGAGCACGTCTTCGGCGTACGGTTCCCAGTCGGTCGCTACGTGCAGGTAGCCGCGCTTTGCGAGCCGCTGCGCGAGCGCGTGCACGAAGCGCGGCTGCAGCAGCCGCCGCTTGTGATGCCGCTTCTTCGGCCACGGGTCGGGGAAGTAGACGTGAATGCCGGCGAGCGAATCGGCCGGGATCATCGCCTCGACGACCTCGACGGCGTCGTGCCGGATCACGCGCACGTTGGCGAGGCCCGCCGCTTCGATCCGGCGCAGCAGGGCGCCGACGCCGGGCAGGTGCACCTCGATGCCGAGGAAGTCGACGTGCGGATGCGACGCGGCGATCTCGGCGGTCGTCTCGCCCATGCCGAAGCCGATCTCGAGCACCACGGGCGCACTGCGCCCGAACACCGCGGCGTAGTCGAGCGATTGCGCGTCGAACGCGATGCCGTAGCGCGGCATGAGCTCGTCGCATGCACGCTGCTGCGCGGGCGACATGCGCCCCTGGCGCAGCACGAAGCTGCGAATGCCGCGCCGCGCAGGCGGTGCGGAACGATCGGCCGACATGGTCAGCGAACGGGTCGCCAGCGGGGGTCGGAGATCGACAGCCGGAGCTGCTCGCGGCGCTCGGAGCCGGCGCGCTGGTAGTCGATCACGAGCGTTCCGTCGACGTTCCATTGCGCGGCTGCATCGCCCCACGGCGCATCCGGCCGCAGCACCCGTTCCTTGCGCATGTCGCCGCGGGTCACGCGCCACAGCGCGACCTCGTTGTCGCAGCCGGAGGCACAGAAGTCCGCCGTGACGATGTATTGCCGGTCCGGCGACAGCACCGGCTCGGCGGGCATCGGATATTGCCGGCCGTCGTAGCGCGTCACGAGCAGATAGCCCGAGCGGTCGCCGTCGGTGGTGAACAGCACGACGGCGTTGATGGCGCTCAACGCATCCCACAGCGCATACGTCTGCGCGCCGCTCGTGCGCACCACGTCGCGGAATGTCGCCGTGCCGGACGGATACAGCGTCACGCGCAGTTCGTCGCCGTCGCGCACGGCAAGCCCGGGCAGGCGGGCGATCTGCTGCGCTTCGACGAGGCGCCCGCAGTGCGCCGCGTCCTCGGCGCCGCCGCAGAGCTTCGCGACGTCGTCCGGCGTGAGCGGTGCAGCGTGCGCGACGCCGATCGCGGCCGCGAGCAGCCCGGCGGCGAGCGCGCGCATGATGGTCAGCGGATGAGGCCGTGCGTCGGCGAGCTGGGGCTCGCGGCGTAAAGCTTGCGCGGCATGCGGCCGGCGAGGTACGCCTCGCGACCGGCCTCGACGGCGAGACGCATCGCGCGGCCCATGCGCACAGGATCCTTCGCAAGCGCGATGGCGGTGTTCATGAGCACGCCCGAGCACCCGAGCTCCATCGCGACCGCGGCATCCGACGCCGTTCCCACGCCGGCGTCCACGAGCACGGGTATCTTCGCCTGGTCGAGGATCAGGCGCAGGTTCCAGGGATTGAGGATGCCCATGCCGGACCCGATGAGCGAGGCGAGCGGCATGATCGCGACGCAGCCGATCCCTTCGAGCTCCCTCGCGACGATCGGGTCGTCGGACGTGTACACCATGACGTGGAAGCCGTCCGCGACGAGGCGCTCCGCCGCCTTGAGCGTCTCGCGCACGTCGGGAAACAGCGTCTCCTTGTCGCCCAGCACCTCCAGCTTGCACAGCGGGTGGCCGTCGAGCAGCTCGCGCGCGAGGCACAGCGTGCGCACCGCGTCGTCGGCGGTGTAGCAGCCGGCGCTGTTGGGCAGGTAAGTGAACTCGGACGGCGGCAGCGCATCGAGAAGCGACGGCGCGCTCGCGTCCTGTCCGATGTTCGTGCGCCGGATTGCCACGGTGACGATCTCGGCGCCACTGGCGACGACCGCGGCCCGCGTCTCGGCGAAGTCGCGGTACTTGCCGGTGCCAACGAGGAGACGCGAGCGATAGGCGCGTCCCGCCACGACGAGTGGATCGGTGAGCGCGGCGGCTTCGAGCGGAGCGTTCATGCGGACGATTCTACGCCCTCCGCAGGGGCGTCCGACGCGTCAGCCGCCGCCGACGGCTGCGACGATCTCCAGCTTGTCGCCCGCGTCGACGCACGTGCTCGCATAGCGGCTCTTCGGCACGATCTCGCCATTGCGCTCGACCGCGATGCGCTTGCCCCGAAGGCCGAGCGACTCCACCAGCTGCGACACCGACAGCGCCGCCGCGACGCTGCGCGGCTCGCCATTCAGCAGGATGGTGACGGACATCGTCGCAGCCTGCTACGCTCGATAACGCTGCATCGCGTCACGCATGAAGCGCAGCTGCGCCGCGAAACGCGTGCACACGTTGCACAGCCGAAGGTGCACGCGCAGCTTCCACGCCTCGAAGCGGCCGAGCGGGCGGTCCTGGCTCTGGGACAGGAGGCGGCTCGCCTCCTTGCAGGTGATCATGTGTGTCAGTCGAAAGAGCATGGTCCGGGGCGGGCGCGCGTGAAGACAGGGCTCATCGGGTCGGCCGTGCCGTCATGAACCAGTTCTGCTCGAGGCACATGCGCAGCGCCATCCGGGCGCGATACAGCATGACCCACAGGTTATTCGCCGTGATGGCCAATTCCTTACAGATTTCCTCGGTCGTGAGGTCCATCACCTCGCGCATGATGAACACGCGCGCGGTGTTGGGGGGCAGCTTCTCGAGGCAGACGTCCATGACATCGAAGAACTCCCGCCGCGACAGCGCGCCTTCGGGGTCGCCCCATTCCGCCGGCTTATCGGCCCAGCCGCCGTTGTCCCTGAACAGCGGGTCGAAATCCTCGAGATCCGTTTCCTCGTCGAGGCGGGCGGCCGCGACGGGCGCGCGCTGGCGCTGACGGATCGCGTCGACGATCTTGTGCTTCAGGATGCCGGTGAGCCAGGTCTTGACCGTCGACCGGCCGTCGAACCCGTCACGCGCCTTCAGCGCCGCGAGCAGGGTCTCCTGGACGACGTCCTCGGCGAGGTCGCCGTCGCGCAGCTGCAACTGCGCGACGCGGAGAAGGTATCGCCGATGCGTGTCCAGCTCGGCGACGAAGGCGGTGGCGTCCATGCGGCTGCGAGTCGGCAACCGTGAATGGTAGCCGAATCAGGCCGCGGTCTCAGCGCACGGCGGAGAGCCAGCTCCAGGCGAGGAACGCGACGAACACGAGCCCCGTGCACGAGACGCCGAGGAACACGCCCTGGCGCGCGCGCTTCGTGCGCGCGAGGTAGCGCGCGACGACCAGCGCGACGACCGCCACGATGACGATCAGCACGAGCGTCACGATCACGACGCGGGCCACACCAAAGGCGACGCTCGACAGGGCGCTGGTCATGGGACGAGGGGTTCCGCTTGCACATCGCTGTTATCGGCAGCGCGCGGCGAGGACGCAGCGATCTTCGCGCCCGCACGCGCGGTGTCCGACGGGCGGTTTCATGAGGGCACGCTGCGCAACGGCGCAAAGCGGCCGCCCTCGCCCGGGTGGCGCGGCCCAAGTGTCTGAAACTGCTGGAATAGCGGCGTGGGTCCAGCGCGCCGGCGCCGCGGCCGGGAACGGCCGTTTGCTGGACTCGACCGAGTCCGCACCCGCCCACGCCGTCGACGAGCGACGGACGACAGGTCAGTGCGGCGAAAGTACCGCGCTAGTGCGGTTGCACGTGACGATGCGGCGCGCGCCAGATGTGACGCGGCCCGTCGTCGGGCGGATCCGCGGCCAGCGTGCTGATGCCGCATCGCGGGCATATGAAGAACTGTCCCGCGTCGCTCGGCTTCAACGTCACGTCGGTGAGCGTGTCCGCCCTGCCGACGCGCAACACGGCATTGCATTCAGGATTGCCGCACAGCACGACCATGATCGATCCCTGCCTCCGGTCATCGGTAGAACGGGTCGATGACGGCGTCGAGCATCGCGCGCTTTCCCGGCGCGATCAATCAGACGGTCGAGGCTTGGTCTATACGGGTTTGTCCGACAAGCCCCGCGGCGGGCCGCGCGATCTCATCAGTCGCGGATCTCCTGAACGAGCTGGTGCAGCGACTGGATGCGCGCGATCGCAGTGTTGATCTCCACCTGCACGGCCGCCAGGCGCTGGGCGTAGTCGTCCGGCGTATGGTCGTACCGCGCCTCGCGCAGCGACTTTCTTGCCCGCAACAGCGAGACGAGCTGACGATTGGCGTCGTCCAGCTCGCGCAGGGTCCTGACGAGAAACTCTCCAGGCGCGATCGCTTGTCTCCCGCTCGTGGGTGATCGGCGCGCATGTTACGAGGATTTCGCGCGCGATGCTTGCTCGGGTGTGCAACAACGCGTCGCAACACGCGGCTCGTCGCGACAGACGCGGGTGCGGGGCTTGTTCGCGCCCGCGTGACGGGAATGCGCGTCGCATCGAGCCGGGCGCCAACCGGTTCAAGGCGAAATGTTACCCATGTCTTCGGAACGATCTGTTACCTATGTGTCCGGAACAGACCCGCGGGAATTGGTGGCGAGCGAGGGATTCGAACCCCCGACCAAAGGATTATGATTCCGTGGGCCAGATGTAACCTCCACCTTAATCCTGCTATACGGCGCTTTACAAACGGTTCCCTTGGGGTTACGGTGACGTTAATGGGGTTACAT
>DATJIS010000109.1:0-4137 GCA_035493035.1 Casimicrobiaceae bacterium | reverse complement strand
CCAGCACGATGCGTGGCTGGAACCCGTCCGCCGCGAGGCCGAAGAGCTCGTCCAGGCTGATCACCATGCCATCGATCGCCTGATTGCGAAAGGCGCGCAGCACTTCGCTCGCCGAGGGATATTCGACCAGCTGCACCGCCGCCGGCTCGAGCCGGCCCAGCTCGCGTGCGAGGTATAGCGGCTCGCTGCCGATCCAGACGTTGGTGCCGATGCGCAGCGGCGTGTCGGGCTCGCGCGCGCACGCCGCGAGCATGGCGAGCATGCAAGCCATCATGGCGAGCCGGACGAACGCGCGCAACCGTGATGGCAGCAGCACGCTAGCCTCCGTCGGGAAAGAACACGTAGCCTTCGTTGCGCACGGTGCGGATGAAACGCGGATGCTCGGGATCGGGCTCGACCTTCTTGCGCAGGCGCATCACGCGCAGATCCACGCTGCGATCGAACGGATCCCATTCGCGCTGGTTGAGGTTCAGGATGCGCTCGCGCGACAGCGCCTGGTTCGGGTGCTCGGCGAACGCCTTCAAGAGGTCGAACTCGAGCGGTGACATGGGCACCTCGGCGCCGGTCTCGTCGACCAGCCGATGCGCGCCGACGTCGAGCACGCATCGGCCGATGCGCACGCGCTCGGCGCCGATCTCCGCACGGCCGGCCGGCGACGTGCGTCGCAGGACGCTCTTGACGCGCGCCAGCAGCTCGCGCGGATCGAACGGTTTCGGCACGTAGTCGTCGGCGCCCATCTCGAGGCCCACCACGCGGTCCACGACCGTGCCGGCCGAGGTGAGCATCACGATCGCGAGGCGCGCGTAGCGCTCGCGCAGGTGCCGTGCGAGGCTGAGGCCATCTTCGCCCGGCATGTTGATGTCGACCAGCGCGAGATCCACGGGATGCTGCGCGGCACGCGTCTTCGCCGCCTCCGCGCTCTCGGCGCCGATGACGGCATAGCCTTGCGCCGCGAAATATTCCTCGAGGACCTCGCGAACGTCGGGCTCGTCGTCCACGACGAGGATCGTCGCTTTCGGGTTCACTGCCGCTGCGCTCCTCACTCCGACGGGTGCGTCGGGCCGAACCGCTGCAAGTGTGCCGGGTAGCGTCATGGATCGTACAACAGAGCCGTGGTCGAGGGTGCCGATGGGGCGGATGGCCGTGAGCATAAGGCCGCCGCGGCTGCGCCGCACCGGGCCGCCCGGTCGCTGAAACAAACGAAACAAAACGACGCTGCGCCTGCGCGCGCGAACGCCTGTTAGCCGGCGTGGAGGCGAAACGCACGCAACAAAAAGCGCCGTCGCACGAAATGGCCGTGCCGCATTGGCCACCTAGACTCCGTCATGTCGTCGAAAGGACATCCATGTCGAATCACGAATCGGATCAGTCGTCGCAGGAAACGCCGCGCTCGCCGGTCACGGCAGGGGCGATCCTGATCGGCATCTTCATCGCGCTGTCGCTCGCGGTCGGCGGACTCGTGCATATTGCCGAGCTGATCCGCGCCGCCGATGTCATGGACGGCACGAGCCGCACCGGCTCGTTCGACGCCCCGCCCGCCGCGACGTCCGCTCATTCCTCGGAGCCCACATGACTGCCATCGTCTACATGCCCACGCGCATCAGCGCGCCGCGCCGTCCTTCCGCATACGAGTTGCAGCTCCGTGCGCGCGAGAGGCGCTCGCGCGTGCTCTCCCGGGTGCTCCCGCGCCTCATGCGTGCGATCGTGGACTACGCGTCCCATGCACGGGAGCGCCGGCGCCAGCGGGCCGAGGCCCGCGCGATGTACGACGCGCTCCGCGGCCTCGACGACCGCATGCTGCACGACATCGGCTTGGACCGCAGCGAGATCATGTCGGTCGCGTGCGAGGCGACCGGCCAGGCGCAGCGCACACGCGCCCAGCACATGACGAACGTGCACGGGTTCGTGTAGGCCCCGAAAGAAGGCGCCATGCGGGCCTGCGACACGAGCCAGTTTCCCGGGCGCCAGTCCCAGGAGGGACCTGCCGGTGACCCGGGCGAGCGCTTGCGGCCGACGCGGCGCCGCGCGCCGTCGCGCGCGACGCCTGCCGCGCCCGATGCGCCGCGCCGCAACGTGGACAACAGGCTCCGCGCCGCGTAAAACGCCCGCTGTCGGCAGGGTCGCCGGCAGGAGCGGCGATGGCACAACGGGTGGCAGTGATCGGAGCAGGGGTGGTCGGCCTGGCGAGTGCCAGCGCGCTGCAGATCGAGGGCCATGACGTCACGCTCGTCGATCCTCGCCCGCCCGGCGAGTACTGCTCGTACGGCAACGCCGGGTGTCTCAGCCGCGCATCGTGCGTGCCGCTCGGTCTGCCGGGGACATGGCGCAAGGTGCCGCGGTGGCTCATGGACCCGAGCGGCCCGCTCACCATCGCGCCGCGCTATGCGCTGCGCATCGCGCCGTGGCTGTGGCGCTTTCAGCGCGCGAGCGCGATGCACAGGGTCGAGCGCATCGCCGATGCGCTGCACGCGCTGCTCGATCCTTCGATCGCCGCGTGGCGGCCGCTTGCCGAGCGCGCCGGCGTGCCGGAACTGATCGTGCAGCGCGGCTATTCGTACGCCTACGAGGGCGCGCGCGATTTCGAGTCGGATGCCCTCGGCCGCGAGATCCGTCGCGCCCACGGCGTGGAGATCGAGGTTCTCACCGGCGCGGCGATTCACGAGCTCGAGCCGGCGCTTTCACGCCATGTGACGCACCTGGTGCGCCTGCCGCACCAGGGCCACTGTCCCAATCCGCTGCGCCTGTCGCGCGCGCTCGCGCAGCGCCTCGTCGCCGGCGGCGCAACGTTCGTCCGCGCGACGGCGCTGGGCTTCGAGTCGACGGCCGGCCGTGTCGTGCGCGTGCGGCTCGACACCGGCAGCATCGACGCCGACGCGGTCGTCGTCGCGGCTGGCGCGCATTCGAACGCGTTGTCCGCGCAACTCGGCGCCGACGTGCCGCTCGAGACCGAGCGGGGCTATCACATCATGCTGCATGCGCCGTCGGTGATGCCGCGCAATCCGGTGATGGCGGGCCTCGGGCGCTGGTTCGCGACACCCATGGAAGACGGGCTGCGCATCGCCGGCACGGTGGAGCTCGCGGGCCTCGCGGCGCCGCCGAATTACGCGCGTGCGGACGCGCTCGTGTCCGGTGCGATGCGACTGTTCCCCGGCCTGCGCCACGGCAAGGTCGAGCGGTGGATGGGACATCGACCGTCGCTGCCCGATTCCATGCCGGTCATCGGGCGATCGCGCCGTTTCGCGAACGCCTTCGTCGCCTTCGGGCACGGCCACGTCGGCTTGAGCGCGTCGGCGCCGACCGCCGGCATCATCGCGGACCTCGTCGCGATGCGGCCGCCGCGCATCGACATTACGCCGTTCGCGGCCGAGCGGTTCAGCTGATCGCTTCCGGCTCCGCTGCGTCGACGGCCGGCGCCCGGCTCGCGAGGAATTCGCCGAGCACCGCGCCGGTGTGCGAGCCGTGCGGCTTCGCCGCAATCGCGCGCGGCGTGCCTTGCGCGACGATGCGACCGCCACCGTCGCCGCCTTCGGGGCCGAGGTCGATGATCCAGTCGGCGTCGGCGATCACGTCGAGGTTGTGCTCAATGACCACCACCGTATTGCCCGCATCGACGAGCCGGTGCAGCACGCGGATCAGCTTCTCGACGTCGGCCATGTGCAGGCCGACCGTGGGCTCGTCGAGCACGTAGAGCGTCTGCAGGCGCGCCGATGCGCGCAGGCCCGCGCGCGGCGCGGCCGCGTCGGTGCGCACCTTGGCGAGCTCGGTGACGAGCTTGATGCGCTGCGCCTCGCCGCCCGACAGGGTGGGGCTCTGCTGGCCGAGCGTGAGGTAACCGAGCCCGACGTCCTGCAGCAGGCGCAATGCGTGATGGATCGAGCGGTGCGCCGCGAAGAACTCGACCGCCTCGTCGACGTTCATCGCCAGCACGTCGGCGATCGTCCGCTCGCGCCAGCACACCGCAAGCGTCTCGGCGTTGAAGCGCGCGCCGTTGCACGCTTCGCAGGCCACCTTCACGTCGGGCAGGAAGCTCATCTCGATGGTCTTCACGCCCTGGCCTTCGCACTCCGGGCAGCGGCCGCCCGGCGTGTTGAACGAAAAGCGGCTCGCCGTGAAGCCGCGCATGCGCGCCTCGGTCGT
>DATJIS010000108.1:0-132327 GCA_035493035.1 Casimicrobiaceae bacterium | reverse complement strand
CGGCGGTGCAGCTGGTCGAATATCCCTCGGCGAGCGAAGTGCTGCGCGCCTTTCGCAATCAGGCGATCGATGGCATGGTGATCAGCCTGGACGAGCTCTTCGGCCTCGCGGCGGACGGGTTCCAGCCACGCATCGTGCTGGTGGTCGACGTCTCGCACGGCGCCGACGTGGTCGTCGGACGCGACGGCATGCGCACGATGCAGGACCTCAAGGGAAGATCGATCGCGGTGGAGAGCAGCGCGCTCGGCGCGTTCGTCCTGAGCCGCGCGCTCGCGCTGAACGACATGCAGCCGGGCGACGTGAAGGTCGTGCACCTCGAATCGAACGAGCAGCCCGCGGCGTTCGACAAGGGACAGGTCGACGCCGCGGTGACGTTCGATCCGTATCGCGCGCAATTCCTGCGCTCGGGCGCGAGAATCCTCTTCGACAGCACGCAGATTCCCGGCGAGATCGTGGACCTGCTGGCCGTGCGCGCCGACGTGATCGACAAGCGTCCTCGTGCACTGCAGTCGTTGCTCACGGGATGGTTCGACGCGGTCGACTACATGCACAAGGCGCCCGAGGACGCGGCGCGCCGCATGGGCATACGCCAGCAGACGAGCGGCGAGCAGTTCCTCGCGGCGCAGCGCGGCCTGCACGTGCCGTCGCGCGAGGAGAACCTGCGCATGCTCGGCGGCGCCTCGCCCGAGCTCGCGGTGAGCGGCCGGCGCCTCATGTCGCTGATGGTCGACGCGAAGTTGTTGCGCAGTAATGTCGCCATCGAGCGGCTGCTCGCACCCGAGCCGCTCGCGAACCTCCAGCCATAGGCATGCGCGTTCCGACGTCGCTGCGCTTCACCGTACCGCTGATCCTCCTGGGATTCGCGGCCACGCTCAGCACCGTCAACCTGCTCTATCACGTACCGCAAGCCGAACGCGAGGCGGAGGACGAAGGCCGCAAACGGCTCGCGCAGGAGATGTCGCGGCTGCAAAGCACGCTCGAGTACCTGCTGCTGAAGGGCGACGTCGTTGCCGCGCAGCACGAGATCGCGGTGCTCGCGCACAACCACGACGTGCTGATCGCGGCGCTCACCGACGACCGCCGCACGGTCATCGCCACGACCAAGCTCGCATGGCTCGGACGCCAGCTCGACGAGGTCCTGCCGGACGTCGCGGCGCACCGCGGATGGTCGGCGAGTCGCGATCAGCGCTCGGGGCTGCGCATCGACACGAACGACGACGAGCTGCTGGGGCACGCCACCGTGCTCATGGGCGGCGCGCACGACGAGCTGCGGCCATCGCGCGTCGGCACCGTGTTCCTCGAATACGATCTCAAGACGTACAAGGCCGAGGCCCGCGCGCTGGTCGTGAAGCAATCGCTGTACTGGGCGGGCTGGGTCACGGCGCTCGCGCTCGCCATCTGGCTGCTGTTCCACTACATCCTCACGCGCCGAACCGAGCGCCTCGTCCACGCGGCGGAGCGCATCGCATCCGGCGACCTCGCGGCCCGCAGCGGCCTGGCCGGCAACGACGAGCTCGGACGCCTCGGACGCGCCTTCGATGCGATGGCCTTGCAGGTATCCGAGACGACCACGCGCCTGCGCAGCGACATCGAGGCGCGCGCCCGGGTCCAGCGCGAGCTCGAGCACAGCGAAGCGGCGCTTCGCGCGAGCGAGGAGCAGTACCACGCCATGTTCAACGCGGCGATCGACGGTGTCGCCCTGTGGGACGCGTCGGGCGACCTGGTCGACACCAATCCGGCGCTGTGGCGCATGCACGGCTACGCCGACGGGCGGCCGCCCGCCGCGACGCGGTTCGGCAGCGTGGGGCCGTCGTACGATCCACGCTTCCTGAGGGCCGTGGCCGGCGGCGAATGCCTGCACGCGGAGATCGTCCAGCAGCGCAAGGACGGCGCGACGATCGATGTGGAGCTGCACGGTATCCCGATGCAGTACCAGGGCAAGCCGCACGTGCTGACCATCGCGCGCGACATCACCGAAAAGAAGCGTGCCGCCGAGGAGCTCGCGCGGCAGCGCGACTCGCTGTACCAGCGGGAAAAGCTCGCCGCGCTCGGCTCGCTGCTCGCCGGTGTCGCGCACGAGCTCAACAATCCCCTGTCGGTGGTGGTCGCGCGCGCGGTGCTGCTGGAAGAGCAGGGGGACCCTTCGACGCAGGCGGCGGCGATGAAGATCCGCACGGCGGCCGAGCGCTGCGCGCGCATCGTGCGCACCTTCCTCGCGATGGCGCGCCAGCAGCAGCGCCAGCGCGGCGCGGTCGCGATGAACGATGTCGTGGTTGCCGCGCTCGACCTCGCGGCGTATCCGGTGCGCACGAGCAGCATCGCGGTGGACCTCGACCTCGCGGAAGACTTGCCGCTCATCCGTGCCGATGCCGATCAGCTGCACCAGGTACTGCTGAACCTGATCGTGAACGCGCAGCAGTCGCTGCAGGACCAGCCGGGTCCGCGCAAGCTGCGCATCGCAACCCGCTACGATGCGCGCGGCAATTCGATTCGCGTCAACGTGGCCGACAACGGCCCGGGCATCCCGGACCACGTTCGCGCGCGCATCTTCGAGCCTTACTTCACGACCAAGCCGATGGGCGTCGGCACGGGCGTGGGACTTGCCGTCAGCCTCGGCATCGTCGAAGCGCACGGCGGCACGCTGTCCGTCGACTGCCCGAGCCAGGGTGGCGCGGTGTTCACGGTGACCCTGCCGGTCGGGGACGTCGACGCCGCCACCGGCATCGACGCGACCGTGCCGGGTCGGCCGGCGTCGCTAGGGCGCAGCGTCCTCGTGGTCGACGACGAGGCGGAGATCCGCGACGCGCTGTCGGAGATCCTCGCGTTCACGCATCACCGTGTCACCACCGCGAGCTCGGGGCACGAGGCGCTCCAGCGCCTCGCGAGCGAGCGCTACGACGTGATCGTCACCGACATCCGCATGCCCGACGTCGACGGCCGCACGCTTTATCAGGAAATCGAGAAACGCTGGCCGCACCTGCGCAGTCGCGTCGTCTTCGTGACCGGCGACACGCTCGCCTCGTCGCTGCGCGAGTTCGTCACCGCGACCGGCCGGCCGGTGCTCGAAAAGCCGTTCCTGCCGAGCGAGGTTCGGCGCGTCGTCGCCGACATCGCGGCAAACGCGCCGGCGGCCGCCTCGCGGCTCGCCTGACGCGTCGCACACAAACGAAACAAATCGGCGGGCGTGGCGAAGCAGGCTGCATACGTGCGCGGCCTAGACTGCGCGCATGGCCTCCCTGCCCCATGCCGAACCATCGCGCGAAACCTCGCGCCGCGCCGCCGACCCCGGCTATCGCGTCGCCGGCGCCGGCACGCCGATCGTGCTGCTCCATGCATCGCTCGGCTCGAAGGCGCAGTGGACCCCGCTCATGCTGCGCCTCGCGGCACGCTACCGCGCCGTCGCGATCGACCTCTGCGGCTACGGCGGCAATGCACCGCTGCAGCGCGCGTGGAGCACCTTCGGCCTCGATGACGAGGTCGCGCCGGTCATGCGCCGCGTGGACGAGCTCGTCGGTGCCGGCACGCGCGTGCACGTGGTCGGACACTCGTATGGGGGCCTCGTTGCGCTTCGGCTCGCGTTGTCGCGCAGCGACCGGGTCGCAAGCCTCACGCTGTACGAGCCGGTGGTATTCCGCGCGCTCGACGCCGACGACGAGATGCTCGCGCAAGCGCAGCGCCTGTCGGAGCACGTGGCCGCGCTCGCCGCCACGGGCCAGCGTCACGAGGCCGCGCGCAGCTTCATCGATTTCTGGAGTGGTGAAGGCAGCTTCGGGTCGCTGCCGCTGCCGGTGCAGGCGGCGCTCGCCGGACGCGTCGACAAGCTGCCCTACGATTTTCGCGCGGCGTTGAGCTGGCCGCTCGACGCCGACGACCTGCGCGCGGTCGTCGCGCCCACGCTCCTTATCGTCGGCACCCGGAGCCCGGCCATCGTGCAGCGCATCCATGCGCGCCTGACACGCCTCGTTTCCGGACGCCGCGTCGCGTCGTTCGATGCGGGCCACATGGGCCCGGTCACGCACGCGCACCGCATCAATCCCTGGATCGAGGCATTCGTGGACGTGTGCGCGGAAGGACAGGGACGGCGTCCATGAGGTTCGTCGATCGCCTCGGCGTCATCGCGGCGCTGTCGCTCGGGCCCGTCGTGGCGACGTCGTTCGCGCGCTTCGCCTACGCGCTCATCCTGCCCGCGATGCGGGCGGAGCTCGCGCTCAATTATGCGCAGGCAGGCGCGCTCAACACCGCCAACGCGCTCGGCTACCTGGCGGGCGCGCTGCTGTGCGCGCGCTACGTGTCTCGGCTCGGCAATCGCGCCCTCTTCTGCGGCGGACTGGTGGTTACCGTGGCGTCGCTTCTCGGCGCCGGCTGGGCCGGGTCGTTCGAAGCGCAGCTCGTCTACCGCGCCATCGCGGGCGCAAGCGGCGCGCTGGTCTACATCTGCGGTGCCGTGCTCGCGAGCAACGTCTTCCCCGGCCGCTCGGACCGCGCGTCGATGGCGATCGGCATCTATTTCGGCGGCGCCGGCGCCGGCATGGTGCTCTCCGGCATCGGCATACCGACGCTGCTCGCAGTCGCAGGCGACGAGGCATGGCGCGAGGCCTGGCTCCTCGTCGGCAGCGTGTCCGTCCTGCTGGCCGCGATTGCAATCCGAGGCGCGCGTGCCGTCGACGAGCCGCCGCGCGCCGCTCGGGGCGACGAGTGGCCGATCGCCGCATTCGCGCCCGCGCTCGTCAGCTACGGGTTGTTCGGCGTCGGGTACATCGCGTACATGACGTTCGTGGTCGCGTGGATGCGGGACCACGGCGCGTCGACGCCCGAGGTCGCGATCACATGGGGCACGCTCGGCGTGGCGACGATACTGTCGCCGCTCGCCTGGCGCATCCCGCGCGCGCGCTGGCCCGCCGCGCGCACGCTCGCCGCGGCCGCCGCCGTGATCGGCACCGGCGCCGCGATCCCGATGATCGACACGTCGCTCGTCGCGATGCTGTCGTCCGCGCTGCTGTTCGGCGGCGCGATGTTCACGGTGCCCACCGCGGTCACCGACCTTGTCAAGACGTCGCTACCCCGGGCGGCGTGGGGGTCGGCGGTCGCGGTGTTCACCGTGTCCTTTGCCGCGGGTCAGGCCGTCGGCCCCGTGCTCACGGGCTGGCTCGCGGACCGGTGCCATTCGCTCGACGCGGGTCTCGCGGCATCGGTCGCGATCCTGCTCGCGGCTGGAGCAACGGCGCTCGCGCAGCGCGAGCCCACGACGGCGCGCACGCCAATTGCGCTGCGCGCCGTGGAATGATCCCAACATCCACAGGGAGAGTGCGATGAGCGGCTTCGTATCGCTGGTCTATGGTCTGGTGGTCTATGTCGGTTTCCTGGCGACGTTCGTCTACGCGATCGGCTTCGTCGGCAACTTCGCCGTGCCGAAGTCGATCGACACCGGCCCGACAGGGCCGCTGTTGCAGTCGGTGGTCATCGACCTGCTGCTGCTCGGCGTGTTCGCCGTGCAGCACAGTCTCATGGCGCGGCGCTCGTTCAAGGAATGGTGGACGCGCATCGTGCCCCCCGCGGTGGAGCGCAGCACGTTCGTGCTCGCCGCGACGCTGGCGCTCGCGCTGCTGTTGTGGCAATGGCGCCCCATTGCCGAGCCGGTCGTCTGGCACGTGAGCCAGCCCGTGGCAGTGAACCTGTTGTGGGCGGTGTTCACGCTCGGCTGGGTGCTGCTCCTGCTCAGCACGTTCCTGATCGACCACTTCGAGCTCTTCGGCTTGAGCCAGGTGATCGCCCGCCTCGGCGACCGCCCCGTCGCCGCGCCGGAATTTCGCACGCCCTTCCTGTACCGCTACGTGCGTCACCCGATCTACCTCGGGTTCCTGCTCGGCTTCTGGGCAGCCCCCGTCATGACCGCAGGACACCTGCTGTTCTCGATTGCCACGACCGGCTACATCCTCGTCGGCATCTGGTTCGAGGAGCGCGATCTCGTCGCGCAGTTCGGCGAGCGCTATCGCCGGTACCGCGCGCAGGTCGGCATGCTGGTGCCGATGCGCAAAGGATCGTGAGGCCGTGACCGTCTCGCCGCCGCGCGCGCGATGCCGATGGCGTCGTGCCGCCGGACGGTGGGGCGCTACGACCCTGCCGACGCGCCGTCGAGAGCCTTCAGCGCCAGCGCGCACGCCTGGTCTTCGCCGAGGCTGCGTCCGTCCTCGTAGAGTCGCTCGAGTGCGCAGCACGATCGCCGGGATGCGAGCAGCTCGTGCAGTTGCTCGCGCATACGCCGTGCCACCAGCCGCGGCCGCCGGCCCATGCGCGCATAGACGTGCGCGGCATACGCGGACACCCGGGCCGCGTCGTCGAGGCGTCCGCGCCGCGCGAGCAGCGTGGCCATGTCGTCGAGGACGAACGCACCGCTGCCGTAGTTGCGCCGGCTGGCCACCACCGCCTCCCGGTACACCGCCTCGGCCTCGTCGAGCGCGTTGGCGCTCATCAGGGCCGTCGCGACGTTGCGCAGCTGCAAGCCGATGTCGAGGCCCATGTAGCGCTCGGGATCGCTGCGATAGCGCGCGAGCAGCTCGCGTGCGCTGTCGGCAGCGCGCTCGACGTCGCCGAAGCGCAGATCGGTGTCGAGCAGGAGGACCAGCGCCGACAATTCCGCGGTCGCGGCGCCGGACTCGCGGCTGAGCGCAAGGTGCTCGAGAAGTTCGCGGCGTGCGTCCTCGGCACGATCCGCCTCCGCGAACAGGATCCCCGCGATGTTGTGGAATATGGCCCGAACCATGCTCGGCCATGCGTGGTCGTACAGGTGCTGCGCCTGCTCGCACACGGGAAACGCTTGCTCCATGCGGCCGGCGAGGGTCAGGCAGTACATCAGCCAGCACAAGGCGAGGAACATCCCCACGCGATCG
Organism: Casimicrobiaceae bacterium; assembly: GCA_035493035.1. GTDB lineage: Bacteria > Pseudomonadota > Gammaproteobacteria > Burkholderiales > Casimicrobiaceae > VBCG01. The sequence goes on along the minus strand of DATJIS010000108.1, from coordinate 125,440 downwards.
CCGACCGCCTCGAACAGCGCCAGCGCACGCCGCGCGTCCTCCGCCGCGGCGTCGATCGACGCCGTCGTGCCGAGCTCCGCGCACGCCAGCCAGAATCGCGCCGCGTTCGCCGGTGGAACGGAATCGTCCATCAGCGGCTTCAGCGCCTTGCACCATTCCCACCCTTCGGCCATGATCTGCAGCCGGCGGAAGTAGCCCTGTCCCGCGCCGGCCGCCCCGATCAGCGCAGCGGCGATGCGACGATCGCCGTCTTCCGACAGCGCCCAGCGGAGCGCGCCGCGCAGGTTGTCGAGATCGTGCGCCAGCGAGGGAGCGAGCGCCTCCAGAGGCGTCCCGAGCATCAGATCGGCGTAGAACTGCTCGAACGTCCGCTCCATGACCTCGGCGTGCGCGCGCATGATGCGCGCCGTCTCGCCGCGCGCCGCGAGACGCTCGAGCGCGAATGCGCGCGTCGTTTCCAGCAACCGGTATCGCGCGGCTTGCGCCTTGTCGACGATCACGAGCGACTTGTTCACCAGCGCGCCAACGTGATCGAGCACGGCCCACGCGTCGATCGCCTCGTCGGCGGCCAGCCCTTGCGCCGCCTCCATCGAGAAGCCGCCCGCGAACACGCCGAGCCGATCGAACACGATCTGCTCGGCTTGCGACAGGAGGCTGTAGCTCCACTCCAGCGCCGCGTGCAGTGTCTGATGCTTGCGCAGCGCGAGACGCGAGCCCGCGGTGAGGAGCCGGAAGCGCTCGTCCAGGCGCTGGCGCACGCCTTCGACGCCGAGCAGCGGCACGCGTGCGGCCGCAAGCTCGATCGCGAGCGGCATGCCGTCGAGCCGGCGGCAGATGTCGATGACCGCGCGCACGTTGCCATCCGTGAGCTCGAAGGCGGGATCCGCTGCGTTCGCGCGCGCCGTAAAGAGCTGCACGGCGCCGGCCGCGCGGGCGCTCGCCACCGTGGCTTCCGCCGGTAACCCGAGCGTCGACAGCCGGTAGACCTGCTCGTCGACATGGCGCAGCACTTCCTGGCTCGTGATCAGGATGTGCACGCCGGACGCTCCACGTCGCAACGCATCGACGATGCGGCCCGCTTCGTCGAGCACGTGCTCGCAGTTGTCGAGCACGAGCAGCAAGCGCTGTCCGGCGAGCGACTGCACGAGCACGTCGAGCGCGGCATCCGGTTCCCCGACGACGAGGTCGAGGGCGCGCGCAATCGTGAGCGGGACGAGGCCCGGATCGGCGAGCGATGCGAGCTCGACCACGCGCACGGCATCGCCGAACGCGTTGCGGGACGCGTGCGCGACCGCCTCGGCGAGCCGCGTCTTGCCGACGCCGGCCGGGCCCACCACCGTGACGAGCGCCTTTTGCGCGACCAGGGCGCAGAGGGCCGACACGTCATCGGCGCGCCCGTAGAGCGACGAAACCTCCGCCGCGGGCGTCGCGACGCCTGCGCTCGCGGCGGTTGTGCCGTCGAGCTGCAGCGCGTAGACGTGCACGCCGGGCTCGATGTTCTTCACGCGCTGCAGCCCGCGATCCGCGAACGCGGCCTCGACCTTGCCGCTGACCTCCTCGTACACCCTGCGCGAGACGCAGATGCCGCCGGGCTCGGCGAGCGCCTCCAGTCGCGCAGCGACGTTCACGCCGTCGCCGAAGATGTCGTCGCCGTCGATGATGACGTCACCGACGTTCACGCCCATCCGGAATGCGATGCGTCGATCGGCGGGCACATCGGCGTTTCGCGCCGCGAGCGCACGCTGCACGTCGACGGCGCAGCGGGTCGCATCGACCACGCTCGGGAACTCCATTAGAAGGCCGTCGCCGATGCTCTTGACGACGCGGCCGCCGTATTCGGCGACCTTGGGATCGATGACGTCCCGCCGATGCGCCTTGAGCGCGGACAGCGTGCCGCTGTCGTCGCGCCGCATGAGCTTCGAATATCCCGCCACGTCCGCTGCGACGATGGCGGCCAGGCGACGACGATCCCGCATGCTGCCTATGGATGTTTCAGCCGGCTACGCCTGGCAATATAGGGCGCGTCGCATCGCACGCGGCGTCACGGCTTAATCAGCGGGCGCCGCGGATGGCGGGACGATCGCTTCGGCGGGGCTCGCGGCGCGCTTCAATCCCGTGACCTCGAGGATCTCCTGCTCGTTCAGCGTCTCGCGCTCGAGGAGTGCCTTGACGAGCGCATCGAGGCTGCCGCGGTGCTGCGCGAGGAGCCGCTTCGCCTCGTCGTGACACTCGCCGATGATGCGGCGTACTTCTTCGTCGATGGCTTCCGCCGTCTCTTCGCTGAAGGGCTTCGAGCTGCCGTAGCCCTCCGGCCCGCTGAGGTACGGATTGTCACGGGGCGCGAGCTGCACCATGCCGATGCGCTCGCTCATGCCCCAGCGCGTGACCATGCGACGCGCGAGGCCCGTCGCCTGCTCGATGTCGCTCTCCGCGCCGGTGGTCTTGCTGCCGTACACGATCTCTTCGGCCGCGCGGCCGCCCAGCATGCCGACGATGCGTGCGAGCAGATAGGCCTCGGGATAGTTGTAGCGGTCCGCATCCGGTCTTTGATACGTCACGCCGAGCGCCTGCCCGCGCGGCACGATCGTCACGCGATGCACGGGGTCCGCACCCGGCACGACGATGCCGAGTATCGCGTGGCCGCCTTCGTGGTACGCGATGCGCTCGCGGTCGGCGCGGGTGAGAAGGATCGGGCGCGCGGGCCCGAGCACGATTTTCTCGAGCGCGTCGAGAAAATCCTGCTGGCGCACCTGGTCCTGCGCGCGGCGCGCGGCGAGCAGCGCCGCCTCGTTGACCAGATTGCGCAGCTCCGCACCCGAGAATCCCGGCGTGGCCGCGGCGAGCTCCATCAGGCTGACGTCGGAGGCGAGCGGCACGTTGCGGGTGTGCACTTTCAGGATCGCCTCGCGGCCTGCGCGATCGGGGAGGTTGACGACGACGCGGCGGTCGAAGCGCCCGGGGCGCAGGAGCGCCTTGTCGAGGACGTCGGGCTGATTCGTCGCGGCGAGCACGATGATGCCCTCGCGACTCGAAAAGCCGTCCATCTCGGTGAGGATCTGGTTGAGCGTCTGCTCCTGCTCGCTCGCGCCGCCGATCGCAAGCGGCCCGCGCGCGCGGCCAATGGCATCGAGCTCGTCGATGAAGATGATCGCCGGCGCGTTGTCGCGCGCCTGCTTGAAGAGGTCGCGCACGCGCGCCGCGCCTACACCGACGATCATCTCGACGAACTCGGCGGCGCTCATCGAGAAGAACGGAACGCCCGCCTCCCCCGCGACGGCGCGCGCAAGCAGCGTCTTGCCGGTGCCTGGTGCGCCAATCAGCAGCACGCCCTTCGGGGCCGCGCCGCCGAGACGCGTGTACTTCGGCGGGTCGCGCAGGAAATCCACGATCTCGACGAGCTCGTTCTTCGCCTCGTCGATGCCGGCGACGTCGTTGAAGGTGACGCGCGTCCCCGTTTCCTGATCATAGCGCCGCGCGCGGCTGCGCCCGAATCCGAACACGCCGCCGCCGATGCCGCCGCCCTGCGACGCGCGCCGGAACATCCAGAAATAGAACCCGATCAACAGCAGCGCGGGACCGAAGCCGAAGATGAGCGTCGACCACGGATTGCCCTGCTCGCCGATCGGCTCGGCGCTGATCTCCACGCCGTTGTCGATCAGGAACTGCTCGAGTCCCGGGCCGACGAACGCCGGAAGCGTCGTGATGAAGTTCTGCGACGTGCGCGGCGGCCCGTGTCCCGGCGCGCCCTTGGGGGCGGCGGGCACGGAAGGCTGCTCGCTCTTCGGCGCGCCGGGCGCAGGCGCCGGCGGAAAGGTCACCGGCTTCGCGAAGCGGCCGGTCATCGTGTCGCCACGGCTATAGATGGCCTGCACGTTGTGCTTCGCCACCTCGTCCTTGAAGAGCGTGTAGGGCACCGTGAGCGGCGCCTCCGGACCGGGCAGGAAGAATCGCGCGATCAGGAAGTTGAGCAGCAGGACCGCGGCGAACCACAGCCACATCCTGCGCGGCGGCATGCCGGGCGGCGCGCTGCCGGCGGGATTGCCGCCGGGCGGCATGCCGGGCTGGGGTCGTCGCGGTGCAACGCGCGAAGGCACCCCGGAGTTCGATTGCGCAGCAGGTTTCATGCGTCCTTGTCGATGGATGGCGTGCACTTCATGCCGTCGCGGCACGGCCTGCCTCGTCCTGCCGGGGCCCGCCGACGGCGAGGAGTGCCAGCGCCGCGGCGACGAGCGTCATGCCGAGCAGCTCCGATGTATGGGGTCGCTCGCCGAGCTGCAACCATGCCGCCAGCACGCCGATGGCCGGGATCACGAGCGATCCCAGGCCCGCGAGCCCGGCGGGCAGCTTGTCGAGCACGTACATCCACAACAGCCACGCGAGTCCCGTACCGAGCAGTGCGGTGTACGCGACCGCCAGGATCAGCGGCACGCCGATCTCCAGCGGCGGTGCCGGAACCAGCAACGCGACGACCACGAGCACGACGGATCCGAGCAGCAGCTGCCACGCGGTGAGCGAAAGGAGATCGACGTCGACACTCGCGCGCATGCGCTTCGCCACGATCGCGCTCGCCGCCCATGACAGTCCCGAGAGCACCGCGAGCATCTCGCTCGCAAGCGTGGTTGCAAGTCGCCACGGCTCGACGATCAGCACGAGCCCCGCCGCGGCCAGCGCAACGGCAAGCCACTGCACGCCGCGAACGCGTTCGCCCAGCATCGGCCACGCGAGCAGCAGCAGCCAGAACGGCATGGTGTACGCGAGCACGGCGGTCTTCCCGGCGCCCCCGGTGACGAGCGCCCATTGACTGAGGCCCGTGAAGCCGGCGGTCTGCAGCAGGCCGAGCAGCAGCGTTTGACCCGGCGCCACGAGGCGCAAGGATCGGCCGCGAAGGATCAGGATCGCGAACAGCGCGATCGTGCCGAACACGGTGCGCAGCGCCGCGAACTGGAACGGCCCCGCGTAGCTCGACGCCTGCTTCATGACCACCCAGTTGTAGCCCCAGATGATCGACAGCACGGCCAATGCGCCGGCCGCCCGACCGGTATTCGTGCGCATAAGCCGTCACTATAGCCTCGGCGTGCGGCGGCCTCGCACGAGGCCGGAACGTCACGCGACCGTCACGATCGCCAGACCGGACGCACTTCCACGGTGCCGTGCGCCGCACCCGGGCAACGCTCCGCCCACGACAACGCCGCGTCGAGATCGGGGACGTCGATGAGGTAGTAGCCGCCGAGCTGCTCCTTGGTCTCGGTGAACGGACCGTCGACCACCCGGCTTCGTCCCTCGCGCACGCGAATGGTCTTCGCCGCGCCGGTCTCCCGCAGGCGATTGCTGCCGACGTAGGCGCCCGCCCGCTGGAGCGCGTCGGTGAAGGCGGCGTACTCGCGCAGCGTGCGCGCGACCTCGTCGTTGCCGGCCGATTCGACGGCCGACTCGTCGGCGTAGATCATCAGCAGGAACTGCATCGCGGCTCCCCCCTTGGCAATGAGTCACGACTAGAATAGCGCCCGCCCGGCATACCCCACGGTGAAGCGTATCCCGCGAGGACGACAGCCCATGGACGACGAAGCCGCTGCCAACGCGCACGACCGCATCTTCGAGCGCATGCGCCTCGACATCCTCGACAGCTACGACGAAGAGCTCGAGATGGATCTCGACGACATCGAGTCGCGACCGCGATCCGCCGACGCCCAGCGGAAGTCGCACGAGCGCGCGGAGCGGTTGCGCTACTTCAAGACGCTGTATCGTCTCCAGGGCGAGCTCGTGAAGATGCAGGACTGGGTGCTCGCGAGCGGACACAAGCTGGTAGTGCTCTTCGAGGGACGCGACGCGGCTGGCAAGGGCGGCGTCATCAAGCGCATCAGCCAGCGGCTCAATCCGCGCGTGTGCCGCGTCGCGGCGCTGCCGGCCCCGAACGACCGCGAGCGCACGCAGTGGTATTTCCAGCGCTACGTCGCGCACCTGCCGGCGGCGGGCGAGATCGTGCTGTTCGACCGCAGCTGGTACAACCGCGCGGGCGTCGAGCGCGTCATGGGCTTCTGCAACGACGCGCAGTACGAGGAGTTCTTCCGCACGGTCCCGGACTTCGAGCGCATGCTCGTTCGCTCGGGCATCCAGCTCCTGAAATACTGGTTCTCCATCACGGACGAGGAGCAGGAAGCGCGCTTTCTCGCACGCATCCACGATCCGCTGAAACAGTGGAAGCTCTCGCCGATGGACCTGCAATCGCGCGTGCGCTGGGAGGAGTACACGCAGGCGAAAGAGGTGATGCTCCAGCGCAGCCACATCGCCGAGGCGCCGTGGTGGGTCGTGCACGCGGTCGACAAGAAGCGCGCGCGGCTCAACTGCATCGCGCACCTGCTCGAGCAGGTGCCCTACGAGCCCGTCGCGCACAACGGCGTCGACCTGCCGCGCCGCGTTCGCCACCCCGACTATCATCGCCATCCGGTGCCGGGCGACATGACGGTTCCGGACCTGTACTGAGCCCCGCGGTTCGCCGGCCGCCGCGGCGGGCGCTATACAATGCGACACGACGCGCCATCCCAGGAGAAACGCATGAATGCACGCTCGCTGCAGCCGATCCTCGCGCTCGCTGCCATGGCGGTCGCGGCCGGCACGCTCGGCGCGGAGATTCGCGTCGCCTGCTACTCCGACGGCAACGAATGCGCGGTGACGCAGGACCTGGCGAAGCGGTTCGAGGCGCAGAACCCCGACGTCAAGGTGATCATCGACACGGTTCCGTACAAGGCCATCGTCGAGCAGCTGCCGGTGCAGCTGGCGGCGGGCGAAGGTCCCGACATCGCGCGCGTCACGGATCTGGGCGGACTCTCGAAGTTCTACCTCGACATCACGCCTTACGTGAAGGACCCGAAGTACTGGGAGGCCAATTTCGGGCAGACGCTCAAGTGGCTGCGGCCATCGCCGACCGACAAGGGGATCTACGGCATGATGACGCAGCTCACGGTGACCGGCCCGTTCGTGAACAAGACGTTGTTCGAGCAGGCGAAGGTGCCGCTGCCCGGACCCAAGGCGACGTGGGACGAATGGGCGGACGCCACCCGCAAGGTCGCCAAGGCGACGCAGACACCGTACGCGATGGCGTTCGACCGCAGCGGGCATCGCTTCGCCGGCGCGGCGATCAGCATGGGCGCCCGGATCTTCGACGCCAAGGGCAACCTCGTCATCGACGACGGCTTCAGGACGATGGCGAAGAAGTTCTACGACTGGAATCGCGACGGCACCATGCCGAAGGAGGTCTGGGGCGGCGTCGGCGGCAACACCTATCGCGACGCGTTCGAGGAATTCGCCAATGCGCGCATCGTGCTCTACCTTTCGGGCAGCTGGCAGATCAGCCGCATGGACAAGCAGATCGGACGCAACTTCGACTGGATCGCGGTGCCCGATCCGTGCGGTCCGGCCGCCTGCACCGGCATTCCGGGCGGCGCAGCGTTCGTCGCGCTGAAGCGCACCAAGAGTCCCAAGGAAGTGGGACGATTCCTCGACTTCCTCGCGAGCGAGCCGGTGTACGCCGAATACATGGCGCGCACCGAGAACATCCCGGCGCATGCCGGTGTTGCCAGGAAGGGCGTCGACTACAAGGTCTCGCCGGCGGCGCGCGCGGCGCTGGACGTTTTCGTCGCGGACGTGCCGAACCTCTCGCCGATCGCGTACGCGATCCAGGGCTACAAGTACAACCGCGCGCTCTTCAACCCGACGGCTGCGCGCCTCGGTCAGGCGATCGTCGGCGAGATCTCGCTCGACGACGCGCTGAAGCGCATCGCGTCCGACATCGACGAGCAGGTGAAGGCCGCGCAGAAATAGCGGCCCTGCCCACGACAAGAAGGCGCGACGTGCAAGCCGTCCTCGCGCCGCTGCGGTCCGTCGCCGGTGCGGCGGGCCGCGTGGCGCTCGACCTCGTCGACGCGCCGATGCGCGCGCTGCAGCGCGTGCTCGGCGTGCCGCGCATCGGCTGGATGTTCGTCGGGCCGAACCTCGTCATCCTCGGCCTCTTCACGTTCCTGCCGATCGTCATCGACTTCTACTACGCCCTCACCGCGGGCGTTCAGCTCTACCCCTCACAGCGTCCGTACGCCGGCCTCGGCAACTTCGCGACGCTGTTCGAGTGCCGCAGCTACCTCGATCCTTCGAGCTGCAACAAGGATCTCTTCTGGCGCGCGGTCTACAACACCGCCGAGTTCGCGCTGCTGCAGGTCGGCCTGATGGTGCTCTTCGCGCTGGTGACCGCGCTCGTGCTCAATCGCAGGATCCTCGGGCGCGGATTCTGGCGCGGCGTGTTCTTCTACCCGGTGCTCCTGTCGCCGGTCGTCGTGGCGCTGATCTGGAAATGGGTGCTGCAACGCTACGGCGTGCTCAATGCCGTGCTCGCCGCCGGCGGCGCGCCGCCGGTGGAGTGGCTCACCGACAGCCACTGGGCTTTCTTCTGGGTCGTGTTCGTCAGCATCTGGGCGCACATGGGCTTCTATACGCTCATCCTGCTGGCCGGCTTGCAGGCCATCCCACCCGACCTCTACGAGGCGGCGGAGATGGACGCCGCGTCGCCGTGGCGGCGCCTGACGCGCATCACGCTGCCGCTGCTGATGCCGAGCCTCGTCGTGGTGCTCGTGCTGGGATTGATCCGCGCGGTGCAGGTGTTCGACGAGGTGTTCGTGCTCACCGGCGGCGGCCCTGGGTCCGCGACCACGTTCATCGTCCAGTTCATCTACATGACCGGCTTCGCGGAAGCCATCCGTCAGTACGGGCTCGCCGCCGCGGCCTCCCTCGTCCTCGCCGTGTCGCTGCTCCTGCTGACGCTCGTGCAGCTGCGCATTTCCCGGCGCTCGGTGGCCGGTCCTGCGGGACGGGATCATGCCTAGCCTGCGCGCCCTGCTCACCGGCACGCGCGGGCGCACGGCGCCGGACTGGACGGACTGGCTCACGTACGGCTATCTCGTCCTCGGCCTGCTGCTCATGTTCGGGCCCGTCGTGTGGATGGTGATGTCGTCGTTCAAGACGCCGGCCGCGCTGAACGAGTTTCCGCCCCAGCTGCTTCCCTACGGCCAGGCCGAAGTCAACGTGCCGGGCTACGATCGCCCGCTGCCGCTGTACCGGGTGAAGGTCGCGGACGGCGCGACGCGCACGCTCGCCGAAGTGCGGCGCATCGGCCTCACCGCGACGATGGTGGACCCCGCCCATCCGCAGGACGAGATCAAGGTCGACGCCAAGGATCGCGAGCGCGTGCGCGAGCTGAAATTCGCGTGGGGCAACTACGTCGAGATCTTCGGCAAGTTCGCCTTCGGCCGCTACCTGTGGAACAGCGTCTTCATCACGGTCGTTGCGACCATCATCACGCTGATCTTCAACGCGATGGCGGCCTTCGCGCTGTCGAAGTATCGATTCACCGGCCACAACGTGGTCTTCCTCATGGTGCTGTCCACGCTGATGATTCCGCCCACGATCATCCTGGTGCCGAATTTCCTGGTTATCTCGCAACTCGGTCTCCTGAACAGCCTCTGGGGCGTCATCTGGCCCGCCGTGGCCACGCCGACCGGCGTGTTCCTGCTGCGCCAGTACATGCTCACCATTCCCGACGAGCTCATCGACGCCGCGCGCATGGACAACGCGAGCGAGTGGCGCATCTTCTGGCGCATCATCCTTCCGCTGTCTGCGCCGGCGCTCGCGGTGCTCGCCATCTTCTCGGTGATGTGGCGCTGGAACGACTTCCTGTGGCCGCTGATCGTGCTGTCCCGATCGGAGAATTTCACGCTGCAGCTCGCGCTCAACGCGTTCCAGGGCGAGCTGACCACGCAATGGAACTACCTGCTCGCGATGACGGTGATCACGCTTTTGCCGATCACCGCGGTGTTCGCCTTCCTGCAGCGCTACATCGCCACCGGCATCGCGTCGGCCGGCGTCAAGTGAGCTGACCGCGCATGGCCTCCCTCAAGCTCGATCGGATCGGCAAGCGCTTCGGCACGGCGACGGTGATCCACGACGTCGAGCTCGACGTGGCCGACGGCGAGTTCGTGGTGTTCGTCGGCCCCTCGGGATGCGGCAAATCCACCTTGCTGCGGATGATCTCGGGGCTCGAGTCGGTGAGCGACGGCGAGCTCTTCATCGACGGCAAGCGCGTGAACGACGTGCCCGCCGCGCAGCGCGGGCTTGCCATGGTCTTCCAGTCGTACGCGCTCTATCCGCACATGACGGTGCGGCAGAACCTTGCGTTCGGTCTCGAGAACCTGCGCACGCCGGCCGAGGAGATCGAGAAGCGCGTGCAGGCTGCCGCCAAGCTGCTGCGGCTCGATGCGCTGCTGCAGCGGCGTCCCACGCAGCTGTCCGGCGGCCAGCGGCAGCGCGTCGCCATCGGTCGCGCGATCGTGCGCGAGCCGCGCATATTCCTCTTCGACGAGCCGCTTTCGAACCTCGACGCCGAGCTGCGCGTCGCCATGCGCGCCGAGATCACCGCGCTCCACCGGCGCCTGCGCACCACCATGATCTACGTGACGCACGACCAGGTCGAGGCCATGACCATGGCCGACAAGATCGTGGTGCTGCGCGCGGGGCGCGTGGAGCAGATCGGCTCGCCGCTGGACCTCTATCGGCGTCCGCGCAACCGCTTTGTGGCGGGCTTCATCGGCTCGCCGCAGATGAACTTCCTGAAGGCGAGCGCGACGGCGCGCGACGACGCGCACATGAACGTCGCGCTCGAGGCGGCGCCCGCAACGCCGGTGGAGGTTCGCGCGCGCGCCTCCGTCGGCCCCGGCTCGCCGATTCACGTCGGCATCCGACCCGAGCATGTGCGCCTCGATGCACCGGCGGAGCCCGCGATCGAGGTCGTGGCCGTCGTCGAGCGCCTGGAGCAGCTCGGCGGCATCAGCTTCGTCTATTGCCGGCTGCCGAGCGGCGAGGCGCTGACCGTCCAGGTGCTCGGGCCGCTCGGGCAGCGCGCGGGTGAGTCGATCGCCCTGCGCCTGCCCGTCGCGTCGCTGCACCTCTTCTCGGGGACCGAGGACGCACCGGCGCTGACGGAGCATTGACGCATGCAGCCGTTCGCGAGCGCCGCGCTGGCGAGCCACACGTCGACCGGTGTCGCGCTCACGCTCGACGCGGGATGGCAATGCCGCATCTTCGCGCTTTCGGATCACGTGATGCGCGTCGTGCTGATTCCCGAGGGCGGCCTGCGCGAGCCCCGCACGTGGGCGATCGCGCCGGGCGCCGGCGACGCGCCGTGGGAAGGCAGGGACCGCCTCGATGTGTCGGGCTTCGACGTGCCCCGCTTCGACGTCGAGGTGCGGACGCACGAAGTCGCTGTGCGAACGCGCGCCATGACGCTGCGGGTGCGCGTCGCGCCGTTCGCCCTGCGCTTCGAGGATGCCGCGGGCACGACATTCGCCGAGGACCGTCCCACGCACGCGTACCAATGGAGCGCGCGCACCGGCGTCGTTCGCCACTCGACCGCGCGATCGTCGTCGCACCAGTATTTCGGGCTGGGCGACAAGACGGGGCCGCTCGACAAGCACGGGCGCCGGTTTCGCACCCTCGCGCTCGACGCGCTGGGATACGACGCGCAAACGTCGGACCCGCTGTACAAGCACTGGCCGTTCCTCATCCAGCGCGACGCCACGACCGGCATCGCGTTCGGGCAGTTCTACGACACGCTCGCGCCCGCCACGTTCGACCTCGGCTGCGAGCACGACAACTACCACGGCCTCTATCGCACCACCGAGATCGAGGACGGCGACCTCGACTATTACGTGTTCGCCGGGCCACGTATCCGGGACGTCGTCCGCCGATTCACCGAGCTCACCGGACGCATGGCGTTCGGTCCGCGGTGGAGCCTCGGCTACGCGAACACCGCCATGAGCCTCACCGACGCGCCCGACGCGCAGGCGAGGCTTGCCGATTTCTGCGCGCAGCTCGCACGCCACGACGTGCCGTGCTCGGCCTTCCATTTCGGCTCGGGCTACACGAGCATCGGCAAGCGCCGGTACGTCTTCACGTGGAACCGCGACAAGTTTCCGCAGCCTCGCGAAGCGATCGAGCGCTTCGCGCAGAGCAACCTGCGCACGGTGGTCAATCTCAAGCCGTGCCTGCTCGACGATCATCCGGCGTACATCGAAGTCGCGCGGCACGACGGCTTCGTCCGCGACGCGCGCACGGGCGCGCCGTGCGTCGTGCAGTTCTGGGACGGCGAAGGCGCGCAGGTCGACTTCACCCACCCCGCCGGCGTGTCGTGGTGGCAGCGGAGCCTCGCGCGCGAGGTCCTCGATTACGGCATCGACGCGGGCTGGAACGACAACAACGAGTACGAGGTGTGGGACGACTACGGCTCGTCGCACGGATTCGGCGATCCGCTGTGGATCCAGCGTTCGCGGCCGCTGCACGCGCTGCTGATGACGCGCGCGACGGCCGAGGCGCAGGCGCGCCATCGGCCCGACGAGCGCGTTTACACGGTGACGCGTGCCGGTCCGCCGGGCATTCAACGGTATGCGCAGACGTGGTCCGGCGACAACACCACGAGCTGGCACACGCTGCGCTGGAACATCCGCATGGGGCTCGGCATGAGCCTGTCGGGCCTGTTCAACACCGGCCACGACGTCGGCGGATTCGCCGGCCCCGTGCCCGATCCGGAGCTTCTCATCCGCTGGACGCAGAGCGGCGCATTCAGTCCGCGCTTCATCATGAATTCCTGGAAAGCCGGGGGCGAGACCAACACGCCCTGGTTGCACCGCTCGGCGCTGCCTGCGATCCGCGATGCGATTCGCCTGCGCTATCGCCTGATGCCGTATCTGTACACGCTCTATCGCGAAGCCGCGACGGGCGGCGTGCCGCTGATCCGGCCGCTCTTCTACGACTTCGACGGCGATCCGCGCGCGTTCGATGACACCGACGACTTCATGCTGGGTCCGGGCCTGCTGGTGGCGAGCGTCGTCGAGCCGCGGCAGCGGCGTCGGCGCGTGTACCTGCCGAAAGGGCCGCAGGGCTGGATCGATTTCTGGTCCGGCGAGCGGCACCCCGCGGGCGGCGTCGCGGAGGTCGATGCGCCGCTCGAGCGCATACCGCTGCTCGTGCCCGACGACACGATCATCCCCGTCACCGATACGGTGGACTTCTCGCGGCTGCACGACGAGCCTTCACGCCAGCTTCGCGTGCATGCGGGCCCGTCCGGTGAAGGCTCGTTCACGCTCTACGAGGATGACGGCATCGGATTCGGTTATCGCAACGGCCAGTTCGCGCAGGTGCAGCTGCGCGTCGCGAGCACGCGCCGCGAGATCGTGGTCTCGGCGCGCAGGACGGGGGCGTTCGCGTTGCCGTACGACACGATGCGCGTCGTCGTACCAGCCACCGAGCGGCGTCGCGTGGTGTTGCGTGGCGACGGCGTCGCGCTGACGCGTTGACGCTCGCGAAAGGGCACCGGCGCCTGTGCGGGGCGGACGGAGCGGACTCACGCGCCCGGCTTCGTGCGGCGAACGCTGCGCAAGCATCACGACGGGCCGGCACGCGTGATTCGTCGCGGACGACTCACCGGAAGATCGTGACAATCCGGCGTGCGGAAGACGCGTATGCTGGCGGTGTGTCGGCATGGTTCGGCGCGAGAGCGCTGAAGGCCGCCCGACTCGCCAATTGCCGTCGACCTTCCGGAGAATCGACATGCCCAAGGACACCGCCGCATCGCGCCGCAGCGCGCCGCTCAGCACCCCGACCAGCCTCGGCGCGGACGCACGGCGCGACATCACCGGCGCGCTCAACGCACTGCTCGCCGATCATTTCGCGCTGTACATGAAGACGAAGAATTTCCACTGGCACGTGTCGGGGCCGCATTTCCGCGACTACCACCTGCTGCTCGATGAGCAGGCCGACCAGATCTACGCCACCGCCGACCCGATCGCCGAGCGCGTGCGCAAGCTGGGCGGCAGGACGCTGCATTCGATCGGCGACATCGCGAGGTTGCAGCGTATCCGCGACAACGACGCGGACTACGTCACGCCGCTCGACATGCTCGCCGAGTTGCGCGAGGACAACATGCAGCTCATCGCCAGCATGCGCGAGGCGCACGGCGTCTGTGACGAGCACGAGGACGTGGCGACGACGAGCATGCTGGAGGTGTGGATCGACGAAGCGGAGCGGCGGGTCTGGTTCCTGTTCGAGGCGAGCCGTTCGGCGGAGTCGGCGGGCCGGGGGTAGCGATGGCGGTTTCGCAGCCTGCTGCGCTCCGGGACATGCCGGGCAGCCTCGCGAATCGGCGCGATCAGATCTTTCCGCAGCTGTCCGACGCCGAGATCGCGCGCATCCGGCGCTTCGGCACGGTGCGTCGCTACGCGCGCGGAGAATCCCTGTTCACCGCCGGCGCGCCGGCGCCCGGCATGTTCGTCGTGCTGAGCGGCTGGGTCACCATCGCGCAGCGCGACGGCCTTGGCCGCGTCACACCGCTCTGGTCGCGCGGCGCCGGCCAGTTCATCGGCGAGGTGTCGCAGCTCTCCGGACGCCATGCGCTGGTCGACGCCTACGCGGCGCAGGATGCCGAGACGCTGCTGTTTCCACCCGAGCAGCTTCGCGCGCTGATCATCGCGGAAGCCGAGCTCGGCGAGCGCATCGTGCGCGCGCTCATCCTGCGGCGAGTCACGCTGATCGAGGCGGGCACCGGTGGACCGGTGCTGATCGGCGACGCACGATCGCCCACGCTGCTGCGCCTGCAGACGTTCCTCAAGCGCAACGGCCATCCGCACCAAGTGATCGAGGCCGCGCAGGATGCCGTGGCCGCCGCGCTCGCCGAACAGTACGGCGCTTCGGCCGACACGGTGCTTGCCGTGTGCCCGGACGGCGCGGTGCTCCTCGACCCCACGGAAGCTGCGCTCGGCCGCTGCCTCGGCATGCTCGACGCATCGGCGCACGAGGTGCTCTTCGACGTCATCGTCGTCGGTGCGGGACCCGCCGGGCTCGCAACAGCCGTGTACGCGGCGTCGGAGGGATTGCGCGTCATGGTGCTGGATTGCCGCTTCTTCGGCGGACAGGCGGGTGCCAGCGCGCGCATCGAGAACTACCTTGGATTCCCCACGGGCATCTCCGGACAGGCGCTCGCGGGGCGGGCGTTCGTGCAGGCGCAGAAGTTCGGCGCCGAAGTTCTCATTCCCGCTCAGGCCGCGGCGCTCGATTGCAGCCGCGCCGGACCGGGTGGCGAGCTCGGCGTCACGCTGACCGACGGCCGCCGCTTTCGCTCGCGCGCCGTGGTGATCGCAAGCGGCGCACGCTATCGTCGGCCCGATGTTCCGCGCCTCGCGGAATTCGAGGGCCGCGGCGTCTGGTACTGGGCCTCGGCGCTCGAAGCGAAGATGTGCGCGAACAGCGACATCGTGCTCGTGGGCGGCGGAAATTCCGCCGGCCAGGCAGCCGTATTCCTCGCCGCGCACGCGTCGAGTGTCCATATGCTGGTGCGCGGGCCCGGACTCGCCGCCACGATGTCGCGCTATCTGATCGATCGCATCGAGGCGACCGGCAACATCGCGTTGCATACGCACACGCAGCTCGTCGCGCTGCACGGCGACGAAGCCGGCGCCCTGGAGGGCATCACGTGGCGCTGCAGCCGCGACGATGCCGAAAAGCGCAGCGACATCCGTCACGTGTTCCTGTTCGTCGGCGCCGAGCCGGAAACCCAATGGCTGGACGGCTGCGACGTGGCGCGCGACGCGAAAGGATTCGTGCTGACGGGCAAGGCGTGCTCGACGCTCGGCGCCAACGGCGCGATGGCACCGCTCGCGTCGACGGTCCCCGGCGTCTTCGCGGTGGGTGACGTGCGCGCGGGATCGGTCAAGCGCGTCGGCGGCGCCATCGGCGAAGGCGCCGCGGTCGTCGCCCTCATCCATCAGTACCTCGCAAGCGAGCACTGAGGTCGCTTCCATGCCGGGACGGTGCAATCACCTGCGATACGTCGTCACCGACGCCCCGAAGAGCGCGGGTTGCGAGGAATGCATCGCGATGGGCGATACCTGGGTGCACTTGCGCCTTTGCCGCACGTGCGGGCACGTGGGTTGCTGCGACTCGTCCAAGAACAAGCACGCGACGAAGCACTTCCACGCGACGCACCATCCGATCATCACGTCGCTCGAGCGCGGCGAGACATGGAGCTGGTGCTACGTCGACGGCGTGGCGATGGAGCTCGGGTAGCCATGGCGCAGGCCGCCGTCGCGTCGGCATGGAGGCCGCTGCACTACACGCTGTTCCGCAATCTGTGGCTGGCGACCATCGTGTCCAACGTCGGCAGCTGGATGCAGGACGTCGGGTCGGGCTGGCTCATGACCTCGCTGTCGTCCTCGCCCTCGATGGTGGCGCTCGTCGAAGCGGCGGACAGCATCCCGATGATGCTGCTGGCGTTACCCGCCGGTGCTCTGGCCGACATCATCGATCGGCGCCGCTTGCTGATTGCCGCCCAGGTATATCTGCTCGTCATCGCGGGCACGCTCGCGGTGCTGACGTGGCTCGGCATGATGACCGCGTGGGCGCTTCTCGGATTCACGTGCGCGCTCGGCGTCGGCGCCGCCGTGATCATGCCGGCCTGGTCGGCCGTGTTGCCGGACCTCGTGCCGAACGAGGAGCTCGCCTCCGCGGTCGCGCTGAACAGCATCGCGATCAACGTGTCGCGCGCCGTCGGGCCCGCCATCGCGGGCGTGCTGGTCGCGGCGGTGGGACCATGGCTCGTCTTCGTGCTCAACGCGATGTCCTACATCGGCATCCTCTTGGTGCTTGCACGCTGGCGCCGCGAGCATCGCAAGAGCACGCTGCCGGCCGAACGGTTCGTGAGCGCCATCCGGATCGGCATGCGGTTCGTCGCGCACACGCGCTCGTTGCAGGTGGTGCTCGTGCGCGCGGTCGCGTTCTTCATCTTCGCGAGCGCGACGTGGTCGCTCTTCCCGCTCATCGTGCGCCGCGAGCTCGGCCGCGGGCCCGAGACGTACGGCCTGCTGCTGACCTGCATCGGCATCGGCGCGGTCGGGGGCGCCATGGTGTTGCCGCGCGTGCGCGCGAAGCTGTCGCGCGACACGGTCGTTGCCGGCGCGACGGTGCTGTTCGCGCTGGCAGCGGTGGCGCTCGCCTATCTGCAGAGCATCGCCGTGCTGGCGATCGCCATGCTGGCAACGGGCGTCGCGTGGATCGCCATCCTGTCCGCGCTCCAGGTGGCGGCGCAGATGACGCTGCCGCCGTGGGTTCGGGCGCGCGGCCTCGCCGCGTTCGTCATGGTGTTCATGGGCGGGATGTCCGTCGGCAGCGTGCTGTGGGGACAGGTGGCAACGCGCGTCGGCATCCCCACCGCCCTCACGATCGCAGCGGCTGGAATGGTCGTCGCGACTGTCCTCACGTCGCGCTACCGCCTCGGCGAACACCAGGTGCTCGATTTCAAGCCGGCGATGGACTGGCCGATGCCGGTGCTGGCGGAAAATCCCGAGCCCGACGTTCCGGTGATGGTTACCATCGACTACCGCATCCAGCCCGACAAGCGCGTGGAGTTCGTGGACGCCATGCAGGGCGTGCGCGAGATGCGCAGGCGCAACGGCGCATACTTCTGGCAGCTGTTCCACGACTCCGAGGACCCGGCGCGTTTCGTCGAGGTGTTCATGGACGAATCCTGGGTCGAGCACCTGCGCCAGCACGAGCGCGCCAGCGTGTCGGACCGCGAGATCCAGCGCCGCGCGAAGCGATACCTCGCGAGCGGCGAGACCACGCGATCCTCGCATTGGCTCGGCGACAAGGCATCGTGACTGCCGTGGTGCTGGACGCCGCCGCGCGACGGGCTTAAGGTATGCAGCAGCGGCGCCGGGGTCTCGTCCGGAGCCCCGTGCAAACTCCGTATCCGAAGCGCGATGTCCAGCCTCTTCTGCCGTTTCTGCAGTCATCCCAATCCCGAAGGCTCGAAGTTCTGCAACGAATGCGGATCGCCTTTGAACCTCGTGCCGTGCGCGCAATGCGAAGCGGTCAACAATCTCGCGGACGCGCGGTGCGCCGCCTGCGGCGCGCCGCTCCACGAGAGCGCGGACGCTGAAGTTCCCGAGCCGGCGCTGGAGATGGCCGTTGCGGAGGTGCATGCCGCAGCTCCGGGCGGCGCCGTGCCGGTGGCGTTCGCCGATCGCCTCGAGCACGCGGACGCCCATGGCCCGGACACCGCGTGGGTTCCACGCAGCCCCGGCGAGCACCCGGTGCCTTCACGCGACTTCACGTTCACGCCCGGCCCCGTGGAGAGCGAGACGTCCGGTCCGATCGACAGCGACGCGCCATCGCGACCGCTTCACGCGCACGCGGCGCGGTGGCAGCCCAGCCGCGTGCGTGGAGCGCTGGTGAGCCTCGCGTTCGTCGGCATCGTATCGGCGGTGGCTTGGACCTCGCTGAATCCGATGAAGCCCGATGCATCGCCGGGCAAAGGCGCCGACGTGCCGGCCGCCGCGCCGACGGAAAGCGCCGTGCCGGCCGCATCTCCCGCGCCGCCCGCGCAGCACGAGACGAGGCCCACACAGGACGCGCAGGCACCCACCGGGTCGACGCCTGCCGCGGCGTCGAGCGACAAAGAACCGACCCTCGCTGCGCCGGCTGCCGATACAAACGGCCCTGCATCCGATGCAACCGCGCCTGCCGGCGACACGGCACCTGCATCCGAGGCGGCCGCGCCGGCCGTGGATGCCGCGCGTGCGCCCGACGCCGCCGGACCCCCTCGGCAGAGCGCGCCTCCCGGTGATGCAACCGTGTCTGCGCCCGACGCGAACGCGCGCGCAACCGAAACGAACCCGCGTGACGCGAGCGCATCCACCACCGGTACCACGGCGCCGCCGCACACTGAAGCGACATCGGCGACCGCGGCCCAGGCGCCGGCGGCAACGGAATCGCCCGCCGGCGTTCCAGGCGGCCGCGAGACGCGGATGGCCAAACGCAGCGCGAGGCCTCGCGTCGAGCCGCCGCGCGCCGTGTCGGCGGACAATCGAACGCGCGAGCAGGCGGAGCGTGACGCGATCGCGACGCAACGCATCATCGCCCGCGAGCTGGGTCGCTCGCAGGGCGCCGGACCGGGCGGCGTCCCGCCGCCTGCCGTGCGTTGATGTCGACGCGCTAGGGCATCGTCGCGGGCGCCGAGAACGGCCGGGTGGCGTCGATCACGAACATGACGAGCGCGTGCAGATCCTGCGAGCCGCTGCTCGAGACCTGCATCGGCACGTCCGCGCCGCGTCCCGCGGACGCGCCACCGGCCGCGATGCGCAGCACGCCGTCCGGCCCGCGGATGCTCTGCTCCCCGGACAGCACGTAGAACGCCTCGGACCCGGGATGCGAGTGCACGGCCGTTGCACTTCCCGGCGCCCCGGTCGCTTCGTTGATGCGCAGCAGATACTGCGGCGCAGTCACGCGCGGTATCGGCCCCACCTCCGCCACCGGCGTGCCGCTGGCGGCGGTGTCTGCGGCGCCGGCGAGCGTGAACAGCCACACGCGGCCGTCGGCTTCGGCGACGAGGGACCAGGGGCCGGCGGCCGCCTGCGCCGCATCGCGCGAGGGAAACGTCTCGATGCGCCAGTGCAACGTACCGGGCGGCAGCGACTCGACTTTCTTCTCGGCGATCGGCTTGATGGAAAGTGCGGGACCCGCGGCGAGAGCGGGCGTGGCGAACGCCAGGGTGAGCAGCGCGATGATCATCCGGAACATGAGCGACCTCCTTGGTTGGACGCCCTCATTGATGCACGGCCGGTCGACACGCGTCCCGACGAAACGGTTATGATTTTCCGACGACCCCGATCGCTCGCATCATCAGCGGTTCGGGACAGCTTCCGTGAACGGCGCGATCCGAATCGGCGAGTGGACGGTCGACCGGCAGGGCAATCGGCTCTGCCGGGCTGGCGAGACTGTGCGCGTCGAGCCGAAGGTGATGGATCTGCTGATGCTGCTCGCCGAGCACACGGGCGAGGTCGTCGCCCGCGACCAGATGCTGGCAGCGCTCTGGGCGGGAACGATCGTCGGCGAGGAAGCCCTGACGCAGTGCGCGATCAAGCTGCGCCGCGCCTTGCGCGACAGCCCGCGCAACCCCCGCTACATTCAAACCGTCTCCAAGCGCGGCTATCGGCTGATTGCGCCGGTGATGCCCGCGGAGGTGCGCGCGGAGCAAGCCGCCTCGTCCGCGCCCGCGATTCGCGGCGCAACGCGCCGCAGGTGGCTGCTCCTATGGGGCGGACTCGCGGCCGCCGCGCTCGCCGCGAGCCTGATCATCTTCACCGCGCAGCCGGCGGGCGATCCGATCGATGCCGAGCGTCGCGCGGACGCGATCGCATCGCCCATACCGGTGGCCGTCGAGCCGTTCGATTACCTCGGCCTCGACGGACGCTCGTATGTCGCAGCCGGGATCACCGATGACCTCGCGAGCGATCTGTCGCGCGCGCATCAATTGCGCGTCGTACGCAGCGAGCACGGCCACTCGACGCGCCCGGACCTGCGGTACAGCGTTTCGGGCTCGGTTCAGCAGGACAGCGGTGTCGTTCGCATCAACGTCTTCCTCACCGACGCGGTGACGGGCGACCAGCTCTGGGCCGGGCGCTTCGAGCAGGCGTACGACAATCTGTTCGCACTGCAGGACGAGATCGCGCGCCGCGTGCTCGCCGTGCTGCCCGCCCGGATCGACGACGCCGAGCGACGCCGCGTTGCACGGCGGTATACCCGCAGCCTTGCGGCATACGACGCGTTCCAGCACGGTCAGGCGATGTTCCTCGCGCGCACGCGCGAGGACAACGAAGCGGCGCGCGCGTTGTATCGCCAGGCCATCGCGCTCGATCCCCGGTTCGCCCGCGCCTACGCGAGCCTCGCCATGACGTATGCCATGGACGACCGTCTGGGCGCCCCCGCGCCGTCGTCGCTCGACCGGGCATCGGCGCTCGCCGAAAGCGCGCGCCAGATCGATCCCGACGATCCGCGCGTGCTGTGGGCGCTCGCGTTCGTGCACGCGCAGGCACGTCGCCTCGGCGCCTCCGCCGAGGTGCTGGGGCGCGCCATCGAGCTCGATCCGTCGTTCGCGGACGCCTACGCGCTGCTCGGCGGCGTGCGCACGTACGGCGGCCGGCCGGGCGACACCATTCCACTGATCCGCACCGCGATGCGGCTCAATCCCGATGCCGGCTATCTCTACTTCCTGCTGCTCGGGCGTGCATATTTCTTCGAAAACGACGTCGAGCAGGCGCTCGTGAATCTGCGTGCGGCGGCCGAGCGCAATCCCGCGGACGTCGAGACGCGCGTCTTTCTTGCCGCCACGCTCGCGGCGAGCGGTGACGTTGCCGCCGCACAATGGGAAGCCGACGAGGTCCGCACACTGCGGCCGGCATTTTCGGCGCGCGCATGGCTGGCCACATATCCCATGACGTCCGAGCGCCAGCGCGAGCGGCTCCTGGCGCTGCTCGACACCGTTCGGCTGTAGCCCCTCCGCCGGTATACCCGCAGCGCTGCTTCGATGCGGCTCGTCTCGTGGAACGTCGAAAATGCGATGCGCTGCATCGGCGAGCTGCGGGGCATCGTGCAGCAGCTCGGGTCGCCGGACGTTCTCTGTCTGCAGGAGCTGCGTGTTCGACGACACGATGCCGAGGCCGTCCACGCGCTGGAGCATGCGATTCCAGGCTATCGCTGCCATCACTCGCTTCCCCGCGATCCTCGCAACGTGACCTTCCGCGGCGGGCGCATGTACGGCGTCGCCACCTACGTGAAGGGACGCTGGCGCGCGCAGGTGCCCGACTGGGACCTCGAGGGACGCGTCGTCGTGGTTCGTCGCGGTGCGCTCGCGGTCGTGAACGTGTACGCGGTCAACGGCATCGCGAAGCCGTACTACGAGCCTGACGGGCGAGTCGTCGGCGACCGCCACGCGTTCAAGCGCCGTTTCCAGGCCTGCGTGCTGGACCTCGGCCGCGCGCTTCGGCGCGAGTGCGGCGTCATCATCGCGGGCGACTGGAACGTCTCGCGCACCGCGCAGGACACGCACCCGCGCTTGCGGACGGAGTCGCCCCATGCGCTTGCGAGGGCCGAGCTCAACGATCGGCTCGACGCCGAGGGCTTCGTCGACGTATGGCGCGCGCACCATCCCGCAACGCGGGCATACAGCTGGTTCAACCCGCGCAGCCGCGGTCTGGACGCGGCACGCGTGGACTATGTGGTGGTGTCCGCGGATCTGGCTCCGCGCGTTCGTGCAGCCTCGATCCTCGATCGCCTGCCCTGGAGCGACCATGCGCCGGTCAGCGTGGAGCTGTGATAGATAGGGTGCATGCAACGCGCCGACATCCAGCGGTGGATGTTTCTGCTGCTGATCGCCGGCGTGTCGATCGCGTTCGCGTGGATCGTCTGGCCGTTCTTCGGCGCGATGCTGTGGGCGAGCATCCTTGCCATCATGCTCCAGCCCATCTATCGCGGCATCCTGGGGCGCATGCGAGGCCGGCGCACGCTGGCCTCCGCTGCGACGGTGATCGTCTGCCTCGTCCTCGGGGTGGTGCCGCTGGCTCTGCTGATCGCCGCGCTGATCCGCGAAGGCACGCTCGTGTACCAGAACGTCACGGCGCAGGCGGCCGACTTCGGCACGTTCTTCCAGTCGATGCTCGACGCGCTTCCGGCCTGGATGCTGAAAGGCCTCGACCTGGTGGGACTCGGTGACCTGTCGGCGTTGAAGGATGCGCTGTCCGCCGCCGCGCTCGCGCTGAGCCGCAACATGGCCGGAAGCGCTTTGAGCCTGGGACAGAACACGCTCGACTTCCTGTTGAACATCGTCATCATGCTCTATCTGCTGTTTTTCCTGCTGCGCGACGGCGACAGCCTGCGCGCCACCATCGACCGGGCGCTGCCGTTGCGCGGCGAATACAAGCATGAGCTGTCGGGTGAGTTCGCGTCGGTCATCCGCGCGACGGTCAAGGGCAACCTCGTGATCGCGCTGGTGCAGGGGTTCCTCGGCGGCCTGGCGCTGGCCGTGGCGGGCGTTCCCGCCGCGCTGCTGCTCGGTGCGTTGATGGCCGTGCTGTCGTTGCTGCCTCTCGTCGGCTCGATCCTGGTCTGGGGGCCCGTCGGCGTCTATTTCCTGCTCGCCGGCGCCCTGTGGAAGGGCATCGCGCTCCTCGCGTTCGGCACCCTGGTGATCGGCGTGGTCGACAACTTCCTGCGTCCTCTCCTGGTCGGAAAGGACACGCAGCTGCCCGACTACGTCGTGCTCATCTCCACGCTCGGCGGCATCGCGCTGTTCGGGTTCAACGGCTTCGTTGTGGGTCCGGTCGTCGCGGCGTTGTTCGTCGCCGTGTGGGGACAATTTGCGACCGCACAGGCGCATCCCGCGGACTAATGCGGCAGCCGCTTGCTCGGGCGCGCGCCGTCCGACCGCGAAAGCCCGCCGCGCTATGATGCCGCCACGGCGCGGCAGGTGCATCGAAGGCCACGAAGCGCACGCGAGAGACCCACGATGAACGACCAGCGAGCCCTGAGGCTGCACGTCCCGGAGCCGGCCGGCCGCCCGGGCCATCGCACCGACTTCTCCTATCTGCACCTGTCGCCCGCGGGCGAGGTGCGCAAGCCGCCGGTGGATACGGCCCCGCGCGCCACCGCGGACCTCGCGTACGCGCTCGTGCGCGTGCTCGACGACGACGGCCGGGCGGTCGGGGCGTGGGCTCCCGACGTCGATGCCGCGTTCCTGAAGAAGGGACTGCGCGGCATGATCCGCACGCGCGTGTTCGATGCGCGCATGCTGGTCGCGCAGCGGCAGAAGAAGCTGTCGTTCTACATGCAGAGCCTCGGCGAGGAAGCGATCGGCACCGCGCACGCCATGGCGCTGCAGGATGGCGACATGTGCTTTCCCACCTATCGCCAGCAGAGCCTCCTGCTCGCGCGCGACGAGGCGCCCATCGTCCCGATGATGTGCCAGCTCCTGTCGAACGAGCGCGATCCGATCAAGGGCCGCCAGATGCCCGTGATGTACTCGTTCAAGCGGCTGGGCTTCTTTTCCATTTCCGGCAATCTGGCCACGCAGTTCATCCAGGCCGTCGGCTGGGCCATGGCGTCCGCCATCAAGGGCGACACGCGCATCGCATCGGGATGGATCGGCGACGGCGCCACCGCCGAGGCCGATTTCCACACCGCGCTCACGTTCGCGCACGTGTATCGCGCGCCCGTCATCCTGAACGTGGTGAACAACCAGTGGGCGATCTCGTCGTTCCAATACGTTGCAGGTGGCGAGCAGACCACCTTCGCGGCCCGCGGTACCGGCTGCGGCATCGCGTCGCTGCGCGTGGACGGCAACGATTTCCTCGCGGTCTACTCGGTGTCGCGCTGGGCGGCCGAGCGCGCGCGCTCCAATCTCGGACCCACGCTGATCGAATGGATCACGTATCGTGCCGGTGCGCATTCAACGTCGGACGATCCCACGAAGTATCGGCCGGCCGAGGACTGGAAGCGCTTCCCGCTCGGCGACCCCATCGAGCGGCTGAAGCGGCACATGATCGCGCGCGGCGTGTGGTCGGAGGCGGACCACGGGGCGCTGCAGCAGGAGGTCGAGGGAGAAGTCGTCGCGGCGCAGAAGGAAGCCGAGCGCTCCGGCTCGCTCGCCGACGGACACGTGTTCCCGCCTCGCGAGATGTTCGAGGACGTTTTCGAGCAGATGCCGTCGCACCTGGTGCGGCAACGACGCGAGCTCGGGATCTAGCATGCCTGCGATGTCCATGATCCAGGCGCTGCGCTCCGCGATGGACGTGATGCTCGAGCGCGACCCGGACGTCGTCGTGTTCGGCGAGGACGTCGGCAACTTCGGCGGCGTGTTCCGCTGCACCGAGGGCCTGCAGGCGAAATACGGCACGTCGCGTGTGTTCGACACGCCGATCTCCGAAGGGGGAATCGTCGGCATCGCGGTCGGCATGGGCGCGTACGGCCTTCGCCCCGTGGCCGAGATCCAGTTCGCCGACTACTTCTATCCGGCATCCGACCAGATCGTGTCCGAAGCCGCGCGGCTGCGCTATCGCTCGGCCGGCGACTTCACGGCGCCGATCACCGTTCGGATGCCCTGCGGCGGCGGCATCTATGGCGGACAGACGCACAGCCAGAGTCCCGAAGCGCTGTTCACGCACGTGTGCGGCATCCGTACCGTGATGCCGTCGAACCCGTACGACGCCAAGGGCCTTCTCATCGCGTCGATCGAGAACAACGATCCGGTGATGTTCCTCGAGCCCAAGCGCCTGTACAACGGGCCGTTCGACGGCCACCACGACCAGCCGATCGTCCCGTGGTCCAGGCATCCGCTCGGCGAGGTGCCGGACGGCTACTACACGGTCCCGCTCGAGTCGGCGCGCGTATTCCGTGCAGGCAACGACGTGACGGTGCTCGCGTACGGCACGATGGTCTACGTCTCCGAGGCCGCTGCGAGCGAAACCGGCATCGATGCCGAGATCATCGACCTGCGCAGCGTGTGGCCGCTCGACCTCGACGCGATCGTGGATTCGGTGAAGAGGACGCGCCGCTGCATCGTCGTGCACGAGGCGACCCGCACCAGCGGCTTCGGCGCCGAGCTCGTCAGCCTGGTGCAGGAGCATTGCTTCTATCATCTCGAGGCGCCGGTCGAGCGCGTGACCGGCTTCGATACGCCGTATCCGCACGCGCAGGAGTGGGTCTACTTCCCGAGCCCGGACCGGGTCGGCCGTGCGCTGCAGCGCGTGATGGAGCCGTAGCGTGGGCATCCACGTCGTGAAAGTCCCGGACATCGGCGAAGGCATCGCCGAGGTCGAAGTCGTCGAATGGCACGTCAAGCCGGGCGACGTCGTCGCCGAGGAACAGGTGCTCGCCGACGTCATGACCGACAAGGCGAGCGTCGAGATTCCATCGCCGGTCGCCGGCAAGGTCGTCGCCATCACGGGCAAGCCAGGCGACACGATCGCGGTCGGCAGCGAGTTGATTCGCCTCGAAGTCGAAGGCGCCGGCACGGTCGCGACCGAAGCGCGGGAGGCGCCCATGACCTCGCGCTCCGCCGCGTCGTCAGCCGGGTCGGCAACGACACCGCCGGCGCGCGAGATGCGCGCTGAGCCGGAGAGGTCGACGATCCCCAATGCGCGCGCGGAGGCCACGACACAGCACGTGTCGAAGATCCGCGAGGAGGCAATGACACGGCCCGCGCCGAAGGCCGGCGCGCACGGGACGACCTCGACCGCATCGCAGGCCGGCGCGCACGGGACGACCCCGCCCGTATCGAAGGCCGGCGCGGCGGCGGCGGCGTCCGCCGGACGCGTCGCTGACCCAAGCGATGCGCGACGCGCCGAGCGTCCGCGCGTTGCGGACGAGCGCCCGATTGCCTCGCCGGCGGTGCGCCGTCGCGCGTGGGACCTCGGCGTCGACCTCCGCCACGTGAGCGGCACCGGGCCGGGCGGCCGGATCATGCAGGCCGATCTCGATGCGCACGTCGCCGCCGGCGGCGTGGTCTCTGCAGCAATGCGTCCCGGCTTGCGCGAACGCAACGAAGAGACGGTCGTCCCGGTCATCGGGCTGCGGCGGCAGATCGCCCGCAAGATGCAGGCGTCGAAGCGGCAGATTCCCCACTTCACGTACGTCGAGGAAGTCGACGTCACCGAGCTCGAAGCGTTGCGCACGCGGCTCAACGTGAAATGGCAGGGCACTCGCGGTCACCTCACGCTGCTGCCGTTCCTGGTGCGGGCGATCGTGTGCGCCGTTCCGGCGTTCGCCGAAGTCAACGCGCGCTACGACGACGACGAGAGCGGCGGAAAGGTCACGCAGTACGGCGCCGTGCACGCCGGCATCGCGACGCAAACCGACGGCGGGCTCATGGTTCCCGTGCTGCGCCACGCCGAAGCATGCGATCTCTGGACGTGCGCTGCGGAGATCGCGCGGCTGGCCGACGCGGCGCGCAGCGGCCGCATCGGCCGCGATGAGCTTTCCGGATCCACGATCACGATCACGAGCCTGGGCGCGCTGGGCGGCATCGTCACGACACCCGTGATCAATCATCCCGAGGTCGCGATCGTCGGCGTCAACCGCGCCGTCGAGCGGCCCGTGATGCGCGCCGGCGCGATCGTTCCGCGGCGCATGATGAACCTCTCGTCTTCGTTCGATCATCGCGTGGTCGACGGCCTGCGCGCGGCAGGCTTCGTGCAGGCGCTGCGCGGATTCCTCGAGGCACCCGCGACGCTGTTCATCGAGTAAGCCAAGCCAGGTCGGGGGTCGCGCAAACGCGCCATCTTCAGAAATGCCTGAAATGGTATCGTTACCATACGGGGCCAAAAACCATTCCCCCGACGGAGGAGCCATGTCTTCAGTGACCAGCCGCAACCGCCGGCGGGTGTTGAAGGGTGCCGCAGCGCTCGGAGCCTACGCGCTGTCCGCAAGCCCAGCCCGCTCCGCCGCCAAGCCCTTCGAGGGCGTGGAGCTCAACGTCTCCTGCTGGAGCGCGCCGTTTCCCAAGCTCCTTCAGACGTACCTGCCGGAATTCGAGAAGCTCACCGGCATCAAGGTCAATTACGACACGCCCGGCTTCCTGATCTACAACCAGCGCGTCGATCTCGAGTTGTCGACCAGGGGCTCGTCGTACGACGTCCTGAACATCACCTTCATCTATGTCGATCGCTGGCTGCGGGCGGGATGGTTCGCGCCGCTCAACGATTTCCTGAAGGACCCCGCGGCGACGCCGAAGGACTTCGACATCGACGATTTCCTGCCTGCGACGCGCAAGATCATGTCCGACAAGCAGGGCAACCTCTACGGCATTCCTTGGACGTGCGACATCTCGATGGCGGCAGCGGGCCGATACGACCTCGTCACGCAGGCGGGCCTCGCCATGCCGACGACCTTCGACGAGATCGAGAAGGTCGCCGCGGCCACGAACAAGAACGGCGTCGCGGGCTTCCTCGGCGACAACCGGCACGGATGGAATTTCCCGCCCTATCTGCAGGGCTTCGGCGGCAACGTGTTTCGCAAGCCGCCCGACGACCTGATGCCGATGCTCGACACGCGCGAGGCGATCGCCGCGGCGGACTTCTACTGCCACCTGCTGCGTGACTACGGCCCGAACGGCGTGCTGTCGTACAGCTACGATCAGGTCACCGCCGCGCTGAAGCAGGGACGGGGCAATTACGTGACCGAAGGCCACATCTTCCTCATGCCGGCCGCGGATCCGGACAGCAAGGAAGCGAAGACGGTGCGCTATTCGCCGTTCCCCAGGGGACCCGCCGGACAATTCCCAGGCTTCGCGACGCACGCGTGGGGCATTCCCGTCGGCGCCAAGAACAAGCGCGCGAGCTGGGAGTTCATCAAGTGGGCGATGTCCAAGGAAATGATGATGCGCGCGGTGACGGAGAAAGGTTATTCGTCACCGAGCCGCCGTTCCGTCGTCCAGAGCCCCGAATTCAAGAAGCGGCTGACCCTCAACGACAACGACGTCGCGGACATCTACCTGAAGGGCATCGAGACCGCGGGCGGAAGCGACTACATGGCCTACCGCATCGTGCACGTCTTCCCGCAGGTCGACACGCTGATCGGGCAGGCGATGGAGCGCATCGTCTCGAAGCAGATGTCCGCGGCCGACTCGATGCGCCAGGCGCAGGCGAGCGCCATCGCCGACCTCAAGAAGGCCGGCGTGAAGCTCTGACGAGGCCAGCGTGGCCGCGGCCGTTGCCGCAACGGACCGCGGATACAGCGTCACGCCGCGGCAACGCCTCGCCCTCCTCGGCGGCCTTTTGCCGGCGATGGTGCTGCTCGCGGCGCTGACGCTCGCGCCTGCGCTCTATCTCTTCGTCGTCAGCCTGACCCCCGCGACGCCGACCAATCCTTCGTCGCTCACCGACTTCTCCGCGCCGGCGCAGAACTACCTGAGCGCGCTCGCCGACGAGCGCTTCACCGAGTCGCTGTGGGTGCAGCTCGAGCTTTCCGCTTCGACCGTCATCGCGCAAACCCTGCTCGGCCTCGGCGTCGCCCTTCTCCTCGATCGCCGCGCGCGCCTCGTCCAGGCGCTGCGCACGATCTTCCTCATTCCGATGGTGCTCCCGCCGATCGTCGCGGCGCTGATCTGGAAGATCCTCTACACGCCCGACGTGAGCCCGCTCCACCGCGTGCTCGCGGCGGTTCATCTGCCCGTGTCCTCGCTCATCACCAATCCGGACACGGCGCTGTGGGCCATCGCGTTCGCCGATACGTGGGAGTGGTTTCCGTTCACGATGCTGATCATTCTCGCGGCGCTCCAGGTCGTGCCGCGGGAGCCCGTCGAGGCTGCCAAGGTCGACGGCGCGCGCCCGCTCCAGCTGTTCTGGTACGTCGTGCTTCCCTTCATCCGGCCGGCCATCGTGGTGGCCGCGCTCTTTCGCCTGATCGACAGCATCAAGGCGTTTCCCCTGATCTACGTGCTGACGAGCGGCGGACCGGGTACCGCGACGCAGGTCACGAACTATTACGCGTTCACCCAGGCGTTCAACTACGCGTACTGGGGCTATGCCAGCGCGATCGCCGTGATGCTCACGGCCGGCGTCTTCGCATTGAGCTGGCTCGTGAGCGCCGTCGGTACGCGCTCGTCCGCCCATGACTGATGCGCTGCCCGTCGTGCCGAACCCTGCGCAAGGCCGCGCTTCGCGGCGCAAGCGCCTTGGGCCCGTGCTGGCCAATGTGGCGCTCGTCGCGGTTCTCCTCTTCGTGCTCTTCCCGATCGTCTGGCTCGTGCAGATGTCCCTGCGACCCGATGAGGACATCCTCGGCTATCAGCTGCTCTTCACGCCGACGCTCGTCCACTACACCTCGCTCAACGAGAGCAAGTTCCTCCATTCGTTCCTGAACAGCGTCGTTTCGAGCTGCCTGTCCACCGCGGTCGCGCTGGTGATCGGTACGCCGGCCGCGTACGTGCTCTCGCGGTGGCGCCTCAAGTCGCGGCGCAAGATCGCGATGTGGATCCTGTCGACGCGCATGGCGCCGCAGATCACGTTCACGATCCCGTTCTTCCTCTTCTTCCGCCTGGTCGGTCTCAGCGACACCGTGTGGGGCCTCGCCCTCATCTACCTGACGTTCAACCTCGCGCTGGTGATCTGGATGATGCGATCGTTCTTCGATGCCGTGCCGAGGGCGCTCGAGGAAGCTGCATGGCTCGACGGCTGCGGCATCTGGAATGCCTTCCTGCGCATCACGCTGCCGCTGACGGCGCCGGGTCTCGCCGCGGTCGCCGTGCTCTGCTTCATCTTCTCCTGGAACGATTTCTTCTACGCGCTCATTCTCACGCGCACGAACGCGATGACCGCGCCCGTCGCGATCATCAACTTCATGCAGTACGAGGGCTGGGAGTGGGGGAAGATGGCCGCGGGCGGCACGCTGGTGATGCTGCCCGTGGTGCTCTTCACCGTGCTCGTGCGCAAGTGGCTGGTGAGCGGCCTGATGGCGGGCAGCGTCAAGGACTGAAGCACGGCCGCATGCGGCACGTGGGCCCGCGCGAAGCTAGCCTGCCGCGGACTGCCGCTCCATTTCGACTTCCGCTCTCAAGCTGTCGACGTCGCGGTAGATCGACGCCACCGCCAGGACGCGGCCGTTGCGCGTGTAACGCACGACGCAATCGCGGCTCGCGATATCGCCTTCGATCGCGAGGTCGTCCCACGATTCCGCGTGTCCGACGTAATTGATCGGCACGTCGTAATGCTGGCTCCAGAAGAACGGCACGGCCGCGAACCGCTCGCGCGCGCCGAGCATGTTGAGCGCCGCCGTCTGGCCCTGGCGCTCCGCGACGACCCAGTGCTCGACGCGGATCGCATCGCCGCTGTGCGGGTCGGGCCAACGCGCGATGTCGCCGGCCGCGAAGATGCCCGGCGCGCTGGTCTCGAGGAATTCGTCGACCTTGACGCCGCGATCCATCGCGAGGCCGGCGCTCTCGGCGAGCGCGAGGCGCGGCCGCACGCCCACGCCCGCGACAACGAGGTCGGCGTCGATGCTGCCGCCGCGCTTCAGCGTCACGCGACGCGCGTCGATCGCGGTCGCGGTGTCCTCGAGATGGAACACCACGCCATGCGCCTCGTGCAGGCCGCGCACGAAGTCCCCCATCTGCGGTCCCAGCACGCGTTCCATCGGACGCTTGTCGGGCGCAACGACATGCACCTCGACGCCCCGTGCACGAAGCGACGCCGCGACCTCCAGCCCGATGAAGCTCGCGCCCATGACGAGCGCGCGCTTCGCGGTCGCGGCTGCCGCGATGATGCCGCGACAATCCGCGAGCGAGCGCAGCGTGTGCACGTGCGGCTGGTCCATTCCTGGCAGGGGCAATCGCACCGGCTCCGCGCCGGTCGCGAGCAGCAGACGGTCGTACGCAAGCGTGGCCCCGTCGCCGAGGACGATCGCGCGCTTGGCCACGTCGATGCCGGTCACCCGCGTGTTCAAGCGCAGGCCGATGTTCTGCTCGGCGTAGAACGCGTCGTCGCGCAACGGCACCCACTCTTCCGGCGCGTTGCCTGCGAGGAAGTCCTTCGAGAGATTGGGTCTGTCCACCGGCGGCGCGTCGTCGTCGGTCACCATCGAGATCTCGCCGTCGAAGCCGCGCCGCCGCAGCATCTCGGCGGCCGCGAAGCCGGCTGCACCGCCGCCGACCACGACGATGCTGCGGACCGAACTCGAAGGGCCCGGCGCGCGCCGCGGTGACGCGCCCTGCACCTTGCCTTTCACGAAGACGCTTCCAGCGCGCACCTCGGTCGACCAGCAGGCGAGCGCGCTCAGCGCAGGCGCACGCAGGGCTTCGCCGGTACGCAGGCTGAAGCAGGCGTGATGCCAGGGGCAGCGTACCGTGTCGTCCACCATCAGGCCCTCCGCGAGCGGGCCATGGTAGTGCGAGCAGTGCGCGCCGACGGCGAAGAACTCGTCGCCGCGCCGCGCGAGCAGCACGGCGTCTTTCCCCACGTGGCCCGCCACCATGGTTCCGTCGGCAAGCGCGTCGATGGCAACGCCCTGTGTCAGGTCCGGACCCGTCGCTTCGCTGTCAGTGTCGCTCATGCGGAACTCCCGAGGGTGCAAGTGCACGACCGCCCAAGTATGCGCCGGTCGCGCGACAGGGGCTGCCTGGAGTGATACGATGTTCGCCATTCGCGAACAGATGTTCGACATAGGCGAACGCATGTCTACCAGCCTGACGCGCGGACTGCAGCTCATCGAGCTTCTCGCCCGGGAGTCCCCGCTCGGCGTGACCGAGATCGCGCAGCGCACCGGCGCCTCGAAGTCGGGAGTGCACTCGCTGCTGGCGGCACTGGTTCGCTCCGGATACGCGGACCACGCACCGGGGGGAGCCTACCGGCTGGGCCTCAAGGCGTGGGAGATCGCACGCTCGGTTCCCGTGGCCGGGCTGCTCGAGGCCGCCGAGCCGGCCGCGGCGCAGCTCGTCGCGCAGGTGCGCGAAGGCGCCGTGGTCGGCGTGCTGGACGGCCTCGAGGTCGTGTACGTGCATCGCGTCGAGAGCGAACAGGCGGTGCGCGTGCACGCTTCCGTGGGGGATCGCATTCCCGCGCATTGCACGTCCACCGGGCTCGCCTTGCTCGCGAATCTCGAAGACGCCGACATCGCGCGGCTCCTTCCGGCGAGGCTTGCGGCGGTCACGCCGCACACCATGGTCGATCGCCGCGCCTTGATGGCCGAGATCACGCGCGTGCGCACGCGCGGTTACGCGATCAACCGCGGCGGCTGGCGCATCGACGTCGGCGGCATCGCGGCCGCGATCCCGGTGAGCAAGCCGGGAGCGGCGCCCGCGGCGGCGGTTTGCGTCGCGGTGCCGCTCTACCGCATGACGCGTCCGTGGATTGCCAGGACCGCGCCGATCCTGATGCGCTGCGCGGCGCGCATCGGTGACGCGCTTTCCCGCCACGCCATGCACGGCGCGGCGGCATGAAGGCGTCCCGCGCATGACGGCTGCGTGGCGCATTGGCGTGGACATCGGCGGCACGTTCACCGATCTTGCCGTCGTTTCGCCGGACGCCCGGCTGCACGTCCACAAGGTGCCCACGGTCACTGCCGATCCGAGCGTGGGTGTGGTTCATGCGCTCGAGCGCGCGGCCGCTCGCGAGCGCGTGGAGCTTCGCGAGCTCCTTCGGCGATGCGCGGTTTTCGTGCACGGCTCGACTGTCGCCACGAATACGGTTCTCGAAGGCAAAGGCGCGCGCACGGCGCTCCTGACCACCGACGGTTTCCGGGACGCCCTGGAGATTCGTCGGGGCCAGCGCGACGATCCGTGGCAGCATCGCGCGCCGTATCCGCCGGTGCTCGTGCCGCGGTTCCTGCGCCGGCCGGTAAGAGGCCGCATCGATCGAGCGGGCGACGAGCGCGAAGCGCTCGAGCTCTCCGACGTCGACGCCGCGCTGGATCGCGTGCGAGACGAAGGCGTCGAAGCCGTGGCCGTGTGCCTGTTCAACAGCTTTCTCAACGACGCGCACGAGCGCGCGACCGTGGAACGCGTGCGATCGCGCTTCGACGGCGCCGTGTGCGCATCGAGCGCCGTGGCGCCCGTCATGGGCGAATTCGAGCGCACCTCCACCACGGTGCTGAATGCCTACGTCGCGCCGCGCACCCTCGCCTACCTGCACAAGCTGCAGGAGCGTCTCGCGTCACTCGGGCTCGGCGTTCCGCTGCTGCTCGTGCAGAGCAATGGCGGTGCGATATCGATCCAGGAGCTTGGCGATCGGCCCGTGACCCTGCTGCTGTCCGGTCCCGCGAGCGGCGTCGGCGCCCTGAACCACTACCGGCGGGCGATCGGATCGGACGATCTCGTCTCGATGGAGATCGGTGGAACGAGCTGCGACGTCATCCTCATGAACCGCGGCAACGTCGCATTCACCGACCTGCTCGACATCGGCGGATACAAGTGCGTGACGCCCGCCGTCGACGTTCACACCATCGGCGCGGGCGGCGGCACCATCGCACACGTCGATGCCGCAGGGCTTCTGCAGGTCGGACCACGAGGCGCCGGCGCGCAGCCCGGCCCCGCGTGCTATGGACTGGGCGGCACCTACGCGACGATCACCGACGCGCAACTCCTCCTGGGGCGACTGCACTCGGGCGCTTACGCCGACGGTGCGGTGCAGATCGATCGCGACCTCGCGCGTGCAGCGATCGAGCGCAACATCGCGACCCCGCTGGGGCTCAGCGTCGAGCGGGCGGCCAGCGGAATGATCGAACTCATGGACCAGAAGCTGCTGCATGCCGTGCAGCGCGTGAGCTCCGAGCGCGGTCATGACGCGAGGCGGCTCACGCTCGTCGCGTGCGGGGGCGCCGGTCCACTGCACGCGGTCGCGGTGGCGCGCGCGCTCGGCTGCGCGCTCGCCTACGTTCCGCGGCTCTCGGGCGCGTTCTGCGCGCTCGGGATGCTGAACGCGAACGTTCGTCACGACTACTTTCGCATGCATCTCGGTGAGGTGTCGGGCGACTTCCGGCGGCACCTGCAACCGGTCTTCACCAGCATGGAAGCGCACGCGCGCGACACGCTTCGCCGCGAGGGATTCGATGAGGGCCGGATCACGACCCGCCGTGCGCTCGACCTGCGCTACCGTGGCCAGCAATGGGATGTCACGGTCGAGGCCGACGACACGCTGGATGCGTCGCGGATACGCTCGAGCTTCGAGGCGGAGCACGGCCGCCTCTTCGGTCACGTGCAGCCCGATGGCATCATCGAGATCACGAAGGTGCGCGTGGCGGCGATCGGCGCGACCGATCCGCTGCCCGAGGTTCGACACGAGCACGCAACCGAGCCGCCGTCGCTACGGCACCGCAGGCCGGTATGGATCGACGCGCGCGCGGGATGGCGCGACACGCCGGTCTACGAGGGACACACGTTGAAAGCGGGGCATTGCATCGACGGTCCCGCGCTCGTCGACGAGCAGACGACGACGCTGCTGATCGGCGATGGCGACCGCCTGACGGTCGACCCCGCCGGCAACTATCGCATCGAGATCGGGAGAGCGAGCGCATGAGCGCGCGCGAGGCCGCCGTGTCCGCCAGCGAGCGCGATCCCATCCTGCTCGCGCTGGTGCAGAACCGGCTCGACCAGGCCTGCCGGCAGATGGGCTGGGTCATGGTGCGCACGTCGCGCAGCCCGATCTTCAACCAGTCGCACGATTTCTCGTGCTACATCACCGACGCCGCCGGCACGATCGTCTCGCAGGCCGACGGCATTCCAATCCACACGGGCGGCGGAGGCTTCGCCATTCGTGCGCTCTTGCGCGCATTCGACCATCGCATCGAGCCGGACGACGCGTTCCTCCTCAACGATCCTTACGTCGCGGGCGGAAACCATCTCCCCGACTGGGTCATCGCCCGGCCGGTGTTCGCGGACGGCCGGCTGCTCGCGTTCACGTGCAATCGTGCGCACCAGTCGGACATCGGCGGCGGCGCGGCCGGCACCTACAACCCCAACGCCACCGAGATCTTCCACGAAGGCATCCGGCTGCCCGTGCTGAAGCTCGTCGAATCGGGCAAGGTTCGGGACGACCTGTGGCAGCTCCTCATGATCAATACGCGGTGCCCCGATCTGCTCGACGGCGACCTGCGTGCGATGCTCGGTGCAACGCAGGTCGGCAGCGACGCCGTGGCCGGGCTCGCGAGCGATTACGGAGCCGCTGCGACGCGCGATCTGTTCGAAGGCATTCTCGAGCACGCCGATCGCTCGATGCGTGCCGCTGCGCGCACCCTGCCCGACGGTGTCTTCCGCGCCGAGGAGCGCTACGACACGGATTGCTTCGAGCGCACGGACATCCGGCTGTGCGTGGCCGTCACCAAGTCGGGCGAGAAGCTCACCGTCGACTTCACCGGCACCGATCCGCAGATACGAGGCTTCAAGAATTCGTCGCTGGCGAACACCTACGCGGCCGTGTACGCAGGCCTGGTGTCGTTCTTCGATGTCGCCATTCCGCGCAACGAGGGTACGTTTCGCAACGTATCGATCGTCGCGCCCGAAGGCTCGATCGTGAATGCGCGGCCTCCCGCTCCCCTCACGATGTGCACCGTGTTCCCGGCGCACGAGATCATGCACATGGTGTGGTGGGCGCTGGGCGGCGCGGACCCCGCCAACGCAATCGCCGGATGGGGCAAGAACATGTTCCCGATCACGTCGGCACAGCGCGACGGCGCCACCTGGGTCATGTACCACTGGGGCGGCTGCTCGGGCGCCGGCGCGGTCAGGGGCCGCGACGGCTTCAATCAGATGGGGCCCATGATCACGCTGGGCGGCCTCGTCATCCCCAATGCGGAAACCTACGAGCAGCTCTACCCGGTGCGCATCCGCCGTCACGAGTTGCGCCGCGACGGCGGCGGCGCAGGACGCTTTCGTGGCGGCACGGGAGCGGTCTACGATGTCGAGGTCGAAACCGTCGCGGAATATTCGTTTCGCGGCGAAGGCGTGCTGCGGTCGACCGGGCTCGGCGTCGAAGGCGGACGCGACGGCTCGGTCGGTACGCTGCAGATGACGTTCCAGGATCGGCCCGCGTTCGTGCCCGAGGCCTATGCACTGGAATCGCTGCCGCCGGCGCACCTGTCGATCCGGTCGCCCGGTGGCGGCGGCTACGGCGATCCGATGGAGCGTGAGGTCGATGCGGTCGTCCGCGACGTGCTCGACGAACTCGTGAGCGTCGAGGCGGCTGCCGAGCAATACGGCGTCGTCATGGCCGCGAACGGCCGCGAAGCCGATGTCGAAGCGACCTCGCGCATGCGAAGCCAGCTGCGCGATGGACGCCACAAGCCCGTGTGATCAACGAAGCGACGGCAGTGCCCCCCACAACGACGGAGGAAGGAATGCATCCCACGATAAGACCCGCGCTCGCGATCGTCGCCTGCCTCGTGCTCGCCGGCACCACCGGCCGTGCATGGACGCAGGACCTGCCGGTAACCGACAAGATTCCGGCCACCGTCACGCCGATACGGGTGATGGTCTACAACGGCGCGTACACGTCGCTTCCCGTGCAGGTCGCGAAGGACCTGGGCTTCTACCGCAAGTACAACCTCGACGCCGAGCTGGTCGTGGTGAATTCGGGGCCGGCGGGCGTGGCGGCCCTGCTCGGCGGCAGCATCGACTTCATCGAGCCGCCAACCGACCAGATCATGGAGAACGTGGTCAAGGGCACCGACCTGAAGATCGTGGTCGGCAACGAGGTGAAGAATTTCTACAACCTCGTCGTCAAGACCAGCGTTCCGCTGCCGCACGCCGCGCAAGGCTATCCGGCCATCATGCAGGACCTCAAGGGGCTGCACATCGGCGTCAACGCGCTGGGGTCGACGACGCACCTGATGACCAACGCGCTCTTCCGCGCCGCCGGCATCGATCCCGCGAGCATCGATTACGTTGCCGACGGCTCGTCCAACACGGCGCTCGCCGCCTGGCAGGCCGGCCGGGTCGACGCGCAGATGGCGTTCACGCCATTCGTCGAGATCACCGAGGCGCTGGGCAACGGCCGCTCGGCGATCGACATGAGTCGCGGTCAGGGGCCGGCGGTGCTGCAGAAGCTCGGCGGCGCATTCGAGGCGTTCTCGGCCAAGGGGGCCTACATCCGCGAGCATCCCGACGTGGTGAACGCGTTCATTAAGGCGCACATCGATGCGATCAACTGGATCAAGGATCCCAAGAACCGCGCCAAGCTCGTCGAGGAGATCGGCAAGTTCGTCAACACGTCCGTGATACCGGCGGACAAGCGCGAGCAGACGCTCAACCTCATGATCGACAACTACAGCACGTTCTTCGGCTACACCGTCGACCGCGGTGCCGTCGACGCGTGGAACGAATACCTGCTCGACAACAAGCTGCTGCCGAAGGCGGTACAGGCGTCGGACGTGATCTACGCCGGCGCGCCCAAGCCCTGAGCCGCCGATGGCCGCGGTGCACGAGGCCGATGTCGCGATCCGCGTCGAGCGGGTGAGCCACGTCTATTCGCAGCAAGGGCGCACCGTGCGCGTGCTCGACGGCATCAGCCTGTCGATCCCGCGCGGCGAGTTCGTGGCGCTGGTGGGTCCGAGCGGCTGCGGGAAGACCACGCTGCTCGACATCCTGTCCGGCCTCGCTCCGCTCCAGTCCGGGCACGTGTTGCTCGCGGGCAAACCGCCGGAACCGGGTCGACGCGACACCGCTCGCATGTTCGCCCGTGACGCGCTGCTGCCGTGGCTCAGCGCCTATCGTAACGTCGATTTCGCGGCGCGCACGCGACGCGGGGCGTCGGACGACGCGCGCGGCGCGATCCTCGCGCTGCTGAAGGACGTCGGCCTCGAAGGCTTCGAGAACACGTATCCGCGGCAGCTCTCGCAGGGCATGCGACAGCGGGTGGCACTCGCGCGCACGTTCTCGTTGCAAAGCGCTCAACTTTTCCTCGACGAGCCGTTCGGTGCGCTCGACGCGCAGACCAAGCTGGTGCTGCAGGACAAGCTCTTGAGCCTGTGGGACCGCTATCGCAGTACCGTCGTGCTCGTGACGCACGACCTCGCCGAAGCGGTTGCGTTGTCGGATCGCGTCATCGTCATGTCGGCGCGGCCGGGGCGCATCGTCGCCGACGTGGCGATCGACTTGCCGCGTCCGCGGTCGGTGCGAGCGCTGCAGAGCCTGCGCGCGTATCACGACACGTATGCGCGGCTATGGCAGGAGCTCGAGCGCGCCGCGGGAGCAGCGGATGTCGATGCCGCCTGAGGCGGCGGGCGACCTCGGCGGCGCGCCGGTCGCAGCTCGCCGCGGGTCGCTGGCGCTGTCGCATCACGCCTGGATCGTCGTCGGCCGGCTTGTGCTCCTCGCCGTCGTGGTCGCGGTGTGGGAAGCGCTCGCGCGAAACAACGTCGTACCTGCCGCGTTCATCGGCCAGCCGTCGATCTTCCTGCCCTTCCTGGTGACGAAGATCATGGACGGCTCGTTCATCGTCGGCATCCGCGAAACGTTGACCGCGACGCTCGCGGCGTTCGTCATCGGCGGCATCGCGGCGATCCTCACCGCGCTCGTCCTCACCGCCTCGCATACCGTGAAAGCGCTGGTCGACCCTTTCATCGATGCGATGAACGCGCTGCCGCGCGTCGCCCTGGTGCCGCTCTTCATCGTCTGGTTCGGCCTCGGCACGCTGTCGAAGATCGTCTCGGGCATCTCGCTCATGTACTTCATCCTGCTCTACAACACGCTCGCCGGCGCGCAATCCGTCGAGCCCGATCACATCCAGCTCGCGCGAAGCCTGGGGCTGTCGAAGCGCCGCATCTTCACGAGCATCGTGGTTCCCACGGCCGTGCCGTCGATATTCGCGGGATTGCGGCTGGGATTGATCTACACGCTGCTCGGCGTGGTCACCGCCGAGCTGATCGCGGGCGGCAAGGGGCTCGGAAGCCTGATCAGCTACTACTCGAACACCTTCGATGCCAACGGCGTGTTCGCCGTGCTGCTGGTGCTCGTGTTTCTTTCGTACGTGCTCGCGGCCATCATGACGCGCATCGAGCGCCACCTCACGCGCTGGCAGCGATAGCACGCAGGGCGCCGGGCGCGGGCCGGCGGCGAAGGGCCTTTCAGCGAGCAGGCGGACCGGTCAGGCTGTGCTCCATCGCGTACCGGAGCAGCTCCGTCGTGGTGGTCACGCCGAGCTTTTGCATGAGCCGCGCCTTGTGCGTGCTGATCGTCTTGACCGACAGGTTGATGCGACTTGCGATGTCCGAGACCGACACGCCGTCCACCAGCATGCGAAGCACCTGGAATTCGCGATCCGACAGCGACTCGTGCGGCGCGCGGTCGCCGCGAGGCATCGCGCTCAGCACGAGCTGCTCGCCGACCTCCGGCGTGATGTACGCCCCGCCCGCGGCAATGCGGTGCAGCGCGTTGATCAACTCGGCCGAGGCGCTTTCCTTGGTGAGATAGCCGGACGCGCCCAGGCGGATCGCGCGCACGGCGTACTGGTGCTCCTGATGCATGCTGAGGACGAGCACCCTGGCGGCCGGCTTCTCGATCTTGACCTGCTTGATCAGCTCGAGGCCGCCCTTTCCGGGCATCGATAAATCGAGCACCAGCACGTCGAAGTCCAGCGTGCGCACGCACTGCATGACTTCGTGCCCGTCGCGCGCCTCGCCCACGACGCGCAGCGTCGGGTCGCTGGTGAGCAGCTGTTTCAGTCCTTCACGGACAATGGTGTGATCGTCGGCGATGACGACTCTGATGTCGCTCACGATCCGGGTGAGGTTCGGTGCACGATGTGAATCCCCGACGACTCTAGCACAGGCACGGAACCAGGGCCCGCAGCGCCGTCGGGTCGAGCGCCACGCCCAGGTGGCATGCTCCGCGGGCAAATCGCCCTGCCGTTGACGACCATCAAGGCACGCCCGGCCGAGCCGTGTTCCAATGGCAGCACGGGACGCGCCACGAGGTTCGTCCGGCAACCGGGAGCGATCCATGTTCAAGCACATACTCGTCGCCGTCGACGGCAGTGCCACCGCGAACCGCGGCCTGTCGACCGCCATCGAACTGGCCGCGGACCAGCGCGCCACGCTGCATGTGCTTCACGTCGTCGACGACCTGGCGGCGATGCCCGCGGTCAACGAAGGGTTCATCCCGGCCGATTACATCGAGGGCATGATCGAGTCGCTGCGCGAAGGCGGCCGTCAGGTCGTGGCAAAGGCGAAGGCGCTGGCCGGGGCACGCGGTATCGAGGTGAAGACACTGCTCGTTGAGTCGCGGGGCCGCAGCGTTGCCGAAACGATCCTCGCGCAGGCGCGCAGGCAGAAGGCGGACCTCATCGTGCTCGGGACGCACGGCCGGCGCGGCCTGCGGCGGGTGCTGCTCGGAAGCGACGCCGAGAACGTGCTGCGGGACGCCCGCATCCCGGTGCTGCTGGTGCGCGGCACGGAGCGCGCGAAGCGGCCTGCGGCACGCAACGCCAAGGCGTCGAAATCGGCGCGCGCGGCGAAACAGCCGGAGAAGCGGACCCCCGCCCTGCGCCTGCCGATCGCGTGAACCGCTGGCCGCGACGCCGGCATTCGACACAACCCGGCCGGGCTATTCGCGACCTCGACGGTTCCGGCGGCTCGAAGTCCAACAGCTGATGTGCGTCCGCAAGCTCTGCAATCGCAACGTCGTCACTGCATCACGTGACACGACGGTGCTCGAGGCCGCGCATCTCATGCGTCACAACCACGTCGGCGACGTCATCGTCGTCGATGAAGTGGAAGGTGGCCGGCGCCCCATCGGCCTCATCACCGACCGTGACATCGTGGTCGAGATCGTGTCTCCAGGCCTCGACCCGTCCGCCATCG
Source organism: Casimicrobiaceae bacterium (assembly GCA_035493035.1). Taxonomy (GTDB): domain Bacteria; phylum Pseudomonadota; class Gammaproteobacteria; order Burkholderiales; family Casimicrobiaceae; genus VBCG01. The sequence goes on along the minus strand of DATJIS010000108.1, from coordinate 84,241 downwards.
AGCTCGGCGACCTGCCTTGGCACCGCTCCTGACCGTGCGCGAACGTGCCGGCCACGCCGAAACGGTCCATGCGATGGCGGAGCACGGCGTGCGTCGCATGCCCGTCGTGGATGACGCCGGGCTTCTGGTCGGCATCGTGACTCTCGACGACATGCTGCATCCGCTGGCAGTCCCACTCGGTGAGCTTTCGACCGTATTCGCGGGCGAACGCGCGCTGGAGTCGCGTACGCGCCGCTGAGCGCCGGCTGCGAATGCGCACGTCGAAGGGGGCGGCGGGTCGCCACATCGAAGTCTGACCCTCAACGGCGGCTTCTTCCGAGCGCCGCGCGTTTGGCGGTAGCATTGGTCGACGCATGGAACGTCCGACCACCGCACCCGGCAACACGCCTCGCTCGCTCGTCGGGCAAATGGCCGTGCTCGTCGTGTGCGCGGCGGTGCTCGGCATGTTCGCCTGGTGGCTCGGCGAAGCCACGAGCGTGGCTGCGGCCGTGCTCGCCGTGGTCGTGGCCGCGGTGGCCGGCTTCGCGGCGCTTCTCGACCTGCAGCGCCGCCGGCATGAGACCACCGAGCAGGCACTGCAAGGCATGCAGGCGCGCATGTACGGCATCGCGGAATCGGCCATGGATCCGATCATCTCCATCGACGAGGAACAGCGCATCGTGCTGTTCAACGCCGCCGCGGAGCGGGCGTTCCGGTGGCCGCGCGGTGCCATCATGGGGCAGTCGCTGGAGGTGCTCATTCCGGCGCGATTCCACGCGGCGCACCGGGCCCACGTCGCACGATTTCGCGACACCGGGGTGACATCGCGTCGCATGGGCGGCGCCAATGCGCTGGTCGCGCTTCGCGCGAACGGCGAAGAATTCCCCATCGAAGCGTCGATCTCGCAGCACGTCGAGGACGGGCGCAGGATACTCACGGTCATCTTGCGCGACGTGACCGAGCGCACGCGCGCGGAAGCGATGCTGGCGCACAGCGAAGCCCGGCTGCGAGGCATCCTCGACTCGGCGATGGATGCCATCATCACCGTCGACGAGCAGCAGAAGATCGTCTACTTCAACCTCGCCGCCGAGCGCATGTTCGAGTGCCCGCAGGACCAGGCCATCGGCGCGCCGCTCGCGTGGTTCATCCCCGATCGCTTCCGGCGCTCGCACGCTGCGCACGTGGCCGAGTTCGGCGCCACCGGCGTCAGCTCGCGACGCATGGGCGGCGCGCGCGTGGTGACCGGCCTGCGGCGTACGGGCCAGGAATTTCCCATCGACGCGTCGATCTCGCAGCTCGAAGTCGGCGGCGCCAAGTTCTATACGGTGATCCTGCGCGACGTCTCTGAGCGGGTGCGCGCGCTCGACGCGCTGGCTCGGTCCAGGGAGGAGCTGCGCGAGCTCGCGAGCACGGTGAGCTCGGCGCGCGAGCAGGAGCAGACGCGCATCGCACGAGAGCTGCACGACGAGCTCGCACAGTCCATGTCGGCGCTGAAGATGGACGTCAAGCTGATGCGGGTCTCGGCGGACAAGGATGCGGCGCTGAAGCGCCGCCTCGACCGGATGGAAGGACAGATCGACGCCACCATCGCCGCCATGCGTCGCATCGCCGCCGACCTGCGACCCTTGACGCTCGACGACCTGGGCCTCGTTCCCGCGATCGAATCGCTCGTCGAGGATTTCGGCCGACGCACGGGCGTGCGCTGCGAGCTCGCGGTATCGGATGCCGACATGCAGATGCCGGCGGCCCATGCGACCGCGGTGTTCCGCATCGTTCAGGAATCGTTGACCAACGTGGCGAAGCACGCGATGGCCAGCCTGGTCGAGGTTGTCGTTTCCGGTGACGCCCAGGGCGTGACGGTGACCGTACGCGACGACGGTGTCGGCTTCTCCACGGCGGATCCGCGCAAGCCGCAATCGTTCGGCCTGCTGGGTGTGCGCGAGCGGGCGTTCCTGCTGGGCGGCGAGGCACGCGTGACGAGCGCCGCGGGCGCAGGGACCGAGGTCGAGGCTCGCCTGCCTTTCGAGGCGGGAAGGCACCTCGGCGCGGCCGGCGACGAAGCCGGCGCGGGACCGGGCATCGAGGGGTAGGACCAGTCCTACCCCTGCGGCGGGACGCGCCTGCCATCGCAAATTAGGACGGCGCCGATGCCGGCAATCAGGCACCGCCGATCGTGCCCTTGCCGGGCAGCGCGGATAGTGGCGTCGTGTCGAATCACGCCACATCCGTCTTCCTCGTCGACGATTCCACTCCGGTTCGCGAGCGCCTGAGGGAGCTCCTGTCCCTCGAGTCGGGCATCGATGTCGTGGGCGAGGCCGACAGCGCCGCCACGGCGATCGAAGGCATCAAATGCCTGCGACCGGCCTTCGTGGTGCTCGATTTTCGCCTGCCCGACGGCACCGGTCTCGACGTTCTGCGTGCGACGGGCGCCGCCGACTGCCACAGCACCTTCATCGTGCTGAGCAACCACGCGAGCTCGCAGCTGCGGGCCGCGTGCACGGCGGCGGGCGCGCAATTCTTCCTGGACAAGTCGACGGAGTTCGACCGGCTTGTCTTCATCATCGCCGAGGCGAACGCCGCGGCGAAGGGACATTAGAACAACGTAGGAGCCGGACATGCCTGCCGCCGCAATGCTTCAATCCCGCGCCGTTCCCAGGGCGATCGCCTCCGCGGTCACCTTCCCGACGCCGCTCGCCGACGCGGCCCGGGTGCCGGACGTCGCGCGTGTGTCGACGGTATGCTCGACGTGCGCGCTGCGAACGATATGCATGCCCTGCGGGTTGCAGCCCGAATCGCTGGCGGACATCGACGGCCTGGTCTATTCGCGGCGGCGTATCCATCGCGGCGAGCACCTCTTCCACGCCGGCGAGCCGTTCAAGGCCCTCTATGCGTTTCGCTCCGGCTTCTTCAAGACATACGTCGATGCCCCGGACGGAACGACGCAGATCACGGCCTTTCCAATGGCCGGCGACGTCGTCGGCATGGACGGCATCGACACCGACCAGCATCGCTTCAACGTCGTGGCGCTGGACGACGGCGACGTGTGCGTCATCCCGTACGCGCACCTGCAGACCGTCGCGGCCGGCAACCCGACCCTGCAGCGACAACTGCACAAGCTGATGAGCCGCGAGATCGTTCGCGAGCAGAGCCTCATGATGCTCCTCGGCAGCATGCGCGCCGATGCGCGCGTCGCCGCCTTCCTTCTCGGGCTCTCGAACCGATTCGCCGCACGCGGTTACTCCGCGAGCGAGTTCAACCTGCGCATGACGCGCGAGGAGATCGGCAGCTACCTCGGCCTCAAGCTGGAGACGGTGAGCCGCGCGCTGTCGCGGTTCCAGGACGAGAACCTCATCCGCGCTCACCTGCGCAGCATCACGATCGTTGACGCTGAGGCGCTCCAGCGCGTCGTGCCCGCGTTCTAGCGCCTCTCCCCGCGAGCCGGCCGTAACGAGCGGGTCCAGCGTGCGACGAAGCGTCACGAACCCTCCCTGCCGCGCGGGGCAGACCCGAAACCAGAACGCGCGGCCGAGCGCCACGGCTGCCTCGTCGGAGGCGCGCGCTTCGCCGACGAGCTCGTGGGTCTGTCGCCTGCGGTAGTAGTCGATCAATTGGGCAAGCAGCATCGGCCGCAGTCCCCGCTCCTCGACATCCGGAGACACCGCGATCAGGAACTCGGCTCGAACGTTGCCTGAATCGACCGCGGAGCGCACCAGCGCGACGCCGCGGCTGCGCTCTTCCGTGTGCGAGATCGCGATGAACGCTTCCTCGCCGGTCCGCGTGATTTCCAGAGGCGCCTGCACCGGTTGCAACAGAGTGAGCGCGCATGCGCGCGTACTGTCCGGGTCGAGCGCGTTGAACAATCGGCGATACGTGAGGCCGTCGGAGCGTCGCAGGCGACGGACCTCGAGGGTCGCCGTGTCGCAAGCGAACCAGCTCACGACAAGCGAAGGCGCACGCTGGAAGGCCGCCGTCATCGGATCCCTGTTGGTCGCCGGCCGCAGTACCGTGGATTCCAGTGGACTCATGGGCCCTCGCCTTGCGATACGAACGCAGCGTAGCGGCCACGCCGCTCCGGGTCGTTGACGGCCGTCAATCCGGCGTGGCGGGGCCCGCTCGGGAAATCGAAGATCCCAGGGGCGCGACCGATACCGTACGCGATGGCCGCCGCTCGCCATCGAACTCGATCCGGCGCCCGCTGGAGAACACCCTGCCTGACGCGTTGAAGAGCCATGAGCGCGCCGCTCGCCGCGAGTGCGGCGTAGCGCGCGGCGCCATTCAGCTCGACCCGCAGGCTGTCGCGATCGCTCGGATACCGGCGTGCATGTGTGCTGCTAGATCCAGCGCAGGGCGCCGGCAATGATCTCGCGCGCGCCGGACTGCGCGCAGCGGCCGTGCGCGACCAGCAGCCGAAGCGGGTTCCACTGGACCACGCGTTCCCGAGCCGCGCGCGCGGGTCTTCGGCGCAGGAATGTCGAACGCCAATCGAGCGGCGTGCCGCCCGGCTCACCCACGAGGCCGCTCATTCGCATCAGCACGCCTTTCCAGCCCGTCATGTCGGGGAATCGCTGGATGAGGTCGCCGAAGATCGCGGTGCGCGAAGCGCGGTGGAATCGGCGAGTGCGTCGTTCAACGCCACCGGGGACCATATCCACGCGCTTCCATCGGAGAGCCGCGCCACCGACATCCGCGTGGGGTATGGAAATCCGAGGAACGACACGGTTGGCCCGTCGATCGCGTACGGATCCGGGCCGAACGGCGTCAGCATGCGGCGCGACGACCCGCAGCGCGCCGGGTGCTAGTCATATCCGAACGCCGTCATCAGCACGGCCGCGTCGCCGCGCCCGAACTCGGCGGCGATCTCCTGGGGCAGGTCCCTCTTCCAGCGGCCCCGGCCGTCGAAGATCGGCTGATTCACCTGCCAATTGCGAAAGCTCTCGTGCTCATGCGCAACGCCGCTGGTGCGTCGCACGTCCTTTTCTCCATACCAGAGGTGCGGCCGCTCATGGTATTTCAGCAACGCGTCATCGTAGGCCACGCCCAGGAAGGCGCAGACCTTCGTCATCTCGCGCGCCGGATCGACCACGATGTCCTCGTAGCGGACGATCAGCGCGTCTGCGCTTCCTCGCAGCGACAATGCGATGCGATTGTCGAAAACCCAGCGCGCGATTCCGTGCGCAAAGTCGCCGGGATACCGCTGCGCGATCGAGGCCGTCACGTCGCGCCCGTCGCGCACGAGCACGACGAAGCGCGCGCCGGGTATCGCGCGCCGGATGGCGTCGACCTTGCGGATGTGCCGCGGGGTCTTTTCCACGATCATCGTCTTCCCGGCCGCGCTTGCTTCGGCAACGAGCTTGGCCAGGCGTTGCGCCGCAAGGCCGTCCTCGAGAAACGCTTCGCTCTCGTACAGCGGCACGTACAAGCGCGGATGTTGAGAAAGCATGGTCGCGGCCAGCGTCGTGCCACTGTGGCCGCAGCCGCAGATGAAGGCCATGCGCTCGATCGCGCGGCTTGCTGGGTCGGGTGTCGACGGCGCCACCTGGATGCCGATGGAGAATGCGGGGAGCGACGTCCAGCGCGCCCCTGCCGAAACCATGTGCACTGCGAAGCCGATAGTCTAATCGATGGGCGCAGCGTCGCCGCGCGGCTTCTCTCGGCGGTCGATCCGGCGCATCACGCGGCGTCATTGGCCGATGCGCGGCGCGTACTCGAGCAGCACCTTCACCGCGCTACCCAGGAACAGGCTCGGTACCGAGGACATCGCCGCCGAGATCGCCGTCCCGAACACCGCGCGGCGGGTGAACGGCCATTCCGGCAGGGCCTGAGCGTGCTGCATCTGCTCCTCCACGAAGTGGCGCTTCTTCATGAACTCGTCCGTGATGGCCGCCGCTGCAGTGGGCATGAGCTCGTCGAGCAGCGATTGCAACCTCAGCACCTCGCCTCGCTTGCTCGCGACCATGCGATTGTGCAGCGGTATCTGGCACACCACGAAGGCACCCATGATGAACAGCGTGGTGGGCAGTGCGACGACGGTGACGATCGGTGACGTGACGATCTGCTTCAGCGGGATCATCGTCTCGAACGCCACGCCCATGGCTACGACGTAGAAGAACCACACCCCCGCCGCCGCCGACCACACCTTGAAGAGCGCATTACCCGCGCTCAGGACACCGAACTGGTGCAGATCGGGACGAACGGCGCAACCGGGGAGCTTGCCCAGGCGCCAGACCGCGAGGCACAGGCAGAACATTGCATAGATGCCGATGCCGGCGAAGAAGTCGGATACGAAGACGACGAGCACCTGGTACTTCGCCAGTCCGGCGCTGATCCGCATGTTGTCCAGGTTCACGGTCATCACGTACCGATAGGTCAGCGCCGCGCACAGCAGCCCCATCATGAATCCGAACGCGTACATGCCGGGCGACCCGCGGAAAAAGCGCAGCTGGCGTCGAAATGCGGCTTCGACATTGATTCCCGGGCATGACACGAATGTCGGGATCGTTCTGCACCACGCCGACAGCACGCGATGCGAGAACGCAAGCGCCGCCGGCACGGTCACGACGGCCATCGCGAGGCACACGATCGTGGTCAGGATGATCGGATTGTCGTCGGCGTTCGGTGGCGCGACCAGGAACGCACCGACGGTGAGTGCGACAAATGCCGCCCAGGACGTGAGGTACCACTGTCGCTGAATGGCTCGCAGCACCGCTTGTCCCGATCGACTCGAGGGCATCGTTGTGTTGGCTCTGGCAACGGTCGCGGCACGCGCGCCGAGCGCCCGTGTCCGGCAAGGCTACGACCAAGCGCCCCGGCAGCGCAAACGGGCCGCGCCGGGGTGCGATGGTTGTGGCGGCGCGTTGGCAAGGCATTCGCCGCTGCAGGATCTTTCATGCGGCGTGCCAGGGCCACATACCCCGGCGCATCCCGCGCCGGCAGGTATGCTGGCACGCCATGACCGCGTATTGGAAACCGGGCCTGACGGCTGTCGCGCTGGCGGCATTCGTCTTCCCGACATCGCGCATCTGGGCAGCGGAGGCTGCGCTTCAACCCGGGGCGGACATCTCGATCGACGTCGTCGGCACGTCTCCCGTCGCCGCAAGCGGCATCGACCGCGACCGCTTGCCGTACACCGTGCAGTCCGGCACCCGGGAGGATGCGCGGCGCACCCAGGCCGGTTCGCTGTCCGCTTATCTCCTGAGGCAGTTCACGGGCTTCAACGTCTCGGACCTCCAGGGAAATCCGCTCCTGCCCGACGTGACGTTCCACGGCTATCGTGCGTCCGCGCTCGTGGGCGCGCCGCAGGGCATCTCGGTCTTTCTCGATGGCGTGCGCGTGAACGAGGCGTTCGGCGATATCGTGAGCTGGGACCTCCTGCCCGAGGCGGCGATTACGCGAATGACGATGGTGTCGGGCTCCAACCCCGTGTATGGCCTCAACACGCTCGGCGGTGCACTGATCCTCACCACGCCATCGGGGAAGACGGATCCCGGCGTGACCGTCGACGTGAAGGGCGGCAGCTACGGACTCGCGCGCGCGGACGTCACATGGGGCTTCGGCGGCGACACACCCGTCGACGGCTATCTCGCTGCGACCGTGTTCCATCAGGACGGCTGGCGCGATTTCTCGCCCGCGCGACTCGCCAACCTCTACTTCAAGCTCGGCGGCGACCTGAATGCCGATCGCTGGGAGATCGCGCTCCTCGCCGGCGACAGCAAGACCACTGGCAACAGCCTCGTGCCGAGCTTCGGCTTCACCGACGGCGCGCAAGCACCCGGACTTTACGACGCCGATCGTGCGGCGGTCTATACATGGCCCGACGACACGCGCAACAGGGCATTGCAGTTCAGCGGCCGGTATGTGCATCACGTCGGCGCCGCATCCGACTGGGCCACCGTCGCATACGTGCGCGGCTCGCATCGCAAAACCGTCAACGGCGACGTCAGCGACACGTACGCCGACTACATTGGTCTCTGCGAGCACGGCTTCGACGCTGCAGGCAACCCCATCGACGCGCGATGCCCCTACCTACGTGATCAGGCTGCCGCCTTGCCGAGCGCGGCGCTCAACACGACGGGCACTCATCAAACGAGCGTGGGGCTATCGACGAGCTGGACCGCGCGAACCGACCGCAACAACGTCACGATCGGCGCCGACGCCCTGCACAGCACCGTGAAGTACCGTCAATACGAACAGGACGCGACGTTCACGTCCGCGCGCGAGGCCGTCGCGTTGTCCGATTCGGAGAGCGCGCTCGTGGCCGGCGTGGATGGACGAACGCGCACTGCGGGAATCTACCTGACCGACACGTGGACCCTGCTGCCATCGACCTTCGTGACCGGATCGCTGCGATACAACTGGAGCCGGGTGTCGAACACGCTCGTGACGCCCGACGCCGACGACGCGCCGGAGACATTCACGTACACCAAGCTCAATCCCGCGATCGGCGTGGCGCGGCAGCTGGGTGCCGTCACGGCATTCGCCAACTGGTCCCAATCCAGTCGCGTTCCAACCGCGATCGAGCTGGGCTGCGCGGACCCGCGCGCACCGTGCCGATTGCCGGCAGGCCTGCAATCGGATCCGTTCCTGTCCCAGGTCGTCGCGCGCACGATCGAAATCGGCATGCGCGGGGCGCCGTGGAGCGGCGCCCGTTTCTCGGCTTCGTATTTCGATACGCGCAATCGCGACGACATCCTCTTCCTGCGCGCGCCCGACACTCAGAACGGATACTTCGCGAACTTTTCGCGCACGCGCAACCGCGGCGTGGATCTCGGGCTGGATCAACAGCTCGGCGACGTGCTGCTGCACGCCGGCTACAGTTACCTCGAAGCCACGTACGACGCCGAAGGCGACATCGTCGAGGGCGAGCGCACCGTCCATGCCACGCGCGGAATGCGTCTTCCGGGACTGCCCCGCAACTCGATTCGCGCGAGCGCCGACTGGCAGGCACTGCCGACGCTCGCGCTCGGCGTCGATATCGTGGGCAACTCGAGCATCGTCACGGCAGGCAACGAGGACGGCCTGGTGGCCGACACCGCTTCGGGTCGCGCGACACGCATGGCAAACGCCGGAGTCGGTGGCTGGGTCACCGTGAACCTCCGCGCGAGCTGGCGTCCGCAGCCGCATGTCGAGGTCTACGGCAACGTCGGCAACGTGCTCGGGAAGCGCTATGAGACCTACGGCATGCTCGCCGAAGATCTCTTTCCCGGCGGCACGCTCGTACAGCCGCACGTCGAACCGCGCGAGGTCGCGACGGCACGCTTCGTGGCACCCGGCGCTCCGACGGCCTGGTTCGTCGGACTGCGCTACACGATGTGAGAAGCGCGCATCGGTCTCAGCGCCCGAGGTCGTCGTGCGAAACGGCGTAATCGAGACGGTAGAGCCCGTGCGCGGCCACGCCAGGTCCTTCCGCGGAGCCGAGGATCGCGTGGGCCGACTCCGACACCGCTTGCGCTTCATAGCCTCCAATGAGGAGCGCGGCGGCGACGGTGGCGTCGCGACCGCGGATGCGCTGCTCGTTCGTCATGGGCGCGTTGACCGTCCCTTCGAGCACGTGAACGCTGCCCAGACCGCGCTTCGCCGGCAACCCGGGCCCGACCTCGTCCAGCAGTCGGGCGCGCAGCGCCGGAAATGCGTCGAACGCCGCGTCAAAGCGAATCACGTACATGACGCTGCCCATTCCCGCGCCCCAGCTTCCGGCGACGGCGCAAAGACCGCGCGTCATGCCGCGGTAGTGCGCCATCATCTTCGATGTCCAGGCAGTGGGATGGTCCAGCCGGTCCAGATAGGCAGCCGAGGTCAGCGACGCGAGCTCGGCAACCTCATAGACGACGACATAGCGCGGCGCGCCCTGGACGGCGACCCAGCGGCTTCCCCGCAGAAATCCGGGGATCGCGAGCCGCTCCGGCAGATGCTCGTGCGTGTGCCAGTCGTCGTGCTCGACGATGGCATCCGGCACGATGTCGAATGCGAGCAGCAGCGCGGCGGATCCCAGGAAGGCCATTGTTGGAGGGGCAGCAGAGAGCGCCCTTCGGGCAGGTTCAGCAGTTTAGCCGCGGGAGCGCTCAGGCGGAGCACACGCGGCGCTGCGGTCGCAACGCCGAGCGCGGACGCGCCGGGCCGTCGAGCGGCCCGAGCGATTCAGCGCCGACCGCGGAGTTCCGGCACGCGTCGTGTACTATCGGCCCGCGCCGCAAATTGCACGCCGTACACATCGCCTTGGCCGATCCTCGCTTCCAGTTCCTGCAGGACCTCGCGGCAGAGCTTTCGCAGGGCAAGATCTCCTTCCCCACGTTCGCCGATGCCACGCTCAAGGTGCGCATGGCGCTCAACGATCCGCGCATCGATGCGGATCGCCTCGCGCGGCTGCTGAGCACCGAGCCGCTGCTTGCCGCGCGTCTTCTTCGCCTCGCCAATTCGGCCGCTTACAAGACGGCTGGAAAGACGGCCGTGGACGTTCGCTCCGCGGTGACCCGCGTCGGCTTCGGAACCATCCGCGCGCTCGCCGTCAACGTCGCGCTCGAGCAGATCGCGCAGATGAACGAGCTGAAGCCCGTACTGGGGCGCGCGCGCGAGATCCTGGCGCACAGCGTCGACGTCGCGGCGCTCGCGTCGGTGATCGCGCGCAAAATGACGCGCGTCAATCCCGACGAGGCGTTGTTCGCCGGGCTCGTGCACGACATCGGCCGCTTCTACCTGCTGTCCCGCGTGTCGCGATATCCGGAATTGGACCCGAACAGCGCGGACGTGGAAGGCCTGCAGGACGAATGGCACGCAGGCGTCGGGCACGCGATCCTGTGCTCGCTGAACGTGCCGGAGGAAATCGCCGAGGCGGTGAACCATCACGAGGAACCGATCGGTACGGTCGAGCCGCGCAATCTCGCGGGCATCCTCAACATCGCGAATCGCGTGAGCCATGGACCGAACCCGCTGAACGGCCTGACCGCCGACGACGTGCCGATCAGCATCGAAGCGCCGCAAGTGATGGCCGTGCTCGCCGAGAACACCGACGCTCTCCGGTCGCTGGCGAGCTCGCTGAAAGGCTGAATCGCGACGCTGTGCGTGCGCACCGGCCGCCGTAGGCGCGGGCATCACGCCGTGGCGTGATCCGGCGCTGCCGTCAGCCCGACGGCACCTTGCATCCCGGGATCGTCTCGGTCATCGCGAGCACGGGCTCCCAGTCGGTGCCGCCGCCGCTCTTGAATTGCGCGTTGACGTAATAGCGCTTGCACGGCTCCAGGTCGAGGGCGACGTGCTCGTCGGAACCGGAGAATCCCTTGCGCATGGGCGACGCAACGACGACGTCGTGGCGCCCGGGCTCCACTTTGACGATGCGCTTGGTCTCGTGCTTGCCATCGACCTGCTTGATCGTGGCGGCCGTGCGGTTCATCGGCGCTCGCGAATACAGGTTGCCGGTGACTTCGCTCCAGGTCGGTCCCCATCGTTCGGCGGGCGCCGCGACGGCGGGCACGCCCGCCAGCAGCAACAGCAGCATCGTGTTCAGTAACCACGGTGTGGCATACCTGCGCATGGCGCCCTCCCCCTATGCGCGCGAGCGTATCGTGCGACTACGCACCTTCGCCGGCGCCGGCGCCGGCGTCGTGCCGGAACGCCACGGATGCCATTGCAGACGCGCAGACACGGCGCTCCCGCTCGGGCGCGAGCCTTCGGCGCGAAGCGCACGAGCGGCCGGCGACAACGGCGCGCCTGCGCGTGCGGAGGCCATCGACCTTGGCTCCCCGTTGCGCGGCGCATGCGGTTGTGCGTCGTCGCCGGAACGCTTCTCATGCTGGACCCGGATCAGGTCCGGACCGTGGGACGCGAGGCGGCGCATCCGTCCCGGCGTCAACCCGGTCCAGCGACGGAAGCTCCGCATGAACGGGCTCACACCGGCATAGCCCAACGAAGCGGCGACGTCGTCGAGCGCGACGTTGGAATAGCACAGCAGCTGTCGCGCAACCTCGCATCGAACCTCGTCGAGCAAATCCTGAAATGTCCTGCCGCACTCCTGCAGACGCCGATTGAGCGTGCGCCGATGCATGGACAGCACGTGCGCAACGTCGTTGCCGGAGCTGCGTCCTGACAGCAGAACGGTGCGCAGCGCTCGATAGACCTGCGGCAGCACATTCGGCTTGGCCATCGTCTCGGCGATGGCGAGCGCTTTCTCGCGCCGCTGCGGCTGTGCGCCCTCGATGCGTCGTTCGAGCCAGTGCGCGGGAAAGCGAAGCGCGCAGATCTCGGAGTCGAAATCCGGCACGACCTTGAAGAAGCTGCGGTAGTGCACCGGATCGTCCGGCGCGGCGTGCGGAATCAGCACCTGCACCGGAAGCCACGACGGCCCGCACAGCTCGCGCAAGTAGTTGAAGAGCGACGCGAGCGCGAAATCGTAGATCTGGTCGGGTGCGATGACGCCGGGAGAATAGATGGCGTATCCCACCTCGACCAGCGGGCCTTGTCGCGTCGCAAAGGTCAGGCCGCCCTCTCCGTTGAGATGCTGGTATTGCGTGAGACCCTGGACGGCTTCGCCAACCGTCGGGGCGTGTCGCACGAGATCGCTCTGCAGGCCGAGGTCGTCGAGATGCCACATGCGCCCGGCGGTCAGCCCGAAATGAGCGTAGGCGCCGGCCTCGGCGCCGAGCTGGAGCAACCGCCCGAACGTGTCGAACGAAATGCGGTTGTCCGGTTGCTCCAGCGCGTCGACAGCAAGACCCGCGCGGACGAGAACGTGTGGCGCATCGATGTCGAGCGCACGCATCAATGCTGGAACACCCGTGAGGCCGCCGACACGCTGCCACCACGCGTCGCTCGACTGGACCCCGACCCTGGGGTTGCCCTTCGCTGATGCAGTCATCGTCGCTCCCTGTAGACGACAGGCACCGTCTTTTTTTGCCGCCTGTCCGCTGCCTTCGAATGGATATCTTCGCGTGCAACAATTCGCTTCAGACGTCGACCGAATCGCCCTCACGACGTTGAATGCTGCAAGCGGCCGTCGTGCCGCAGCCATCGCGCGCCGTTGATGCCTCGAATCGTGAAGTGAGCTCCCTCGTGAACGTCGCACGCGTCGGCGACATACCGGCGCATGGCGGGCTGACCGTATGCCTCGGTGCGGCGACGATCGCGCTGTTCAACATGGACGGACGCATCGTTGCGATCGAGGGCGTCTGCTTGCGTTGCGCTTCGCTCCTTGCGAACGGAACCGTGCAGGCACGCGAAGTCGCGTGCGCGGGATGCGGATGGAGGTACGACATCACGACGGGCCGTCTGCCTGCGATACCGAAATTGAACGTGGATACGTTCGAAGTCGTGGTGGTCGGGACGCAGGTCATGGTGCGTGATCCATTTGCCTGAGGCCGCCGAGTGTGCGGCGCGTTGCGAGCAGAGCACTCGTACCCGTTGATTCGACTATCGACTCGGCGCGCGACCCGGTCCTGACTTTTCTCGACATCACCCCCGGACAACAAACGCCGTCGTGCCGGGCGCGGGGCGGCGAGCCGGGGTGGACCACGTGTCGCGATTCTGGCCATGTGACCCCGACAACGACGAGCGCGAAGGGCGCGCACACTTGTGTGCGGCACGGGATAGATGCGCGGCCGCCGCGCCGGGGGCCGTCAGGGCCTGCCAACGAACAGGTAGCCGCTGCGGCTGCCGTCGGCGGCCCAGCCATAGCCGAGATAGACCGGCCCGAGCGGACTGTCGACCGCGAGGAAAGTCCCGACGGATTTGAGCAAGCCCGACGGGCTGCCTGCAACGAGCGGTTTGTCCATGCGGCCGGCCTCCAGCGACACGCCCGCGTAAAGACCCTCGAAGAGCCGCTGCTCGACCAGCTTGTAGGCATACACGACTCGACCGAAGGTCAGCCGCTCGCCGAGCAGCGCGCCCGGCGGATAGCCCGACTGCTGCAGGAAGCCGCCCCACTGGAAGAGATCGTAGCGCGGCAGATCGCCGTTCAACGTGCCGCCCGCGCGCAGCGCGGCGCTGAACGTGTGGCGGCCGAAAGAATACGCACCGAGGAAATCGGCGTCCCACTTGGTGTAGGAGTCGTCGGCGCCCAGAGCGGGCGTCGACCCGTACAGCTGCATCGATCCCGCGTAGCCGAAGCGCGGGAAATCGGCGCTGTCGAGGCGATCGACGATGACCTTCGCCGTGAGCGCGCCGCGGCGCACGCGCGACGGCGGGTCGAGCGCTTCGGGACCCGTGTCGAGCGCCGCATGCGTCGAGCCCGCCTGCACGCCGATGCGCGCCTCGCCGTACGTTCCCAGCGCGGATCCGACGTCCAGGCCTGCATCCGCCGTGCGTATGTCGTACCGAGCCAGGCGCTGCGAGCCCCTGAAGACATCGACGCTGCGGCGCTCGAGCTCGGCGCGAGGTGCCACGAAGAGCGCCGCGCGATCCCGCAGCGGCTGGTAGAACTCCGTGGCGAGCCGCCCCGTGTGCCCGATCTGAACGTCGCTGCGCCACTCCGCACCCAGGTCGTTCACCCACGTGCGCCGGTAGCTCGCGGCGACGTTGAAGAACGAGTCGCCCTTGAAGTCGGAGGCAAGGCCGAGTCCGAACCGCAGGTAGTTCGGACCCCACGATTTTTCGGCGGCGTCGATCTCCAGCACGCGTCGGCCGCCTTCCTCGAGAATGCGGTAGTTGACGTGCTCGAAGTCCCCCGTGCCGAACACGCGCCGAAGGTCGCGATCCAGCGTATCCGGGTCGATCGGCTCGCCGACGCGCACGTCCAGCATCCCGCGCAGCGCTTCGGCGTTCACCCGCGACATGGCGCCAAAACGGATCTCGGCGACCGGTTCGATCTGCCGCGCCACGACCGCGTGACGTCGCTCGTCCCAGGCGGCGTACGCCTCGTTGCCGACCGCGAGCGCCGCCAGTCGTGGCGCAACCTCGCGCGCGGCCGCCTCGCCGATCGGCAAGGTCCTGGCGAGATCGTCGAAGTCGGCCGCGGAGAAGTTTCCGAGCGCGGGCTCGATGAGGATATCGTCCGCGCGCAGCGAAGCGAGCGATGCCTGCACGTTCTGCTCGGTAAGGATGTTGATCATCTGGGCCGTGACGCCCAGCAGCGAGCCGATCTCCTCGCGCTTGAGCAGCGGCGTGCCGAGGTTGACCGCGATCACGACGTCGGCGCCCATGGCGCGCGCGACATCCACCGGCAGGTTGTCCGTCAGCCCGCCATCGACGAGGATGCGGCCGCCGATCTCAGCCGGGGCCACCGCACCGGGGACCGACATGCTCGCGCGCATGACGTTCGGCAGCTCGCCCTGGTCGAAAACCACGGGCTTGCCGGTGATGAGGTCCGTTGCGACCGCGCGATACGGAATGGGCAACTCGTCGAACCGGTGATAGCCGCTCACCTTGGAGAGGCGGCGCAGGAACGTCTCGAGCTGCACGCCGGTGACCACGCCCTTCTGGAGCAGCAGCTCGCCGTCCCGGATGCCCACTTCGAGGCCCAGCAGGATCGATCGATCGTCGAGCTTGCGCCGCAGCGCGAGCTCGTCGCGCGGCGGCTTTTCGATGAAGAGCTGCGCGGTGGAGATCGTCGAGACCATCTGCTCCATCTCGGTCACCGACATTCCGCTCGCGTAGGCTGCCCCGACGAGCGCGCCCATGCTCGTGCCCGCGATGCAGTCGACGGGAACGTGCATCTCCTCGAGCACCCGTAGCACGCCGATGTGCGCTGCACCGCGGGCGCCGCCGCCGGACAGCACGAGACATACCTTGGGACGCGCCACCGCGGAGCAGCAGACGGCCAGCCCCAGTACGGCGATCGCCGATCGAAGCCAGCGGCGCTTTCGTCGGCCGCGACGCGTTGCATCGAACGCCCACGGCGACTGAATCGACCCCGCAGCGCTACGCGTCGCCCGCATGGTTTCGCTGCCTGCCAGGACCGGCTCTTGGGACATTCGCGCACGCACTCGCATCGATGCGCGCCAGGGGCACGCCTCGCTCTGCTGATCGTTCATCGCGGCGGACGGAAGGTCTTCGCAAATCGCGACATGCCCGCCGACCCCGCCGCTGCGGGCCGCCGACTGCTCGGTATGTCGAGATTTGCGAAGACCCGCGCCGCGCGACACGCCGACCATGACCGTGCGCCTGTCGCGCATGGGCCGCGCTTCGCCGCCTGGGGAGATTGAACATGTACACACTCGACCGCTTCGCCAACCGATCTTCCGCCGTTGGCGCCGGCGTCCCCTAGGCACCAAGCTGCCGCCGACGCTACAGAACCTCAGCAGAGCGACGTGTCGCGTTCGAGGGGAGACATGCAATCGCAGTCGTGAGCTGGACGCTCGACCCTGCAGCAGCGCCGTCGCATCCCGCAACAGCAGTCGCCGCCAACCATTCGAGCGTGCGTGATGCCGCAGTTCGTGGAAGTTGCGAGACTCGATGAGTTCGTTGCAGGGGCTCCGATCGTGGTATGCGTCAGCGACACCAGCGTGGCGGTTTTCAGCATCGGAGGGCAGCTGTTCGCGATCGAGGACGCCTGCGTGCGCTGCGGTGCCTCGCTCTCGTCGGGCTCGCTGCACGACCACGAGGTAACGTGCGCGCGGTGCGAATGGCAATACGACGTCACCAACGGCCGGGTGAACGGCGTACCGGCCTTGCGCATCGACACGTTCTCCGTCAGGACGACCGGCGCGCGCGTGATGGTGGCCGCCAAGGCCGACGATTCCGGCAAGCTGCCATGACTCACCGCCACGCTCGCCGCCGCTGCGACGCGCGTCAAGCTCTCTCGCGATCCGCCATCCATTCCTTGAGCAGCGTGTAGGCAACGGCGAGCGCGACCGGCCCGACCAGCAGGCCGACGATGCCGAACGCAATCAATCCGCCGATCACACCGGCGAAGATGAGCAATAACGGCAGGTCGGCGCCGCGACGGATGATGAGCGGTCGCAGCACGTTGTCGAGCACGCCGACGACGATGCTCCAGACCAGCAGCACCGCGCCCCAGGCGGACTGGTCGGTCCAGAAGAGCCAGATGACCGCGGGAATCAGCACGAGCAGCGGACCAATCTGCGCCACGCAGAGCACCAGAACCACGGCGGTGAGAAAGCCCGCGAACGGGATGCCCGCGACGCCGAGCCCGATGCCTGCGAGTGCCGTCTGGATCAACGCGGTGAGGACGACGCCCATCGCCACGGCCCGGATCGCCTGACCGGCCAGAAGAACGACGTGCTCGCCGCGATCGCCTGCAAGGCGCCGGCCGAAGCGCAGCAGCGCGTCTCGCGCGGTCTCGCCGCGTGCATACAGGATCACGGCGATCACCATCGTGAGCACCATCTGGATCGCGATGGCCCCGAGCCCACCCGCCGCGCCGACCATCCAGTGCAGCGCATCGGCGACATAGGGCGCGACACGCGTGGCGAGGTCCTCCTTGCCGGTCGCGGCGATGTCCGACCAGCGCTCCGCCATGCGCGGCCCTGCGAGCGGGATCCGCTCGACCCATGTCGGCGGCGGTGGAATTCCGGTGGCGGCGATCGAGCGCAGCCAGGCGGTCATCGTGTCGGTGTTCTCGACCAGCGTGCGTATGGCGAGCACGAGAGGCGCAATGAACACGAGGAACATCGCGGCCGACATGGACACGACGGCGACACTACGGCGCCGCACCAGCGCCTGAAGCCGCCGCATCAAGGGCCACGTGGCCACGACGATCGCCACCGCCCACACCATCGACAGGAGGAAGGGTCGAAGGATCCACACCGTGGCGCCGATCACGATCAGCATGATCAGCAGGGTCAGTACGGTGCGCGTGAGATCGCGCGACGCGGCGGCTGCCGGCATTCGATCGATCCGGCCCGGTGTCTCGTAATCCGTTTGCATGGGCATCGAAGAGGTCGCGCGTCGCGACGCGTCACGCGCGCTCTTCGACGCTGTCCGCGATCGTGTTTGGCGACCGATCGCGGCGTCCTCGCAATTCAGGCCATCGCGCGCGTGGCCGCGTCCGCTTCGCCGTTCAGCGCTGTCCAGAAACGCGAGGACGATGCCGTTTCGAGCAGCCTACGCTCCACGGTGAAGCCTTCCCGCAACGCGGGCACGACGAGCAGCCTTCAATGAAGATCACGCCGGTGCGGTAGTCGCCGGCTCCGAGGAGAGATGACGATGAAACGGCTTGCCGCCCTTGTCGCATGCATGACCATCGCCGCCGTGCCGGCGTGCACGTCCATGACGCCGCAGCAGCAGGGAACCGTGAGCGGAGCCGCGATCGGCGCAGCGGCCGGCGCGGGTATCGCGGCGATTGCCGGCGGCAGCGGCTGGACCGGGGCCGCCATCGGCGCGGTCGCGGGCGGTGTCGCCGGCAACATCAAGGGAAGCCGGCAGCAGCCCTAGCGCGCCGGCCCTACCCCCGAACACAGCCGCGCATCGCGCGGCTTTGCATCACTTCATCGGGCTCACCGCGATCGCGACGGCCTGCGTGTAGGTCGCCTGCACCTGGTCGCCCTTGGCGATCAGCTTGAACTGCTCGGGATCGGCGACCTTCACGTCGACGGTGCGCTCCGGGCCGCGCAGCGTCACCGATTGCATGGCAGGATCGACCGCGACGACGTCCGCAACCACGGTGACCTGGCGGCCTCCCATGGCCGCGGGTTTCGTGCCCGGTTCGGCGCTCTGCATGCCGGCGCGCTCGCCGCGCGCGACCGCCATGCCGCCGCCTTTCTTGAGCTCGACGGTCACGGCCTCGATGTATTCGACATCGACCTTGTCGCCGATCTTCATCTGCGCGAAGTTCTGCACTTGCGGTCCCGCGACGACGGTCACCTCGTTGCCTTTCGGCCCTTTCAGCGTCACTTCGCGCGTCGACGCGTCGATCGCCGTGATCGTCGCGGTTACGTGCAGGGTCTGCGCCGCGGCAACACGGCCGGGCGAGGATTCCATCGCGGCGTTCGTCGCGGCGCTCGCCTGAACGGCGAGCAGCGCGGCTGCGAGAGCCGCCGTTGCAACGTGATGCTTCAGCATGTCGATGCTCCTGATTCGGAATGACGAACGACTATGGGGCCGGTACCGCCGTCCAGCCGTCGCCCGGATCGAAACGGGTGATGGCTGCCGCCTGCTTCGCGGTGTCCGGTCCGAGATCCTTCTGGTACACGACGCCGTCGTGGTTGACGATGAACGTCATCACGCCGGAGCTCGCGTAGCGCGCCGGGTAAGCAATGGCCGCGAATCCGCCGATCATGTGTCCCTTGACGACGTAGTCGAGCGCGCCACCCTTGGCGTGCGCGCCCTGGCCACGCAGGGGACGGAAGTAATAGCCGTGATACGGCTGCGGCCCTTCGCTCTTGGAATAGCCTTCGCCGGCCGCGCGCGTCACCAGCGGGCCGAGCGGGCTCGGCCGGTCACCCTCCGCGGTCTTCCAGTACAACCCGTCCTGCTTGCCTGGCGTGCTCGCGAACTTCCTCGCGTATTCGCGCACGCCGTCCTTGTTGTGATCCGCGGACGCGTATTCGTGCTGCGCATCGACGATGGCGAGCATCACGTTGATGGCCGCGAGCTCGTTCTCGCCGATCCGCCGCGCGAGCAGCTCATCCTTGCCGGCCGCCGTGTCGAAGCGCCACCCCGCCGACGACTTCGCGAGCGGGAAGGCGAACGGCCAGTCGTCGGGCCCGATCGCGAGGATCGCCTTGGCGTCGCCTTCGGGCTGGATCGCGTGCTTCTGCTCGAAGGCCGACACGAAACGGTCGCCGGCCGCACGATCCGCGACGGCATCGCCGGATGCGACCCACGCTTCCGTGCCGGGGCCCAGGATCGCAACGATGGCCGCGCGGTCGTGCTTCTTCACGGCCTGCGCCAGGGCATCGGCCGCTTCCTCGGCCGAGCCGAAGGAGCGCTGCGCCGGTGCTGCGATGGATGCCGCCGCGAACCCCAATGCGCACAGCAGCGAGCCTGCGCGAATCAGCCAGCGCGCAACGCTCCCGTTTCGATCGATCGTCATGGCATGCTCCCTGGATGTCATCGCCGGCCCCCGCGGCCGCCACCGCCACCGCGTGAGCCGCCGCCGCTCGAGCGCGCGCCGCCGCCGCTCGAGCGCGCGCCGCTGCTCGAGCGCGCGCTGTTCATGCTCGAGGAGCCGCGGTTGCTGAAGTTCTGCGTTTGGGCGCGGGAGCCGCCGTCGAACGCCGACGAGTTGCGCATGCCGGAGCTGTCGCGCCCCCCCGCGCCGCCGACATCGCGTCCGGCGCCTGCGCCACCGCGTGAATCGACCTGGCCCGCGCGTGCGCCACCGGAACCGTTACCGCGCGTACCGGTTTGCTGGAAGCCGCCGCCGTCGCGCCCGCGATAGGCGTCCCGCGCCTGCGCGCCCTGTCCGCCGCCGCGGTTGTACTTGTTCGCCACGTTCTGGTTCTTGTACGGCACGGCGCCGCGCCGATCGGAGTTGTGCTGCCAGTTGCCGTTGGAGATGTTGGCCTTGTTGAAGTTGTTGTAGCGGTTGACGTTGACGTTGACGTTGTTGCCACCCCAGTTGCAGTTGCCCCACAGCGCGCCACCGACGATCACGCCCGCGGTGAAGCCCAGCAGCGCGCCGCCCGCGACGTAGCCCGGCGGGTAGTAGTAGTAAGGCGGGTACGCGGGATACGGCCAGGCGCCGTACACGACGGTCGGGTTGTAGGTCGGCACGTAGACCACTTCGGGGTTGGTGGGCTCGATCTTGATCACCGTCGTCGACTCGACCTTCTCGGTGGTGACCTTCTGCTCCTTCGAGTCCTTCAGCGATCACTGCTCGACCGCCTTGGCGCGCAATGTCTGCGCGGTCTTCATGACGTCCTCCTGCTGCCCGAGGAAGGCGTCACCGAGCTTCTGGGTCCAGTCGAGCTTCTCGCTCATCATCGCGAGCACCTGCGGAAACGGGCACAGCGCCTTCACCGCCGGATCCCACGACTGCTTCTGCAGCGCATCCTCGAGCGCCTTGTCCTTCATATTCGGATTCGCCTTGACCCAGCGGTCGGCCTGGACCACGTCGAGGGGATACGTCGCCGCCATGAGCACCTGCGCGAACAACGAGTCCGGATACAGCGCGATCGGCGCCACGAGCTGGTCGAGCTGCTCCTGCGTGAAGGTGTTCTGCGCGTCGTCGGCGGCCGCGCCGGCGCCGGGCGGTGCCGCCGCGGCATTGCTGCCCGCCGGTGCCGCAGTCGCCGGCGGCGCCGTTGCGGGCGTCTGCGCGCCCGCGACACTGCACGCGGTGAACACGGCCAGCGTCGCGGACGCGACGACGCGATGAAGTGCCGAACGTTCGAGTCGCTTCATGTCGTTCTCCGGAAGCCGTCGTTCATTTGACCGTGTAGCCACGGCCTTCGAGGCATGCGGCGCGTGCCTTGAGGTAGTTCTGCTGGGCCGCGCTCTGCTGCGTGCTCGCCTGCTGCGCCTGGTCGCGATTGGTACGGCGGCTCTGCCCGCGTGCCGCGGCGGCGCCCGCCACCGCGCCCGCGCCGGAGTCACCCATCATCCCGCCCACGACGGCGCCACGCGCCGCGCCGCGCGCACCCGCACCGACGTCGGTGCCGGTCGCGGTCTGCGGCTTGCCCGACGCCGTGGCGGGCGGCGGATTGCTCGGGTTGTAACTCGTCTGCTGTGTCGCCCATTGCGAGCATTCGGACTCGTCCTTCTGCTGCTGTTGCTTGGCCTGGCCTTTGGCGGGATAGACGATCTGCTGCGCCATCGACGATGGAATCGCGACGAGCGCGCAGCACGTGACGGCGAGCATGCGGGCGAAATGGACGTTCATGGAAAACCTCGCTTTCGATCAGTGCGTGTTGGGGGCCCGCCGACGAGCCCGGCCAGCGTGTCGTCGCTGTTGCCGGTCACGGGAGCCGGCGTCGTCGGGCGCTCGTCGAAGCTTCCGCCGAGCGCGAGATGGAGATTGACGCGCTGGATCAGGCGGTCGGTCTGCGCCTGCAGGAGCGCCGACCGCGCGCCGTAGAGCGCGATGTTCTGCTGCAGCACCGCGCGCAGGTCGCCCGAGCCTACGTTGAGCCGAACCTGCGCGAGATCCACGCTGCGCGTGTTGCTCGTGATCGCGCGCGACAGGATCACCACGCGCTGGTCGGCCGCGACGCTGCCCGCAAGCGCGTTCTCGACCTCCGAGAACGCCTTCAGCGCGACGCGCCCGTAATCGGCCACCGCGAGCTTCTGCTCGGCCGTCTTGATCTCGACGTTGGCTTCGAGCGCGTAGCCTTGGAAGATCGGCGCGACGAGATTGGCGCCCAGGCTCGCGACCGGATTGGTGTGGTTCTGCAGCACGAACAGCGAGCTGTCGAGGCTCGTCAGGCTCGCGGTAAGCGACAGCCTGGGCAGCCGCGCAGCCTTGGCCTCGGTGACGCCGTGAAACGCCGCGTCGACGCGCCGTTCCGCGGCAATGATGTCGGGCCGGCGCTCGAGCAACTCGGAAGGCACGCCTGCCGGCAGCTCGCGTTTCAATACCGGCAGGACCGCCGGTACGTCGGCCGCCGCGCCCGGATATCGTCCGAGGAGAATCTCGAGCGCGCGCAACGCCTGCTGCTCGCCGAGCAGGAGCTGGCGCTCGGCATCGCGCGCAGTCTCCACGTTGGCCTGGGCGAGCGCGACGTCGTAGTCGTCGCCAACGCCGACGCGCAATCGATCGCCTGCAAGACCGACGTTACGCTCGGATGCGAGCACCGTTTCGCTCGCGATGCCGCGTGCGAGCCGCGCCTGGATCGCGAGCAGCCAGCTCTTCGCGACGGTCGCGGCAATCGACTGGCGCGCGTATTCGGCGTCGGCCACCGTGGCTTCGTATTGCGCCTGCCCCAGCGCGCGCTCGGCACGCACGCGGCCCCAGATGTCGAGCTCCCAGTTGGCGAAGAGACCGACGCCGCTCAAGCCCGAGCCGTCGCCGCCCAGCTTGCCGCCCCCATGCGCGAGCAGGTTCACCGCGGGATAGATGGTCGCGCCCGCCGCTTTGGCGTAGCCCGCTGCGCGCTCCACGCGCGCGGCCGCCGTCGCGAGGTCCACGTTGTACTGCAGCGCCTCGCGCACGAGCGCGTCGAGGCGCGCATCGTCGAACATCGCGAGCCAGTCGTCGGTCGGCGCGCCGGGCGGTCCGGCCGTCGTCCACGCGGCCGGCAGCGCCACGTGCGGGATGGCCTGCGCGCGCACCTCGTCGGGCCTCGGCGGCGAAGGCAGGGCGCACGCGCTCACCAGGAGCACGACGACGGGCGCGACGGCGTGAGCGCGACGCAGCATCAGTGCAGCTTGAGGATGAGGTAATCGAGCTTCGCGCCGATGCGCAGGATGATCCTGCGAATGATCTGGATCGCCTCGACGTGGTCCGTATACACGGCGCCATGGCCCATGGCGCCGGCCGGCAGGAACAGCCCGGCGTCCCGCGGCTCGACGGTGAGCTTCACCGGGAAGCGACCCGGGGGCATCGGCCCGTAGCCGGTATTCGGCAGCTGCGTGCTGTTCGGCACCTGGCCCTGGCCCTGTGCCCATACGATCGAGTCGACCTTGGCCTTGATGACGCGCCCCGGGTGCGCGTCGATCGTGAATTCCGCTTCGTTGCCCGGCTCGATGGCCCACAGCTCGTTCTGCTGATAGAGGGCGACGACCTGGTACGTCTCCTCGACGAACGTCATCGCCGGCGTGATCGGGAATGCCGCGGTGAACGAGCCCGGCCGCAGCTGCACGTTGATGGCGTAGCCGTCCGCGGGTGCGTAGACCGTGGTCTGCGAGAGCTCCCATTTCGCGCTCTCGAGCTGCGCACGGATCTGCGCGACCGGCGCGTACTCGTTCTCGAACGTCCCGCTCATGCGCTGCCTGACTTGTCGCTCGCTCGCCACCGCCTGCACCTCGGCGGATCGCGCCTGCGCCGCGACGCTGTGGGCGGCCAGCAACTGCGCCTCGAGCTCCTTCACGTCGGTCTCCGCACGCTCCAGCGCGAAGCGATCGCCCGCCCCGCTCGACACGAGCTCGCGGTTCTGCTTCACGCGCAGCCGCGCGAGGTCGAGCCGGACCTGTACCTCGGGAATGCGCGCTTCGGACTGCTGAATCGCGCTGCGCGCCTCGGCCACCTTGCCCACTGCGCCGGCGAGCTGCTGGTCGAGCTCACGCGACGAGGCCTGCGTGTTGGCGAGCTGCGCCTGGAGTGCGCGGACCGTGAGCTCGTAGGGGGTGGGATCGAGCTTGAACAGCACGTCGCCCTTGTGGACGAGGCGGTTGGGCTCGACCGGCACCTCGACGACGCGGCCGCGCACCTGCGGCACGACGTTCACGACGTACTTGATCACGCGCACGTCCGGCGACGATGGCGCCACCACGTTGAGCGCCAGGATGAGGGCGGTCAGTCCGACGATCGGAATGATCACAACGGTGACCTGCGTGCCGATGTTCCACGGCAGCCACTTCATCTTGATGAAGACGAACCAGACGATCGCCGAGTAAATGCCGAGCAGCAGGATTTCCATCGATACGCTCCGGCGCTACGCCTGGGGTGTGATGCGCTCGGCGAGATCGGGCCGTTCCGCGCGTGGCACGTTCGCGGTCGCGGCCGCTTCGCGCAGCCTGGCGAGATGCGGAGGCAGCGGCCCGCGCTTGCTGAGAACGTCGAGCTCGTGGCGCAGCTCCTCGAGCTCTTCGGGTGCGAGCTCGCCCGCGCGCGCCCGCTCGGCCTGCTCGTCGAAGTAGTGCTCGCCCTTCTCGGTGCCGTACGCGAGCTTGTAGCCGATCGGCTTCGTGTAGGCCCACAGCCACGCGATCGGCCAGAGCAATCCGCCGAAAACGAGCGACAGCAGGCACAGCGTCTGGATTGCCGCCGTCTGCGGATGGTGCCGCTTGTGAGCGATCTTCTCCGGCAGCACGTGCACGATCCAGAAAACGGCGATGCCGATGATCGGGACGACGCAGATGACGACCCACGCCATCACATCAGCGACCTTGTCGAGCGTATCGCCCGTGAACAGGGACGCATGCGCGGCGAGCGGCAGAAAGCCCATCGCGGCAACGGCGAGCCGCATCGCCCGCCGATCGGCCGTTGCACGGTGCCTTCGTTGCTTGTTCACCATTCGCGAGTCCTCGGTGCGCGGTTGCTTGCGCGTTCAATCGCAGCCCGCCTTCGGTACGGGATTGGGTCGAATGGTGATTTCGCGTCATCGCGTCGTCTTTGCAATTCTCGACGTGACCCTGTCCAGATTTGCGAAGACGCGCTGTCGCACGCTGCGGACCATGCAGAAGGTCTTCTTCGCGGCGCACGCCGACGCGTGCGCTCCGACCGCTATCCGGAGGTTCGCAGCAATGAGCACAACCGCACGCAAGCAAAGCCCGGCCGACGACGCGCCCGCCCGGCCGCTCCACGAGTTCTTCTCCGCCGCCGAAGCGCGGATCGAGCGCTGGCGCTTGCTCCACCGCGTCACCCGGGCGCTCGCCGCCGCGAGCGGCAACGCTGCCGAGAAGCTGTCGATCCAGGCGGCCGGCGTGCTCGAGGAGATCGGACTTCTCGAGGAGCTCAACGGCTATCCGGGTCCGCGCCTGATGTCGCAGGTGTCCGACCGCCTGAGGCAAGGTGACTGGACCGGCCTCGCACGGCTCGTGCAGCGCATCAGCGGCGCCCTGCTTTCGAATGCCTATCGCGACGACGTCGCCGCATGGGCCGAGGACGACGAGACCGAAGGGGGTCCGAGCGCCGACGCGATGCTCCCGCCGGCGGTCGGCCGCGGACAGACCCGCCGCCCGTACTTCGAGATCCTGGTGGTCGCGGCAGGTGAGCGCGCCTCGTGGCCGGCGCTTGCCGATACGTTTCGCCGCCTGCGGCGCGACGACGATGCGTTCGTCTACGAGCCGGTCGTGGTCGGCACGTTCGAGGACGCCGTGCTTGCGGCGCTCGTGAACTTCAACATCCAGTCGGTCGTGGCCATCGACGGCTTCGGGCAGGCGTCACGGCACAACGTGCCTGCGTTGCGCGAGATCCTGGCGCCGCACATCCCGGCGGACGCCGCGAAGGTGGATTCGGACACGACCGGCACGCTCGCACGCGTCCTGCACATGCTGCGTCCCGAGCTCGACGTGTTCGTGGTGACCGACCAGGACGTCGCCCGCCTGGCCGGCGCGGAGGACGGCAACGACGTGCGCCGCGTGTTCTACGGCGTCGAGGAGCCGATGGAGATCCATCTCGCGCTCCTCGACGGCATCAAGGATCGCTACGAGACGCCCTATTTCGACAACCTGAAGAAGTACGCGGCGCGGCCGATCGGCACGTTCCACGCACTGCCCATCGCGCGCGGCAAGTCGATCTTCAAGTCGAACTGGATCCGCGACATGGGCGAGTTCTACGGGACCAACCTGTTCCTCGCCGAGTCGTCGGCCACCACCGGCGGCCTCGACAGCCTGCTCGAGCCGACCGGCAACATCAAGGTGGCGCAGGACAAGGCCGCGCGCGCGCTCGGCGGCGACCGCTCGTTCTTCGTGACCAACGGCACCTCGACGTCCAACAAGATCATCCACCAGGCGCTGCTCACGCCCGGCGACATCGTCCTGATCGACCGCGACTGCCACAAGTCGCATCACTACGGCATCGTCCTCGCGGGCGCGCAGCCGCTGTACATCGACGCGTTTCCTCTGACGCAATACTCGATGTACGGCAGCCTCGCCATTCGTCCGATCAAGGAGGCGCTGCTCCAGCTCAAGGCCGAGGGCAAGCTCGATCGCGCCAAGATGCTGGTGCTCACCAACTGCACCTTCGACGGGCACGTCGCCAACGTCGAGCGCACGATGCTCGAGTGCCTGGCCATCAAGCCGGACCTCGTCTTCCTCTGGGACGAGGCCTGGTTCGGCTACGCGCGCTTCTCGCCGTTCCTGCGCGGCCGCACGGCGATGGGCGCCGCGGCGAAGCTTCGCGCGATGTTCCGCGATCCGGCGTACCGGCAGCGCTACGAGAAGTACAAGTCGGAGTTCGGATCGCTCGACGCCAGGGATCCCCGCCTGCTCGACGCGTACCTGCTGCCCGATCCGGACAAGGCGCGCATCCGCGTGTACGAGTCCGACTCGGTGCACAAGTCCATGTCCGCGCTGCGCCAGGGCTCGATCATCGTCGTCGCGGACCAGGATTTCGCCGCCGTCGAGGCGCCCTTCAAGGAGGCCTTCTTCACCCACACGTCGACGTCGCCGAACCTGCAGATCATCGCGTCGCTCGACCTCGCGCGCCGGCAGATGGAGCTCGAAGGCTACGAGCTCGTGCAGCGCGCGATCCAGCTCGCCATCGAGATCCGGCGCGAGGTCAACGGGCACCCGCTGATCTCCAGGTACTTCAAGTGCGCGACGCCGGCCGAGATGATTCCCGCCGAATACCGCAAGTCCGAGTTCCAGGACTACGCGCAGCCGGGATGGAGCATCGCGGACACCGCGCGGGCGCTGCGCGAGGACGAGTTCTTCCTCGATCCCACGCGCATCACGCTCCTGTGCGGCAACGCGGGCTACGACGGATCCCAGTTCAAGGCGCTGCTCGCGAGCGAGTACGACGTCCAGATCAACAAGACGTCGCGCAACAGCGTGCTGGTGCAGATCAACATCAACAACACGCGCAGCGACATGGCTCACCTCATCAAGGCGTTGGCGGACATGTCGCGCAACATCGAGAAGCGTCTCGCCGAGGGCGGCGCATCCGAGCGCGAGGCCTTCGCCGCGCGCGTGAAGTCGCTCGTCACCGACGTTCCCGACCTGCCGAACTTCAGCCGGTTCCACGACGCGTTCCGCGACGACACCAAGAGCGCGACGCCCGAGGGCCACATGCGCGCGGCCTACTACATGGCGTACGACGCGTCCGCGTGCGAGTACATCAGGCTCAACGACAAGCGGATCGACGAGCGCCTGAAGAACGGTCCGGAGCTGGTGTCGGCCAAGTTCGTCATCCCGTATCCACCCGGGTTTCCGATCATGGTGCCCGGCCAGGTGATCACGCCGGAGACGATCGCATTCATGCGCAAGCTCGACGTCAAGGAGATCCACGGCTTCAACGCCACGAGGGGCCTGGAGCTGCTCAGGCCCGAGGCTCTCGCCACGCACAAAGGCGCCGCGAAAGACCGCTAGAGCTTCGCCGACGAAACAACGCCGATAAGGCCCACGGAGGTCCCCATGATCGACTGGCTATTCGCAACCCTGAAGCAATATCCCGAGATCGCGATCTTCCTCGCGCTCGCCTTGGGGTATTACTTCGGCAAGTTCAACTTCAAGGGCATCGGCCTCGGATCGGTCACGGCGACGCTGATCGCAGGCGTGGTCATCGGCCAGATCGGCATCACGATCAACCAGCCGCTCAAGGCCACGGCGTTCCTGCTGTTCCTGTTCGCCGTCGGCTACGGCGTGGGCCCGCAGTTCGTGCGCGGCATCGCCAAGGACGGCCTGCCGCAGGCCATCTTCTCGGCGGTGCAATGCGTCTTCAGCCTCGCCGCATGCGTGATCGTCGCCAAGATCGCCGGCTACGACCTCGGCTACTCCGCCGGGTTCTATTCCGGCTCGCAGACGATCTCGGCCGCGATGGGGCTGTCGACGGATGCCATCAACCGACTCGGCTTGCCGCCCGATCAAGCCAAGGCGCTGATCGATTCGATGCCGGTCGCCTACGCCGTCACCTACATGTTCGGCACCATGGGCTCGGCCGTCGTCATCGCCATTCTCGGGCCGAAGCTCCTTGGGATCGATCTGGTCGCGGCCTGCAAGGACTACGTCGCAAAGCACGGCGGCAGCGGAGCATCGGCAGCCGCCGTCACGGCGTGGCAGCGCTGGGCCGTGCGTGCCTATCGCGTGCGCGAGGGCGGCAAGGTCGTCGGCATGACGGTCGCGCAGGTCGAGGCGCTCGCGCCGGAGACGCGTCTTTTCATCCAGCGCATTCGCCGCGATGACGCGCGTCTCACGCACGCCGGATCGCATGCGGACCCCGTCAGCGGGCACATCATGGAGGCCACCAGCGACACAGTGCTTCGCGCCGGTGACGTCGTGGCGGTCGCGGGCGAGCGTGAAGTGCTCGTGCGCCTGCTCGGAGAGGCGGTCGAGGTCGAGGACCGCGAGCTGCTTGCAACGCCCATCGAAGGCGTCGACGTCCTGGTGACGAACAAGGCCGTGGATGGCAAGACGCTGGCCGAGCTCGCCCAGATGCCCGAAGCGCGGGGCGTCTTCCTGCGCAAGATCACGCGCGGCGCGACGGCGACCGACATACCGATCCTCGCGTCGACCAAGGTCGAGCGCGGCGACCTGTTCACGGTCGTCGGTCGTACGCAGGACACCGCCGCCGTCATCAAGCTCCTCGGCGTGCCGGATCGCGCGACCGACGTCACCGACGTCGCGTTCGTCGGCGCCGCGATCGTGATCGGCGCACTGATCGGCGCGCTCGTGCTGAAGGTGGGCGGCGTGCCGATCACGCTGTCGACCGCGGGCGGCGCGTTGATCGCGGGCATCATCGGCGGATGGCTGCGCTCGGTGCGTCCGTCGTTCGGTCGCATCCCGACGCCCACCGTCTGGTTCATGAATTCCGTCGGCCTGAACATCTTCATCGCGATCGTCGGCATCTCCGCGGGGCCCGGCTTCGTCAATGGCCTCAAGACCCAGGGCATCGGGCTCTTCCTGTGGGGCGCGCTGGCAACCACCGTACCGCTCGTGCTCGGCATGTTCGTCGCGAAGTATGTGTTCCGCTTTCACGACGCGCTCACGCTCGGCATCGTATCCGGCTCGCGCACGACCACGGCATCGCTCGGGCTCGTCACGGACCAGGCGAAGAGCCAGGTACCGGCGCTCGGCTACACCGTCACCTACGCCGTGGGCAATACGCTGCTCACCATCTGGGGGATGGTCATCATCATGCTGATGTCTTGATCGAAACGTTCCGCGGTTCGAACTGCGGGTTGATCACGCCGGCCGCGGAGCGCAGCTGGCTCATTCAGGAGATGTCGATGGCTATGGACGACCTGGACCTGGCGAAGTACGAGAAGCTGGGACCGTTCGAGATCAAGGACTTCCTCGCGAAGGTCGCATCGAAGTCGGCGGAACAGTCCGCCAGCACGTATCTGAATGCGGGACGGGGCAATCCGAACTGGATCGCTACCGAGCCGCGCGAGGCGTTCTTCCTGCTCGGTCAGTTCGCCATAACCGAGAGCAAGCGCGTGCTCGACCTGCCGCCGGGTGTCGGCGGCATGCCGAAGGCGCCCGGAATCGCAGGTCGCCTCGAAACCTGGCTCAAGAAGCACAGCGACATGCCGGGCGCCGAGTTCCTGCAAGCGCTCGTGCCATGGTCCGTGCACAAGTTCAAGTTCGACGCCGACAAGTTCGTGCACGAGCTCACGGACTCGATCATCGGCGATCACTATCCGGTTCCCGACCGCATGCTGGTGCACAACGAGCAGATCGTGCACGAGTATCTCCAGTGGGCGATGTGCGGCACGCCGCGACCGAAGGGCACCTTCAAGCTGTACGCGGTCGAGGGCGGCACCGCCGCCATGTGCTACACGTTCAAGTCGCTGAAGGCCAACCGCCTGCTCAATCCGGGCGACACCATCGCGCTCGGCGTGCCGATCTTCACGCCGTATCTCGAGATGCCGCACCTCGAGGACTTCGACCTGCACTACGTCACGGTGCAGGCGCCGCAGGAGAACCGCTTCCAGTACACGGACGCCGAGCTCGCGAAGCTGCTCGATCCCAAGATCAAGGCATTTTTCATCGTCAACCCGGGCAACCCGTACGCGATGGCGCTGTCGCCGGAGACCATCGAGAAGATCGGCGCGATCCTGAAGAAGCGGCCCGACCTGATCCTTCTCACCGACGACGTCTACGGGACGTTCGTGCCGGGCTTCCGCTCGCTCATGGGCGCGTTTCCCCGGAACACGATCGGCGTCTACTCGTACAGCAAGTATTTCGGCTGCACCGGATGGCGCCTCGGCGTCATCGCCGTGCACGAGAACAACGTCTTCGACGACCTGATCGCCAAGCACCCGGAGAACATCCAGAAGCTGCTCGACAAGCGCTACGGCACCCTCACGCTCGAGCCGCGGCAGATCAAGTTCATCGACCGCATCGTCGCCGACAGCCGCGACGTCGCCCTCAACCATACGGCGGGCCTCTCGCTGCCGCAGCAGGTGATGATGTCGCTCTTCTCGCTCTACGAGCTGATGGACGAGAAGAAGAACTACCAGAAGGCGTGCATCGGCATCGTCAAGAAGCGCTTCTGGGCGACCGTCGAGGGGCTCGGGATCGAGCTCCAGGACAATCCGCTGTACGACTTCTACTACGGCCTGATCGACCTCGAGTTCTGGCTGCAGAAGTACACGAGCAAGGAAGTCGTGGCGTGGGTCAAGAAGAACATCCACCCGCTCGACATCGTGTTCCGTCTCGCCGCGGACCACGGCATCGTCCTCCTGAACGGCAGCGGCTTCGAGGCGCCCGACTGGTCGGCGCGGATCTCCTTCGCCAACCTCGACGATCACGTATACGACGACATCGGCCGAGCGGTTCGCTCCATTGCGCGCGGCTATGTGCAGGCTTACGAGGCGTCGAAAGGAGCATCGCGCAAGTAAGCAAATGTCGGCGGCCGCGGCGTGCGCCGCGGCGATGATGCGCGGGGCGCGGATTCGTGACGGGCAGGTTTCGTCGCGATGAAGCGCCTCGCTTTCGCGGGATGATGCCAACCAACGAGGACACTATCCGTGGACTGGATCGCCGCCACCTTCACCAAATACCCCGAGGTCGCGGTCTTCGTGGTCGTCGGCCTCGGGTACTGGATCGGCGGGTTCAAGTATCGCGGCTTCGGGCTCGGCCCCGTCACCGGATCGCTGCTCGTCGGCTTGCTGCTCGGCACGGTCTTCACGGTGCCCGTGTCATCGACCGCGAAGTCCATCCTGTTCCTGCTGTTCCTCTTCAGCATCGGCTACTCGGTGGGCCCCAAGTTCTTCAAGGCCATGAAGGGCGACGGCCTGCGCTGGGTCGTGCTCTCCGTGGTGATCACGACGAGCGGCCTCCTCGTGGCGATCGGCGTTGCGCGCTTCCTCGGCCTGGATGCCGGCTACGCGGGCGGCCTGGTCTCCGGCGCGCTGACCGAATCGCCGGCCATCGGGACGGCGACCGAGGCCATCAACGCATTGCCGCTTCCCGAGGCGGAGCGCAGTCGCCTCGTGGGCCACGTGGCGGTCGCGGACGCGATCTGCTACGTGTTCGGCGCGTTCGGCGTCATCGTATTCTGCAGCGGCATCGGTCCATGGCTCCTGAGGGTGGATCTCAAGGCGGACGCCGCGCGTGTCGAGAAGCGACTTGGCATCGATCGCACCAACCCCGGCGTGGAGTCGGCCTGGCGGCCGTTCGAGCTCCGCGCGTACCGCGTGGCCGAGAACGGCCGCATCGCCGGCCAATCGGTCTCGCAGGTCGAGACCATACTGCCCGACACGCGCATCTTCATCGAGCGCATACGGCGGGGGGAGCACCTGCTCGAGCCGGCCGCCGATACGCGTCTCGAGGCGGGCGACGTCGTCGCGCTGGCCGCCCGGCGCGAGATCCTCACCGACGTGTTCGGCGAGGCCGGCGCGCACGAGATCGACGATCGCGAGGCGCTCGACATCCCGATGGCGACGTACGACGTCTTCGTCAGCAGCAAGGCCGTGATCGGCAAGACGCTGTCCGAGATCGCCACATCGGACCTTTCGGTGCGCGGCGTGTTCCTGCGCGCCATCGTGCGCGCGGGCCAGGACATTCCCATCGCGCCCGGCACGGTGCTCGAGCGCGGCGACGTGGTGCGGCTCACCGGATCGGAGCACGCGGTCGCGCGCGCGGCAAGCGAGATCGGCAAGACGGTGCTGCCCTCGGACACCACGGACTTCATCGCGCTCGCTCTGGGAATCGTGGGCGGCGCGCTCATCGGCGCGCTGGTCGTCATTCCGCTCGGCGGCCTGCGTATTCCGCTCGGCACGAGCGTGGGAACGCTGATCGCCGGGCTCCTCGTCGGGTATGCGCATTCGGTGCGGCCGACCTTCGCCCGCATTCCGGACGGCGCGATATCGCTGATGATCGCCCTCGGGCTCGCCGCGTTCGTGGCCATGATCGGGCTCGGCGCAGGACCTCATTTCATCGAGGCGCTGCGCGAGGCCGGGCTGGGCCTGTTCATCGGCGGCATCGTCGTGACATCCGTGCCGCTGCTCGTGGGACTCTATTTCGGACGCTACGTGCTGAAGCTCGATCCCGTGCTGCTGCTCGGCGGCATCGCCGGCGCGCTCACGATGACAGCGGGCATGGCGGGCGTCCAGGAGCGGTCCGGGAGCCCTGTCGCGGTGCTCGGCTACTCCGGCACCGTTGCGATCGGGCATATCCTGCTGACCACCTGGGGCACGGTGATCGTGCACGTCATGTCATGATCACCGCGCCGTGCGGACGCGCCGGCCGCCTCACGAAGACGCGTGCGAAGTCGAGGACGGCGTCCACGACCCGTCGACTGCGCCGGCGCCGAGCTTCCCGGACACGGCCATGTCGCGCCATTGCCCCGGCGGCGTCCCGCTCCACCGGCGGAACGTGCGCATGAACGGTCGCACATTGGCATAGCCGAGCGCCGCGGCAATATCGTCGAGCGAGATCCTCGACTCGCTCAGCAATTGCCGCGCGACGTCGAAGCGCACCTGGTCGAGCACGTGGCGGAACGTCGTGCCCTCCGCCTTGAGCCGGCGGTTGAGCGTCCTGCGATGCATGGTCAGCATGCTCGCCACCTCGTCCCCGGCATGGTCGCCCGACAGCATCAGCACTCGCAGCGCACGGAATACCTGCTGGACGAGCTCGCCCGGCCCGGTCGTCTCGGCGAGGCGGCGCGCCGCGCTGAACCGGATCGGATCTGCGCCGACCACCCGCTGTTCCATGAACCGGGCCGGAAACCGCAGCGCGGAGATCTCCTGATCGAATCGTAGCGGCGCCTTGAACAGCGATCGGTAAGGCGCGACGTCGTCCGGCTGCGCGTACGGGATCAGCACCTCGGAGGGTACCCAGGCCGGCCCGCACAGGGCGCGCATGAAATTCAGCGACGCAGCGAGCAGCGTGTCGTACAGCACCCTCGTCGCCTGAACCTCGGGATGGTAGATGGCGTATCCAAAGTCGACTTGGCCACCGCGCTCGAGCACGAACGTCAGCCCGCCCGCACTGTTCAGGTGCTGGTAGACGACGAACGTCTCGATCGCGTTGCGGACCGTCGGCGCATTGAGCGCGAGCTGGGCCGCGAGACCCAGCTCGTGCGGTGGCTGCATTGCTCCCGCCAGCAGGCCGAAGTGCGGACGCTGCGTGCGCACGGCGGCTTCGTTCAGCAAGCGGGACAGCGCGGCATACGCCACCCGGCCTTCGGGCTCGTCGAAGGCATCGGCTTCGATTCCGGCGGCGGCGATGAGCGCGGCTGGATCCGCGCCGCACTGACGGACCAACGCCGGCAGACGCGTCAAGCCGCCCACCCGCTGGGTCCAGTCGCGGATGTACGTGGCGAGCGCTGCGCTGCGCTGAAGCATCCGTCCCTCCCAGGTGCGGCTGCCGGTTCGGACGCGCCTCTAGCGCTGTCCAGAAATGCCAATGTACCCGCACTTGTCCAGAAAAGACATGACAGCGTGCTACGTCGCGGCCCGCGGACGGCTGGATGGCAACAGGTCGATCACGGCCGCGGCGTCGGACGGATACCTGCGCGCGGCGAGGAAGAACGCGAGCGACGCGGGAATGCCTATGGACGGCAGCACGGCCATCGCGAACGCCAATCCATATGCATCCGACAGGAGACCTGCGATCAGCGGACCCAGCGCGAGGCCGAGCAGGTTCTGGGCCAGTGCGAACACGGCGGCCGCGGTCGCGCGAACCGAGGGGTGCACCACGTCCATCACCGCTGCGGGCGCGGGACCGATCGATCCGGTCATGAACGCTGCGCCGGCCAGCAGGAGCGCGTACTGCAACGCTCCCGGACCGAGCGCGCCGAACGCGATCGACATCACGCCGGCGCAAAGGAGCGAGGCAACCGCTGGAACGAGCGGGCGCGCGCGCGGCGCACGCCGGCCGAGCCGGTCCGCCACGATGCTCCATGCAATCGCGCCTGCGCCGCTCACGAGCACGACGATGGAAGCCGCCACCGCCGCGCGATCGGGTGCAAGACCCTGCATGCGATTGAAGTAGCTCGGCAGCCACGAATAGATCGATGCAACCACCGCCAGCTG
Organism: Casimicrobiaceae bacterium; assembly: GCA_035493035.1. Classification (GTDB taxonomy): domain Bacteria; phylum Pseudomonadota; class Gammaproteobacteria; order Burkholderiales; family Casimicrobiaceae; genus VBCG01. The sequence continues at coordinate 49,136 of DATJIS010000108.1, read as the reverse complement.
CAGGCTGCCGCCGAGGCAGATGAGGCGCAGCGAGCGCGGGGTCCACAGCGCTTCCCAGACCGCCCGAGCGGCGGTTCGGGGACTGCGGTTGCTGCCTCGGGGCGTCGGCAGCGCCACGCTCGGGTAATCGCGCACGAACAGCTTCAGCATCACGGCGAGGGCCACGCCGGGTACGCCGACGAGCCCGAAGGCTGCCTGCCATCCGTACCGCTGCGAAACCACGCCGCCCAGCACGACGCCCAGGACCGACCCGATCAGCGCGGCGCTGAGGAACGTGCCGAGCACGGTGCTGCGCACGCGTCGCGCAAAGAGCGACGCGAGCAGCGCCGCGCCCGCGGTGCCGTACGCGGCCTCGCCGAGGCCCACGACGCCGCGCGCGACGAGCAGCTGGCCGTAGTCGTCGGCGAATGCGCACGCGATGGTCGCGCAGCTCCATACGAGCGCCATCAGCGCCATGCTGTTCACCCGTCCCCACCGATCGACGAGGAACGACAGCGGCACCGTCCCCACGGCCACCGTGATGGGCACGATCGACGCGAGCATGCCGAGCTCGGTATCCGAGAGCGCCCACTGCTGCCGCAGGAACGGGAACATCGACACGACGACCTGACGGTCGATGTAATCCATGAGCATCAGCGCGAACACGACCGCGAACGCGGGCCACGCGGCGTGCGCGGGCGCCGAAGCGGCATGCAGCTTTTCAGTCGCGCCGATCCCGATGCGCTTCAATGCACGGCCTCGATTGTCGTGAATTGTCAGTGTGCGCCGACCGCGACTATACCGCGGGCAGCGACGCGGGCGGCCGGCCGGCGATTCGGGACCGCGCTCGCGCAGCGGAAACCGGCGTTGCGAAGACCTCCGTACATCGTGCGAGAGCGCCGTGAAGTGAGGCCGCTGTGCATTCGCAGCATGCATGTCCAGATCTGCAAGGACTCTGCGGCCGTTGAATGGCGACGATCACGTCGTGCCGCGGATGCCGGCGGTTCGTCGCACCGGCGCGCGGTGCATGCAAGCCCTCAACAGCAGGAGGCTTTCGTCGTGAAACGTGATCGCATCGCCGTCATCGCCCTCGCGAGCACGGCCGCCGCTCTTTCGGGAAGCGCCTGCGCGCAGGCGCCGAGCCCCTGGCAGTTCCGCGTGTCGCTGTACGGTTACCTGCCGGATGTCACCAGCCAGAGCTCGTTTCCGACCGGAGGCTTCACCCCGAACATCAACGTCCAGGCAGGCGACATCCTCAAGCTGAAGGGCGCGTTCATGGGGACCTTCGAGGCGCAATACCAGCGCTGGGGCCTGTGGACCGACTACATGTACGTGAACATCGGCGCCGACAAGTCGGGCACGCGCAGCCTGTCGATCGGCAACGCCGCGCTGCCGGCGGGCGTGTCAGCGGATCTGCATTACAACGTGAAGGGCAGCGTCTGGACGATCGCCGGCACCTACCGCGTGCTGTCCGACGCCGGATCGACCCTCGATGTGCTCGCGGGCGCGCGGCTCGTCGACCTGCGCGAGACGCTCGACTGGAATTTCAGCACGGACCTCGGGCCGAACGATCCAAGCCGCACCGGGAATTCGAGCGACAAGGCGCGCAACTGGGACGGCATCATCGGTGTGAAGGGCCGGCTCGCGCTCGGACCGGACCACTCCTGGTACGTCCCCTACTATCTCGACGCCGGCGGCGGCGATTCCGATTTCACTTGGCAGGGTCTCGCCGGTCTCGGATATGCGTTCTCCTGGGGCGACGTGGCAGTTGCATGGCGCTACCTCGACTATCACTTCGGCAGCAGCTCGTCGATCGAGAACGCGCGCTTCAGCGGACCGCTCGTCGGCGTGGCGTTTCGCTGGTAGTCGATCACGCCCGCGCATCAAACCGTCGCCGCATGACCTTCTCGCCTTCCGCAGCCCGAGCGCCCTGATCCGCGCGTAGAGCGCCAGAGCAGTTCGCCGTCTTCAGCGCGGCACGACGGCTGCCGGCCGGCCGTGCCGCTGCTCTGGCGACTTCAGGCCGGTCGACATGCCGTCGTCGTCGCGCCACGGCGTCAAGGCTTGGATTCCTTGACGACGTCCTTGCGGAATTCCGCGCGCTCCTCGGGCGTCATCTTGCTGGCGTGGGGCTTGTCGGCGTACGTCTTGTTCTTGACCGGCGGGCTCGGCTTGTTCTTCTGCATGTTCATCTGCGCATCCATCGAGTCCTTGGCGGTCGGCCGGTACTTCGGCGTCTGCTTTTCCTTCTCGGTGACGGCCTTGCTCGGCTTGCCCTTCTGCATGTTCATCTGCGAGTCCATCAATTCCTTGCCGCTCGGCTTCGCGGCCTTGCTGGCGTCCTGGGCGGACGAATCGGTCGACTGCGCGTGCGCGAGGTTGCCCAACATGGCGAGGGCTGCCACTGAAACGAATGTCATGAACGTTTTCACAGGCATTTCTCCTTCATGGTTACGGCGGTTGCGCGAGAGGCCAGCGCATCGCGCGTGTGGCGCGCGATCATCAGCTCCTCGTTGGTCGGGATGACCCATGCCGAGACGCGGCTCGCCGGCATGCTGATGCAAGGTCCGTTGCGTTCGTTCGCCGCACGATCGAGCTCGACGCCGAGCCACGCGGCGTCGCGGCAGATCCTGTCTCTCAGTCCGGCGCTGTTCTCGCCGATGCCGGCGGTGAATACGATCGCATCGAGATGCCCGAGCGCGGCGGCGAGCGACCCGAGCTCGCGTCCGACGCGGTACACGAAAAGCGCGATCGCTTCCTTCGCGCGCGGATCTCCGCTCGCGAGGAGCACGCGCATGTCGCTCGATATGCCGGACACGCCGAGCAGCCCCGACTTGCGGTAGATGACATCCTCGATGGCGCGGGCGTCCATGCCGAGCTCGTCCATGAGGTAGAGCACGACGCCCGGATCGAGGCTGCCGCAGCGCGTGCCCATCGGCAGTCCGTCGGCTGCGGTGAAGCCCATCGTGCTCGCGACGCTGCGGCCGTGCGCGATCGCGCACATGCTCGCACCGTTGCCGAGGTGCATTACCACCACTTTGCCCCGTGCGGCTCGCGCGCTGTAGCGGTCCAGCACGCCCGCGATGTACTCGTAGGAGAGCCCGTGAAAGCCGTAGCGCTGAACGCCCTGCTCCGTGATCGAGCGCGGCAGCGCGAACGCCTGCGCCACCTGCGGCTGCGTGCGATGGAACGCCGTGTCGAAGCACGCCACTTGCGGCAGATCGGGAGCGCGCTCGAGCAGCGCCTTGATGGGCGCGAGATTGTGTGGCTGGTGCAGCGGCGCGAGCGGCACATATTGCTCGAGCCTCGCGAGCACCGCCGCGTCGACACGCACCGGGCGCATGTACGCGCGGCCGCCGTGTACCACGCGGTGCCCCACGCCCACCAGCCGATGCGCTTTCGATCGCTCGCGCAGGAAGCCCACGAGATGATCGAGCGCACCGGCGTGGCCGAGGACCACGCCGTCGCCCCATGCTCGCTCCTCCAGCACCGCGCCGTCAGGTCCCTTGGCGACGAACCGGGGCGACGTATCGAGCTCCTCGGCCTGCCCGTGCACGACGAGCGCCAGGTCGGTGCCGTGCTGCGCGTACAGCGAGAACTTGAAGCTCGAAGAGCCGGCGTTGAGAACGGCGATGACGTCGCTCATGACTACGAAACCGCTCGCTGCGCCGCTTCGCGGCGCGCCTGCGCGACGAGGGCCGCAACGCCGCACGACGCGAGACGCGTCGTGATCGGGTCGGCGCGGCTCGTGAGGATGATCGGAACGCGCGCGCCGAGGACGATGCCCGCGGCGTCGGCCCCGGCGAGGAACGACAGGCTCTTCGCAAGCATGTTGCCCGCCTCGAGATCCGGCACCACGAGCACGTTGGCACGGCCGGCAACCGGCGAGTCGATATGCTTGATCTTCAGCGACTCGAGGCTGATGGCGTTGTCGAGCGCGAGCGGGCCGTCCACGATCGCGCCCTTGATCTGCCCGCGGTCGGCCATCTTGCAGAGCGCGGCTGCCTCGACCGTCGATGGAATCTTGGGATTGACCGTTTCCATCGCCGACAGGATGGCGACCCGCACCTGCTCGAAGCGCAGCGCATGCGCGAGGTCGATCGCGTTCTGGATGATGTCGACCTTGTCCGCCATGGTGGGCGCGATGTTCACGGCCGCGTCGGTCACGATCAGCGTCTCGGGATACGACGGCACGTCCATGACGAAGCAGTGACTAACGCGCCGCGCCGTCCGAAGGCCGGTGTCGCGGTTGACCACCGCGCCCATCAGCTCGTCGGTGTGGAGGCTTCCCTTCATCAGCGCTTCCGCCTTGCCCTCGCGCACGATCGCGACGGCCCGGGCCGCCGAAGCTTCGCTGTGAGGCGTGTCGACGACGGTCGCACTGCCGAGCGCGATTCCGAACTCCGTTGCGATGCGATCGATGCGCGCGCGCGGGCCTACGAGGATCGGCGAGATCAAGCCGATCCGCGCAGCGTCCATCGCGCCGCGCAGCGAGCTCTCGTCGCACGGATGCGCGACGGCTGTCGGTGTCGGCGGTAGCGACTTGCAGAAATCGAGCAGCCGCCGGTACTTTTCATGCGTGCGGTCCATCGCCTGGTTCTACCTCGCGCGCGTCGCTTGCCGGCGACGCTGCCCGCCTGGCGGGTCCATCGTGTCGCGTCGCGATCGCTTTGGGGTGCGCGATTGCCATGCTGTTTCGGCAGCCGCGCGAGCGTCTTACCATTTCGCGACACGATCGCAGGAGGCGCGCCGGCGCGGCTTGACGTCGATCAAGCGACCCCTAGATCACGAGCATGAGCAGTTGCTTCGCGAGGTCCTTGGCCGGCACGACCGTCAGGAGCAGCGGCGCGATGGGCACCAGGACCGCCAGCGCGACTGTCAGGATGCTTTCGCGCGTGATCGGCAGGATGCGCGTCGACCGGACGGTCTCCATGCTGTTCGAAATGTCGGCGAGCGACTGGATGTCGCCGCTGCCCAGGGACGACTCCGCGGCGGGAACACCGCCGGGCAGCCATTTGCTCTCGAACTCGGTCACGTATCGCTGCGAAAGGCGACCGTAGATCCGCAGTGCCGTTCGCTTGGCTGCCGCGACCTGAGGGGCGAACACGATGACCGGGCCGAGGACCAGCACGACGAGGAAACCGACGACGAGCGCGATCTCGACGGCGGAGTCCGCGAGCGCCGCGCCGAGATAGAAGATGCGATTCGCCAGGTTTCCCGCGACGAGCGCGCCGTGAGCTAGCGCAAGCGGCACGAAGGCGAAGACGGTCGCTGCAAGAAATCCGATGCCGCCCATGCGGTCGGCATGCATCGCGTTCACGTGAAGCCGGATGCGCGACACGTGCCACAGGAACCGCATCCAAACGAAGATGCGGAAGTACCAGCGCAACAGCAGGAACTGGAACAGCGGCAGGCTGGCGTACGCGTACCAGAATCCCGCGAGCGTGGGCTCCATGCCGGTTGCCGACGTATGGGCGTACCAGGTCGGGACCTCGAGCGCGCCGAACGTTCGCCAGATGACCGGGACGCCGAGCACGTAGACGACGAGGATCATCACGATCTCGGCGATCGCCGAGTTGCGGAGGCGTGCCGCCGCCTGTAATGCCGCGACGAAGCGCTCGTGCGTGTCCGGCCCGACGAGACCGCGCGCCACGAATTCGTGCGCCACCGGCCGCAATCTCAGGTGCACGAGCAGCTCCGCCTCGATGAGCAGCGGCATCACGACGAGGAAGCGGACCTGCACCTCGATGTCCTTGAGGAACGGGACCGCGGCCGTGCCGCCGAAGGCATCGCCCGCGACCAGGGTCAGCAGGAGCAGCGGAATCCACGCGATGGCGCAGATCGCCACGATGCGCCGGCGCACGAGGTGCAGCGCATCGTCGGTCATGCGGGCGCTGCGCAGGAGCTGGTATAGCGGACCGCCGAGGATGATGGAGAAATTCCTCGGGTCGTCGTCGCGCGGCGCGCTCGCGGGCAGCGCATCGTCGCGGGGTTGTGATGCGGTGCTCTTCGTCGTCAGCATGTGAACGGGCTGCGAGCGGCTGGACTCACCGCGGATCCCATGCTCGACGCCGTGCACGTGACGGGTCTTCGCATTTCAGGACAGGTTCCGCCAGCAGGCCTTGCCTACGGGCGGAACCACGCGTTGCCCACCTGGAGGTAGACGGCCGTCGTGCCGCGGCTTTGCGCGACGTCGACGCCGACGTGCAGGCCGAACTTGCTCGCGAGCTCGTAACGGAATCCCACGCCTCCCGCGCCGACGTTCTGGGTGACGGAAAGGCCATCGCGGCTCGTGTGGGCGACGCCCGCGCCACCGAACGCGACCAGGCTCCAGCGGCCGTGAAACTGCCATCGCGCCTCCACCTCGATCGAGGCCGCCTCATCACCCTGGTAACGCACGGCGGGCACGCCGCGCAGCACGACGTACGGCCGCAGGAAGAACGGCGTGCCGCCGGACGAGCGCGCGTAGTCTCCGCGCACGCCGAGCGTCAAGTCATGGCGCAGCGGCTGCCATGCGGTCACGATCTGCTGGAAACGATCGAAGTCCTGCGTCGCACCAAGACCCTCGCGCGAGGCGAGCCACGAGGTCTCGGCGTAGATGCCGCGCGTCGGCGTGAACACATTGTCGCGCGAGTCGTACTCGGCGATGGCCGTCGGTGCCGAGACGCGAACGCGCACGCGATCCGCAAGCCCGGGAAGCACGGGGTTGTCGCGTAGCCGGGGATCGACGTTGGCATACACATATCGCAGCCCCAGCCACCAGGGGGACTGCGGCGCGAGCTGCCAGCTGCCCTGCGCGAGGAGCGCCGTGAACTGCAGAGCGTAGCGCACCTTGCGATCGAACGAAGCCGCGTCGGAACCGAATCCGTAGAAGTCGAGATTCGCCTGGCCGGTGCCGCCACCCGCCAGCGTTCGCAGGCGGCCGTTCGCCCAGCGGCTCGCGTCGGCGGCGAATGCGCCCCACGTGCCGTTCTCTGTACCGAAGCCGCCGATCACGGAGAGGTCGGGAAACGACCAGCCCTGCTCGCCCGCGTCCTTGCGCGGGCGGATGAACATGCCTGCGACGCCCGCGCCGTATCCGACCGCGGGTTCCGTGACGACGATGGGGATGGGCAGAAAGCCGCGCGGATGCTCCAGAAACGCGCTGACGTCGACCTGTCCGTCCGCGGGATCGATAAATCGCGTGAGCCTTTCCTCCTCCGCCACCGCGGCGTGCGTTGCACCGGCGAGCGCGAGGGCTACAATGCAGCGTCGCCCAACGTCAATGGAGCAAGCGCGATGCATCGTCGATTGCAACTGGCGACTGTTCTTGTTGCAGCACTGACGCTCGGCAGCTGCGTCGTCTACGAGCCCGTTCCCGTATCGCAGCCGACGGCGCAGGAGCGCTTCGACCGCTCGTGGAGCGCGGCCGCGGGCGCAATGTCCGACGAAGGTGTGAGCGTGACCGCGCAAGATCGCGGCGCCGGCATGATCCGCGGCATGCGCGGCAGCGCGCTCGTCACCGCGAGTGTGAGGACGCTCGCCGACGGTCGGATCGAGGTCAAGTTCGATGCAGTCGGTCCGACCGGCAGCGATACGGCCTTCGTTCATCGCCTTTCCGAGAGGTACGACCGGCGGATGGGCCGCTGACGTGTCGCGGGACTCGCTGTGCCGACGCTGACCACCGATCTCGTTCTTCAGATCGTCGAAGCGGCCGCCGTGATCGCCTCGGCCATCGCGGGCATGATCGTGGCAGCCGACAAGCGAATGGACCTCATCGGCGCCTATGCGCTCGCCTGCCTGAACGCGTTCGGGGGCGGCACGGTGCGCGACCTGCTTCTCGACAACCGGCCGTTCTACTGGATGGCGAACTGGGGTTACCTGCTCGCAATACTTGCCATTACGGTTCCGTTCGTCTACAGCGTGAACATGTTCCGCATCACCTCGGCCGTGCATCGGCGATCGATCAAGATGGATGCCGTCGGCCTCGCGCTCTTCACCGTGGCCGGAGTGGGCATCGCGCTGTCGCGCGACGCGCCGCTCGTGGTCGCGGTCCTCATGGGCGTCATCGCCGGCACGACGGGCGGCCTGCTGCGCGATGTCGTCGTCAACGAGCTGCCGGACCTCTTTCGGCCGGGCGGGCTGTACGCGAGTGCATCGTTCTGCGGCGGCGTGGCGTTCGTCGTCGCACTGCGCCTGGATGCCGGCTATGCGAATGCGACCATCATCGGCGCGACCACCGTCGTGCTGCTGCGCCTGGTGTCCATACGGTTGGGCGTCAGCATTCCGGTGCCGCAGTGGATCGAGCAAGACGGGCGTTCCCAACGATAGTCGATCACCTCGGCGTCGCTTCGATGCGCGCGCCGAACCGCGTGCCGCGGCGCGCGCTTCTTCGCCCGATCCGTCTTACGGCGGCGCACGATCATGCGCGGGCACGCGCGCGCGGGTCCTGGCAGTTCTCGCCAATCGCGCGGCTCGCGCACACGAGCGGCGGCCCGCACTTCGGCGCGGCGCCCACCCAGGCGGTGGCAAGAAATGCGAAGACGATCCGTGCGCGCGCTCGCTAAGGTGCGATCGCGCGACCGTGCGCGACGTTTGCGGAGAAAGTCATGACGGGAATGTGGCGCAGTGCCGTGCTCATTGCATGCCTGGCAGGTGTTCTGGCCACCGGCACGGCGCGCGCCGACGAAGTGCCGATCGTGACGGGCGAGCATTGGGTGAAGTCGTCCGACGATCTCAAGAAGGCATATCTCGTCGGCGTCGCCAACGTATTGCAGATCGAATCGGCCTACCAGAAATCGAACCCGCCATCCGACGCGCAAAGCCTGGTGCCGAAGGCCGCCATGGGCCTCAAGGGACAAACGCTCGATGGCGTTCGCGAGCTCGTCGACCGCTGGTATGCCGCCAACCCGGGCAGGCTCGACCGCTCGGTGTTCGAGGTGATCTGGTACGAGGCCGTGATCCCGGGTTACGCCAAAGCCGGGCTCAAGAAGGAGTGAGCCGCGTGCGCCGGTCCCGCGGCCGGCATCCGTCCTGAGCTTCGGGGTCCGGCCCTTGTAAATTCGCATCACCTGGTTCCTGCCGCGCGCGCACGTTGCGCACGTGTGCAAGGGCGTCAAGCGGTCCCCGCACGCGCTCGCTCATCCGCGCCGCAGTACAAGCCCGGCCGGAGCGACTGCGCGCCACGTTTGCCCGGCGCGCGGGTCATTGCAGGGCCGCGGCGTCGGGCAGATGCACCGCGCAGCGCCGCACGATACGCGGACGTTCGTGAAACGACGAGCGCATCGTCGAGTCTCACAGGCGTGATGGGCTATCCTCGTCGCCGATGAACGTCCTCGTATGCGGCGGCGCCGGCTACATCGGCTCGCAGATGGTGCTGCTGCTGCTCGAGCGCGGGCATCGGGTGACCGTGCTCGACAGCCTGGTAACCGGCCACCGCGACGCCGTGCTCACGCCGTCCTTCGACCTGGCCGACCTCGGTGACGCTGCCGCGCTCGACCGCGTGATCGGCTCGCAGCCCTTCGACGCGGTGCTTCACTTCGCCGCATTCATCCGCGTCGAGGAGTCGGTGCAGCATCCGGGCAAGTACTTCCGCAACAATTTCTGCAATGCGGTCAACCTGCTCGAGGCCATGGTCCGCCACGGCGTGCGGCGCTTCATCTTCTCGTCCACCGCCGCGGTGTACGGCGAGCCGCGCTACGTCCCCATCGACGAGCGACATCCGCGCGAGCCCATCAATCCCTACGGCGCGTCGAAGAAGATGGTGGAGGATGCGCTGGACTACTACGCCGCCGCGCATGGCATCCGGGCCGTGTCGCTTCGCTACTTCAACGCCGCCGGTGCCGACCCCGAGGCACGGCTCGGCCCGCGGCACGATCCCGTCACCCATCTGATTCCACGGGTGCTCGGGGCGGCGTCGGGCTCGAGGCCCAGCGTCAAGGTCTTCGGGCGCGACTACCCGACGCCGGATGGAACGGCGATCCGCGACTACATTCACGTCGTGGACCTGTGCGAAGCGCATCTCGCCGCGCTCGATTACCTGGACGCCGGTGGCGAAACGCACGCCTTCAACCTCGGCGTGGGACACGGCCACAGCGTGCAGGAAGTCATCGACACGGTGAAGGCCGTCACGGGCCGCGACTTCGAAGTCATCACTGCGGCACGGCGTGCGGGTGACCCTGCACGGCTCGTTGCGGATCCTTCGCTCGCGAACCGCGTCCTTCGCTGGAAGGCGCGCTACGACGACCTGAACACGATCGTGCAACACGCGTGGGCGTGGCACCAGAAGCACGAGCGCACGGCCGCCTGACCGGGACGACTACGACTTGGACATCGACACGCCCTACCCGAGACCACTTCTCGAGCGCTCCGACTGGACGTCGCTCAATGGACCCTGGCGCTTCGCCTTCGACGCCGAGCAGAAGTACACGCATCCGTCGCAGATCGACCGCTGGCCGCTTCAGATCCGCGTTCCATTTCCGCCGGAATCGAAGGCAAGCGGCATCGGCGACACGTCGTTCCATCCCGCGTGCTGGTATCAACGCGACTTCGATCTCGTCCCGGATGACAGGCGCGTCCTGCTCCATTTCAGCGCGGTCGACTATGCCGCGCGCGTCTGGGTGAACGGCCGCTTCGTCACCCTGCACGAAGGCGGACACACGCCGTTCTGCGCCGACATCACCGACGCGCTGGATCCGTCGGGCCGGCAAACCGTGACAGTGCTCGCGCAGGACGACCCTCACGACCTCGCGAAGCCCCGCGGCAAGCAGGACTGGCAGCTCGAGCCGCACTCCATCTGGTATCCGCGCACGAGCGGCATCTGGCAGACGGTCTGGCTCGAGCGGGTCGCGCGCACCTACATCGAGAAGATCCGCTGGACCCCGCACGTCGAAGGGTTCGCGTTCACGTTCGAGGCTCGCATGGCGGGCACGCCGCGCGACGACCTCTCGCTCGAGCTCACGCTGTCTCATCAGGGTCGCGTGCTGGCGCGCGACCTGTACAGCGTCATTGGCGCGGAAGTCGATCGGCGGATCATCCTGTCCGATCCGGGCATCGACGATTTCCGCAACGAGATGCTGTGGAGTCCCGAGCATCCGACGCTGCTCGATGCCCGCATCCGCCTGCTGAGCGGCGGCACGGTCATCGACGAGGTGTGCTCCTACACGGCGCTGCGCGCGGCGACCATCTCGCGCGATCGCTTCGCGCTCAACGGCCGCCCCTATCTGCTGCGCCTGGTCCTCGACCAGGGCTACTGGCCCGACACGCTGCTCGCCGCGCCGAGCGACGACGCGCTGCGCCGGGATGTCGAGCTCGCGAAGGCGATGGGTTTCAACGGCGTGCGCAAGCACCAGAAGATCGAGAATCCACGCTACCTGTATTGGGCCGATCGCCTCGGGCTGCTCGTATGGGAGGAGATGCCGTCGGCGTATCGGTTCACCGACGTGGCCATACGCCGCACGGTGCGCGAATGGACCGAGGCCATCGACCGCGACGCGAGCCATCCATGCATCGTAGTGTGGGTGCCGTACAACGAGTCGTGGGGCGTTCCGGAGCTGCCGACGCTGCACCAGCATCGTCATGCCGTCGAGGGACTCTACCACCTCACCAAGACGCTCGATACGACCCGGCCCGTGGTCGGCAACGACGGCTGGGAGGCGAGCGCGACCGACATCATCGGCATCCACGATTACGATCCGAGCCCCGAGCACATGCTGCAGCGCTATGGCCGCGAGATCGATCCGGCGCATCTCTTCGATCGCCGGCGGCCGGGCGGCCGCATGCTCACCCTCGACGGCTACCCGCATCGCGGCCAGCCGATCATGCTGACCGAGTTCGGCGGCATCGCGTATCGCGATCAATGGCACGAGGCCGAGCTCGAAGCGCAGCGCAAGAAACCGGGATGGGGCTATTCCACCGCGAAGACGCCGGACGAGTTCCTCGCCCGCTTCCACGATCTCGTCGCGGCGGTCGTCGACGCCGCGCTGCTGAGCGGCTTTTGCTATACGCAGTTCGCGGACACGTTCCAGGAAGTCAACGGCCTCCTCTACGCCGACCGCACGCCGAAGATCCCGCTGGAGAAGATCGCCGAAGCCACGCAGCGCGCGCGCACGTACATCGCCGGGGCCGCGTGATGCACACGCTGGAGCTCACGAAGCCGGACGGCCGCCTCCTCACGCTGTACAGCCGGCGGCCGCTGACGGGCGGCACGCGGGCGCCCAGCCCGTTCGAGGGCCACCGCAGCGGCGAGCCGCACCTGCGCTGGCATCCGCTGCGCGGTGAATGGGTCACGTACGCGGCGTATCGGCAGGACCGCACGTTCCTCCCTCCGCCCGAATACAACCCCTTCGCCGTGACCGTCGATGCGAGTGCACCGACCGAGTTGCCCGCGGGGGAGTGGGACGTCGCGGTCTTCGACAACCGCTTTCCCTCGCTCGATCTGCATGCGCACGACGCTCCATCGCTTTCGGTTCCGACACGCCCGGCGACGGGCAAATGCGAGGTCGTCGTGTTCTCGCAGGATGTCGCGGGATCGCTGGGCGCACTGCCGCTGTGGCACATCGAGCTCCTCATCGACGTGTGGGCCGATCGCACGTCGCGGCTCGGCGCGCTCGACGCCGTTCAATACGTGCTGCCGTTCGAGAATCGCGGCGCAGAGGTCGGCGTGACGCTGCACCATCCTCATGGGCAGATCTATGCGTACCCGGTGGTCCCGCCGGTCGCCGCGCGGATGCAGCAGGTCGCGCGCGATCACCTCGCGACGCATGGACGCGGCGTTCTCGAGACGCTCGTGCGCGCCGAGATCGAAAGCGGCACACGCATGCTGTATCGCGGCGAGCACGCGGTGGCGTTCGTGCCGGTGTGCGCGCGGTATCCCTACGAGGTGTGGATTGCACCGATCGCCCCGGTGCCGGCGTTCACGGCGCTCGACCGCGCGCAGATCGCCGACCTTGCGCGCGCCTTGAAAACCGTGCTGATGAAATACGACGCGCTGTGGCAGCGCGCGTTTCCGTATCTCATGGCGTGGTACCAGGCGCCCACCGACGGTGCGCCGCATCCCGAGGCGCATCTGCACGCCGAGATCTATCCGCCCTACCGGACCCCGACCAAGCTGAAATACCTCGCGGGCACGGAGATCGCCGCCGGGTTTTACGCGATGGACGCGCTGCCCGAGGACAAGGCCCGCGAGCTGCAGCAAGTCGAAGTGCTCATCCCATGATGACCTTCGCCGACGTCTATGGCGCGGAGCCGGAGGCGCTCGGAGAGGCGCCGGGTCGGGTGAACCTCCTCGGCGAGCATACCGACTACAACGAAGGCTATGTCCTTCCCGCCGCGATCCCTCAACGCACGCGCGTCGAGCTGCGACGCAGCGCCGGCGGCACGTGCGACCTGTATTCGGCGAACCTCGACCGCCGCGCGCGCTTCACGCTCGACCATCCGCCGGCCGATCCCTTCGCGCGCTACGCGTACGGCTGCATGCATGCGCTGGCGGACGATGGAATCGATCTGCCGCCGCTCGAAATGCGGGTCGCGTCCACCGTGCCGATCGGCGCGGGCCTGTCCTCCAGCGCGGCGCTGGAGATCGCGACGCTCCGTGCCGTGCGCAAGCTGCTGGACCTCGACATCGACGACGTGCGCGTCGCGCGGATCGCTCATCGGGCGGAGAACGAATACGTCGGCGTGCGCTGCGGAATCCTCGATCAGATGGCGTGCAGCCTGCTCGAAGGCGGCGGCATGCTGTTCCTGGACACGCGCACGCTCGCGCGCGAGCTGATCGCGCTGCCCCCGGCATCCGAGATCGTCGTGATCGATTCGGGACTGCCGCGCTCGCTGGCGGCGTCCAAGTACAACGAGCGGCGCGACGAGTGCGAGCGCGCGGCCCGCATGCTCGGCGTGCCGGCGCTGCGGGACGTGACCGACGTCGTGGTGGCCGACGCGCTGCCCGAGCCTCTGCGCCGCCGCGCGCGCCATGTCATCACCGAGAACGCCCGGGCCCTGCGCGGTTCGCGCGGCTCGACCGCGGCCGGGTTCGGCGCGCTCATGTCGGCGTCGCATCGGAGCCTCCGGGACGATTACGAGGTTTCCACGCCGGCGCTGGATGGCCTCGTTGATCTCCTGCTCAATCACGACGCCGTGTACGGCGCCAAGCTCACCGGCGCCGGGTTCGGCGGAGCCTGCGTCGCACTCTGCGCAGCAAGCGAAGCGCGTCGCGTGGCTCGCGAGGTGCTCGCGCGCTACGACACGCCCGCGACGCGCGGACGAGCCCTGGTGCCACCCGCTGGCGTGTAACGTACTGGAGAAATTTACCGACAGGCGACCGCACCTCACGCGCGTTACCTTCGCACGACGCCTCGAAAACGGGGCGGCACGCGGCTTGCTTAGCCCCTGCCGTACGTCTCACGCCAATCTCCGCGAGGTCCGCAACGTGCCAGAGTCCAACGCTTCCGCTGTCGTGCCGTTCAAGAGCGCGTCATCGTCTTCGCGCGACAGCGCGAGCCATCTTCCGATCGTCGTCCACTCGCACTTGCGATGGGACTTCGTGTGGCAGCGGCCCCAGCAGATCCTCGCGCGACTCGCGCCGGACCATCGCGTCGCGTTCATCGAGGAACCGTTGACCGAGGGCGATGAAGTCTCGCTGGCGATCAGCGAGCCGATGGCCAATATCGTGCGAATCGTCCCGCGCATCCCGGCGTCGCTGCGCGCCGGTGTCGACGAGGAGTGCGCGATGCTGCTGCCGCATCTGCGACGTGCGTTCTCCGATCATCCGTTGCTGGCCGGTCGATTCGACCGCGTGCTTCACTGGTTCTATTCGCCGATGGTCGCCCCGGCCTTCCTCGGCGCGTGGAATGCGGCCGCGGTCGTCTACGATTGCATGGACGAGCTCGCCAACTTCCGCTTCGCGCCCTCCGACCTGCCGCAGCGCGAAGCAGCGCTCCTCGCGAGCGCCGATGTCGTCTTCACGGGCGGCTTTCAGCTCTACACGAAGAAGTCCAGGCGCCACGGCAACGTGCATTTCCACGGTTGCGGCGTCGACGTGGACCATTACGCGAAAGCGCGCAGCGAAGACACCGCGCTTCCGTCCGACGTTTCGTCGCTGCCGCAACCGGTGCTCGGCTACTTCGGCGTCGTCGACGAGCGCCTCGATTACGACCTCATCGATGCGCTGGCGCGCGGCTTCGCCGAGGGTTCGATCGTGATGGTCGGGCCGTTCGCGAAGATCGATCCGTCGGAGCTGCCGCGGCACGCGAATCTGCACTGGCTCGGACAACGGCCGTACGAAGAGCTGCCCGCCTACGTGAAGGCGTTCGACGTGTGCCTCATGCCCTTCGCGTTGAATGCGGCGACGGCGAACATCAATCCGACCAAGACGCTCGAATACATGGCGGCCGGCAAGCCCGTCATCTCGACCGCGGTACCCGATGTCGTGCGCCACTTCACGCCGATCGTGCAGGTGGCGGCCTCGCCGCAGGAATTCGTCGACATGGCGCGGCGCGCGATCGATGCGCCGGACGCGGGACTCGTTGCCCGCGGCATCGAGCGCGCATGCGCCGCCACGTGGGGTTCCGTCGTCGCCGCGATGCGCGAGCACATGCTCGCGGCCGTGCGCGCGAAGCGCGCGCCCGTGGTCAAGCTCGCGGCCACCGCATGAACGGACGATCCAGCATGCGCGTGGACGTCCTGGTCGTAGGCGCGGGCTTCTCCGGCGCGGTTGTCGCCGAGCGACTCGCGAGCCATGGCAAGACCGTCCTGGTCATCGACCGGCGGCCGCACATCGGTGGAAACGCGTACGACCGCGTCGACGCGCATGGCGTGCTGGTTCATCCGTACGGGCCGCACATCTTCCACACCAACGGCATGCGGATCGCCGAGTACCTGTCGCAATTCACCGAGTGGCGGTTCTACGAGCACCGCGTGCGGGCCAAGGTCGGCGACCTCCTGCTGCCGATCCCCATCAACATCGACACGGTGAACCGGCTCTACGGCCTGGCGCTCAACGAGCAGACGATCGGCTCGTTCTACGAGTCGGTGCGCGAGCCGCGCGCGACGATCCGCACCAGCGAGGACGTCGTCCTCAATGCCGTCGGACGCGATCTCTACGAGCGGTTCTTTCGCGGGTACACGCGAAAGCAATGGGGACTCGACCCGTCGCAGCTGGCGGCATCGGTGGCGGCACGCATCCCGACGCGGAGCAACCACGACGATCGGTACTTCACCGACACCTTCCAGCACATGCCGCTCGAAGGCTATACCCGGCTGTTCGAGCGCATGCTGGACCACAGGAACATCCGCGTGGAGTGCGGCGTCGATTTCTTCGGCATCCGCAGGCGGATCGTCGCAAGTCACATCGTCTACACCGGTCCGATCGACGCGTACTTCAAGTACTGCTACGGCAAGCTTCCTTACCGGTCGATCCGGTTCGAGCACGAGCACTTGGCCGGCGCTGCACAATACCAGGTGGTCGGCACGGTGAACTTTCCCAACGACCACGACTACACGCGAATCACCGAGTTCAAGCATCTCACCGGCCAGGTCCACGGCGGGACGTCGATCGTGCGCGAATATCCATGCGATGGCGGTGACCCGTACTACCCTGTGCCGCGTCCCGAGAACGAAGCGCTGTTCAAGCGATACGAAGCGCTCGCCAAGCAGGCGCCCGAGGTGACGTTCGTCGGCCGGCTCGCGCAGTATCGCTACTACAACATGGACCAATGCGTCGGCGCGGCGCTGAAGGCCGCGGAAAACGTGCTCGCGAAGCTCGGGATGGAAAAGGTGCGGCCCGCCGAAGGGAGTCGGCCGCGCGTGCGCGCCGCAACGGCGGTGGCGAGCCCTCCAGCCGAACAGCCGCGGCACGACGTCGCGCCATCGTTGCCGTCGCGCACTGCGTGAGGGTCTCGGGCCGTCCGTCACGGGTCATCGCATGAACGAAACGGGCGCGGCGATCGCCGACGCGCGCGTCGAGCTCTGGGGTGGCATCGAGCCGACGTTGAACCGCGTCGGCGATCGCTATTTCAGCCAGCTCGAGCGCTCGGGCCATTGCCGCCGCATCGGCGACCTCGACCTGTGCGCCGATCTCGGAATTCGCACGTTGCGCTATCCGGTGCTGTGGGAGCACACCATGCCGGACGCTGGGTGCGAGCCGGACTGGCGCTGGGCCGACGCACGACTTGGCCGCCTGCGCGAGCTCGCGATACGGCCTATCGTCGGCCTCGTGCATCACGGCAGCGGTCCGCGCCACACCAGCCTGCTCGATCCCGACTTTCCAGCCAAGCTCGCCGACTACGCGGCGCGGGTGGCGGCCCGCTACCCGTGGGTCGATCACTACACGCCGGTGAACGAAGCGCTGACCACCGCGCTCTTCAGCGGCCTGTACGGCGTGTGGTATCCGCACGCGCGCTCGGACCGCGCGTTCACCACGGCGTTGCTGACGCAGTGCCGCGCCGTCGTCCTCGCGATGCGCGCGATTCGCCGCGTCAACGCGACCGCAAAGCTCGTTCAGACCGACGACCTCGGAAAGACGTACAGCACCGCGACGCTGCGCTACCAGGCGGCCTACAACAACGAACGACGCTGGCTCGCGTGGGACCTACTCTGCGGCAAGGTCGATCGTCATCATCCGCTGTGGGACTGGCTTTCGACTTGCGGTGGGACGAGCGAAGCCCAGCTCGCCTGGTTCCTCGAGAACCCTTGCCCACCGGACATCGTCGGCGTCAATCATTACGTCACCAGCGAGCGCTTCCTCACCGAGGACGTCGACGCCTATGCGGCGTGCTATCGCGGCGGCAACGGTCGCCACGCCTATGCCGACGTCGAGGCCGCGCGCTGTGTCGTTCGCAAGGACGGCATACGCGGGCTGCTCGAGGAGGCGTGGGCGCGTTACCGCCTGCCGATCGCAATCACCGAGGCACACATCGATGCGACTCGCGACGATCAGCTGCGCTGGCTGGTCGAAGTGTGGCAGGCGGCGAGCGAATTGCACCGCAACGGCGCCGACGTGCGGGCCGTGACGCTTTGGGCGCTGTTCGGGGCGTTCGACTGGAACTGCCTCGTCACCCGCTGTCGCGGCTACTACGAGCCCGGCGCATACGACGTGCGCGCCGATCCGCCGCGGCCCACCGCGATCGCGTCGCTCGCGAAATCGCTCGCGACCGGCACCGTGCCGCGGCACCCCGTGCTGTCGGGACCGGGCTGGTGGCGGCGGCCGCAGCGATTCCTCGCCGAGCCTGTCACGCTCGATGGCGTGAACGGCGACGACGCCCCCCCGGCCCCTCGACCCAAGGCACCCATCCTGATCACGGGCGCGACGGGGACGCTCGGACGTGCGTTCGCGAGGATCTGCGCGCAGCGCGGCGTCGACTTCGCGCTTTTGTCGCGCCGCGACCTGGACATCACCGATCCGTCGTCGGTCGAGTCGGCCCTCGCGCGTCATGAGCCGTGGGCCGTCATCAACGCGGCCGGATATGTGCGCGTCGACGACGCCGAGCGGGAAGCCGAGCTCTGCTACCGCGCGAACACGATCGGACCACGCAATGTCGCCGCGGCGTGCGCACGTCACGATGTCGCGTTCGTCACGTTTTCCAGCGACCTCGTGTTCGACGGCCGGCGCGGCGAGCCGTACGTCGAGACCGACCGGCCGGCGCCGCTCAACGTCTACGGCCGCAGCAAGGCCGAAGGCGAGGCGCGTGTGCTCGACCAATACCCGGAAGCGCTCGTCATTCGGACCAGCGCGTTCTTCGGGCCGTGGGACGACTTCAACTACGTGACCTCCGTGCTGCGCGCGCTGCGCGCACGCCGCCCCTTCCACGCGCCCGCCGACGTGATCATTTCGCCGACGTACGTGCCCGACCTCGTCAACGTGTCATTGGACCTGCTGATCGACCGCGCGGCGGGCATCTGGCACATCAGCAACGGCGAGCCGATCACGTGGGCCGACTTTGCGGTGCGCGCGGCCGATGCCGCACGCCTTCGCCCCGACACGCTCGTGAAATGCCGCAGCACCGAGCTGAAATTGCCTGCTGCGCGGCCGCGCTACAGCGCGCTCGGGACCGGCCGCTCGATGCTCATGCCTGCGCTGGGCGACGCCCTGCTGCGCTATGTGGCGGCGTGCCCGCATGCGCGGGCCGAGCTGCGCTGACACGAGCCGCGCAGTCTCCTCATCGCTTGCGCGGCGCGGTACGGGGACGCGTCCTGCGCGTCTTGTCCGCGCGAGCATCCGCCAGGCCGGCGCGAAGGAGCGCGGAGCCAGCCCATCTCAGGATGGCAGTAGCCTCCTTCTCGTCGTCGATGCCGCACACATCCTTCAAGACGATCACGGCCTCGATGCTGAGCGTCAGCGCGAGCGCGGCACGCACGCGCCGGTACCGGGCCTTGCCGAGATCCCGGCGTGCCGGTTCGAGCACCTTGTCCAGCCAACGCATGCGCCGGCCTTCCCGCACCGGAACGGCTGCATCGCCGCGAGCGTCGGCCCTGAGCGAGGTGTCGAGGTAAGCGCGCAGCGCGGTTCGCATCGACGCCTCTTCGGCGAAGACGATCGGCGTGAAGCGGTCGAGCAGCGCGACGAGGCGACTCTCAACGTCGCCGGCGGGCAGGTTGTCGAGGAGCATCTCGACCGGCCGCACCGCCGGCGTGATGTTCGATATCTCGACCAGCAGCGACTCGTGCGTCGGAAAGTAGCGGTAGGCCGTCGCGCGCGACACCCGGGCGGCCCGGGCGGCTTGAGCCACGGTGGGCGCGCTGCCGGCCCGTACGAGGGCCCGGGCGGCGTCCACGAGCGCCGCCCGCGTGCGCACCTTCTGCTGCGACCTTAGTGAGACGCTCATCTCATGATGATACACAAGTCTCTTGACAACGGGCAGGCTCGTTCGCGATACTCGTGTCTCACGAACCTTAGACCTCCGCGAGGCACCCGCCATGGCAACGACCCGCGAGCAGATGGATGCGCTCATCGACCGGCATTTCGGCTACGAGGCGCAGGACGACGTCGATGGCGTGCTCGGCAGCCTCGCCGACGACGTGCGGCACGAGGTGGTGCCGTCGCCCGTGGGCGAGCAGACCGACAAGGCCGGCATTCGCGCGTTCTACGAGATGCTGTTCGCCCACTTGAGGGGCGAAGGCGTGACGCCGCTGCGCCGCCTCTACGGCGACGGCTTCGTGGTCGACGAGACGCTGTGGCGCGGCCGTGTCGTGGACGGAGCACCGTTTCTCATGCCGGGCACGAGCGGCCCCGTCAGCTTCCGGCTGCTCCACATCTTCGAGGTGAACGACGGCAAGATATCGCGCGAGCAGGTGTGGTGCGACCTCGCCGCGCTGCAGCGGCAGCTGAGGCCCGGGTCAGCAGACAGCGTTGAACCTGGGATGACGTGAACGTAGCGAGCGCCGCCACTTGCGACGGGACCTAGTCCAGCGTGTGATCGATGACCCTGCGCACGGTTTCCTCGAGCGTCGCGCGGCCGTAATACACGTCGCGCAGGCCGATCGCGTAGCCTGACATCACGCGAAGCGCGAGATTTTCGAGGCGCTCAGCCGGCAGGCGGCGGCTCGACGCCGCGGCGATCAACTCGCACAACAGGGCGCGAGTGTCGTCGAGCATGGCCTGCGCACGGGCGTGGTCGGCTCCGCTCCAGAACCACATGTAGCCGATGTAGGCCATCACCACGTTGAGCCGCGCCGCGTCGCGCTCGAGCATGCCCCGCAGCGTGTCCGCGAGGCGCCGCCGCACCCCGGTGCGCGCGGTGAGCGCTGCGCGTATCACCTGCAGTCGATCCTGGCGATCCTCGTCGCCGAGCTCGAGGAGGATCGACGCCTTGCCGCCCACCGACTTGACGACCGCCGCCTTGGTGACCCCCACGTCGGCCGCCAGCGCGTCGAGACGCAGTGCGTCATACCCCTCGCGCAGGATGCGGATCCGCGCGGCGTCCAGTATCCGACGGCGCGTCCTCCGGCCGCGCTCGACGTGGATCGAGTCCGGCCGTACCGGCCGACGCCTGCCGCTGATCACGACGCCCATGCCACTCCTCGCGAGATCCGACGCCGAGGTCAGTATACCGAGGTCACTTTCCAACAAGTGGTATACTAAGGTTACTACTTATGGTTGCCATTGAGACATGGCTCACGAAGATTGCGATTGGCCGGGCCTCGCGCAGACCGTCACCGGCGAGGACGCGTGCGCTGCCGCGGCCCACAACGATCAGGCGCTGCCCCATCACGCGCTCGACCTCGCGCTCGGCGCCGTTCCCTATGTGGGACCCATCAGCACGGCTCCCATCGTGCTGCTGCTGTCGCACGTGGAGCTCCAGTCGCGCGCCGCACCTGGCGACTATGCGTTTCGCAGGCACGGCTGGCCGCTGTCCGCGTTGCATCCGGACGCGCCCGCGGCACCGCGGGCGTGGTGGCAGGGCAGCGCTGCGGCGCTGATCGACACGTTCGGCGCGCAGCACGTCGCCAACTCCGTGGCCGGCCTCTTCCTGACGCCCTGGCACATGGCGAGCTTCGACGCCCGGCTGCGGCTGCCCAGCCGCGCGCGCATGCTTGCGCTTGCCGAGCGCGTGGCCAGTCGCGATGCCACGCTGCTGCTGATGCGAGGCGCAGACCTGTGGACCGAGTCGGCGGCGATCGCATCCCTGCCGATCACCCGGCTGATCCGCGCCAAGTCCTGGCGAGCGACCGAGATCACCCGAGCGAACCTCGGCGACGACGCCTGGAGCCATGTGCTGCGGCAGATCGAGGTGCACGCGTGGCTCGCATGACCTGAGCCGGCGGCGGCTCGTCGTGTCGCGTTTGGCAACGACATCACCGGCCGGATCCGCTATACCGAGTGCATCGACGGATCGCGTGTCAGCGCGACCTGACATTGGCAGGACCGGCGCAATGCGACTTCCTCTCTCATGAACGGGCGACCGACGCAGCCGGTCGGCGGGCGCCCGGTCCGCGCGACACGGTGAAACGCGCGATCGGCGCCCTGCCTCGTTGCGGTGTCCGGGTCGCGGGAACATGCATCCGCGCTCTCGCCGCACTGGCCGCGGCTCTCCTCGCCGGCTGCACGAGCCTGCCCTCACTCGACGGCCGCAGCACGACGTTCGCAGCAGTCGACACCGACGCGACGCGTCTCGGACGCGCGGTGGCCGCTTCAGCCGTCAACCACCCGGAGATGACGGGCGTCCGCGCGCTGCCCCTTGGCAGCGACGCCTTCGCCGCAAGGGTCATTCTCGCCGACGCCGCCGAACGCACGCTCGACCTCCAGTACTACATCTGGCACGGCGACACGACGGGCTACCTTCTGCTCGAGCACGTCCGCCGCGCGGCCGAGCGCGGCGTACGCGTGCGCCTGCTCCTCGATGATGCCAACACCGGCGGCCTAGACGACGTCATCGCCGCGCTCGAGCTCGAGCCCAACGTCCAGGTCCGGTTGTACAACCCGCTGATGCATCGCAGCGCGCGCGCGCTCGACTTCGTCCTCGACTTCGAGCGTGTCAATCGGCGCATGCACAACAAGGCGTTCATCGCGGATAACCAGGTCGCAATCCTCGGAGGGCGCAACGTCGGCGACGAATATTTCGGCGCTGGTGACGATGTCGCGTTCCGCGATCTCGACGCCGTGGTCGCGGGTGCCGCGGTGCACGCGGTGTCGCGCGAATTCGACCTGTACTGGAACAGCCCTTCGGCTTATCCGGCGGGCAGCGTGCTGGCAGCGGCCCGTTCGACCACCGAAGCGCGACTCGACGATCGTTTCGCGCAAGCGCGCGCCGGTCCCGACGCCGTGGCCTACCTGCAGGCAGTGCGCGATACGCCGCTGCTTCGAGAGATCATGGCCCGCGCGCTGAATCTCGAATGGACCGGCGCGAAGCTCGTCCACGACGACCCTGCGAAGACGCTCGACACGCAGAGCAGGCCCGATCTGCTGCTGCTGAGCGACCTGCTCCGGATCATGGGTCGCCCGCGCGCGTCGTTCGATCTCGTGTCGCCGTACTTCGTGCCTGGCGACAATGGCACGGCGGCGCTCGTCGGCCTCGCGCGCGAAGGCGTCACCGTGCGCGTGCTCACCAACTCGCTCGCCTCCACCGACGTGGCGTTCGTTCACGCCGGCTATGCGAAGCGGCGGTGCGAGCTGCTGCGCGCGGGCGTCAGGCTCTACGAGGTCAAGCCCTCGAACGAGGATGCCGAGAAGGCCGCGCGGCAAACCCTCGGTGCAAGTGCCACGACTCGCCTGCACGCGAAGACGTTCGCGAGCGACGGTCGGCGGATCTTCATCGGATCGTTCAACTTCGATCCGCGGTCGGCCCATCTGAACACCGAAATGGGATTGATCATCGAGAGCCCTTCGCTTGCCGGGCAGCTGTCCAGGGCCTTCGCCGACGACGTGCCGCGCTACGCCTACGAGGTTCGCCCCACGAGCGGCCCCGGCTGCATGGAGTGGATCGACCACACGACGTCCGGGGACGTTCACTACGACACGGAGCCCGGCACCACCGCGGCACAGCGCGCGCTGATCGACCTCCTCTCGGCGCTGCCGATCGACTGGTTGCTCTAGCGCCGGTCGCTCAACCCGAAGCGGCCGCGGTGGCTCGTTGTCTGCTCGACGACGCGGGCGTGCGTTACGGCCGGCCGAGCCGCGCGAGCGCGTCCTGCATGGGCGCGCTGGAGATGCTGATCGCCCCGCCGAACGGGCTGTTGAGCTCGAGCATGATGAAAATCGACGCCGACAGCGACAACGCGCACACCAGCAACGTCACGAGCACGGTCGCGTTTCGCGGCGCGAACAGCGCGAAGCTGACGAAGATGATCGCCAGCCAGAAGACGAGCACGACCACCAGCAGCGTCGGAACGGTGCCTTTCGCCTGCGTCGTCATGAGCCAGCGTGTTTGCGCGAGGTCGGTGGTGAGCGACAACGCCCGCGTCTGGAGCCAGCGCTGCGCATCGGTGCGCGGCGTCAATCCGTGCAAGCCCGACTGGACCGCTTCCGCGAGCGCGACGGCATTGCCGATGTCCGGCTCGCTGGGCTGAAAGTCGCCTTCGGGCCAGATCGAGCGGATGCGCGCAGCCGTCGCGCTGCGCAGCGTCTGACGGATGTCCCGTGTTTCGGGACCATATTGCGCCAGCGTACGGTCGAGCAGCACCGTCGTCGCGGCCGAGCGCTCCACGTCGGTGCGCAGGTCGTTGAACGAATCCGTCGCAAAGCCCACCAGCAACCCCAGCACCAGCGCGGCGAGGGTCGCGACGGTCCCCATGCCGAGCTTGACCGTATCCTTGGACGCATCGCTGAGATGCTCCTTGGGCAGTGAAGTCTGCAGGAAGAATCCCACGAACGTAGCACCCGCGATGACGGCGAACGCGATCACGGTGATCCAGATGTCGCTCATCCGGCTATCCTCTCATGCTGCCGGTGGCACGTTGAACGCCGTCGAGCCCGGCATCGCGGTCGATCGCGCCGCAGAGCCGCGATGGGAGCGCCTACGCGCGCGACGCTGCGCGGCGCAGACCGCCTTCGGGCAGCACGAGGTCGACTTTCAGCACCTCGACGCTATCGCGATGCTCGACCGTGACGTTCAACGCATCCTTGTCGATCGCCGTGTGCCGGCAGATGACCGCGATCAGCTCCTCCTTGAGCCGCGCGATCACGTCGTTGCCCATGCGCTCGGCACGCTCGTGAGCGAGCACGAGCGACAGTCGCTCGCGGGCGATGTGCGCGGAGGCGCGCTTCCTGACGAAGATATCGAGCAGTCCCACGGCTCAGCCTCCGAACAGCCGCTTCCAGAACGGCGCGGATTCGCCATTCAGGAAGTTGAGCGGCCGGTCCTCGCCGAGGAAGCGCGCGACCATGTCGTCGTACGCGCGCGCCGCGGGCGACCCGTTCGCGAGGATGACGGGCGTCCCCTGGTTCGAGCACTCGAGCACCACCTCGGACTCGGGGATCACGCCCAGGATGGGAATGTTGAGGAGCTCCTGCACGTCGGCGTGGCCCAGCATCTCGCCCTTGTTCGCGCGCTTGGGCACGTAGCGCGTGATCACGAGGTGCTCCTTCACGGGCTCGAGGCCCTGCTCCGCGCGCAGCGACTTCGAGTCGATGATGCCGAGCATGCGATCGGCGTCACGCACCGCCGACACCTCGGGATTCGTCACCACGAGCGCCTCGTCGGCGAAGCGGAGCGCCAGGAGCGCGCCGGTCTCGATGCCCGCAGGCGAATCGCACACGATGTAGTCGAAGCCCATGTCGCGCAGCTCGTCGAACACGGCCTTCACACCATCCTCCTTGAGAGCGTCCTTGTCCTTGGTCTGGGACGCGGCGAGTATCGACAGGTTGTCGTTGCGCTTGTCGCGCACGAGCGCCTGCGAAAGCTTCGCGTCGCCCTGGATGACGTTGATGAAATCGTAGACGACGCGGCGCTCGCACCCCAGGATCAGGTCCAGGTTGCGCAGGCCGATGTCGAAATCGATGACCGCGGTCTTCTTGCCTCGCATCGCGAGACCGCTGGCGAAGCTCGCGCTCGTGGTTGTTTTTCCCACCCCGCCCTTGCCCGAGGTGACGACGACGACTCTTGTCATGCGATGAGTTTCCTATCTGCGTTGCGTGGAAGACGAAGGCGCGAGCGCCGCGAGCGTGAGTCGCTCGTTGCCGTCGGCATCGAGCCACAAGGTGACGCTGACCGGCCCGCCGCCGTGGGCTTTCAGCTCGTCGGCTTCGAAGGTACGGTAGACGCCGGCGACGGCAACGAGCTCGGCATCCAGGTCGGTTGCGACGATGCAGGCGCTCGTATCCCCGCCCGCGCCCGCGAGCACGCGTCCGCGAATGGGACTGAACGCGTAGATGGAGCCGTCCGCGATGAGCTCCGAACCTCGGCTCGTGGGTGCGGCAACGACGATATCGCGGCCCTGCGCGTAAAGGCGTTGACCGGATCGCAACGGTTTCGTGAGGTAGACGGGCGCGAGACCTGGCCCGCTCGACGACTCGCCAGGACGCTGTGACGCTGACGCCGGGGATGTGTCCTCGCTCGGATCGTCCGCGGGCGGATCCGGCTGATCCGGCGCTGCCCGTTCTCCGAGCGCCGCGTCGCGAAGCGCATCCCGCGTCGACAACGGCGCCTCGATCACCGGAAGGCTGAACTCGGCAAGCGCGTCTCGCTGGCCCGAATCGCCGATCAGCACCGCCGCAAGGCGAACGCCTGCGTCGCGCACAGCCGTCACGATGTCATGTGCGTCGACGTCGCTTGCCAGGCGCTCGCGCAGATCGAGCACCGCGATGGCCTCGGCGAGCAGCGGCCGCGCGTTGTCGATCGTCTCGAGGAGCTCCGTGCGGAGCGAATGCGCGTCGCCGTCGCGCACGACGATGCGCAGCGCCGGAAGCGAGCTTCCCTTGATGACGGCCTGGCGCCGCCGTTTCATGATCGGGCGCCCGCGGCAAGCAGGCGCGCTTGCGCAGGGGCGGTGTAAAGCATTTGAGGCATGCCCCTGCTTGCGCACCGTGTTGCGGTAGAACCAGGCGAAAAGTACTACGTATTGTGGTTCAGCACAATACGATCATGCCGTGATCGCGGACGAAATCTGTCACGCCGACGAAACTCGCCGCGTGCCGCCTCCGCAGCGCCGCGTCAGGACTTCAAATGCCGGTCGAGGAACTCGAGCGTGCGCTTCCACGCGACCTCGGCGGCCTGCGCGTCGTGCTTCAGGATGGGCAGATTCTTGCGATCGGCGGCCTCGTTCGCGAACGCATGCTTGGCGTCGTAGCGATGGAACTCCAGCGCGACATTGGCGCTGCGCAACTTCTGCTCGAGCGCATCGACGCCAGCGATCGGGAACACCTCGTCGCGCGTGGCCCAGTGACCGAGGAGCGGCATCCGGACCTTCGAGACGTCGACGTACTCGAGCGGCGGATAGCCGTACCAGATTACGGCCGCGTCGGCCTCGGGCACGTTGGCCGCGGCAAGCACGGTGAGCGCGCCGCCCATGCAGAATCCGGTGATTCCGACCTTGCTGCTTTGACGCTTCAGGTACTGCACCGCGCCGCGGATGTCCTGGCCCGCGGCATCGCCGAAGTCCAGGCCGTCCATGAGGTGCTGCGCTTCGTTGGCGTCCAGCGCCAGCTTGCCCCGATAGAGATCCGGCACGAGCGCACGGTAGCCGTGGCGCGCGAGCTTGTCGGCGACGCCCTTGATTTCCGCATCCAGGCCCCACCACTCCTGGATCACGACCATCCCCGGTGCAGGCGCACCGGCCGCCGGCTCCGCGAGATAGCCGTTCACCGTCTTGCCGTCGGGACGCTGGAAACTCACGCTGCTTGCCATGGAGGCCTCCTCAGTGGCTGGTTGTTGCATTCAATCGGTGCCCCGCCTGCGCTGCGGTGCGCGCGGTAGCGGAGCGAAGCTCGCTTTCGCGGCGCTCGCCGCGCGGCGCACGTGCTCGATGCAGGCCGCCCGCGCCTTCTTCGCGTCGCCGGCAGCGATCGCGGTGAGGATACGCCGGAGCTCACGATAGCTCTCGCTCGACCGGCCTTGCTGCGACATCGACCTCGCCCGGAGCACATTGATGCGCGCGTGCACCCCGGTGAGCAGGTCCGCGATGACGGTATTGCCGCACCCGCTCAACATCACGTTGTAGAACTCATCGGTGTGCACCAACCGGCCCTCGGGATCGTCGTCGCGCACGGCCTCGCCGAAGCGCTTCAACGCGAGGCGCATGGCCCCGACCTGCTCGCTCGTCGCCCGGGTCGCGAACAGAAATGCCGCCTGGCCTTCGAGCAACGCGCGCACTTCGTAGATCTGCTCCGCCTCGGGCCATTCGATCCTCGCCACCGCCGGGCCCTTGAAAGGCGTGATGACGACCAGCCGCTCGGCCTCGAGCTGACGCAACGCCTCGCGCACCGAAGGCCGGCTGACGCCGAGGAGCCTGCACAGCTCCGCCTCGACGAGCCGCGCTCCCGGCGCGAATTGCCCGGCGAGAATGGCGTTGCGCAGGTTGCCCACGGTTTGCGAGCGCACCGGGGCGGCAATCGGACCTACGCGCAGGGGGCTGGGAGCATTCACGGCACTTGCGCTATTGTGTCAGATCGTCTTACGATCTGTCGACATTCCGGGGGTGCGCGATGGATCTCGAGGTAAACCGCTGGCTCACGTTCATCGAGGAGAGGAACGATCCCGAGGGAGCCGAGCCGCTGCGCAAGGTCGCGGTCGTCGCGGTGCTTGCCAATCCCTGCGCGGGAGCCTACGTCGAAAGTCTCGAGCCCCTGATCCGGGCGAGCGCCGCGCTAGGCGAGGTCATGGCCGGGAAGGCCGTCGAGGCGATGCACCCGTTCGTCGCACGCGGCTACGGCAAAGGCGGCGTGGTGGGCCTCAACGGGGAGCAGGAGCACGTGAACGCCCTGCTCACGACCACGTTCGCGAACCCGCTCCGCGCGCGCATCGGCGGCGGCAAGGCATGGATCTCCTCGATGACCAAGCGCGCGGCGCCGGGTTCCTGCATCGACATACCCGTCGCGCACAAGGACGCGCTGTACGTGCGCTCGTACTACGATGGGGTGACGGTCACGCTCCACGACGCGCCCGGTCCCGACGAGGTGGCCGTCATCGTGGCGCTCACGAACCGCGGGCGATTGCGCGCACGCGTGGGCGGGCTGCGCGTCGAGGACATCAAGGGTGCCGACGGCCTGGTCTGACGCGATGCGCTCGCAAGTCTACGCGCTGAGAACCACCTCGATCTTCGCCATCGAGGCGGGCGCCGGCCCGCTCGTCGTCTGCATGCACGGCATCACGGCGAACGCTTACGTCTTCGAACCGATACTGCAGCTGCTCGCGAACGACTTCCGCGTCGTGAGCATCGACCAGCGTGGCCATGGCCGCAGCGGTCGGCCGGAGCGCTACGAAGCCGAGGACTTCGCGGACGACGTGGCCGCGCTCGTCGACGAGCTCGCGTCCGGTCCCGCGGTGCTCCTCGGCCATTCCCTCGGCGCCCGCAACGCATTCGTCGCAGCGAACCTTCATCCGCGCCAGGTGCGAAGCGTCGTCGCCGTCGACTTCACGCCGTTCATCGAACCGCGCGTGCTCGAAGAGCTCGAGAGCCGCGTGAAAGGCGGAGACCGAACCTTCGCGGACCTCGGCGAAGTCGAGCGCTATCTCTCGCAACGCTATCCCCTGTTGCCGCCGGACGCCATCCGCCGCAGGGCACGACATGGCTACCGCGAGACGAAGGACGGCTATCGTCCGCTGGCCGACGCGCGCGCGATGGCGCTCACCGCGGCGGGCCTCAAGGCCAGCCTGGAAAGCACCGTCGAATCGCTACACCATCGAACGATCCTCGTGCGCGGCGCGCACAGCAAGCTCGTCAGCGCGGAGGCGTTCGCGCGCACGCGCGACCTGCGCCCGGATCTCGAGGCTGCCGAGGTCGCTGACGCCGATCACTACGTTCCCGAGGAGCAGCCTGCGGCCATCGCCGAACTCGTGCGACGCGCGGCGGGCGCGCAGGCATGAGCTCCACGAAGGCGCTTGCATGAAGGCGGCGCGTGCGCTGAAAGGAGCCGCAGGCATCGCGGCTGCAATGGCGCTGTGGGAAATCACGCGCGCGCTCGGCCTGATCGATGCCCGCGATCTTCCCTCGGTGCTCGACATCGTGCGAAGCGGCTTCGCGAACAGCCGGGACCTTGGACGTGCGGCGCTCGGCACGCTGGGCGTATGGGCCGCGGGGCTGGCGGTCGCCACTGTTCTCGGCGGCGCCGCGGGCATCGCCCTCGCGCTGGTGCCGTGGCTCGAGCGTATCACCCGGCCGCTCATCGAATTCATGCGCCCGATACCGTCGGTCGCGCTCATTCCGGTGGCGCTGATCGTGATCGGCCTCGGCTTTCGCATGGAAGTCACGCTCATCGCGTTCGCGAGCATCTGGCCCGTGCTCTTCAACACCAAGGCCGGCGTCGAAAGCGTCGATCCACGCTTCGTCGAAACCGGCCGCATCCTCGGACTCGATCGTGCGTCGATCGTGGCTCGAATCGTGCTGCCCGCCGCGCTTCCTGCGATGGCGACGGGCGTTCGGACCGCCGCGGCGATCGGCCTCGTGCTCGCCATCACGGTGGAAATGCTGACCGGGGACAAGGGCCTCGGATCGTTCCTGCAGCTCGCGGCGCTCAACGGCCAGTTCGCGCAGATGTGGGCCGCGACCATGTTCGCCGGGGTCATCGGGCTCGTCCTGAACGCGATGTTCCTCGCGGCCGAGCGTCGCATGCTGGTGTGGAGCGTGGAGCATCGTGCAAGCTGAGACGCCACGTCGGCGAGTCATCGAATTCGCCGGGCAGGCGCTGCTCCTGCTCGCCCTGCTCGCGTGCTGGGAGGCGGCCGCGATACGGTTCCCTGCACCGTATCTGCCGCGGCTCGAGCGGATCGCGTCGAGCTTCGGAAATCTCCTTCATGGCGAGCTTCTCGTGCGCGAAGTGCTGCCCAGCGCCGCGCGCGTCGGTGCCGGCCTGGCGCTCGGGATCGTGCTCGGCAGCACGATCGGCCTCGCCGTCGGCTATTTCCGCGCGCTCGATCCGTGGCTTCGACCCCTGTTGGAGTTCCTGCGCGCGTTGCCTGCGGTGACGGTCCTGCCCGCAGCGCTGCTGCTCCTCGGCTCGACCGACGCGATGCGCGTTTCGATCATCGTGTTCGGCTGCATGCCGCCGGTGCTGCTCGCCGCCATCGACGGCGCGAGGCGAGTCGACCAGCTGCTGCTCGACACCGCACGCGTCAGCGGGCTCGGCCCTGGCGCGACTGTCGCGCGGGTCATCGTGCCCGCAGCGCTGCCGCACATCTTCGCGGGCATCCGCATCTCGCTCGGGGTGGCGCTGATCATGATGGTGATCTCCGAGCTGCTGGCCGCGAACAACGGCCTCGGTGCCTTCATCCAGCGCAACCAGCGCCTGTTCAACACGGCGAACGTCTACGCCGGCGTGCTCGTCATCGGCGTTCTCGCCTGGCTGTTCACGGCCGCGATGTTGCAGCTCGAGAAGCGCGTGCTGCGCTGGCATCGCGGCTGGCGCGGAGTGACCGAGTGACCGCGCCAACGACCGAGGTCACTGCGACGCAAGCCATCCTGCGCGTCGAGCACGTGACCAAGTGGTATGCCGGCGCGACCGCCCCGGTGCTTCGCGAAGCCGCGTTCTGGCAGTCCGAAGGCGAGTTCCTCGCCGTGGTGGGGCCCTCGGGCTGCGGCAAGACCACGCTCCTTCGCTGCATTGCCGGCCTGGTGAAGCCGGACGCGGGCCGTGTCCTGCATCGCGGCGTCGAATACGCGAACCCGCCACCGTGGCTGTCGATCGTCTTCCAGGACTACAACCGCAGTCTCTTCCCCTGGCTCTCGGTGCGCCGCAACGCGGGGTTCGGCTTGCGCCACCTCGACAAGGCGGAACGCGAGCGGCGCGTGGGCGAAGCGCTGGCCGCCGTCGGCCTCTCGCACGCCGCAGACCTCTACCCGTGGCAACTTTCGGGCGGGATGCAGCAACGCACCGCGCTCGCGCGTTCCATCGCGGCCTCACCGCAGCTATTGCTTCTCGACGAGCCGTTCGCCTCGGTCGACGCGCAGACGCGAATGGACCTGCAGGATCTCGTCATGCGGATCTGCCAGGAGATGAAGCTCGCCACGCTGCTCGTGACGCACGACATCGACGAAGCCGTGCTCATGGCCGACCGCATCGTCGTGCTGTCGACGCGGCCGGCGCGCGTCGTCGAGGACATTCGCGTTGCGTTGCCGCGCCCGCGCGACCAGCTCGCCACCAAGGAGTCGCAGCAGTTCCTGCAGCTTCGTCACCGCGTCTTCACCGCGGTGCGTCAGGAAGTGAGGCCCGCCGTACCCATCGCGTCTGAGGCAACCACGATAGGAGCAACGAAATGAACGCACGCAGGAGATTCACCGTCGCGCTCGCCGCCGTCATCGGCCTCGGCACGTGTCTCGGCGCACCGCAGTCGATGGCCCAGAACCCGGTCGAGCTCCAGGTCGGATACATTCCGGCCGGAATCTATGCCTACTTCTGGCGCGCCAACGACGCGGGCTACTTTGCCCAGGAGAACCTGAAGGTCGACCTCAAGGTCATGGCGGGTGGAGGTGTCGTCATACCGGCGCTTCAGGCGGGCTCGATCCAGTTCGGCGTGTCGGACGCGCTCGGCGTCATCAACGCCCGCAACAACGGGATCGACATCAAGTACGTCTCGCTCGACTTCGCGCAGGCATCCGACGACCCGGTCCATGCCGTGATGACGAACGACCCGAACGTGAAGTCGCCGAAGGATCTCGTCGGCAAGAACGTCGCGACCAACCTTCGCTACAACACCGACTGGACGATGTTCCGGGAGTGGCTGCGCAAGAATGGCGTGGATCCGGACAAGGTCAACTTCTCCGAGGTGCCGTTTCCCGACATGCTCGGTGCAGTGCGCAACGGCACGCTCGCCGCGGCCGGCATGGTGGAACCGTTCTACACCCTCGGCGCGAACCAGGGCTTCCGCGTGCTCGGGCACTATTTCACGGACGTGAAATCGCCGATTCTCTTCACCGGCATCGTCTCTTCCGGCGACTACATCAGCAAGAATCCGGCGGTGGTCGAACGCTTCGTTCGTGCACTCAACAAGGCCATCGACGACTTCAACCGCGACCCGAACATCGCCCGCCAGACGATCGCCAAGAACAGCAAGCTGCCTCCCGAGGTGATCGACAAGATGCACCTCGGGCACTGGACCACGACCGCTTCGCTTGCCGACATGCAGTTCTGGATCGACGCCGCTCGCAAGGAAGGGCTCATCACGTCGTCGAATCTCAAGGTCGAGGACATGGTCTGGAAGGGCCGTTGAGATGGCGGGAACAGCAACACGCAAGCCGCACGCGGAGATCGCAGGAGCGGGCTACGCGGGGCTGACGGCCGCCATTGCGCTCGCGCAGCGCGGATGGTCGGTCCGCCTGCACGAGAAGCGGTCGACGCTCGGATCGTTCGGCGCGGGCATCGTGCTTTGGGAGAACGCGCTGCGCGTCGTCCGCGCGGTCGGCGCGTTCGACGACGTCGCGAAGAAGTCGTTCACCGCACCGTTCTACGAAACGCGCATGCACAACAAGACGGTCGCGCGCGAGCCGTTCGAGCACGAGCCGTGGGCGACCATGACGCGGCAGGACCTCTACGACGCCATGCTTGCGCCCGCGAGGCAGCTCGACATCGAGATCCTCCACGACAGCGAGGTCGTCAGCGCGGCTCCGGACGGAACCGCGACGCTCGGCTCGGGCCGCACCGTGAAGGCCGACCTCGTCGTCGGCGCCGACGGGGTCGGCTCCAACGTGCGCGACTCCGTCGGCTTCGCCGTGGAGCGCAAGAAGGCACAGGACGGCCTCATCCGCCTCATCGTGCCGCGCTGCCGGCGTGAGCTCGGCCCCGAGGCTTTCTGGGACAACGTCATCGATTTCTGGAACTTCGAGCCGCGCGTGCAGCGCATCCTCTACGTGCCCGCCAACGAAAACGATCTGTACCTCGGATTGATGGCGCCGTACGGAAGCGACGGATCGATCGTGCCGATCAAGCTCGACGTGTGGCTGGACATGTTCCCGTTCCTGGAGCCGGTGCTGCGCGAGGCGGCGAGGGTGAACGGGCGCTACGACCGCTACGAGACCACGGTCCTCAACGCGTGGACCAAGGGTCGCGTGGCGCTGGTGGGCGACGCCGCGCATGCGATGACGCCTTCGCTCGCGCAGGGGGCGGCTTGCGCCATGATGAACGCGCTGAGCCTCGCCGTGTACATGGAGGGCGGCGCCGACCAAGTCGAGTCGCGGCTGCGGGAATGGGAGCGTAAGGAGCGGCCGCTGACGGATCGAACGCAGCAGCGCTCGGCGAAGCTGACCGCGGAGCGCGCGCTGTCGAAGGGCGAATGGGTGAACGACGAGCTGATGGAGACGATGCGTCACATTCCCACGGGTGCATCCGCCGATCCCCTGCCCGGCTTTCCACGGCGCATGAGCGCGTCATCGACTACGACCGGCGTTTAGCTCGGCGTCAATGAAGGACGCCGCATGGTACGAGTCGCAGTACCGCAACCGCCTCGCGGTGCCGGACCATCCGCGCATCTTCGCGCAATGGGAAGCCGCGTCGCAAAGCGCGCGCCGCACGCCGGGCTTCCAGGCGGACGTGCGATATGGCGATCACGGCATGCAGACCGTCGACGTCTATCCCGCGCAGGGCGAGTGTCGCGCGGGGCTGCTGTTCCTGCACGGCGGCTACTGGATGGCGCTCGACAAGCGCGAGCATGGTTTCGTGGCGCTGGAGCTGATCCGCCATGGCGTGACGGTGTTCGTGGCCAACTACGCGCTCTGCCCGACGGTCACGATCGATGTGATCGTGCGCCAGGTCCTCGAGTCGGGCGCGTGGCTGTACCGCAATGCCGCCGATTTCGGCGTGCCACGCGGACGGCTCTATATCTCCGGTCATTCGGCTGGAGGGCACCTGACCGCGATGGCGCTCGCGGCCGATTGGCGCCAGGTCGCGAGCGACCTGCCGTCGCAGGTCTTCAGCGCGGGCCTGGCGATCAGCGGAATCTACGATCTGTGTGACCTGGTTAACGTACCTTCGGTGAACGCGAAGGTGCGCCTGGATCTCGAGACGGCGCGTCGAGTGAGCCCGATGTCCATGAGGCCAGCCACCGATGCGCCGTTGTACCTGGCGGTGGGCGGCGATGAGCTGCCGCCGTTCCGCCGACAGCACCAGGAGCTCGGCGCCGCCTGGAAGAACGTCGTGGCGCAGAGCGAGGTCCTGCCCGGCGACAATCACTACTCGATACTGTTGCAGCTCGTAGACCCGGCGTCACGCCTGTTCCACGCCATGGCAACAATGATGCGCCTGCGGCGAGGCGCCGCAAATCCTCCCAATGCCGAGGGCGGCAGCCCTTCAGCCTGACGACGCGCTCGTGTCGTCACGGTGCTCCTCGCGGTGCTCGTTCCCGCACCAAGGGCACACGATGATGTACTCGTTCTCCTCGTACCGAGCCAGCGGTTCGCCGGGCCGGTGAATCCCCTCCGTCTTTCGCAGGACGGCATCACATTTCGGGCACACGATCTGCATGACGATCCTCGTGGTCCACTCGTGATGGGCCGCATAGTGCCGAATGGCGGCTCGGAGATGAAGTGGCGACATGCCGAACCGCGTGTCGGGGGCGATACGTATGGCGGTGTCGGCCGGATCCTACGTTCGCCGCGCTTTCAGCCTGCATGAGCGCCGGCGGCGGCCGCTGGGACCGACACGGGCCTGTCGCCCTCTCGTCCCAGGTCGTCCGGATAGAGCAACGCGGGGAATCCTTGCCGAATCCGGGGCCGGGCTTGCCAAGCGGCGACGCTTGCTCTAGCGTGCACCCCGGCGGAAAAGGAAGACGAAGCGC
Source organism: Casimicrobiaceae bacterium (assembly GCA_035493035.1). Taxonomy (GTDB): domain Bacteria; phylum Pseudomonadota; class Gammaproteobacteria; order Burkholderiales; family Casimicrobiaceae; genus VBCG01. Next base: position 13,833 of record DATJIS010000108.1, on the reverse strand, counting down.
CGCTGCAGGGTCAACGACAAGGAGTCCTCATGAACCACATCCTCGCGCGCATACGCGGCGTAATGCCCGCTCGTGCGGCGCGCACGCTGGCCGTCGCGCTCTCGTGCGCTGCATTGGCGCTGCTTGCCGCCTTGCCCGCGCGCGTGACGGCCGCGCCCCCGAAAGGCGGTGTCGCGAACATCGCGATGATCGGCGAGCCGCAGACGCTCGATCCGATGGCCTCCACGGCCGACCTCGTCGGCACGATCATGCAGCACGTCTACGAGCTGCTGTACACGTACGATGCGAACTCGAACGTCGTGCCGATGCTCGCGGAGACGCTGCCGGCGGTGTCCAAGGACGGTCTCGTCTATTCCATTCCGCTGCGCCACGGCGTGAAGTTCCACAACGGCAAGGAGATGACATCGGACGACGTCCTCGCGTCCCTCGACCGCTGGATGAAGATGGCGCCGCGCGGCAAGGCCGTGGCCAAGGAGGTCAAGTCGGTCGAGGCCAAGGGCCCGTACACCGTCGTGATCACCCTGAATCGGCCGTACGCGCCCCTGGTCGCGCATCTTGCGCTGTCGAACGGCTTCGCCGCCATCATGGCGAAGGAATCGATCGCGGAACCGCTGACGCAGTTCATCGGCACGGGCCCTTACATGTTCAAGGAGCGCAAGCCGGACCAGTACGTCCAGCTCGTGCGCTTCGACGGCTATAGCGCCCGCAAGGAGCCCGCGAGCGGCTACGGCGGCAGGCGCGAGGCGCTGCTCGACGAGCTGCGCTTCATCCCGGTGCCGAACGCCAACACGCGCGTGGAGGGCATGCTCGCGGGCCAATATCAGTTTGCCGACGTGCTGCCCGTGGAGGCCTATTCGCGCCTCGCCAGTGCACCGAACGTGAAGCCCGTCCTGACCGCGCCGTTCGGATTCCCGTACCTCGTGCTCAACACCAAGCAGGGACCGCTCACCAATGTCACGCTGCGGCAGTCGGTCGAGGCCGCGCTCAACAATGCGGACATGATGGCCGCCGCCTTCGGCGATCCGAAGTTCTACGACACCGATGCGAACCATTATGCGAAGAACACGCCGTTCTACTCGACCGCAGGAACCGAGAACTACGGCAAGGGCGACGCGAAGAAGGCCGCCGCGCTCGCGAGCAGCGCCAAGTACGACGGAACGCCGATCAAGGTGCTGACGAGCCAGCAGTACGATTTCCATTACCGCATGGCGCTCGTCATGGCGGAGAACCTGAAGGCGGCCGGCTACAAGGTCGACATGCAAGTGGTCGACTGGTCGACGCTCATCCAGCGCCGCAACGACCCGGCCCTGTGGGACATCTACATCACGCATTCCGCCGTGCTGCCCGAGCCGACGCTCACGCCGCCTCAGCTCGGCGACGGGGCGCCGGGCTGGTGGAGCTCTCCAGCCAAGGATGCGGCGCTCTCGGCCTTCAACGCCGAGTCCGATCCGAAGCAGCGCGCTGCCCTTTGGGGCAAGGTCCAGAGCGTCGTGTTCACCGAGGTGCCGTATATCCGCGTGGGTGACTTCAACAACCTCACGGCGCGCTCGTCGAAGCTCGAAGGGTACGTGGCGATGCCCTGGCCGTTCTTCTGGAATACGGGTCTGTCGAAATAACGCCGACACTCCACGCGATCACCCGCGCGCCGAGGCCCGATCGGGCATCGGCGCGTAAGTGCTGCCGATGATCCGCTACCTGGTGTCGCGCCTCGCCGGCATGATCGTCGTCATGTTCATCGTGGCGACGCTCGTCTTCCTGATCACGCGACTCGCGCCCGGTGACCCGGCCGCCGTCATGCTCGGCGAGCAGGCGAGCGCGGCGGACATCGCAAAGCTTCGCGCATCCTACGGACTCGACCGTCCATTGCCGGTGCAGTTCGGCTACTGGCTGCAGCAGCTCGTCCACGGCAATCTCGGGCAGTCGATCTTCCTGCAACGCCCCGTGACGCAGGCGCTTGCCGAGCGTACCGAGCCGACGTTCTTCCTCACGCTGTTCTCGCTCGGCATCGCAATGCTGATCGGGGTGCCATGCGGCATCGCGGCGGCCGTTTGGCGCGGCCGCGCCATCGACCAGGTGTTCTCGGGATTCGCGATGCTCGGCGCGAGCATTCCGAGCTTCTGGCTGGGCCTGCTGCTCATGGAGCTCTTCGCAGTCGCGCTCGGCTGGTTTCCGGTCGCGGGCTACGGCGAGCCCGGCGTTGCACTGTCGGTGCGCCTGCATCATCTCGTGCTGCCCGCGATCGTCCTCGGCGTGGTCAATTCCGCGCTGATCCTGCGGTTCACGCGGGCGAGCATGCTGGACGTGCTGGGTGAGGACCATATCCGCACCGCGCGCGCGAAGGGCATGTCCGAAACGCGCGTCGTGATGCTCCACGCGCTGCGCAACGCCTTGATTCCGGTGACCACGGTCGTGGGACTGACGTTTGCGCTGCTCATCGGCGGCGCGATCGTCACCGAGACGGTCTTCGGCCTGCCGGGCGTCGGCAACCTCGTGGTATCCGCCGTGTTGCGCCGGGACTATCCCGTGATCCAGGGCGCCCTGCTCGTCATCGCCGCGCTCTACGTGCTGATCAACCTTGCAATCGATCTCCTGTATCTGGTGATCGACCCGCGCGTGAAGTATTGATGTCCGCCAACGCGCCCAGCCTTTCCGTGCGCGCGCCCCCGCGGCGTTCCGGCACTGTCGTGCTGCGAAGGCTGTTCGCGCGTCGCGTGGTCCTCGTCGGCGCGGCGATCCTCGCGGTAATGGCAATCGTGGCGCTGGCGGCACCGTGGATCACGCCCTACGATCCGATGTCGCTCAAGGTGCTCGACCGCCTGCAAAGCCCGCGGGCCACCCATTGGTTCGGCAGCGACGAGCTCGGGCGTGACGTATTCTCGCGAGTCGTGTTCGGCGCCCGCTATTCGCTGATGATCGGCGCGCTCGTCGTGCTGATGTCGGTGGGTGCGGGAATCCTACTCGGCCTCTGTGCAGGCTTCTATCGGCGCATGGACACGCCGATCATGCGCGTGGTCGACGCGATGATGTCCTTCCCCGACATTCTCCTCGCCATCGCCCTGGTCGCAGCGCTCGGCGCCTCGATGTCCAACGTCGTTCTTGCGCTCGCGATCGTCTACGCGCCGCGCGTCGCACGGGTCGTGCGCGCGTCGACGCTCGTGGTACGCGAGCTGCCTTTCATCGACGCGGCGCGTGCAATCGGCGTTCCGTCGTGGCGCATGCTGTTCGTTCACATCCTGCCGAACGTCGCGTCGCCGATTCTGGTGCAGGCGACCTTCATCTTCGCGTACGCGATCCTTGCCGAAGCGGGCCTGTCGTTCCTCGGCGTCGGGGTGCCACCCGCGATCCCGACGTGGGGCACGATGATCGCCAACAGCCAGCAGTTCGCACACCGCGCGATCTGGCTCCCGCTCTTTCCTGGCGTGGCCATAGTGCTTTGCGCGCTGTCGCTGCAGATGGTCGGCGACGGGCTGCGCGACCTGCTCGATCCGCGGCTGCGCAAGATCGTATGAGCGCCATCGCGTCGACGGCGCATGCCCCCCTCCTCCTGCGAGGCGGCAGCGTCATCGATGGCACCGGCGCCGCGCGCTTGGACGCCGACGTCCGCATCGAGAACGGTCGCATCGCCGCCATCGGCGCAGGACTTCCAGCGAACGGCGCCGACGTGATCGACGTCGCCGGAAAGATCGTCGCACCGGGCTTCATCGACGTGCACACGCACGACGACCAGGCCGTGTTGTCGATGCCGGGCATGCTGCCCAAGATCAGTCAAGGCGTGACGACGGTCGTCGTCGGCAACTGCGGGATCAGCCTTGCGCCGCTCGCGCGCGAGCGCGTGCCGCCACCTCTGAACCTGATCGGGAACGACTACAGACATGCTTCCATGGCGGCGTATGCGGAGGCCGTCGAATGTGCGCGACCGGCTGTGAACGTCGCCGCACTGATCGGCCATTCGACGCTGCGCGTGGCCGCGATGGACGACCCTTATCGGCCGGCGACGCGCGATGAACAGGCTCGCATGGCGGCGCTGTTGCGCCAAGGCATGGAAGACGGCGCGCTAGGGCTTTCATCCGGGGTGTTCTACGCGACGGGCAGCGCGGCGGACGTCGACGAGCTCGCGCACCTCGCGGGCATTGCAGGCGAATACGGCGGCGTCTACACGACGCACATCCGCCAGGAGATGGACGCCGTGATCGCGTCGCTCGATGAAGCGTTCACGACCGCGCGGCGCGGCCGGGTTCCGCTCGTGGTCTCGCATCACAAGTGCGCCGGACCGGCCAACTGGGGTCGCACGGTGGAGACGCTTGCGCACATCGATGCCGCGCGGGACACGCAGCCGATCGGCCTCGATGCGTATCCCTACACGGCCGGCTCGACCGTCTTGCGCACCGACCTGGTCGATGGCGTGATCGACGTGCTCGTGACGTGGTCGGAACCCCATCCGCAGATGTCGGGACGCTACCTGGCCGACATCGCGCGCGAGTGGAATTGCACGCAGCACGCGGCGTGCGAGCGCCTGCAGCCGGGCGGCGCATGCTACTTCCAGATGCGCGAAGACGACGTCCAGCGCGTGCTCTCGTATCCGCCCACCATGATCGGCTCGGACGGCCTGCCGCACGACGCGCATCCGCACCCGCGCTTGTGGGGCGCATTCCCGCGCGTGCTCGGGCACTACGCGCGAGATCTGGCGCTGTTCCCGCTCGAGATCGCCGTGCACAAGATGACGGGTCTGTCGGCACGCCGTTTCGGGTTCGAAGAGCGCGGAGAGCTGCGCGAGGGATACCACGCCGACGTCACCGTGTTCGACCCGCTGACCGTTGCCGACCTCGCCACGTTCGAGCATCCGACGCAGCCTGCGCGTGGCATCGAATGCGTCATCGTCAATGGAGCGGTGGGTTACGCTCGTGAGGACGCGCCGACGGAGCGCGCCGGTCGCTTCCTGCGGCGGTCGAGCGGTCTCGCGCAATGAACGTGCGGGCGTCGCCGAAGATGCGCGACCCCGGCGACAACGACCTGTAGTGGCTCGCGCGGCCTCACGCGAAGGCCGTTGGCGCAAGGAGCGCACGAGCTACCGGTGCTAGGCTTCGCTGGCTTCCTCGCAACTGCCGTCCGAACGGAGGATCTCATGCCGATCAAGCTCTACGACTTCGAACTGTCCGGCAACTGCTACCGCATACGCCTGTTCCTCTCGATGCTCGGCCTGCCGCACGAGCTGCGCGCGGTGGATCTCGCGAAGGGCGAGCAGCGCGAAGCGTGGTATCTCGCGCTCAATCCGCGCGGCCAGGTGCCCATGCTCGAGGACGAGGACGGCACGTACGTCTGGGACTCGCTTGCGATCCTCGTCTACCTCGCGCGCAAGTACGGTGGAACGACATGGCTGCCGCTCGAAGCGCAGCCCATGGCGGAAGTCATGCAATGGCTCGCCGTCATGGAGAACGAGACGCTGTACGGCCTCGCCAAGGCGCGCATCATCTGCAAGTTCAAGCGACCCGGAAACCTCGAGGAAGCCCACGCGCTTGGCCGCAAGGGATTGGACGCGCTGCAGCATCGATTGAGGAACCACCCGTGGCTCGCGCTCGACCGGCTCACGATCGCCGACATCGGCTGCTTTCCCTACGTCGCGCTCGCGGCCGAAGGCCAGATCGATCTCGACCCTTATTTCGCAGTCCAACGGTGGATGGGACGCATCAGAGAACAGCCGGGATTCATTGGGATGCCTGGGATGTAAGGGAATGCACGCAGCGCAAGCGGTATCGGTGCCGCTGGAATGCTCGCGGCTGTGCTGCCCTGTGAACCCGCTGTCGCCGTTGCCTTCGATAAGCTGCCGGCGAGCGATCAACTGCAATCAGCTACTCGGTCACAATACCTCGCGCAGCGCCATGCCTTCTTGCGCTTGGGCCGGGCCCACACCACACCGGGGTAACCCTTCAGCGGCCCCAGAGGCTCTCCCATGTAAGCCCAATCCACTTTGTCCTGGATCGATAAGTGATAGCGCGGCTCGCGCCCGGTGCGTCCCGAGAACAGCGCACGAGGAATGTTCACCCACTTCGGAGCGCTCGCGCGTTCGTAGAACAGAGGCGTCCCGCATCGGGCGCAGAAGCTTCGTGTTGCGCGCGTGTGCGGTTCCTCGAAACGCGTAATGCGTTCGAATCCTTCCAAGATGCGAAATCGGCTGCGCCACGTGCCGACGTACGTCGCGTAGGCGCAACCGTGCGCCCTGCGGCTGGCATCGGAATGGTCATGCCAGGCCCAGAACGCCGGATAGTCGATCTCGAACTTCACGTCTCCGCAAACGCAATGGCCGGTCGCCTTGACCGTCGATGGGTTGCCGGTCTTGGCCCGGCCCGCAGACTTGTGCATGTCGAAGCCCGTGGAGGAAAGCCGTCAGAGCGCCAGTATCTCGCGGTGACGCGAGCCCGGGTAGCCCTTGACGGCTCGATCATTGCGAGCGCGGCAGCGCGGCGTCGCGCTCCTCTCCCCGCACCCACTGCTCCTGAATCCGCCGACGCATCCAGGCGACGCCGGCAGTGCTCAAACCACCGTCGACCGCGATCTCGGCGCCCGTCACGAACGATGCATGATCCGACGCCAGGAACAGGACGACTTCGGCGACTTCCTCGCCCGACGCTTCGCGGCCCATGGGGATGGCGAGTCGATTCGCTTCGATATGCCCGCTCGGCGCGGCATCCGTCAACGCGGTCGCGATCGTGGCGGGATGGACGGAATTGACGCGGATGTTCCAGCGGACCAGATCGAGCGCGGCGGCCTTGGTGAATCCGCGCAGCGCCCATTTGCTGGCCGTATAAGCCACGTCGTGATGGGCGATGAGCCCCGCCGTCGACGAGACGTTCACGATCGCTCCGCCGCCGGAATTGCGCATGAGCGGCGCCATCTGCCGGGTACCGAGGAACGCGCCCGTGACGTTCACGTCCATCACGCGATGCCAGTCCTGGAGCGTTGCGTCCATCACACCGCGACGCGCGATGACGCCCGCGTTGTTGATGAGGATGTGAAGGCTGCCGATGTCCTCCGCCAGTGTCCGGCCGACGCCCTGCCAATCGTCCTCGCTCGCGACGTCGAGCCTCAGGAACCGCGCGTCATGACCCGCCGCGCGAAGCGCATCGGCGAGTGCGGCACCTTCGTTATCGCGTATGTCGCCGATCACGACGCGCGCGCCGCGCTCGGCGAAAAGCCGTACCGCGGCTCGACCCAGTCCGTTCGCACCGCCCGTGACCAGAACGACCTTGCCGCGAAAACCGGATGGAGCGATCGCTTCGTGCAGCGTGCTCATTCCGCGAGCTGCCTCATTTCGGCGTACAGGTCGGACTTGCCTTCGAAGCCGATGCCGGGAAGCTCGGGCATCGTGATGTAGCCCTGCTGGACCTGCACGCCGTCGGGAAATCCGCCATACGGCTGGAACAGATCCGGGTAGCTCTCGTTGCCGCCGAGCCCCAGTCCCGCCGCGATGTTGAGCGACATCTGGTGCCCGCCGTGCGGAATGCAGCGCGACGGCGACCAGCCGTGCGTGGCAAGCACCTCCAGCGTGCGCTGGTATTCGCACAGTCCGTACGACAGCGCGCAGTCGAATTGCAGCCAGTCGCGGTCGGGACGCATGCCGCCGTAGCGCAGCAGGTTGCGTGCGTCCTGATGGCTGAAGAGATTTTCCCCCGTGGCCATTGGCCCAGGGTAAAACTGCGCGAGCGTTGCCTGCAGCTGGAAGTCGAGCGGATCGCCGGCTTCCTCGTACCAGAACAGCGGGTAGTCGCGCAGCATTTTCGCGTAAGCAATCGCGGTCTCGAGATCGAAGCGGCCGTTCGCGTCGACGGCGAGCTTCGCGGTCGTGCCGATCTCGTGGAGCACCTCTTCGATGCGGCCGCGGTCCTCGTCGATCGATGCGCCGCCGATCTTCATCTTCACCACCGAATATCCGCGTTCCAGGTAGCCACGCATCTCGGCGCGCAGCGCATCGTTGCCTTTGCCCGGGTAGTAGTAGCCACACGCGGCATAGACGAAGACTTTAGGATCCGCCTGAACACCGTGACGTTGCGCGAGCAGCCGGAAAAGCGGCTTCGCGGCGATCTTCGCGACGGCATCCCACACGGCCATGTCGAGCGTTCCCACCGCGACCGAGCGCTCGCCGTGGCCGCCCGGCTTCTCGTTGCTCATCATCGTCGACCACACGCGGTCCGGGTCGAGGTTGTCGGCGGTTTGATCGTGCAGCGACTCGGGAGCGGCGTCGAGCAGGCGCGGCGCGAAACGCTCGCGAATGAGGCCGCCCTGGCCATAGCGGCCGTTGGAATTGAAGCCATAGCCGACGACGCGGCGCCCGTTGCGCTCGACATTGGTCACGACCGCCACGAGGCTGGTCGTCATCTTCGAAAAATCGATGTACGCGTTACGAATGGGCGAGGCGATGGCCTTGGTGACTTCGCGAACGTCGACGATGCGTACGGGCATGACGGCTGATCCTTGATAGATGCGTTGGGCGGATGCGAACCTACAGCGACGAACCGCCGCAGATGACGAGCTGCTGGCCGGTGATGGCGGCTGCGTCGTCGGAAAGCAGGAACGCGACGAGGGCGGCGACCTCTTCGGGCCGCACGAAGCGGCCGATAGGTGGCGTACGGGGCGCCACGGCGGCGCGCGCGCCGTCCCGCAACATCGGCGTGTCCGTTGCGGCCGGCGCAACGACGTTGACCGTGATGCCCCGCGGCGCCAGTTCGATGGCCCACGAGCGCGCCATGCCGACCAGCGCGGCCTTGGTCGCCGCGTATTGACTGCGACCGGCCGCACCGGAGGCCGCTCGGCTACCGATCAGAACGATGCGCCCCCCGGCGGGAAGGCGAGGCGCGAGCGCGTTGGCGAGAATCGATGCCGCGTGCACATGCACGCGCCACATGTTCTCGCCATCGTCCAAGTTGAGGTCGCCGACCGACGCGACGCGCATGTAGCCCGCCGCGTGCACGACGGCGGTGACCTCACCTTCCGCAGCGACACGCCGCGACACCTCGACCTCATTGGTGACATCGACCTCGATCGCTTTGAACTTCGCTGCGTCGATCGAGGGCCGCGCGCGGTCGAGGCCGAGGACGTCCCAGCCGTCGTGAAGCAGCCGTCGTGCGATGGCCTCGCCGATGCCCGAGCTCGAACCGGTGACGAGCGCCTTGCGCGCCGTGCGATCGGCCTTCAACATGACCTCAACACCGGGCGCGCCGTCACTTGTACGCGACGGCCTGCGCCTGGATTGCCTTCACGTCGTAATGATCGATCGCGTCGATGAGCTCGTTGGTGTAGAAGGCACTGTAGTCGGCGATCTTCAAGCCATTCATTTCCGCTTCGGTCTTGAACTCCTGCGGATTGATGCTTCCCATCTTGGCGTTGGGGTACGGCGGCTCGTAGAGCTTGATGCGCCGACCGATCGCCACGAGCACCGCCTTGATGGCGTCCTCGGTCGAGCTGCCCCGCGGCGCCGTCTCGGGATACATTGCCAGAAACGCCTTGGCGCCCGCGGTGGGGTCGGCGAGGATGAACCGCGAGGCCTTGCTCACCGAGCGGCCGTAGCCGACGAGCAGATCGCGGTTGTCCTTGAGCATCGACTTCTTGGCCATGAGGAACTGGCCGCCGACCATCGGCAGGTCCTTCGGGCGGGGCAGGAATTGCATGCCGATACCCGCGGCCTCGATCTGCCCGAATCCCGTGTCGTAGTACGCGAGCGCGTCGATGGCGCCGCGATCCAGCGCGACGCCGGCCGGGACGCCGTTGCCGACCGCCACCCACTTCACGTCGTTGTCCGGGTCGATGCGCATCGACTTCAGCACGTTGCGCGTGACCGGATACTCCGTTCCCCCGAAGTCCGACACACCGATCTTCTTGCCTTTCAGATCGGCGTAGCTCTTGATCGGCGATCCGGGCTTCACGACGATGTCCCACTTGTACGGGTACGTGTACTCGTAGAAATTGATCGCGGCGCCCCACTCGCCCTTCGCGAGCAACGGCAAGCCGAACGACGGCACGCCGATGCCGATGTCGACGTCGCCGCGCTCGACAGCCACCTGGACGTTGGAATTGCCGCCCAGCGCCTGCGGCTTGATCGTGAAGTTCTCTTCCTTGTTGTAGCCGAGCACTTCGCCGATGACGCAGTTGATCACGTTCGGCGCCATCGCTTTCTGGCCGATGCCGAAGCGCACGGTGCGCAGCTCTGCGGCGCGTGCCCCGCGGGGTCCGATTGCTAGCGCAGCCGCGAATGCGCCGGTCGCCTGTAGCCACTGCCTTCTCGTAACCTGCATGATGTCGTCCTCCTGAAAATTGGCTCAGCGCTTGCCGCGGTGCGCCCAGTGCACCACGCGGTGCTCCAGACGACGCACCGAGCTGTGAAGCACGATGCCCAGCACGCCAAGGATCACCAGCGCGGCAAACACGCCGGCGACGTCGGAAACGGCTTGCGCCTGCGTGATCACCACGCCCATGCCCTGTTGCGCGCCCAGGAACTCGGCCACGATGGCGCCGAGGAGCGCATACACGACCGCCATGTCGAGACCGGCGAAGATGAACGGCGCGGCGTTGGGCAGCTTCACGATGCGGTAGGTCTCGAAGCGCGTCGCGGAAAGCGAGCGCATGAGGTCCAGCTTCTCAGGCTCCGCCGCGCGCAATCCGGTGAAGCTGTTGATGAGCACCGGGAAGAACGAGAGCAGCGCGGCGATCGCGATCTTGCTGCCGTCGCCGAACCCGAACCAGATCACCACGAGGGGCGCAATCGCGACCTTGGGAAGGCTTTGCAGCGCGAATGCGTACGGCATCAGCAGCTTCTCGACCCAGCGACTCTCGGCCATCAGCGATCCGAGCAGGAGGCCGAGCGCGCTGCCGATCGCGAAGCCCGTCGCCGCGTTGCTGAGCGTGCTCCAGAGCGGGAGGTAATAGCCCTTGGGGCTGGCGGGGTCGATCGCCAAACCGGACCAAAGCGCCTTCAGCACCGCCTCGGGCGCGGGAAGAATATACGGCGGCACGCGCAGCACGCGCACGGCGAGCACCCACAACGCGATCAGCACGACCAGGCCGATGCCGGCGATAAGCGAGCCGCTCACGCCTGATCGCGGGCGCGTGCGCGGCACAGGGGCGGCATCCTCCACCGAGCTCTGCAATGCCGCGTCGGGGCCCACGTCCGCGCGCTGCACAATTTCCGCCGGCGAGTCGGCGGACCGGGTGAGCGTGTCAGTCATTGGGTGTCGTCTCCTGCGCATTGAGCAAGCCCCGGATCTCGCTTGCGAGCGCCGCATAGCGCGGATGGCTCACGATGGTGTCGAAGCTGCGCGGCCGCGGAATCGGCACCTCCAGGTCGGCCAGAACGCGCCCCGGGCGCGCCGACATGACCACCACGCGATCACCGAGAAAGATCGCTTCGGAAATGCTGTGCGTGATCAGCAGGATTGTCTTGCGATTCGCTTGCCAGATGCGCTGCAGCTCCATGTTCATCCGCTCGCGCGTGAGTGCGTCGAGCGCGCCGAATGGCTCGTCCATCAACAGGATCTGCGGGTCGCGTGCGAGCGCGCGGCAGATGCCGGCACGCTGCTGCATGCCGCCGGACAGCTCGTACGGGTAGCGACGACCGAAGTCTCCAAGCCCCGCCATGTCCAGCAACCCATCGATGCGAGCATCCGCCGCCTCGTGACCACCACCGACACGCAGCGGCAGGCGCACGTTCTCGCGCACGGTGAGCCACGGCAGCAGGTTCGCCGCCTGGAACACCACGCCCACCTTGCCGGATGGGCCGGTCACCGGCTGCCGGTCGAGGGACAACGTGCCCCCGTCGTACGTGTCGAGCCCGGCGAGCATGCGCAGCAGCGTGCTTTTGCCGCACCCCGAAGGTCCGACGACGCAGACGAACTCCCCGTCCGCGATCTCGAGGTCGACCTTGTTCAGCGCATGGACGCTGCCGCTCGAGGCGGTGACGTAGGTCTTGCTGACGCGCTGGATGTCGATCAGCGGACGGCCACGCGGCGCATGACCTTCGCGCGAAACTTGCGGTGTTGCCACGGTGTTCCTCCTGATTGCCCGCGTATCAGGCAGCGACGCGTTCCGACAACCCTGCAGCCTCGATCGCCGCGCGAATGGCGGCGCTTTCCTCCGCACTGGGCGCGTGTGTCGGCGGGCGCACGCGGCCGTTCGACAGGATCCCCAGCGCCGCCATCGCGGCCTTCATGCGGCCATGCGCTTCACCCGTGGGCTCTCCCGCGCCGTACACCGCATCTTTGAGCGGATCGATGCGCGCCTGGATCGCCATCGCCTTGCGCAGATCGCCTTGCTTCACGGCGTCGTACAGGTCGTTGATGAGCCCGGGCACCAGCGATGCGAAGCCGACCAGCGCGCCGTCCACGCCCTGCACCATCGAGGCGAGCAGGTACTCGTCGTGGCACGTCAGCAATGCCTTCTCCGGCGCAACGGCGCGAATGGCCTTCAGGTCACGGGCGTACTTGTTCATGTCGCGCGTGCCGATCTTGAACGCGCGCACGTGCGAAAGCTGGGCCAGCTGCGCGAGCAGCTCGGATGAGAATGACGCGCGCGTCCAGGCCGGATAGACGTGGACGATGAGCGGCAGGCGGCTCGACTCGCCGATCGCGTTGAAGTAGTCGAGCACATGCTGAGGCCTGAAGCCGAAGCGCAGCCAGTGATGCGGCGGCATGATGTCCAGCGCCGCGGCACCCGCCTCCTTGGCGAGCTTCGCATGCTCGATCGCCTCGGCGATCCCCTCGCACACGATCGAGGAGATGACCGGGCAGATGTTCTTGACCGCGTTCGCGGTGATCCGCGTCACTTCGGCCCGCTCGCGCGCCGTCAACGAGAACACTTCACCGGTGTGGCCGTTGGTCATCAGGCCGACCACGCCCGCGCGCTGCGCGAGCCACGCTGCGAAGCGGCCGAGCTCGGCTTCGTCGACGCTGTAGTCGGCGCGAAACGGCACCGCGATCGCGGGAATGATGCCGTGGAAGTTCGTCATGATGGCCATGGTTCCGTGTATCTCCAGGAAGGAAGTTCAGTGATGGGTGGAATGGAGCGCGAAGCCGCCGGTGGCGTTGAGACCCCTCGACAGCTGCTGCGCGGCGTTCAGGAGCGGGGCAACCCCCGCCTTTTCGAAGGCTTGCGCGGACATGCGAAACGCGGGCGCGGCGACGCTCAGGCCAGCGACCGGGAACCCATCCGGGTCGAGGATCGGCGCCGCAAGAACGCACAAGCCCGTCACGTTCTCCTGGTCCGCGATGGCGTAACCGCGCTCGCGCACTTGCTTCAGTCGGCGCAGCAACACCTTGACGTCGGTGACGGTGCGCTCGGTCATTTTCTTGCGGGGTGCCGCGACCAGCAGCCGTTCCTGCTCCTCGCGCGGCAGGAAGCCGACGATCGCGTGGCCGATGGCGGTCGAGTGAACCGGCACGCGGCTGCCGATGCGCACGTCGACGCCCAGCCGCGTCATCCCGGCCTGCATGCGCTCGATGTACACGACTTCCACGCCCTCGAGCACCCCGATGGACGCAGCCTCGTTCACCTCACCCACGAGGCTGCGAAGGATCGGTCGCGCTTGCGTGCGCAGGTCTGAATGCGCGATGGCGTTGAAGCCCAGGTCCAGGCACTTGAGCGTGAGCCGGAACTTGCGGCTGTTCTCCACCTTCTCGACGTAGCGCAGCATGACAAGCGTGTTGAGCAGCCGGAAGGTCGTCGCATTGTCGAGAGCGGCGCGCCGGGCGACCTCCGCGAGCAGCAGCTCCGGCTCGTCGCTGGTGAAAGCCTCGAGCACGCGGAAACCCTTCGCGAGCGAGTTGACGACGTTCTTGTCGGAAGCGGTAGGCA
>DATJIS010000107.1:0-38330 GCA_035493035.1 Casimicrobiaceae bacterium | reverse complement strand
CCGGGCGCCAACCCGTTCAAGGCGAAGTGTTACCCATGTCTTCGGAATGATCTGTTACCTATGTCTCCGGAACAGACACGCGGGAATTGGTGGCGAGCGAGGGATTCGAACCCCCGACCAAAGGATTATGATTCCTCTGCTCTAACCAGCTGAGCTAGCTCGCCTAAACGCAGAATTATAACGTGGCGGGCGCGGCACCCTGCGGGCCGGGTTCAGCATGTCTCCCACCATGGCGCACCTCAATCTTCCGGAGATCACGCCGTCGCTCGTCCTCTTCGCGGCGGCCTGCGCGCTGCTCGGCTACGTCATCTTCGGGGCCACCGGTTTCGGCTCCGCGATCGTCTCGGTGCCGCTGCTCGCGCACGTCCTGCCCGTTGCGGCCTGCGTACCGATGATCTGCGTGCTCGACTCGTTCGCCGCGACGAGCACGTCGTGGCGCTACCGGCGCGTCGTCGCGTGGAGCGACTGCCGCAAGCTCGTGCCGGCCATGCTCATCGGCATTGCACTCGGCGCGACGCTGCTCGTACGGTTGCCGTCGGCGCCGGCGCTCCTCGCGCTCGGCATGTTCGTGACGCTCTACGGGACGTACACGCTCTCAGGCGCGCCGCGGCCCGCCCGCATGCCCGGCTGGCTCGTGTGGCCCATCGGCGTCGTCGGCGGCGTCTTCTCGGCGCTTTTCGGCAGCGGCGGCCCCATCTACATCGTCTACCTGTCGGCTCGCATCCGCGAGAAGACGGCGCTCCGCGCGACGGCCTCGTCCGTCGTTGCGCTGAGCGTATGGCTGCGCGTCGCGCTGTTCCTCATCGCGGGCGTGCTGCTCGACGTCCGGCTGCTCGCGCTGATCGTCGCGCTGGTGCCGGTCATGCTGATCGGCCTCTGGTTCGGTCACCGCGTGCACGGGCGCCTTTCGAGCGCGGGCGTGCTGCGTTTGATCGCCGCCCTGCTCGTGGTGAACGGGCTGACGCTCCTCGCCCGCGTGCTGCTTTAGCTCAGGAGGGACGGCCGCGCTGCGCGAGGAGGCGCTCGACCAGCGCGATGAGCGAAGGGTCGCTGGGCTCGACCTGGCTCGTGAAGCTCGCGACGGCCTGGCCGTTGCGGTCGATGACGTACTTGTGGAAGTTCCACTGCGGCGACGTGCCCGTGCGCGCGGCGAGCGCGGTGAAGAGGGGATTGCTGCGCAGGTCGGTGACGCTCGACTTCTCGTACATCGGGAACTCGACACCGTACGTGAGACGGCAGAACTCGGCGATCTCGTGGTTCGTGCCCGGTTCCTGGTTGCCGAAGTCGTTCGACGGGAAGCCGACGATCACGAGCCCGCGGTCCTTGTACTTGCGGTACATCGCTTCGAGGCCTTCGTACTGGTGCGTGTAGCCGCAGTAGCTCGCGGTGTTGACGATCAGCACGACCTTGCCCTCGAACTGGCACAGCGATTCGGGCTTGCCGGTTTGCAGCCGGTTGAACGTCCAGTGCAGCAGCGCGGGGCACGAAGCGCCGTCGTCGATGACGGCCTCCGGGCCGATGGCGACCATCGCGATGGGCGCGTTGGCGGCGGCGACCAGCGGCTCGGCCGCAACTACCTCCGCGTCGGCGCCCGTTGCGGCGAGCGGCTCGTCGAGCGCCGCCGGCTCCTGCGACCGCGCGGCGGAATCCGGCGGATCGTCGCGGCGACACGAGAGCTTGGCCACGGGGCCGAGCGCAGCGGCGACACGCTCGTCGTCGAGCACGCCCGGAATCGGCAGATACGTTTCGGCCTCGCCCGGGGCGAGCGCATCACCGGCGCCGTCGTCGGGAAAGGCGTCCGGGATCATGGCAACCGGCGTGAAGCCACCGGTCAGGCGACCGTCCACGACATGCCAGAGCGCCGCGGTCGCGGCAACGGCGGCGAGCAGGAGGAGAAGCGGCCCGAAGACGTCGCGCGAGGAACGCGGACCCGTTGGTGCCGGGCGCGTGTCGCCGGAACGCCGCAACCGCAGCAGGTCGAGGAGACGACGCCAGACCATTGTCTTGGACAAATGTCCCTCGGGAGTCTTAGACTTGTCCATTCTATACCCACCGTCCGGGACAATGAATCCACCCGTCGATACCCACCCGCTGTTCCTCAATATCAGCGCGGTCGAGCGGGAGACGGGGCTGTCCAAGGACGTGCTGCGCATGTGGGAACGCCGTTACGCGTTTCCCAAGCCGCGTCGCGACGAGAACGGCGAGCGCCAGTATTCGGTGGCCGAGGTCGGCAAGCTGCGCGCGATCAAGCGGCTGATGGATGTCGGCATGCGGCCCGGCAAGATCATCCCGCTGTCGGCGGAGGAGCTCAACGCGCTTGCCGACGCACGCGCGAGCAACCCGCGCGACGCGCCCGCGCCCGCGCTCGAGCGCGACGTGCTCGCGATGCTGCATTCGCACGACGTCACCGCGCTCCAGCACACGCTCGCCAATCTCGTCATGCGCCAGGGTCTCCAGCGCTTCGTGCAGGAGACGGTCACGCCGCTCAACCGCGCGGTCGGTGAAGCGTGGATGCGCGGCGAGCTGCAGGTTTTCGAGGAGCACACGTACACCGAGCAGCTGCAGGTCGCGCTGCGCACGGCGATCAATGCATTCCCGCGCCAGACCGGCGTGCCGCGTGTGCTGCTCACGACGCTACCCAACGAGCAGCACGGGCTCGGCCTGCTGATGGTCGAGGCGCTGCTCGTCCCCGAAGGCGTGCAATGCATCTCGCTCGGACCGCAGACGCCGCTCGAGGACATTCGGCGCGCGGCGATCGCGCACAAGATCCACATCGTCGGGCTCTCGTTCTCCGCGGCGTTTCCGGTGCGCCAGGCGGGCGATGCGCTGCTCGCGCTGCGGCGCCAGCTTCCGGCGCACGTCGCGCTATGGGCCGGCGGCGAAATGACGCGGCGGGTACGCAAGACGCTGTCCGGCGTGGTGTTCATCGCCGATCTCGCTGCGGCACAGAACGCACTGAAGATGTGGCGCTCGCACGCCAGCGTGCAAGCGACCTGATCGACGCGCGTCATGTGGAGCGCCTGGACCGTCGCCGTCGTGGTCGTCGTGGCATGCTCGACGTTCGCGGTGCGCGTCATCGCACCTGCCGTCGCGACCGGTGCGTCGCCCTGGGGATATCTGATCGCGATCCCGCTGGTCTATTTCGGCGTGCTCGCGATCTTCGTCGCGCTCTACTTCACGCTGTCGTGGATCTATCGGGCGCCGCGCCCGCCCGGCGCACGCATCGGTCCGCTCGCCACCGTTCGCCTCGTTGCGCGGGAATACTGGACGATCGCAGGCGACATGTTCCGGATTCTTCTGTATCGGGTCCTCGTGCCGGACCCCACGCCGGCGCCGGCGCGGCTGCCGGTCGTGCTGGTGCACGGCGTGCTCTGCAATGCCGGCTTGTGGTCGACCTTCGTGCGCTGGCTGCGGCGCGCGGACATCGGACCGGTGTACGCACCGTCGTACGGGCCGCCGCTCGGCTCGATCGACCTCTTCGCCGGGCAGGTCAACGCCTGCATCGAGCGCGTGTGCGCCGAGACGGGTGCCGCGCAGGCGTTCGTCGTGACGCACAGCATGGGCGGGCTCGTGCTGCTGGCGTACCTGCGTCGCTATGGCGCGACGCGCGTGAGGCGCTTGGTCACCCTCGCGGCGCCCTTTCGCGGCAGCGTTCACGCGTGGGGATTCTTCGGCACTTCGCTGTCGCAGCTGCGGCCCGACAGCGCGTGGCTCACGGCGCTCGACGTGGCCGCGCCGCGCGAGGCGCCGCCGATCGTCTCGATCTGGTCGCGCCACGATTCCATGGTCGCGCCGCAGACGTCCTCGGAGCTGCCGGGCGCGACGAACATCGCGTTGACCGGCATCGGGCACAACACCATGCTGCACGACCGGCTGGTGTTCGACCTCGTCGCAGGCGAATACCGCGCCGCGCGTGACGCGTCGGCTACCAGTGAATCCCCTGCGTCAGCTGCGCGAACGCCATCTGCTCTGCCGTGAGCGGCGTGCCCTCGTCCTTCTTGCCTTGGGCCGCCGCGGAATCGGGGAACATGTGAAACGCGGTGTTGAGCAGTACCTGCGTCAGGCGTGGCGCGACGGCGTGGCAGATCGCGCCGAACACGCCGAGGCGCGTGGCGATGCGCACGGGCCTGCGCACGATCGCGTCCACGACCAGGCCGGCCGCTTCCTCCGGCGACAGCGTCGGGACGTTTTCATACATGCGCGTGGGCGCGATCATGGGCGTGCGCACGAGCGGCATGTTGATGGTGGTGAAGGTGATGTTCTTGTCGAGGAACTCCGACCCCGCGCACGCCGCGAACGCGTCGAGGGCCGACTTCGATGCGACGTAGGCGGAAAATCGCGGTGCGTTGGACAGCGCGCCGATCGACGAGATGTTGATGACGTGCCCGCTGCGCCGCTCGATCATCCGCGGCAGGAAGCCCATGATGAGCCGGATCGCGCCGAAGTAGTTGAGCTGCATGGTGCGCTCGAAGTCGTGGAAACGGTCGAGCGAGTTGACGATGCTGCGCCGGATCGAGCGACCCGCGTTGTTGACGAGATAATCGCAGCCGCCGTGCTCCTTGGTGACGCGCGCGACGAGCGCGTCGCACGATGCCATGTCGGCGATGTCCGCCGTGCAGGAGAACGCCGTGCCGCCGAGCGCCTCGATCTCGGCCTTGGTCGCCGCGAGCTTCTCCTCGCCGCGCGCGACCAGGATCACGTGCGCGCCCGCCTCGCCGAGCTTGAGCGCGGTGGCGTGCCCGATGCCGGACGAAGCCCCGGTGACGACGACCACCTTGCCGCGCACGCGTCCGGCGAGCGAGCGATCGATGAACAAGTCCGGATCGAGGTGGCGCTCCCAGTAGTCCCACAGCACCCACGCGTAGCTCTCCAGGTCCGGCACCGCGATGCCGGAGCCCTTGAGCGCCTTCGTCGCCTCGCGGTTGTCGTAGCGCGTGGGCCAGTTGACGAACTGGAACACGTCGCGCGGGATGCCGAGATCCGTGAGCACGGCCTTCATCGCGCGCTTCACCGGCGCGAGCGAGCCCAGCCCGTAGAGGATCGGCGCCGGGATGAACCCGAACAGCTTCGCGTTCACGCGCATCGTGAGCTGCGGCGCATGGCCGGCCCTCGCGAAGATGTTCAGCACCTCGCCGATCCGGTGCGGCTCCGGATCGGTCAGGTGGAAGCACTTGCCGTCGAGCCCCTTCTTGTGCGCGATATGGTCGAGCGCGTCGGCGACGAAGTCCACCGGCACGATGTTGATGCGGCCACCCTCGATGCCGATCGTCGGCATCCACGGCGGCAGCACCTCGCGCATTTTCTGGATCGCCTTGAAGAAGTAGTACGGCCCGTCGATCTTGTCGATCTCGCCCGTCTTCGAATGGCCGACGACGAAGCCCGGGCGATAGATCCGGAACGGGCGCGCGCATTCGTTGCGCACGATGGCCTCGGCGTCGTGCTTGGTGCGGAAGTAGGGATGGTCGAGCTCCTCCGCCTCCTCGAACATGTCCTCGCGGAAGGTGCCTTCGTAGAGTCCGGCCGCGGCGATCGAGCTCACGTGGTGGAAGCAGCCGGCGTCGATCGCTTCGGCGAACTGCACGGCGTGGCGCGTGCCTTCGACGTTGGCCTGCCGCTGCGCGTCGGCGCTCGCCTCGATATCGTAGATCGCGGCCAGGTGGAAGAAGTGCTCGACCTTGCCCTTCAGCTTGCGCAGGTCGGAGTCGGCGACGCCGAGATTCGGCTTGGAGAGGTCGCCCGCAACGCCGATGATCTGCCGATCGTCGGCGCCATGACGCTCGCGCAGCGCGGCGAGCTTCTTCTGCGAGCCGCGCCGCACCAGCACGTAGATCGGCTTGCCGCGAGCAAGAAGCCTGCCGACGAGGAAGCGACCGATGAAGCCCGTCGCGCCCGTGACGAAGTACGCCATGTCATCCTCCCCCATCTCTGCGGCGGGGATTGTAACCGCCGCCCGCGCGCGCGCTGTCGGCGCGACCCTTTAGAGCGCGCGCTCTAACGCGCCCGCCTACAATCGCCTAACGTGCGCGGCATATCGACGCGGCGCAATGCACAACGGGGGCGAGCGATGCTCAAGAAAGCGAAGGCGCAGGCGCAGGCCGACAACGAAGCAGCAGGCGACGCACAAGGCAAGGCGCTCGCCGACACGGTGCTCGAATCGTCGAGGCAGATCTGGCTGGCGGGCCTCGGCGCGTTCTCGCGCGCGCAGGCCGAGGGCGGCAAGCTCTTCGATGCGCTGGTGCAGCAGGGCCAGGCGCTCGAGTCGCGCACGAGGCAGGCCGCGACCGACACCGCAGTGGCGGCGCGCGAAGCGGCGCAGGCGAAGGCGAAGGAGATGCAGGCGAAGGCCGAAGGCACGTGGGACAAGCTCGAGCAGGTGTTCGAGGCGCGCGTGGCGCGCGCGCTGTCGCGTCTCGGCGTGCACACCCAGAGCGACGTGCGGCGTCTCACCGAGCGGGTGGACGCGCTGTCCGAATCGGTCAACGACCTGATCCGCGCCACAGCAGCCCGCCCGCCGTCGGTCAAGGCCACTTCGAGGAAACGGGTGGCCGGCAAAACGGCCACAGGCGCCCAAGGGGCCAAAGGCGCGAAGCGCGCCCGCAAGGCTTGACGCGCCGCGCACAGCTCTTCGCCGCGACGAGCCTCGACGGCTATGTCGCGGGTCCCGGCGGCGACCGCTCGTGGCTGTTCCACGACGCGGACTCCGGCTACTCGGCGTTTCCGGAGCGCATCGACACCGTGCTCACCGACGCGTGCGCGTACGAGAGCGCGCTCGCGTTGCCGCAATGGCCGTACGCGGGCCGCAAGGTCATCGTGCTGACGCCACGGGACGATGTCGCGATCGCCTCCGCCGACACGCTATCGACGTCGCGGCCCGTGGCCGACGTCGTGGCGGAGCTTCGTGCGCGCGAGGGCAGGGCGATGGCGCTGGTCGGCGGCAGCGAGTTCGTGCGTGACTGCTTCGCCGCCGGCGTCATCGACGACGTCGTCGTGTCGATCCATCCCGTCATTCTCGGTGGCGGCACGCCGCTCGTCGCCACGGGCACGCGCTGCATTGCACTCGCGCTCGTACACGAGCGACGATATCCGTCGGGGCTCGTGCAGCTCGTCTATCGCGTCGAGCGCGGCGCCGCCCTCACTCGCGGTTGAGCCGCTCGACCTGCTTGATGTAGGCGGTCATCGCCTCGTCGCGCGTCACGCCCTTCAGCTTCGCCCATGCGTCGTACTTGGCGCCGCCGACGAAGTCCAGGCCGCCCGGGCGGTCACCCCGAACGTCGCCTTCGGTCGCCTGCTTGTAGTAGGAGTACAGCTTGAGCATCGTCGCGTTGTCGGGACGGCGCTTGCCCTGCTTCGCCGCTGCCGCGGCCGCCTCGAAGCGTGATTTGAGATCTGCGTCCGCCGCGGATGCTTGCTTCTTCGTGGCGGGTCCCGGCTTGGCGGCGCTGCCGGCGGCGGCACCCTTCTTCGATGTAGCGGCCATCTCGGTGCTCCTCGCGCGCGTGGCGTGCTACTTTAGCGCGAAGCCCGCGAGGGCGCCAATCGACGCGATCAACACGCGATGACGCGCGCACGACGCGAGAAGCTGTCGCCGGTCGACAATGCCTGGCTGCGCATGGATCGGCCGGGCAATCTCATGACGATCTGCGGCGTGCTGATGTTCGCCGAGCCGCTCGATGTCGCGCGCGTGCGGGCGATGCTCGAGCGCCGGTTCCTGCGCTTCGCGCGCTTTCGCGAGCGGCCGGTCGAGCGCGCTGACGGCGCTTACTGGGAAGCGTCGAGCGGCTTTCGTCTCGACGATCATCTCGTCATCGCCCGCCTGCCGCGTGGTGACGCGGACCAGGCGCTCAAGGATTACGTCTCGTCGCTCATCGCGACTCCGTTGCCGGCCGGGCGCCCGCGCTGGCAGTTCCATGTCATCCCTCGCTATCGGCAGGGCAGCGTGCTGATCGCGCGCGTCCATCACTGCTACGCCGACGGCATCGCGCTGGTGCGCGTGATGCTGTCGATGACCGACTCGGCGCCCGACGGACCGCCCGCGATGCCGTTCGAGGCGCCGCCGCGGCGGCGCGCTGGCGAAGAGGCGGCGGGCGACGATCCGCTGTCGCAGATCTTGGCGCCCGTCGGCAACGTGATGGACACGGCGCGAAAGCTCGGCCGCATGCTGATCGACAAGGGCGCGGCGATCTGGAGCGATCCGGCCCGCGCCGTGGCCTTCGCGCAACAGGGCAGCGCGCTCACCGCCGAAGTCGCGCGACTCGCGCTGATGTCGCAGGATTCACCGACGCGCTTCAAGGGAACGGTCACGCAAGGCAAGCGCGTGGCGTGGACCGATCCGCTCGCGCTCGACGACGTGAAAGCCGTGGGCAAGGCGCTCGGTGCGTCCGTCAACGACGTGCTGCTCGCGTGCGTCGCCGGCGCGCTGCGCGATTACCTCACCGAGCACGGCGACGGCGTCGACGGCGTCACCGTGCGTGCGCTCGTGCCGGTGAATCTGCGACCGGTCGAGCAGGCGTGGAAGCTCGGCAACCGCTTCGGCCTGGTGTTCCTCGAGCTGCCGCTTGGCATCGGCAACCCGGTCGAGCGCCTCTATGCCGTGCGCGCCAACATGCGTGCGCTGAAGGATTCCTGCCAGCCGCTCGTCGCGCTCGGGTTGCTGGCCGCGATGGGAGCCGGACCGCGTGCCTTGCAGGAAGCGCTCCTCGTCGCGCTGGCGCGCAACGCCACGGCCGTGATGACCAACGTGCCCGGGCCGCGGCAGCCGCTGTATCTCGCGGGGAGCCGCATCGACCGCTTGATGTTCTGGGTGCCCCAGTCGGGCGACATCGGCATGGGCGTGTCGATCATCTCGTACGGCGGCATCGTGCAGTTCGGCCTCGTCACCGACGAGGGGTTGTGCCCCGATCCGGATCGCATCGCCGCGCGCTTCGGCGAGGAGTTCGAGAAGCTGCTGCTCGTGACGTTGATGTCGCCGTGGCCGTTCGAAGGCGACCTCGATCCCGCGCTCGCCGCCGCCGTCGCGGCGGCTTGAGATCAGGCGGGATCGCGGCAGCTCACTCCAGCTCGGATTTCGCCACCTCCACGTCGAGCCGCTCCATCGCGTCCATCGGCTTCGCGCCGGCCGCCTGCTCGTACAGCCGCGCGGCCTCGTCGATGCGCGACTTGCCGAAGAGGCGCAACAGGCCGTTGGCGTATTCGATGTGGGCGATCGGCGATTCGGGAAAGATCCCGAGGGCCTGCTTGAAGTGCTCCACCGCCGAGTCCTTCTTGGCGCCGTACGTCATGCCGGCCACGAGGGCGCCGACCTTGTCGATGACCTCGGATTGATACGCGCCGAACGCGGTGTGCGCCTCCGCGTGCCGCGGCGCGAGCTTCAGCGCGGTCGTCAGCGCCTCCTTGATCTTGCCGCCGAAGCCCTGTGCGAGCGCCTTCGCCACCGAGATGTGCTGTCCGTACCGTCCCAGCGCGAATGCATAGAGGTAATGTCCGTTCGGATCCTTGGGCGCGCTCTTGCGATACTCGTCCGCCCAGCCGAACGCCTGCTCGAGCAGCGCGAGCCGCGTCGCCTCGTCCTTCTCGAGGTGCACGGCGTACACGGTCTGCGCCTTGACGGCGGCGTTGTTGCCGTTGCCGCCCGCGGCTCGCCCGAGGACCACCGCCTGCGGGAAATCACCGGCATGGTAGAAGCGCCACGCGTCGAGCACCTGGCTCGCGGCCGGGAACGGCTCCCCGTCGCCGCGATGAAGACGCGGCCAGTTCTTCCGGATCGCGTTGGTGTCGTACATGAAGGCGCTGTTCGAGTGCGGGAACTTCGCCCATTTCTTCGCCATGTTCGCCTCCTCCCCGAGGTTGGCTAAAGATAGTCCTCGCCAAGGCGCTCGACCAGCGCGCGCGCATCGCCGACCAGGAATGGCGCCACCAGCGCCAGCACCTGGTACGCCGCCTGCCCGGGGTCGATTCGCGCCGTGTCGCGTTGCGCGACGGAAGCCGGCGCAACCTGGCTCACGCGCTGGAACGACATCCAGTACGTGCAGACGAGCACCACATTGCGCGCCAGCGCTGCGCGCTCGCGCGACGTTGCCTCCAGCACGCCTTCGCGGGCGAGCCCGTCGGCGAGCGTCCGAACGGCGGACTCGCCCCGACGCACGAGTGCAGCGAAAGCAAGCGCCACGCGCCGGTTGCGCGAGGTGATCTCGTCGAGATCGCGGTACAGGAAGCGGTAGGCGCCCATCCGCTCGAACAGCAGGTGCAAGAGCAGCCACAAGTCCTCGACCGACACGCTGCGCTCGGGCGGAACGTCGAGCAGCGGCGCGAGCGAAGCTTCGTGCGCCGCGTACAGCTCGCCGATGATGTCGTCCTTGTTGCGGAAGTGGTAATACAGGTTGCCCGGACTGATGTTCATCTCGTCCGCGATGTGCGCGGTCGTGACGTTCGGCTCGCCGTCGCGGTTGAAGAGCGCGAGCGCGGTGTCCAGGATGCGCTGCCGGGTGCGCCGAGGCGGCTTGGTGGGCATGCGCGTTGCGTGCCGCCGGCCGAGTCAGCGCAATAGCGCGAGACGCCGCTCGAGATGATCGAGCGTGTGCGAGAGATCGCGTGCCGTCTGGCGCACGCCGCGCCTCGCGGACGTTCGCAGCGGGCGCGGGTCGCACAGAGCGTCGTGGAGGCTACGGCCACGGTCGGCAAGACGGGACTCGTCGAGTGCGAGGCCGTGCCGTGACAGCAGCGGGGCAAGGGACTCGGCGCGCTCGCGCAAGTTCGCGCGCGTGGACTCGAAGGCAAGCGCGCACACCCGCTCGCGCTGCGCGTAGCCGAAAAGGTTGGCGAAGAACATGTCGGCATCCTCGCGCGCCGGCTCGAACAGAACGATGTCGGCGTGCGGATAGCGCTGCGCGTACTTCGCCATGCCCGCCTGCATGCGCGAGCGCACGACCGCGCGCAGCGTCTGCGACAGCACGAGCGGTAGGCCGCCCTGATGCAGCGTGTCGACGGCGGAGCGGACATGCGGCTCGCGCCGGGTCGCGTCGAAGGGCACGAGCGGATTGACGCAGATCAGCAGGGCGACACCTTCGTCG
Organism: Casimicrobiaceae bacterium; assembly: GCA_035493035.1. Taxonomy (GTDB): domain Bacteria; phylum Pseudomonadota; class Gammaproteobacteria; order Burkholderiales; family Casimicrobiaceae; genus VBCG01. The sequence continues at coordinate 27,264 of DATJIS010000107.1, read as the reverse complement.
AGCGCGAGCGAAGCGTTGAGCGTCTTGTTGAGCGCACCGTCCACGTGGTGTTGCCCGTCGATCTCCACCGGCGGAAACAGGCCGGGGAGCGCGCTCGACGCGGCGACCGCGCGCGAGACGGGGACGTGATCGTGGCCCTTCGCGCCGAACGTGACCGCCGCGCCGGTGTCGAGATGCGTGGCGACCACGTAGAGCCGCGCGCGCAGGCGCCGGAAGTCGTTGCTGCGGCCGGGCGCGTCGAAGAGACGCGCGAGGAATGCCTCCACCGCATGCTGATCGAACACGCCCGTCGGCAGCGCGCGCGCCAGCGTGGCGAGCGACGCCGACAGCCCGCGCTCGAACGGATGGCGCGCGTAGTCGAGGCACGCGCGCAGCGCGAGGCGCGGCAGGCTCGACGCGCGGCGCATGTATTCGCGCAACGCAGGCTGGAGGAAGAGGGCCGGCCTCATCGCAGCTTCGGGCGCGCGGGCGATGAAGAGACGGTGCATCTGCGAAGGCGACAAGCCATTGGCGAGCGCCGCCGCGACGAAGCCACCCGACGAGACGCCGACATAGACGTCGAGGCGCGACGGATCGAAGCCGCGAATCGAATCGGCCAGCGCGAGCAGCGCACCGACTTCGTAGATGCCGCCGAACGGACCGCCGCCGGCGAGCGCGAGACCGATGCGCGGCGCGTCGCGTCGTGCGCGGGTGCTGGTGTGGCGGCGTCGTGTGCGCGTCGTCATGCGAGCGCGAGACCGTCCGCCTCGCGGACGAGGCGGACGAGCGTGGGCGACGCGGATGGTACTCGAATCAGCGGCGCGCGGCGCGCTTGGTGGTGCGGACGGCCGTGCGCTTGACGCGCTTCGCGTGCCGCGTGCTGCGCGCGGGCTTCGCCGGCTTGCGCGCCGCCGGCTTGCCGGAGCGGGTGCCGGCGTCGATACGAGGCAGGGCCTGACGAACGAGCGTCACGACGGTGTCGGCATACGCCCGGGTGGCGCCTTCGACCGTGTCGCGTGCCTGCCGCCACAGGGCGTCGGCGCGCGCGACCGACGTGTCGATGCGCCGGCCGACCACGCGCATGGCGCGCGATTCGACGGCCGTGCCTTCGCGGACCAGCGCGCGAAAGGCATTGCCGGCTTCCTTTCCGGCCCATTCGCGGGTAACCGCCACCGCGCCGAGACCGGCAAGCCACATCTGACGCGAAGCCGCGCGCACGGTGTCGCCGAACGCCGGCCTGATTGCATGCTGCATCGTCGTCTCCTGGTAGGCGCGGCGTGGCGCCGCATGAAGATCCAATGTACGTATCTGCGTTAGAGCAGGCACACTAAAGACGACGACGTGCGAGCGCGTCCGGCGAAGCGACGAGGGCGGATGCCTCAAGGCCGCCATTCCGAGGCCCAGGCGCTCGCAAGCTTCGCCGCGATCGCATAGATCGACAGCTGCGGGTTCGCGCCGATCGATGTCGGAAAGAGCGATCCGTCGGCGACGTAGAGGTTCGCGAGATGATGGTAGCGCCCGCCGGTGTCGACCGCGGCGTGCTTCGCGTCGGGACCGAGCGGGCATCCGCCCATGACATGCGCCGACACGATGGGCGTCACGAGCGGTCCGAGGGCGAAGCCGGCGATCGCGGTCCGCGTGCGTGCCGCATCGACGTACGCCGCGCCGCGCGCATGCACCGGCACGACGGCGCGTGCACCCGCGGCGAACTGGATGTCGGCCATCGAGGCGAACGCGCGGCGCACACCGTCCCACAGGTACTCGCGCAGCGGATAGTCGAGCACCGGCGTGCCGTCGACGGCGAGGTGCACGGTGCCGCCGGGACTTTCATCATGGAAGCCGTCGCGCAGCAGCGCGATGAGCACCTGCATGTGCGACAGCTCGCGCATGAGGCGCGCATGCGCCTCGCCGTGCCCCGGCAGCGTGATGGCGGCGAGGATGGGATGGATGGGCGGCGCTTCGATCTTGTAGCCGATGGGCCCTTCGAATGGCACGTCGTCGAGGAAGGCATCGGAGTACACGCTTTGCGGCGCGCCGGCGTAGCCGTCGACCGCATCGGGCATCAATGCCGCGGACACCACGGTGGGATGCAGGAACGTCCTGCGGCCGACCACGCCATGCGGATCCGGAACGCCGCTTCGCAACAGCAGCGCGGGCGTGTTGATCGCGCCGCCGGCGGCGACGTAGGTGCGCGCGCGCACGTGGATGCGGCGCGCGCCCGGCGCGATTCCGGCCCTGTCGAGCGCGACGCACTCGAGGCTCGATGCGCGATCGCCCGACCATGCCAGGCGCTGCGCGCGCGTGCGGGTCAAAAGCAGTGCGCCTTGGTCGAGCGCCGCGGGAATCGTCGTGACGAGCATCGATTGCTTGGCATTGGTCGGGCAGCCCATGCCGCAATAGCCGAGGTTGAGGCATCCCGACACGTTGCGGCGGATGGTGCCGTGCGCGATGCCAAGCGCGCGAGCGCCGCGCGCGAGCGCCGCGTTGTTCGCGTTCGGCGCGACCGTCCATGGCGCGATCGACAATCGCGCCTCGGCGCGCGCGAACCACGCTGCGAGATCGTCCGTGCCGTAGCCTTCGATCCCGAGGGCGTCGCGCCAGTGCGCGAGCGTGCGCGGCGGCGTTCGAAACGAGCTCGTCCAGTTGACCGTCGTGCCGCCGCCCACGCAGCGGCCCTGAAGGATGTTGATCGCCTTGTCGCGCGTCTTGCGCGCGGCCGACGCCTGGTAGAGGTCGGGATAGGCCTCCGATTCGCGCATGCGGAAGTCGCTCGACGACTTGAGCGGGCCTTCCTCGATCAGGATGATCCGAAGTCCCGCGGCCGACAGGATGTCGGCCACCGTCGCACCGCCCGCGCCAGTGCCCACGATCGCGACGTCGGCCTCGTACGTCGGGTCGTGATCGATGTCGCGTGCGTCGATGACGCGCCAGCCGCGCGCGAGCCCTTCGCGGATCGGGTCGCGGCGATCCGTCATGTCAGCTGCGGCGGACCCGCGTATCCGATCGCAGCCCAGGCGCGCGGGTTGCCGTACCAGGCGGCGAGGATGAGCTGGTGAAGGCCGTCGTACGCCGAGCGCAGCAACGACAGGCGGCTCGTCTGCCAGCGCACGAGCACGGCGTCGACCTCGGCGGTCGTGGCATGCGGCCAGTCCGACCAGAGGCCGGTCATTGCCACGCGCGTCGGCGCGAACGCCAGCAGTGCAAAGAGCTGCGCCAGCTCGCGTTGCGCCTCGAGCGGAAGGCCCGCCACTGCGACGCTCACCGCGTCGGTCGCTTCGCGAATCGCCTGGGTGCGCTGCGCATCGTCGGGCAATGCGCCTGCGAGGAATGCAGGCACCATCGCGCGCACGATGCCGCGGGCGTCGTCGCCGAGCAGAGCATCGACACGCGCCGAAGCGCCGAAGCGCAACCAGCCGCCAGCGGCGAGGGCGGCGGCGCCCGTCACTATGAAAGCTCGTCGGCCGCGATTCATCGCCACGTCGTGGGTGGGCGCAATGCTCCTCCGGCGACCCTAACGTCATGCCCTAGACGAATCAATCTAAGCGTCCGGCCCGTTCATCGGATGAGCTTGCGAAGGCGTGCCGAGCCATTATCTTCGATCGGCCATGTCCGAATCCCGGCATCCCGCGCACGCCGCGCTCCTCCGAGAGCTCGGCCGCAGCCTCAAGCTCAACGCGGAGCGCGCGGCGAATCCCATCGTGGCGGGCGCGCTCGATCGCCTGCGCGCGTGGCAGGCCGCGCGGCTTCGTCACACGTACGCCGATCTCGCCGCGCAGCCGCGGTATGCGAGCGCGATCCGGTTCTTCCAGGAGGATCTGTACGGCAGCGGCGACTTCAGCCGCCGCGACGCGGATCTCATGCGCGTCGTGCCGGCCATGGTGCGCGTCCTGCCGGCCGACCTGGTGGCATGCGTCGCGAAGGCGGTCGAGCTCAATGCGCTGTCGCACGAGCTCGATCTCCTGCTGCTGACGCACTTGCCGCGCGCGGACGCGGGCTTCGGCGTCGCGGACTACTGCCGCGCCTATCGGCGCTCCGGCGAGTTCAGCGCGCGGCGCCGCCAGATCGACCTGATCGGCGAGGTGGGCGCGGCGCTCGATGGCTACGTCCACAGCCGGCTCGTGCGAACGTCGCTCGCGCTCATGCGAAAGCCCGCGCACATCGCGGGGCTGGGCGCGCTGCAGGCGTTCCTCGAGCGCGGCGTTGCCGCGTTTCGCAGCATGGGCGGTGCCGAGACGTTCCTCGAGACGGTGCGGCAGCGCGAGACCGCGTTGCTGGATGCGATCGTGGGCGGCAGCGTCGATCCGTTCCCCGATCCTTCGCTGGCAGTCGCGCGGCGGCAGCCCGGCGCCGCGCGTTGATCGCGGTCAGGCCTTGGCGGATGCGCCGAAGAGCTTGTCGAGCTGCGCGTGGATCTCCCGCTCGATCGCAGGCTTGATCGGCGTCAGCAACAGACCGAGCTGAACGTCGAGCGCGACGCGGCTCTTGCCGACGTGCATGCGGCCGTTGATGCCCGGCCGCGTGAAGGTCATGTCGTCGCCGTCCCAGGCGTAGTCGAGCTGGAAGCGCTGCTGCAGATCGCGCGCGATCTTCTCGGCGGCGTCGCGGGCTTTGTTGTGCGGCAGCTTGTGCGCGCGCGAAACGGAGATGCTCGGCATGTCTTCGACCCTTCTTGGCAGTATAGCCGCGACTGCGATGCGCAACGGCGCGAGGGATGGCCCTCGCGCTCGCCATCCGGGATGAAGGGGTGTTCGACCCGACGGCGAAACGACAGCGGTTATTGCGATTCCCATCGCAGCCATGGTTGTCGTGGAACGCCCCGCCGGGCGTCCTTGACACGCGTTGGGGGCCGGGTCTAGCATTCAAACAAACGTTTGAATTAAGCTTATGCGCCCCCAGCTTCGAGTTCATGAGAGACAAAGACGCGCGCGCGCCGTTGCCCCGCCCGATGCACGCGCGACGGTGACGAAGGAGCGCATTCTCGATGCGGCCGAGGCGCTCTTCATGGAGCACGGCTTCGAGGCTACGAGCCTTCGCGCCATCACCGCCGCCGCCGGCGCGAACCTGGCCGCGGTCAACTATCACTTCGGCAGCAAGGAAGAGCTGTTCCAGTCGGTGCTCACGCGGAGGCTCGATCCCATGAACCAGCAGCGCCTGGAGCTCCTGAGCCGCCTGGAAACGAAGGCGGGGCCCAAGCCGCTGTCGTGCGATCGCATCCTGCTTGCGCTGTTCGTGCCGGCGCTGCGACTTGCCCGCGACCCGGCACGCGGCGGCAAGAACTTCCTGCGCCTGCTCGGCCGCGCTTACGCCGATCCCGCGCCGTTCATTCGACAGTTCCTGTCGGATCAGTACGCGGAGATGATCGGGCGCTTCAAGGCCGCGTTCGCACGCGCCTTGCCGCACCTGCCTCGCCGCGAGCTCTCGTGGCGCCTGCACTTCATCATGGGCGCGCTGTCCTACACCCTGGCGGGCACCGATGCGCTGAAGATCATCGCGGAGATCAATCCCCGCGACACCGCGAACGACGAGCTTCTGCTGCGCAGGCTCGCGCCGTTCCTGCTCGCCGGGCTCACCACGCCGCTGCCCGACCTCGATGCCGTCACCCGCGAGCTCGACGGCGAGCTCGCCGCGACCGCCTGAAGGAGCGCCCATGATCATCGTGCTCTGGCTCGTGATCGGCATCCTGGCTGCGATCACGCTGCTGCTCGTGGTGGTGCCCGTGCGCCGCGCGCTGATCAGCGCGCCGCTCCTGCGCGCGTTCCGCAAGGTCATGCCGGCGATGTCGCAGACCGAGCGCGAAGCGCTCGAAGCGGGCACCGTGTGGTGGGACGGCGAGCTCTTCTCCGGACGGCCCGATTGGCGCAAGTTGCTCGACGTTCCACCGCCGACCCTCACGCCGGAAGAGCAGCGATTCCTCGATCACGAGGTCGAGACGCTCTGCGGCATGGTGAGCGACTGGGAGACCACGAACGTCTACAAGGACCTCCCGCCGGCGGTATGGCAGTACATCAAGGACAAGGGCTTCCTCGGGATGATCATTCCGCGCGAGTATGGAGGGCTCGGTTTCTCCGCCTACGCGCATTCGCAGGTCATCACCAAGCTCTCCACGCGCTCGGGGACGGTCGCCGTCACGGTGCTCGTGCCCAACTCGCTCGGACCGGGCGAGCTCCTGCTGCATTACGGCACCGACGCTCAGAAGCGCCACTACCTGCCGCGTCTCGCCAAGGGCACCGACATCCCGTGCTTCGCGCTCACCAATCCCTACGCAGGCTCGGACGCGGCGGCCATTCCGGATCACGGCGTGGTCGCGTGGGGCGAGCACGGGGGCAGGCGCGTGCTGGGGCTTCGCGTGACCTGGGACAAGCGCTACATCACGCTCGGGCCGGTCGCGACGCTCCTCGGCCTCGCTTTTCGCGCGTACGACCCCGACCATCTCATCGGCGACAAGGAAGACCTCGGCATCACGTGCGCGCTGATCCCGACGTCCCACCCGGGCGTGCACATCGGCCGCCGACACATGCCGCTCAACGCGGTGTTCCAGAACGGACCCAACTGGGGTCGCGACGTCTTCATCCCGCTCGACTGGGTGATCGGTGGCGAGCCGATGGTCGGCAAGGGCTGGCGCATGCTCATGGAGTGCCTCGCGGCCGGGCGCGGCATCTCGCTGCCGTCGTCGAACACCGGCATGGCGAAGCTCGCGGTGCGCACCACGGGCGCGTATGCGCGCGTGCGCACACAGTTCAAGACGCCGATCGGCCGGTTCGAGGGAATCGAGGAGCCGCTCGCGCGCATGGGCGGCAACCTCTACATGATGGACGCGACGCGCGTGCTGACTGCGCGCGCCGTCGATCTGGGGGAGAAGCCCGCAGTGCTGTCGGGCATCGCCAAGCTGCACATCACCGAGCGCAATCGCGCGATCATCAACGACGCGATGGACATCGCCGGCGGCAAGGGCATCTGCATGGGACCGTCGAACTTCCTCGGTGCCGCGTACATGCAGATGCCGGTGTCGATCACGGTCGAAGGCGCGAACATCCTGACGCGCAGCCTGATCGTGTTCGGCCAGGGCGCCATCCGCTGCCATCCGTTCGTGCTGAAGGAAATGGCCGCGACGGCCGAGCCGGATGCGAAGCGGGCGGTGGCCGAATTCGATCGCGCGCTGTTCGGGCATCTGCGATTCGCCGGCTCGAACCTCGTACGCACGCTGTTCATGGGCCTGACCGGCTCGCATTTCGTGCGCGTGCCCGCCGGCGTCGCGCCCGAGACGCGGCGCTACTACCAGCAGCTCACGCGGTTCTCCGCCGCGCTCGCGTTCCTCGCCGACGTGTCGATGGGCTCGCTCGGCGGCGCCCTGAAGCGCAAGGAGAAGCTGTCGGCTCGCCTGGGCGACATCCTGTCGATGCTCTACCTCTGCTCCGCGGCCCTGAAGCGCTACGAGAGCGAAGGGCGCCAGGCCGCCGACGCGCCGCTGCTCCACTGGTCGGTATGGGACGCGATGTTCACGGCGCAGAACGCGTTCGAGGGCGTCATCTCCAACTTCCCGAATCGCGTGCTCGCCGGGCTCATGCGTCGCATCGTGTTCCCGCTCGGACGGCCCTACGTCGTCCCGTCCGATCAGCTGGGTCACGAGGTCGCGCGCCTGCTGATCGAGCCTTCGGCGACACGCGACCGGCTGACTGCCGGCGTCTATCTCGGCGACGCGAGCGACGCTGCGGTGGCGCGGCTCGATCGCGCGCTGGCGGCCGCGATCGCCGCGGAGCCGATCGAGCAGAAGATCCGGGCCGCGTCGAAGGCCGGGACGTTCGATGCGCGCGCGGTGCCGGGCGCCGATCCGGGCGTCGTGACCGAGCGCGCCGTGGCAGCGGGCGTCATCTCGCGCCACGAGGCCGACGCGCTCGCGCGGAGCCGCGAGCTCACCGCGCAGGTGATACGCGTCGACGATTTCGACGCCGACCTCGGCGCATCGCTGGTGCAGCCCGCGGTTCCGGTGACGGTGCACTCGCCGGCCGTCATGCAGGCGCCCGCACGCAAGGCTGCGGCATGAGGAGTTCGACATGAAAGAGCCGATCTACATCGTCGACGGCGCGCGCACGCCGTTCCTGAAATCGCGCAACCGGCCCGGGCCCTTCAGCGCGTCCGATCTCGCGACCGCCGCGGGACGCGCCGTGCTCGTGCGCCAGCCGTTCGCGCCCAGCGATCTCGACGAGGTGATCCTCGGATGCGCGGCGCCGAGCGTGGACGAAGTCAACATCGGCCGCGTCGTGGCGCTGCGCATGGGATGCGGCCAGAAGGTGCCGGGCTGGACCGTGATGCGCAATTGCGCGTCGGGCATGCAGGCGCTCGATTCCGCCATCAACAACATCCTCGCGGGCCGCTCGAACCTCGTGCTCGCGGGCGGCGTCGACGCGCTGTCGCGCGTGCCGCTGCTTTTCTCCGACGCGATGACCGCCTGGCTCGCGAGCTGGTACGCCGCGAAGTCGCTCGGGCAGCGCGCGGCGCTCGTCGCACGCTTCAAGCCGTCGTATCTCGCGCCGGTGATCGGCCTCATGAAGGGGCTCACCGATCCGATCGTCGGGCTGCTGATGGGCCAGACCGCGGAGAACCTCGCGTTTCGGTTCGGCATCACGCGCGCGGACATGGATGCGTTCGCGGCGCGGAGCCACCAGCGCGTGCTGGCCGCGCAGCGCGCGGGCTACTTCGACAGCGAGATCGTGCCGCTGTACGACGCGAAGGGAACGCTTTACGCGGCGGACGACGGCGTGCGGGAGGACTCGACGCCGCAGAACCTCGCGAAGCTCAAGCCCTTCTTCGATCGCAAGTACGGCAACGTGACCGCGGGCAACAGCTCGCAGATCACCGACGGTGCTGCGTGGGTTCTGCTCGCGTCGGCGCGCGCGGTCGAGCGCTACGGGCTGACGCCGAAGGGGCGCATCGTCGACAGCGAGTGGGCGGGCCTCGATCCTGCGCAGATGGGGCTCGGCCCGGTGCAGGCGGCCACGCCGCTCCTGCGGCGGCACGGCCTCGATCTCGATGACGTCGACGCGGTCGAGATCAACGAGGCGTTCGCCGCGCAGGTGCTCGCGTGCCTGCGCGCATGGGCGAGCGACGAGTATTGCCGCGAGGAGCTCGGATTGCCGGGTGCGTTCGGCACGCTCGACGAGGCCAAGCTCAACGTCGACGGCGGCGCGATCGCCATCGGCCATCCGGTCGGCGCGTCGGGTGCGCGCATCGTGCTGCATCTCCTGAACGTGCTCGCGCGCACGGGCGGCCATCGCGGCCTCGCGTCGATCTGCATCGGCGGCGGGCAGGGCGGCGCCATGCTGATCGAGCGCGCATGAGGACGGCATGACGAACGAGACGGCAACGCTCACCGACACGCGCATCGCGCATCCCACGACGACCGGCACCGGCACGCCGCGACACTGGTCGCTCGTGCGCGATGCCGACGGCATCGCATGGCTCACGCTCGACAAGGCCGGCGCGACGGCCAACACGCTGTCGTCCGACGTCCTCGAGGAATTGGCCGGCGTCCTCGACATGCTCGACCGCGAGCCTCCCCGGGGCCTGGTGATCCGCTCCGGCAAGAAGAGCGGCTTCATCGCGGGGGCCGACGTCGACGAGTTCGGCGCGGGCAGCGACATCGAGTCGAGCGCGCGTGCGATCGTCACGCGCGGATTGAAGCTCTTCGACCGGCTCGCCCGCGTGCAGTACCCGACGCTCGCGCTCATTCGCGGCTTCTGCCTCGGCGGCGGCGTCGAGCTCGCGCTCGCGTGCCGCTATCGCGTCGTGGTCGATGAGCCGGGCACCCGCCTGGGACTGCCCGAGGTCATGCTCGGCATCCTGCCCGCATGGGGCGGCGTCAAGCGCCTGCCAAAGCTGATCGGCGGCCCCGCCGCGCTCGACATGATGCTCACGGGGCGCACGGTGGACGCGCGCAAGGCGAAGCGGCTCGGCCTCGCCGACGAATGCGTGCCGCCACGCATCATGGACAACACCGCGCGCGGCGTGCTGCGCGCGCTGCCTGCGCCGCGGCGCCTGGGATTTCCGCTGTCGCTGACGCTGGCCAGCCCGGTGCGGCGGATCATCGCCGCGCAGGCACGCAAGCAGGTGCAGAAGCGCGCACGCCGGGAGCACTATCCGGCGCCGTACGCCATCCTCGATCTTTGGGTGAAATACGACGGCGAGCCGTTCGCGCCGCCGGAAAACGACCCGGCGTCCATCATCGCGCTGGTGCGGCATCCGACCACGGCGAACCTCATACGCGTGTTCAAGCTTCAGGAGCGACTGAAGTCGCTCGGCAAGGACGGCGACACCGCCACCGCGTCGGGCGAGGCCAGCCGCGTGGCGCACGTCCACGTCGTCGGCGCCGGCACGATGGGCGGCGACATCGCGGCATGGTGCGCGCTGCGCGGCCTCACGGTGACGCTGCAGGACCAGACCGCGGAGCGGCTCGCGCCCGCGATGCAGCGCGCCGGCAAGCTTTTCGCCGATCGCCTGCGCGACGCGCGACGTGTCCGCGACGCGTGGGATCGGCTGATTCCCGACGTGGCGGGGAGCGGCGTGGCGCGCGCCGACGTGATCATCGAAGCCATCTTCGAGAACGTCGAGGCGAAGCGCCAGCTCTTCGCGGACGTCGAGCGGCGCGCGCGGCCCGATGCGATCCTGGCGACCAATACGTCCAGCATTCCGCTGGAGGACATCGCCGCGACCATGCGTTCACCCCAGCGCCTCATCGGGCTGCATTTCTTCAACCCCGTCGCGAAGATGATGCTGGTGGAGATCGTCGTCGGTCGCGACACCGATCCCGCGCTCGTCCCGCGTTGCGCCGCGCTCGTGAGGGCGATCGACAAGCTGCCGCTGCCGGTGAAGAGCGCGCCGGGATTCCTGGTGAACCGCGTGCTCGCGCCCTACCTCATGACCGCCATGCGCTGCGTCGACGAAGGTATCGCGCCGGAGACCGTCGACGAAGCGGCGCTCGCGTTCGGCATGCCCATGGGGCCGATCGAGCTCGCGGACAGCGTGGGCCTCGATATCTGCATGGCGGTCGGCAGGATGCTCCAGGCGACGACCGATCCACCCCGCAGGCTCACCGAGCTCGTCGAGGCCAAGAACCTCGGCCGCAAGACCGGTCGCGGCTTCTATGTCTGGACGAACGGCAAGCCGCAGAAGCAGGCGCCGGGCGCCGTGCCCGACGGCCTCGCTGACCGGCTGATCGGTCCGATGATTGCGGAAGCCCGGGCGGCGCTGGCCGAGGGCATCGTCGCCGACGCCGACCTCGTCGACGCGGGAACGATCTTCGGCACGGGGTTCGCGCCGTTTCGCGGCGGTCCGTTGCACTACGCCGCGGCGCTGCGCGCCTAGCTGCTGATCCGTGCCTCTAGTAGCATTGCCGCGGTCGAACAAGGCGGCCGGCACTCCGCGCGTCGTGCGGACGCACGGACCGCCGTACCACGACTCGAGCGCCCGCGGGCGCGAAGGGGGAGGAGACGTGGAAAAGATCTGGCTCCAGAGCTACCCGCCCGGCGTCCCGGCGGAGATCGATCCGCGCGAATACGCCTCGGTGCGCGAGGTGTTCGAGGAGAGCTGCCGCAAGTACGCGACACGCCCGGCGTTCTCGTGCATGGGCAAGTCGTTCACCTTCGCCGAGCTCGACGCGCTCTCGGCCGCATTTGCCGGCTACCTGCAAGGCATCGGCTGCGTGAAGGGCGCGCGCGTCGCGATCATGCTGCCGAACATCCTGCAGTACCCCGTGTGCGTCTTCGGCATCCTGCGCGCGGGCTGCACGGTCGTGAACGTGAACCCGCTGTACACCGCACGCGAGCTCGAGCACCAGCTCGCCGATTCCGGTGCCGAAGTCATCGTGGTGGTCGAGAACTTCGCGAGCGTGCTCGCGGAGGTGATCGCTCGCAGCAAGGTGCGCCAGCCGGTCGTCACGTCGATCGGGGAACTGCTGGGGCTGAAGGGCGTGCTGGTCGACTTCGTGCTGCGGCACGTGAAGAAGATGATCAAGCCCTACGCCCTGCCCGGCGCGGTGCGCCTGTCCGACGCGCTCGCCGAGGGTCGCAGGCGGCCCGTCGAGCGACGCCCGCTCGATCACGAGGACCTCGCCTTCCTGCAGTACACGGGCGGAACGACGGGTGTCGCGAAGGGCGCGATGCTCACGCACGGCAACATCGTCGCCAACCTGCTGCAGGCGCGCGCATGGATCGGCCCGTTCCTCGACGGCGCGCACCGCGAGGTGATCATCACGCCGCTGCCGCTCTACCACATCCTGTCGCTCACGGCGAACTGTCTCGTGTTCATGACGCTGGGCGGCGAGAACGTGCTCATTCCGAATCCGCGCGACATTCCGGGATTCATCAAGGAGATGTCGCGCTATCGCTTCACCGCGATCACAGGCGTCAACACGCTGTTCAACGCCTTGCTCAACCGGCCGGAGTTCGCGAAGCTCGACTTCTCCTCGCTGCGCCTCACGCTCGGCGGCGGCATGGCCGTTTTCGAGGCCGTCGCGAAGCGCTGGAAGGAAGTGACCGGCTGCACGCTGCTCGAAGCCTACGGCCTCACCGAGACGTCGCCCGCGGCAACGATCAACCCGTTCAACCTCGCGGATTACAACGGCTCCATCGGCCTTCCCATCCCGTCGACCGACATCGACCTGCGCGACGATGCGGGGCGCTCGGTGGCGCTCGGCGAGCCGGGCGAGATCTGCATCAAGGGACCGCAGGTGATGGCGGGCTACTGGAACCGGCCCGACGAAACCGCCAAGGTCATGACCCCCGACGGCTTCTTCATGACGGGCGACATCGGCATCATGGACGCGCGCGGCTACATCCGCATCGTGGATCGCAAGAAGGACATGATCCTGGTATCCGGATTCAACGTGTATCCCAACGAGATCGAGAGCGTGGTCGTGCAGCACGCGGGCGTGCTCGAGTGCGCCGCGGTCGGCGTGCCCGACCGCAAATCGGGAGAGGCGGTGAAGCTCTTCATCGTCAAGCGCGATCCCGCGCTCACGGCAGAGGACGTGCTCGCGCACTGCCGCGCCAATCTCACGGGCTACAAATGCCCGCGCGACGTCGAGTTCCGCACCGAGCTGCCGAAGTCCAACGTGGGAAAGATCCTGCGCCGCGAGTTGCGCGACGAGGCGCGCAAGGCGGCCGCGGCCACCGCATGACCAGCGACCCGGTCACGCTGCCGCCCGGCATGCCGACGCTGCGCGTGGTGCCGATGCCCGCCGACGTCAACGTGCACGGCGACATCTTCGGTGGCTGGATCATGGCGCAGGTCGACATCGCGGGATCCATCCCGGCGTCGCGCCGCGCCCGCGGGCGCGTGGCGACCGTCGCGGTGAACGCGTTCACGTTCAAGCAGCCCGTGCTGATGGGTGACGTCGTGTCGTTCTTCGCCGAGGTCGTGCGCGAGGGCCGGACGTCGATCACCGTCGACGTGCAGGTGTATGCGCAACGCAATCCGCACGAGCTCGTCACGGTCAAGGTGACGGAGGCCGTGCTCACGTACGTGGCGGTCGGCATCGATCGCCGCCCGCGCGACCTCCCGCCGCCATGACGCATCGCACAACGCGCGTCGCAGTGTGTCGTTCAGGCGACACGCGCGCAATGTGCGCGCCGTTGCGACGGCGCGGCGGACGCGATTTCGTGACCCGCAGTGTATAGTCGAATCGCACGATTCCGACGGAGAAAACGATGAACAAGATCACGTTTCGGCGCAGTCGCGTTGCTGTGGGCGTCGCAGGGATGGTGCTGTCGCTCGCCGCGAGCCAGGCGCTCGGATCGGCGTTCGCGCTGCAGGAGCAGAACGCGAGCGGCCTCGGTCACGCGTTCGCGGGCGGTGCCGCCGCGGCGGAGGACGTGAGCACGATCTTCTACAACCCCGCGGGCCTCGTGCGGCTGCAGAGCCCGCAGGTCGTCGTCGCCGGGAACGTGATCTGCTATTCGGCGCGCTTCCACGACAGCGGCTCGCAGCCGGCCGCGTTCCAGCCGCTCGGCGGCAGCGGCGGCGACGCCGGCGATTGTTCCGTGGTGCCCAATTTCTACGTCGGCGTTCCATTCACCGACAAATGGTCGTTCGGCCTCGCCGTGAACGTGCCCTTCGGTCTCAAGACGGAATACGACGCCGACTGGCTCGGCCGCTTCCAGGCCGTGAATTCCAAGATCGAGACGATCAACGTCAACCCGGTGCTGTCGTGGGAGCCCACGCCGCACCTGACGGTCGGCGGCGGCGTGAGCTATCAGCACCTCAAGGCGACGCTGACCCAGCAGATCAATTACGCGGGCGCATTCGCGCAGGGCGTGGGCGCGGCGGTCGCGGGCGGGCTCGTTCCCGTGCAGGCGGCGCCGGCGCTGATCGGCTCCGGCGCCGGGCTCGAGTCCGGCGCCCACCTGACCGGCACGGACAGTGCGTGGGGATGGAACGTCGGCGTGCTGTGGCAGGCGAACGACCAGACGCGCATCGGGGCGGCGTATCGCTCGCGCATCAAGTACAACGTCACCGGCACCGTGGACATCAGCAACCCGACGGTGCTCGGCGCGCTGCCGCCTGCGCTCGCACCCGTGGGCGCGGCGATCATGAACCAGGTCAGCGCCAACCCGCAGCTGCAAAGCGGCGCGATCAAGCTCGACATCAAGCTGCCCGACACGGCGAACGTCTCGGTCTTCCATCAGTTCAACAACAAGTGGGACCTGATGGCCGACCTGCAATGGACGGGCTGGAGCAGCATCCAGCAGCTCGACATCCAGCGCACGAACGGCGCGCCCTCCTCGGTCACGCCGGAAAACTTCCGTGACTCGTGGCGCCTGTCGGCGGGCGCGAATTACCGCTACAACGACACCTGGACGCTCCGCGGCGGTGTGGCGTACGACCAGACGCCGGTGCGCGACGCGGAGCGCACGCCTCGTCTGCCCGACGAGGATCGCACCTGGCTCACCGTCGGCGTCCAGTACAAGTTCTCGCCGCAGGTGGCGATCGATCTCGGGTATGCGCACATCTTCATCAAGGACCCGAACATCAACCAGAACGCGGGCAGCACGGCGAGCTTCGGTCTCATCAACGGCTCGTACAGCAGCGACGTGAACATCGTCGGTGCGCAGCTCACGTACACGATGAAGTAGGCGTCGAGATGTACCGGTTCGCCGCCGCCTGCTTGCTGTGCGCGGTGTGCGCCGCGGCGGGCGCTGCCGAGGTTGCGGGCGTGCGCCTCGACGATCAGGTCAGCGTCGGGGGCAAGGCGCTCGTCCTCAACGGCGCGGGAATCCGCACACGGTTCCTGCTGAAGGTCTATGTGGGCAGCCTGTATGTGCCGCAGAAGGCCACCACGCCGCTCGCGGTGCTGGAGCTCGTGCCGCGGCGCGTGCAGCTCAACCTGCTCCGCGACTTGACCGCCAAGCAGTTCGTCGATGCCCTCATGGAGGGCCTCGAGGACAACAATGCGGCGGAGGACCTGCGCACGCTGAAGCCCCAGACCGACGAGCTCGTGCGCATCATGCAGTCGATCGGCGAAGCGAAGGAAGGCAGCGTGATCGCGCTCGATTACGTGGATGGAGGCACGCGCATCACGCAGGACGGCGCGTTGCGCGGAACGATTCCGGGCGAGCCTTTCAACAAGGCGCTGTTCCGCATCTGGCTGGGCGACCGGCCCGCGCAAGCCGACCTCAAGAAGGCGATGCTCGGGGGCTCCTAGCGGGATTTGCCACACTAGCGGGATGCCGGACTTCTGGCCATCCTGCGGCTATCGACTCCTGACCGTCGGCGGCGACGGCAGGCTCACGCTCACGGACCACTTCCTGCGCAGCCAGCTGCTGCGCCCGGAGCTCGCACCCTTGCCGGACTCCGACGCGGCTGAGCGTGCCCTGCACGACGCGCTCGTCGCGGACCCGCGGCGTCCGGTGGGCGACGCCGAGCTCGGCACGCTGGGCGACGCGGATGCGCGCGCCAACTACGCCATATGGCTCCGCTTTCGCGCGCGGCTCCTCGGCGCGCCGTCGATCGAGGCAGCGTACGTGAGCCTGTTTCGCGGCGAAGGCGTGGACGTGCCGCCCGTGTTCGTGCACCAGCTGACCCAGATCCTCGTGCGGCACGTGCTCGGCGATGCCGCCGATGCGCTTCAGGCGCGCGCCGGCGAGATGCTGTTTCGCGCGCAGAGGGTGACCGTGCTCGAGGACGGCGCCGTGATGGCGGCGGATGACGAAACGGTCGAGGTTCACGCGAGCGGTCTCACGTTCGGCTCGCTCGGCGAGCTGCTCGCGCGGAACAAGACGCCCCTGCGCGCGGTCGATCTCGACGTGCTGGATCGCGACAACGCGGCGCAGTACTGGGAGCGCAGCGAGCGTTTCGACCTGGCGGTCAGCCTCAATCGCGGCCAGCCCGGGCTGGCGGCGCTCTGCAGCGTGCTCGAGCGCTGGATCGCGCACTTCCTGGGCGTCACCGTCCGGATCGAGCCGCTGCGCGCGATCGACGACCCGCACTGGTCGTGGCACGTCGGCCTCGACGCGGAGGCGAGCGGGCTCCTGAACGACCTATACAATGACGCGCCTGTCGAGGAGGCGCGGCGCAACCGGCTGCTGTGCCTCTTTCGCCTGGACTTCGCCGATCCCAACGACATGCGGGCCGCGATCGCCGGCCGGCCGGTGTATCTCGGCATGGCGGTGGATGCGCAATCGCGCCTGCGCCTGAAGCCGCAGAACCTGCTCCTGAACCTGCCGCTCGCGCGGCCGCAATGACCTCCACATGACCCTCACTGCCTTCCTCGCGCGCGCCACGGCCGCGCTGTGCGCCATCGCGTCCTGCGCCCTCTGCGCGCAGCCTGCGCCACCCGCCGCGGAGGCTCCTTCGCTGCCGAAGGGCGATGAATCGCCCACGGTGTCGATCATGCCGGCCACGCCCGCCGAAGCACTGGCCGCGCTCGCGTGGCTCCAGGGTTGCTGGCACGGGAATGTGAATCAGCGCGAGTTCCGCGAGCACTGGCTGCCGCCGGCAGGCGGCATGATGGTGGGTGCCGGGCACACGGTCATGGGCGGCAAGACGCAGGACTACGAGTTCGTGCGGCTCGAGGTGCGGCCCGAGGGACTGTTCTACGTCGTCGTGCCGATGAGCCAGAAGGAGCAGACGTTCAAGCTCGTCGACGCGCGCAGGGACGAGGTGAGCAGCGCGCAGATCTTCACGTTCGACAACGTCGCCAACGAATTCCCGCAGCACATCATGTACCGGCGCGGCGGCGAGGGCTGGCTCTACGCAGGCATCGAGGGAACGCTGAGCGGCCAGGACCGCAAGGTCATCTATCCGATGCGCCACCTCAACTGCGAGACCGGCGAGCCGATCCGCCAGTAGCGATGAACGCCGACACGCCCCCGGGCAGCGGGCACGCATCGCCGCGTGCGGCGTTCGAGCGGCTGCTCGCGAGCGGCAAGGACGGCGCGCTCTTGCGCTATTCCCTCGCCAACGAATGCCTGAAGGCCGGCGAGCACGACGCGGCAATCGAGCATTGCGTGCGGGCCACGGCGCTCGACCCGCGCTACACCGCGGCGTGGAAGCTCCTCGGCAAGGCGTTGCAGGCCGCGGGGCGCGAGGACGAAGCGCTTGCCGCATGGCGGCGCGGCATCGAGGTCGCGCGCACGCGCGGCGACAAGCAGGCGGAGCGCGAGATGGGCGTATTCGTGCGGCGGATCGAGAAAGGCCGGGGCTAGCCGCCCGGCCCGACCGCATCCACGCCGCGATTCGCGAGCTCATCCGCGCGCACGTTCCCCACCGTGTCCGCGTGGCCCTTCACCCAGTGCCACCGGATCGAGTGGCGCTGCGCGAGCGCGTCGAGCTCGCGCCACAGCTCGGCATTCTTCACCGGCTTGCGGTCCGCCGTGCGCCAGCCGTTGCGCTTCCAGCCGTGGATCCACGTCTCGATGCCCTGCTTCACGTACTGCGAATCGGTGTAGAGGTCGATGTCGCACGCGCGGTGGAGCGCTTCCAGCGCGCGGATGACCGCCGTCAACTCCATGCGGTTGTTGGTGGTGAGCGGCTCGCCGCCGAAGAGCTCGCGCTCGTGGCCGTCGTAGCTCAGGAGCGCGCCCCACCCGCCGGGGCCCGGATTGCCCTTGCACGCCCCATCGGTGTAGATCACCACCGCGCCGGGTTGGCGCGCCGGCGCGTGCGGTTTCGCCGCTGCGCCGTCCGCGGCGCGTGCGGAGCCCGCCGCTCGAGGCGGCGCTTCGCCGCTCACTGGCGGGACTCGCGATGCAGCGCGGTGAGGCCCTCGCGGCTGCGCGCCGGGACCATGCCCTTGTTGCGACGCTCGCGCCGCTGCCATGCGGGTGCGAGCAGCCGCATGCCGAGCACTTTCTTCGTGGCGCGGAGGTAGTACACGCCGCCGCTGATCGGCCACCAGCGATCGCCGGCGCGCTCGAACCACTCGAAGCGGCGCAGCCATTTCTCCTGCACGAACGGCGGCACGTAGCAGTCGAGCCGGCCGCCGACGACGTCGAATCCCAGCAGCGCGAGCCAGTCCTTCAAGCGGTACATGGAGATGAAGCTGCCGTTCCACGGCGGCGTCGATCCGCGACCGAAGTAGCGCTTGCCGCCGAACAGCGAGAATGGATTGAAGCACGAGATGACGATCTGACCCTCGGGACGGATCACGCGATACGCCTCGCGCAGCATCTGGTGCGGATCGTCGGTGAACTCGAGCGCATGCGGCATCACGATCAGGTCGAGCGCATTCTCCGCGAACGGCAGGCCGTGAGGATCGGCGAGGATGTCGGCAGGTGGATCGTAGTCCAGCGTCCAGCGCGACACGATGCGGCTTTGCGCGAGCAGCGGGCAGTCGGGCAGGCCGATCTGCAACGCGCAGAAGCCGAAGATGTCGGCCACGGTCCGGTCGAAATACGCCTGCTCGCGCGCCATGACGTAGCGGCCGAGCGGCGTCGAGAACCAGCCCCCCAGCGTCGTTGACACGCCCGCGGGCAGTCCCGAAGATGACTCCATGCCAACGATTATCCCCATCCCCGCCTTCACGGACAACTACATCTGGCTCATCACGGACGGTACGCACGCGGCCGTGGTCGACCCCGGCGACGCCGCGCCGGTCCTCGCGCACCTGGCGCGCACGGGCCTCGATCTGTGCGCAATCGTGGCCACGCATCATCACCGCGATCACGTGGGCGGCGTGCCGGCGCTCGTCGAACGTTTCCCCGTGCCGGTGTTCGGGCCCGCGCGCGAGGACATCCCGAGCCGCACGCAGGCGTTGCGCGAAGGCGACGCGTTCGACATCCCCGGACTTGCCGTGCGCATGCGCGTGCTGGACATTCCCGGTCACACGGCGGGCCACATCGCGTGCGTCGCCGACGTCGACGGCCCGGTCGTATTCTGCGGCGACACCCTGTTCGCGGCCGGCTGCGGGCGTATCTTCGAAGGCACGCCCGAGCAGATGTGGGCGTCGCTGTCGAAGCTCGCCCAGTTGCCCGATGCGACGCGCATCTATTGCGGGCACGAGTACACGCTCGCCAACCTGCGCTTCGCGCAGGCGGTCGAGCCGGCGAGCGACGCGCTGCGCGCGCGCGTCGCCCGCGACAGCGCGACACGCGACAGCGGCCGCCCGACGGTGCCCTCGACACTCGGCGACGAGCGCGCCACCAACCCGTTCCTGCGCGCCGACCTGCCGCACGTGCGCGCCGCGGCCGAGCGGCACGCCGGCCGCGCGCTCGACGGCGCGGTCGCGTCGTTCGCCGTGCTGAGGCAGTGGAAGAACGAGTTCCGCGGCTAGCCGCATGGCGCCCGTCTCAGGACAGCGTCATTGACGCTGGACGCCTCGCGGCCTACCATCCCGCGACGATCCAGCCAGCCGGATCACGAACCGATCCGTTTCGAATTGCGCTTACCAAGATTTCTCCTGCTCCTGCCGATCGCCGCGCTCGCAGCGTGCGCGACGACATCCGCCCCACCGCCCCAAGCACTGACGCGCATCGATCCCGAGCCGCTGCCGCGGCTCCAGATGCTGGTGCTCGCACCCGAGCCGCTGCACACCGGCGCCTTCGCCGAGCATGCCGCCGAGCTCGAGCCGTTGCCGCTGCCCGACGGCGACCTGTGGGAGCGCATCGTGCGCGGCTACCGCATCGAGCCGGTCGACAGTCCGCTCGTGGAGAAATGGGAGCGATGGTATTCGGACCGACCCGACTACGTTGCGCGCATGGTCGATCGCAGCCGGCGCTACCTCTATCACATCGTCTCGGAGATCGAGGCGCGCGGAATGCCGCTCGACCTCGCGCTGCTGCCGATGGTGGAGAGCGCGTTCAACCCGCACGCGATGTCGCTGAGCCGCGCCTCCGGCATCTGGCAATTCATGCCGGGCACCGGCACGACGTACGGCCTCAAGCAGAACTGGTGGTTCGATTCGCGGCGGGACGTGCTCGCCGCGACGAGCTCGGCGCTCGACTATCTCCAGAAGCTCGAGGACGAGTTCGGTGACTGGAAGCTCGCGCTGGCTGCCTACAACTGGGGTGAAGGCAACGTGCGCAAGGCGATCGCGCGCAACCAGGCGCGCGGCCTTCCGACCGATTTCGAGAGCCTGCAGGGTGTGCCCGACGAGACGCGCAACTACCTGCCCAAGCTGCAGGCGGTGAAGAACATCGTGTCCGATCCGGCGCGCTACAACCTGTCGCTGGTCGACGTTCCCGACGCGCCTTACTTCGCGGTCGTGAAGACGACGCGCGAGATGGACGTGAAGCGCGCGGCCGAGCTCGCCGAGATGCCGCTCGACGAGTTCCTCTCGCTCAATCCGCAGCACAACCGTCCGGTCATCGCCGGCGCGGACGAGTACACGCTGCTGCTGCCGATCGACAAGGCGGAGCTCTTCGCCGCCAAGCTGCAGCTGATCGCGCAGCCGCTCGTGTCGTGGCAGGCGTATCGGTTCAAGGCCGGCGACACGCTGCCGCTCGTGGCAGCGAAGTTCGGCCTGTCCACCGAGACGCTGCGCACCATCAACGGCATCGGCGCGCGCGCGCAGGTGCCCGTCGGACATCCGCTGCTGGTGCCGCTGCAGACCGCCTCGGCGGACGGCGCGGCGAGCCTCGAGAACGTGGTCTTCACGACCGTGCCGTCGGGCCGCACGTTCTACTACACGGTGCGGCGCGGCGACACGCTCACGCGGGTGGCGAGCCGCTACGGCGTGACCACCGCGGACCTCAAGCGATGGAACCGGCTGCCCGATCTCGAGCTGCGGGCCGGTCAGCAACTGCGCATCACGAGCGACGTCGCGCCGGCGCGGGGATCGCGGCAGGTCGCGCACCGCAAGCAGCCGACGAACGGCAAGTCGAGCCGGCACGAATCGCGCGCGGATCGGGCGCGGCCGCACGCGACGGTCACGCGCTCGCCGCGCAGCAAGGCGAAGCCGCACGAGGTCGTGGCGCGGCGTCACGGCACGCGCAGCGCCGATCGTCGGCGCAGCGCCACGGCGATCGCGCAACACGAGGACGACAAGGGCGGCTAGTCGACGCCGAATGCAAAACGGGCGACGCTTTCGGCGTCGCCCGTTTTCTTTCCGTCACACGTCTGCGACGGATCTGTGGCGAAGAAGCCTATTGCTTCTTCGAGGCTCTCTTCTTGCCGGCCTTGCGCTTCGCGCCGCCCTTCTTGGCGCGCTTGGTCGACTTCTTCGCAGCCTTGCGGCCGCCGCGCTTTGCGCCCTTCTTGGCGCGCTTTGCCGACTTGCGGGCCCCGCCGCGCTTCGCAGCCTTGCGGCCGCCGCGCTTCGTCGCCTTCTTCGCACGCTTGGTGGACTTCTTCGCTGCCCGGCGCTTGGTGGACTTCTTCGCGGCCTTCTTCGCCGACTTCTTCGCGCCACCGCGCTTGGCGGCTTTGCGGCCACCGCGTTTGGACTTCTTCTTCGGCGCCGCGGCGGGAGCCGTCGGCGTCATCATCGACATCATGTCAGCCATCATCGTGGTTTCTCCTGTCTGAGTCCGATAACTGTTATGTGCTTCTGCTTCTCGCAGGGGCCTCGGGGCTCGCCAATCCGAACTGCCTCTTGACAAATCCTTTGGCACCTGCTGCCTGCATTGTAGCCGCGTTTCAAGCTTTTGCAAGATTTCGCCGCCGATTCCGGCGCTTAGGTTCGCAAGTGTTGCACTTGCGCACACATCGGCAGCGAGTGTGCTAGGCGCGGCGCGTGCGCGCCGCGTCGGGAAGGCGCGCTTCGTGCGCGTACAGATCGTCGATGCGCTCGCGGCGGCGCGCGACGTGCACGCGCGCGCCGTCCACGAGGATCTCGCAGGCGCGCGGACGCGCGTTGTAGTTGGAGCTCATCGTCATGCCGTATGCGCCCGCCGTGCGCACGGCAAGGAGATCGCCCTCTTCCACGACGAGCGGCCGATCGTGACCGAGGAAATCGGCGCTCTCGCATACCGGCCCGACGACGTCCCAGCGCACGGTGCTGCCCGCGCGCGGACGCACCGCGTCGATCGCGTGCCATGCCTCGTAGAGCGACGGGCGCAGCAGGTCGTTCATGGCCGCGTCGACGATCGCGAAGTTGCGCGCAGGACCGGGCTTGAGATACGTCACGCGGGTGAGCAGCACGCCGGCGTCGGCGACCAGCCGCCGGCCCGGCTCGAGCAGCAGCGTCTCCCTGCGGCCGCGCATGAGGTCGCCGATCACGCCGGCGTACTCGGCAAGCGGCACCGGCGTTTCGTCGCGGTAGCGCACGCCGAGCCCGCCGCCGAGGTCGATGTGCGCGAGACGGATGCCGTCGCGCGCGAGGCGGTCGGCGAGCGCCAGCACGCGCCCGGCGGCGTCGCGATACGGGTCGAGCTCCGTGATCTGCGAGCCGATGTGCATGTCCACGCCGGTCACGGCGATCGACGGCATGACCGACGCGTCGCGGTAGAGCGCCGGCGCCTCGTCGATGGGCACGCCGAACTTGTTCTCCTTGAGGCCCGTGGAGATGTACGGATGCGTGCGCGCATCGACGTCGGGGTTGACGCGGAAGCTGACCGGCGCGCGCACGCCCTTGCGCGCCGCCACGTCGGCGAGGCGTCGAAGCTCGGAGGCCGATTCGACGTTGAAGCACAGGATGCCTGCGTCGAGCGCCGACGCCATCTCCTCCTCGGTCTTGCCCACCCCCGAGAACACCGTGCGAGCGGCGTCGCCGCCGGCGGCGAGCACGCGCGCGAGCTCGCCGGCCGACACGATGTCGAAGCCGGATCCCATGCGCGCGAGCACGTCGAGGACCGCGAGATTGCCGTTCGCCTTGGTGGCGTAGCAGACGAGGTGCGGCACATCGGCGAAAGCGTCGTCGAGCGCCCGATACGCCGACTCGATGGCGGCGCGCGAGTAGACGTAGCACGGCGTACCGAACCGGGCGGCGATGTCCTCCAGCGGCACGGCTTCGGCGTGGAGCTCGCCCTCGACGTACGCGAAACCGCAGGGCGGCGCGTGCACGTCCGGCGGCTCGGCGCTCACGGCGCGGGCTGCGTCGTCGACGGCAGCGTCGCGGAAGGAATCTCGGGCGTTGTCGTCGCGGCCGGCGGCGGCGCGGGCGCAGCGCTGTCCGGGGATTTCTTCGCCGGGACGAGCGGTCCCTTGGTGCCGCACGCAGCGAGGGCGACGGCGGCGAGCGCCACGAGCGCGGCGCGCAAGATCGGTCGTGCGTGGAGGCGTAACATCGGGAGAAATCCTAGCACGCCATGATCAGCGAATCGGACTTCATCGCCGCCGCGGATGCGACGCTCGACGCGATCGGCGAGGCGGTCGACCAAGCGCTCGCGCGAAGCGATGTCGACCTCGACTGGAGCATCAACGACGGCATCCTGGAAATCGAGGGCGAGGACGGCGGCAAGCTCATCGTGAATCGCCACGTCCCGAATCGCGAGCTGTGGGTCGCCGCGCGTGCGGGCGGCTATCACTTCCGCGCGCAGGGCGGCCGCTGGATCGACTCGCGCAGCGGCGAGGAGATCGGCGCCGCGCTCGCGCGGCTGCTGAAGTCGCAAGCGGGCCTGGACGTCGCGCTGCCGGCCTTGCCGGCGCCCTGACCTTCACGCGCAGAGCAGCGCGGTCCAGTCGTCCAACTGGCGGCGCAGCGTCTCGTGCCCCGGCAGCAGGCGCTCGACGAGCGCCCAGAAGCGCGCGGAGTGATTGAGCTCCACGATGTGCGCGACCTCGTGCGCGACGACGTATTCGGCGAGCGCCGGCGGCAGCTGCACCAGGCGCCAGTTGAGGCGGATCACCCCGCTCGCGTTGCAGCTGCCCCACTCGCTACGGGCATTCGACAGCTTCACCACCGGATGCGGCGCGCCCACGCGCTGCGCATACGCCGGAACGCGCGCGGCCACCAGCGCGAGCGCCTCGTCCTTGAGCCAGTGCAGCACGCTCGTCGAGACGGCATGGCCATCGTGCGGCGCCGGGTGCCGCACCGTGAGGTGGAAGAGATCCGGCCGGATCGCGGCCTGGCGCGACGGAAACAGCTCGAGCGCGAGCTCGCGTCCGCGGTACAGGATGGACGCGCCGCTCTTCCATTCGCGCGGCATGACGTCGCGGCGGCGCGCACGCCATTCCGCGAGCGATCGCACGATCCATGCAGCGCGCTCGAGCAGCGCGACCTCGATGTCGCGCAGGCTCACCCATCGCGGCGCGCGGACGGTCAGGCCCTCGAGGTGCACTTCCATGCCGATCGATCGGCGGCGCGCGCGCACGAGGCGATAGTCGACCGTCTCGCCGCACAGCACGATGCGTCGCGACTGGCCGTCGCGCGCGCGGTCGATGCGCGTGTCGCGCGTCGACTTGGGCTTGAGGCGGGCGCCCGCGTGCCCGCCCGAGCGGCTTCGCGATGCCCCGCCTGGCACGGCGGCAGCGCGAGCGCGCCGGCGCGTCGGTGCGCCGCTCATGGCGCTCCCATGCGCGCGACCTCGTCCTCGATCCACGTCTCCACCCGCTGCGTGAGATCGCCGACCGCGCATCCAGCGGGCGGGATGGCCGGCCCGATCGACAGCGTGATGGTCCCCGGCCGCTTGCCCAGCATTCCCTTCGGCCACAGCCAGCCGGCATTGTGCGCGACGGGCAGAAGCGGCGCGTCGAGCTGTGTGGCAAGGCGGCATCCGCCGGTCTTGTAGCGCGCCCGCGTGCCGGCGCGGATGCGCGTGCCCTCGGGATAGATCGCGATCCAGAAGCCTTGCGCGAGGCGCTCGCGCCCTTGTGTCTCGATCTGCGTCATGGCGTCGGACCCGGCCTTGCGGTCGATCGTGATCGGCGACGCGAACCGGAACGCCCAGCCGAAGAACGGTATCGACAGCAGCTCCTTCTTCGCCACGTAAGCGAGCGGCGGGAAGATCTGCGTGAGGAACAGCGTCTCCCATGTCGAGCTGTGCTTGGACATGACGATGCACGGGCGGCGCGGCACGTTTTCCAGGCCGATCACGCGATGCCGGATGCCGCAGATCCACCGCGCGGCGCGCAGCGTGAGCCAGCACCATCCGGTCACGAGGCGATAGCGCGCCACCGGCGGCAGCCAGAAGAACGCGAGCACGACGATCGCATAAGGCGGCGTGACGATCGCCTGGAACAGCGCGAACAGCAGCGAGCGGACGGTGGACAGCGCGCGATCCATCTACTCGTTCGCGAGCAGCGCCGAGGCCGCGAACGCGAGGTCGGGAAAGATCACGGTGTTCTTCGGAAACCCGCCTTCGCGCAACGTGCGCTCGCCCTTGCCGGTCAGCACGAGCATCGGCTGCGCGCCGACCGCCTCGGCGGCCTGGAGGTCGCGCAGGCCGTCGCCGACGCAGGGCACGTCGGCCATGTCGACGCTGAAGCGCATGCCGATCTCCTGCAGCATGCCCGCGCGCGGCTTGCGGCACTCGCAGCGCGCGTCGGCGGTGTGCGGGCAGAAGAACACGGCATCGAGGCGCCCGCCCGCCTGCGCGATCGCCTTGTGCATCTTCTCGTGAATGGCGTTGAGCGTCGCCATGTCGTACAGGCCGCGTCCGACGCCCGACTGGTTGGTTGCGACGACCACGCGGAAGCCGGCGTGATGAAGGCGCGCGATGGCCTCGAGGCTGCCCGGGATCGGCCGCCACTCGTCCGGCGATTTGATGAACTGGTCGCTGTCGTGATTGATGACGCCGTCCCGGTCGAGGACGATGAGTTTGGCGGCGCGGGTCGGCACGACGGCGTCGGAGAGCTGGACCAAGGCCGCTAGTGTAGGGCTTCGCGGCGGGAGGGTCGCGGCGAGCCTCGCGCGCGGCGCGGACGGGGCCGCACGCTGTGGGCAATCTGCAACTAGGCGGCGAGCAGGGCGATGTCCGCGACGCGATTCATCGTCTCGCGCACGCGCCGCAGCAGCGCGAGGCGATTGGCCCGCAGCGCGGGATCGTCGGCCATCACCATCACATCGTCGAAGAACCGGTCGACCGCCTCTTTCGCGCCCGCGCACGCGACGAGCGCCGCGGTGTAATCGCCCGCGCGCAGCCGCGAGTCGACGCGCGGCGCGAGCGTCTCGAGGGCCGCGTAGAGGTCCTGCTCGGCGCCCGGCGCGAGCAGCGCGGGGTCCACTGCGCCGAGCGACGTCGCGGCGTCGCCGGCCTTGCGCAGGATGTTCACCGTGCGCTTGTTCGCGGCCGCCAGCGCCTGCGCCTCGGGCATGGCCTCGAACGCGCGCACCGCGGCAAGACGCTGCGGCAGATCGGCGATCACGTCGGGACGCGCGTCGACGACGGCGGCCACTTCCTGCGCGGTGTAACCCTGCTCGCGCAGGTATCCGCGCAGGCGCTCGTAGATGAAGTCGGTGAGCGCGTCCTGTGCCGGCTCGCATCCCGCGACGCCGCTGAACGCTTCGAACGCGACGTCGATCAGCTCGCGCAGCGACACCGCGAGCGCGCGCTCGACGAGGATGCGCACCACGCCGAGCGCGGCACGTCGCAGCGCGAACGGGTCCTTGTCACCGGTGGGTACGCTGCCGATCCCGAAGAGGCCGGCCAGTGCCTCCAGCTTGTCTGCCAGCGCGACGGCGACGGCGACCGGTCGCTGCGGCAGCTCGTCGCCCGCGAAGCGCGGCCAGTAGTGCTCGGCGATCGCATCCGCGATGGCCGGCGGCTCGCCGTCGTGCTGCGCGTAGTAGCGCCCCATCGTGCCCTGCAGCTCGGGAAACTCGCCCACCATGTCGGTGACGAGGTCCGCCTTGGCGAGCATCGCTGCGTGGTTGGCGGCCTGCGGATCGGCACCGACGGCCGCGGCAATGCGGCTCGCGATGAAGCGCAGGCGGTCGACGCGCTCGGCCTGCGTGCCGAGGCGGTTGTGATAGACGAC
>DATJIS010000106.1:0-38432 GCA_035493035.1 Casimicrobiaceae bacterium | reverse complement strand
GCACCGCCCGCGAGCATCTCGCCGAGCGGCGAGCGCTGCAAGGCCTCGATCCACCACGCGAGGGCCTTGCCCGGACGCTCCGTGCGCCATGCGAGCTGCATGCGCACGGCGCGCAGCGGCTCCTCGACCTGTTTCACCACGAGACGGCCGCGCGCGACCTCGCTGCGTGCAAGATGCAGGGGCACGAAGCCGCAGCCGAGGCCCGCCGCCTGGGCGGCGACCTTGGCGTCGAGATCCGCCACGGTGAGCGTGTCCTGTCCGTCGAACAGGCCGACGCTGCGCGCCGGCAGCCGCCGTGAGCTGTCGGCGGCGACGACGGCTCGATGCTGCAGCACGGTCCGCGCTGGTATCGGCTCGGCGGCCTGCGCGAGCGGATGCGTCGGTGCCACCGCGAACACCACGTCGATCTCCGCGAGCACCCGCGTGCGGTAGCCCGGTCCCGGTGCATCACCGGTCGCGCCGATCGCCAGATCCGCGCGACCCTCCGCGAGGGCGTCCCACGTGCCGCCGAGCACTTCGCGCGCCAACTGCACGCGCGTGTGCGAAACATCGAGGCGTGCACAGTCGG
This sequence comes from Casimicrobiaceae bacterium, assembly GCA_035493035.1. Lineage (GTDB taxonomy): Bacteria > Pseudomonadota > Gammaproteobacteria > Burkholderiales > Casimicrobiaceae > VBCG01. The sequence goes on along the minus strand of DATJIS010000106.1, from coordinate 37,864 downwards.
CATAGAACGCCGCGGTGATCGGCCACAGGAACGACCATGGGACGAGCGCGTCGACCGCGATGCGCACCTGCGGCTCCCAGCCGGTCGCGACGCGCCGCACGCGTTGCTCGATGTCGTCGGCGCGTTGCAGGAGCAGTCGTCCGCCGTCGAGCAGCTCGCGGCCCGCGGCCGTGAGCCGTGCGCGGTGCCCACGGCGATCGAACAGGCGGACGTCGAGGTCCTCCTCGAGCTTCTGCACCTGGTACGTGATTGCCGAGGGCACGCGGTGAAGCTCGGTCGCGGCAGCCGCGAAGCTGCCGCGACGCTCGATGGCGTCGAGCACCGCAAGCGCGTCGAGGCTGAGGCGGACGGTCATTCAATAAAATTGAACGTTTGGAGCGGAATTATTCGCTATGAATGACCGCGAGGCAACCCTACCATTGGAGCTACCCAGCGCCCGCTTCGACGCGGCGCCACACATCAGGAGAGTCGAATGATCGCCTATCGCCGGGCAGACGAGCGAGGCCACGCACAACACGGCTGGCTCGACTCCTTCCACAGTTTTTCGTTCGCCGACTACTACGATCCGCAGCACATGGGCTTCGGCCCGCTGCGCGTCATCAACGAAGACCGGGTGCAGCCGGGCATGGGCTTCGGCACGCACGGGCACCGCGACATGGAGATCCTGTCGTATGTGCTCGAGGGCGAGCTCTCGCACCGCGACAACATGGGCAACGGCTCGGTCATCGTGCCGGGCGACGTGCAGCGCATGAGCGCCGGGCGCGGCGTGCTGCACAGCGAGTTCAATCCCTCGCCCGAGCGCCCCGTGCACTTCCTTCAGATCTGGATCGAACCGAGCGCGCGAGGGATCCGTCCAAGCTACGAGCAGAAGCGGTTCGAGGCCGCGGACAAGCGCGGACACCTGGCACTGATCGCCTCGCCCGACGGGCGGGACGGATCGGTGACGATTCACCAGGACGCCTACGTGTACGCCGCGCTGCTCGATGGTGACGAGCGCGTCACGCACGACATCGCGCCCGATCGGCGCGGGTACGTGCACGTCGCGCGCGGCAGCGTCTCGCTCAACGGAGCGCCGCTGCACGCCGGCGATGCGGCCAAGCTCGACGGTGCCGCTACGATTGCACTGGATGCCGGCAGCGAAGCCGAGGTGCTGGTTTTCGATCTGCCCTGAACACGTCCCCGACACTGGAGGCTGACACATGGATACCGCCGTCCCCACCGCCCGTCCGGAGATCGGAGTCGGTCCCGCGCTCAGCTATTACCCCGCGCGCGACGGCGCGGCGCTTTTGGCGCGGGTGCTGCTCGCGACCCTCTTCATATGGTCAGGCTGGGGCAAGCTGACGGGCTTCGACGGCGCAGTGAACGCCATCGCGAGCAAGGGCCTGCCGCTGCCGCAGGTGCTCGCGGCGATCACCGTGCTGATCGAGCTCGGCGGCGGCATCGCGCTGGCGGTCGGCTGGAAAGCGCGCTGGGTGGCGCTGCTGTTCGCGCTGTTCCTGATCGTCATCACGCCGATGTTCCACAACTTCTGGGCGTCGCCCGCCGCGCAGTTGAGCGCACAGAAGATCAACTTCTTCAAGAACGTCTCGATCCTGGGCGGGATGCTGATGGTGTACGCCTTCGGGCCCGGACGGTACAGCATCGACCGAGCTCGAGCCTCGATCATTCGCGCTGGCGCGAATCGAGCCACAGCGTCACCGGCCCGTCGTTGACCAGCGCGACTTCCATGTGCGCGCCGAAAACGCCGGTCGGCACAGGCTTGCCGAGCAATGCGGAGAGCGAGGCCACGAATGCGTCGAATGCAGGATGGGCGATCGCCGGCGGTGCCGCTGCGGAGTAGGACGGCCGATTGCCCTTGCGCGTGGATGCGTAGAGCGTGAACTGCGACACGGCGAGCACCTCGCCGCCGACATCCGCCACCGAGCGGTTCATCACGCCCCCTTCATCGTCGAACACGCGCAGCTGGACGATCTTGCGGGCGAGCCACTCGCGATCCTCCGCGGCGTCGTCGGCCTGCACGCCAACCAGCAGCAGCAGGCCGCGTTCGATCGCGCCGCTCACGCGGCCCTCGACGCGTACGCTCGCTTCGCGCACGCGTTGCACGAGCACCCTCACCGGATCACCTTGCGCTCGATCTCGGACAGTCGTCCGCTCTCGAACTGGAGCTGCGTGATGGTGTGCGGATCGGCGGGATCCGGCATGTAGGTCCAGCGCTGGCCCTTGCGGTTCTTGCTGCTCGTCATGTCCGGCGGACCGACGCGCGCCAGCACTTCCCCTTCGCTCATGCCGGCGCGAAGGAACTTGCGCTGCGCCGGGTCGCCGGTGCGCGCCGCCTTGGCTTCCTTGGCGGTCGTCCTTTCCGATTTGGGCCGTGCGGCTTTCACGGGCGGCCGCGCAACCCTGGCGGGCTGCGTGAACGGCACCACCGAGACGTTCGCGGGATCCTTGTCGAAGTCGCGCAGCTCGCGCCCCGGCGCGCACGGCGTGTCCTGGTAGAACACACGGCCGTCGTCGAGCAGGCATTTGTAGACGCTCCCCTGCGCCGCGGGAGCGAGCGCCAGGAGCGCGAGCAAGGCGAGGCTGCGACGGTACATGCGGTAGGCGGCCGTTCGTGCGCACGCTACGATACTGCTTTCCCGGCACGTCTCGGATTCGATCGTTCGGATGGACTCCCGCACCCGGCTCGCCGCGCGAGTGGCGGAGATCGCGCCCTTCCATGTAATGGAGGTGCAGACGGCCGCGCGCGCGCTCGAGGCTGCGGGGCGCAGCATCGTCCACATGGAGATCGGCGAGCCGGATTTCCCGACGCCGGCGCCGGTCGTCGAGGCCGCGCAGCGCGCGATCGCGGACGGCCGCCTCTACTACACCTCCGCGCTCGGCCTGCCCGCGCTGCGCGAAGCCATCGCGCGGCACTATCTCGATCACTACGGCGTCGCCGTCGCGCCCGAGCGGGTCATCGTCACGGCCGGGTCCTCGGCGGCCTTGCTGCTGGTCCTGGCGCTGCTCGTCAACCGCGACGAGAAGATCCTGCTCGCCGACCCCGGCTACCCATGCAACCGGCACTTCGTGCGCGTGCTGGAAGGCGACCCGGTCGGCATCCCGGTCGCGGCCGGTACGAATTACCAGCTGACCGCCGACCTGATCGAGCGCCATTGGGATCCCATGACGCGAGCCGCGCTCATCGCCACGCCGTCGAACCCGACCGGCACGACCGTGCCGCAGGACGAGATGCGGCGGATCGCGGCCACCGTGGAGCGGCTGGGCGGCCGCCTCATCGTCGACGAGATCTACCTCGGCTTGAGCTACGACGCTGCGCCACGCAGCGTGCTGGATTTCGCCGGGGATGCCTTCGTCATCTCCAGCTTTTCCAAGTATTTCAACATGACCGGCTGGCGCCTCGGCTGGGTCGTGGCGCCCGAGCATCACGTGCGCGATCTCGAGAAGCTCGCGCAGAACCTGTACATATCGCCGGCGGCCCCCTCGCAGTACGCGGCGCTGGCGTGCTTCGATCCCGCGACCACGGCGGTGCTGGAAGCGCGACGCCTCGCATTCAAGGCGCGGCGCGATTTCCTGGTGCCCGCGCTGCGGCGCCTGGGCTTCGGCGTGCCCGTCGACCCGTCGGGCGGGTTCTTCGTCTACGCCGATTGCTCGCGGTTCGACGACGACAGCGAGCGGTTCTGCCGGCGCGTCCTCGAGGGGGCCGGAGTCGCCTTCACCCCGGGCGTCGACTTCGGCAGCTACCGGGCGGAGCGCCACGTGCGGCTGGCCTATACGATTGATATGGCCAAACTGGAGGACGGTGTGGCACGATTGGATCGGTTCTTGCAGCGGCGGTCTTAAAAGAAATAGGGTAGGAGAGGGCGGTATGGTGTTGAAGCAGTGGTGGCGCTCGTGCCTGCAATGCGCGAGTCGCCTGAAGGGCGCGGGCCGCCGGTGGCGGGTGGCTCGCTGGGTTGGCGGCGGCGCCACCGCCGCGACGGCGCTGTGGCTCCTCAGCGCCTGCTCGGCCATGCAGACGGTCGACTATTACTGGCAGACGGCGGCCGGCCAGTTCGATCTGCTGTCTCGCGCACGGTCGATCCACGACGTGATCGACGAGACCGACGATGCCGGTCTCAGGATCCGCCTCCAGCGCGTGAAGACGATGCGCGAGTTCGCAAGCCACCAGCTCGGGCTGCCCTCCAACGGCAGTTACACGCGCTACGCGGATCTCGGACGGCCCTTCGTGACGTGGAACGTGTTCGCCACGCCGGAGCTTTCGCTCAATCCGAAGACCTGGTGCTTCCCCATCGCCGGCTGCGTGAACTACCGCGGCTACTTCAAGGAGACCGAGGCCAAGGACGAGGCGGCGCGCCTGAAGGAGGACGGCGACGACGTCTACATCGGCGGCGTGCCCGCCTACTCGACGCTCGGGTACTTCGACGATCCCATCCTCTCGTCGTTCGTGCGGTGGCCGGAGAGCGACGTCGCGCGCCTCATCTTCCACGAGCTCGCGCACCAGCTGATCTACGTGCCCGGCGATTCGGTATTCAACGAATCGTATGCGAGCATGGTCGAGGAGGTCGGTCTCGAGCGCTGGCTCGCCCACGAGCACAACACCGAGCTGCTCGGGCAGTTCGAGCGCACGCAGCACGAGCGCGCGGTGTTCAAGGAGCTGGTCCGCACGACGCGCGCGCGGCTCGCCGACGTGTACGCGAGCCACGCGCCCGCGCCGCAGAAGCGCAAGGAGAAGGCGGCGGCGTTCGCCGCGATGAAAGTCGCCTACGACAAGGCGAAGGCGGAAGATCCGGGTCTCATCGGCTACGAGCGCTGGTTCTCGCAAGCGCCCAACAACGCGAGCCTTTCGGCCATCGCGCTCTACACCGACCGCGTGCCGGCGTTTCGCGCCATCCTGCGCGAGGAGGGCGACAACCTCAACCGGTTCTATGGTCGCGTGCGCGCGCTCGCCAAGCTCACGAAGCCCGAGCGCGACCGCGTCCTCGACCGCTACGGCAGCGGCGCCGGGTCGCTGCCGGCGAGCAGCCGCGCGAGCCTCTGAAGCGCGTCAGTGATGCTTGAAGTATTGGACGGCACGCTCGTGCCGTTCAGCCGCGGCGCGCGTGCGAAACGTGCCGAGGTTGCGACGCTTGCCGGTGCGCGGGTCGGTCTTGCGCGAGTAGAGCCGGTATTCGCCGGATGGGAGCTTGCGGATCATCGTTTGCCTCGTGGGCGAAATCGTCGGACGCGGTAACCGCACGCGCTGGCGCGTTGACCGCAAGCCGGGCAGGGCACCACCCGAAACCACCCGGCCGGCGCCCGCCAGCGGCGGACCCGCGAGCGCTGCGGCCGCGTCCGACTCTTTTGTGACCGGTGACGCCGGTGCGAGTTCGGATGGCCCACCCGCCGCCTCGGCAACCTGCGTCGCGCCCATCTTCTCCTTTGATTCTGCTCGCTTTCCCGTGCTACAATCGTGGGCTTCCTTGCCTTACTTCGCCTCGCGGCTTCAAAAGCCCGCGCGAGGGAGGCCGGGGCCGCCGCGGAATTCCCCGCGAGGCCGTCGACCGAAAGGATGATTTGCCGATGAGACACTACGAGATCGTGTTCATCGTGCACCCCGACCAGAGCGAGCAGGTGCCCGCGATGATCGAGCGGTACCGCACGATGCTGACCGGCCAGGGCGGCCGGATCCACCGACTGGAGGACTGGGGCCGGCGCCAGCTCGCCTATCCCATTCAGAAGGTGCACAAGGCCCATTACGTGCTGATGAACATCGAGTGCAACGGCGCGACGCTGACCGAGCTCGAGCATGCATTCAAGTTCAACGATGCCGTGCTGCGCCATCTGGTCGTCGCGATGAGCGAGGCGGTAGTCTCGCCGTCGCCGATGATGAAGGAAGAGAAGGCGCGGTCGCTGACGGCCGAACGCACCGAGCGTCCGGCTGAAGCTCCGGCCGCGACGCCGGCGCCGGCTCCCGCGACCGCGCAGGCGTAACGGCCGGCGTGCCGGCGCAGAACCGGCTCACGCTCGACGCCAAGCTGGTCGCCCGCGAAGCCTTGCGTTACACGCCTGCCGGCATTCCGGCGCTCGATTGCACGCTCGCGCATGCATCGCAGCAGCAGGAGGCGGGCGGTGAGCGCCGGGTCGAATGCGAGCTCGCCGCAGTCGCCTTCGGAGACATCGCGCAAGCGCTGGCGCATGTTCCACCCGAGCGCGTGCTGCGTTGCGAGGGCTTCCTGGCGAGGCGCTGGCGCACCGGAACGAGCGTCGCGTTGCACATCACACGATTCATTGAGTTGAAGGACTGAAAGGAAAACCGACATGCCGCGTCCATCAGGCAGAGGCAAAGGCAAGGACAAGACGAAGCGCCGCGACCGAGGCAACAACCTCTTCAAGCGCAAGAAGTTCTGCCGCTTCACCGCCGAGAAGGTGAAGCAGATCGACTACAAGGACATCGACGTCTTGAAGGATTTCGTGCAGGAGAACGGCAAGCTGATGCCCGCGCGGATCACCGGCACCAAGTCGCGCTATCAGCGCCAGCTGTCCACGGCCGTCAAGCGCGCGCGCTTCCTGGCGCTCCTGCCATACACCGACCTGCACGCCTGAGGATCGCCATGCAAGTCATTCTTCTGGAGAAGATCACCAACGTCGGCAACCTGGGCGACGTGGTGAAGGTCAAGGACGGCTTCGCACGCAACTTCCTCATCCCGCAAGGGAAGGCGAAGCGCGCCACGCCGGAGAACCTGAAAGCGATCGAGGCGCGCCGCGCGGAGCTCGAGAAGGCCGCGAACGAGAAGCTGGTGGGCGCGCAGCAGATCGCCGAGAGCCTCGAGGGCAAGTCGATCCAGGTGACGCAGAAAGCCGGCGTCGACGGCCGCCTGTTCGGCTCGGTCACCAACGCGGACATCGTCGAGGCGCTGAAGCGCCAGGGCTTCAACCACATCGAGAAGTCGATGGTGCGCCTGCCGAACGGCCCGCTGAAGCAGGTGGGCGAGCATCCGGTGACCGTCGCGCTGCACTCCGACGTGGCCGCGCATGTCACCGTCACGGTGGTGGGCGAGACGGCCGGCACCGCCTGACGCGCGCGCCGCAGCAAAAAAAACGGGCCCGCGGGCCCGTTTTCCTTTTCGCGCCGGCGGCTCCGCCGTGACCCTCGCGAGCCCGGCTTCGCGCGCCTCGCGCGTCGTCAATCCAGCATGCGGATATTGCTCGCTTGCGCGCCCTTGGCGCCCTGCGTGATGTCGAAGGAAACCTTCTGGTTCTCCTTGAGCGAGCGATGTCCCGTTCCCTGAATCGCCGAGAAGTGGGCGAAGACGTCCTTGCCGCCGTCATCGGGCTTGATGAACCCGAAACCCTTCTCGTCGTTGAACCACTTCACAGTACCCGTAGCCATGTCCAAACTATCCAATGAAAAAAGTAGTGCGCGTGCACTTACGCGCGTAGGTAGACCTTCAAGGGAAAGAAGACTGCGGTTGCGCCGGTCGGCGCCAAGGCGGACTTGCTGTATCGCTTGGAGGACGTGCGGCGCGATTATCGCCACGCCGATCACGCAAGTCAAGCGCGCGTGACCGGCGTGTCGTCAGCCGGCGACGATCACGGTTTCAGCACCACCTTCACGCAATTGTCGGTCTTGTCTCGGAACATGCGGAACGCGCGCGGCGCCTCGTCGAGCGGCAGCGTGTGCGTGATGACGAAGCTCGGATCGATCTCGCCCTTCTGCACGCGCTCGAGCAGCGGACGCAGGTAGCGCTGCACGTGCGTCTGGCCGGTCTTGAACGTGAGCGCGCGATTCATGAAGGAGCCGAGCGGGATCTTGTCGGCGAAGCCGCCGTACACGCCCGGGACCGACACGGTGCCGCCGTTGCGGCACGCCATGATGGCCTCGCGCAGCGCCGTGGGGCGCTCGGTCTGCATGCGCAGCGTCTGCTTCACCTTGTCGTACATCGCCGCGATGCCGTGACCGTCCGCCTCCATACCGACTGCATCGATGCAGGCGTCCGGTCCGCGCCCGCCGGTCATCTCCTTGAGCGCCTCGAGCACGCTGGTCTGCGAGTAGTCGATGGTTTCCGCGCCGCAACCGTCGCGGGCCATGCGCAGACGCTCGGGGAAACGATCGATGCCGATGACGCGCGATGCGCCGAGCAGCATCGCGCTCTTCATGGCGAATTGCCCGACCGGCCCGCAGCCCCATACCGCGACCGTGTCGCCGGGGCGGATGTCGCACGCCTCGGCGGCCATCCATCCCGTCGGCAGGATGTCGGAGAGGAACAGCACCTTCTCGTCCGGCAGGTCGCTCTCGATCTTGATCGGCCCGATGTCGGCGAAGGGCACGCGCGCGTACTCGGCCTGTCCTCCCGCGTAGCCTCCGGTCAGGTGCGAATAGCCGAAGATGCCGCAGGGCGAGTGACCCCACAGCTTCTCCGCCATGAGCGCGTTCGGATTCGAGTTCTCGCACAGCGAATACTCCTCGCGCTCGCAGAAGAAGCAATGGCCGCACGCGATCGGGAACGGCACGACGACCCGATCGCCGACGGCGAGGTTCTTCACCGCGCTGCCGACCTCGACCACTTCACCCATGAACTCGTGACCGAGGATGTCGCCTGCGATCATGGTCGGCACGTAACCGTCGTAGAGATGAACATCCGAGCCGCAGATCGCCGTGCTCGTGATGCGCACGATGCAATCGCGGGGATTGAGGATCTTCGGATCGGGAACGTTGTCGACGCGGACGTCTTCCTTGCCGTACCAGCAGTTCGCTCTCATCGCTGCGTGCCTCCCATGGCGCGGTACCAGGCTGGCCGCTGCCCGTGCGGTTGTCCTTCGGTGGTGGGAATCTCGCCCGTTTCGAGCAATTGCTTGAAGCGACGCAAATCGTCGCGCACCTGCTGCTCGGGCTCCTCGCCGAACAGTTTCGCGAACGCGGCTCCGAGCGCGCCACCCGGCGGGCGGTACTGCATCGTCACGCTCACCAGCGTGCCCCGGCCTGTCGGACCCGCGAGGAATCGCACCGCACCGGCATTGTCGATCTCGCTGCCCTCGATCGAGCGCCATGACAACAGCGCTCCGGGCTCGTCGCGCGTGATCTCGGCGTCCCATTCGACGGACGTGCCGGCGGGTGCCTTCGCGACCCAGTGCGAGCGCCGCTCGTCGAGCTTGCGCACGGACTCGAGATGCCGCATGAAGCGCGGCAGGTTCTCGAAGTCGCGCCACATGGCGTAGCAATCCTGCGGCGAGCGGTTCACCGAGAGCGTGTGCTCCACACGCACGCTGCCATCACGTCGCATCGCGCCCGGCGCGCTGCGCGGCTGCTCGCTTGCGCAACGCGCCGCGTAGACGTCGAGTGCCGTGACACCGAGGACGGCAAGCGTTGCGCCGGCGAGGCGCCCGCGCTCGCCGCGCGCCGCGCCCGGTGAGGCCGCGGCCAGCATCAGAAGATCGAGCACGTCGCCCGCGACGCGCGACCAGAGCCAGGGTTCCGGATCCGGTTGCGTGAGCAAGGCCGCGCCGACGCCCATCTCGCGCACTCCCGCGAGGCGCGTCGCCGTGGGATGCACGCCTGCGCCCACCGCGCGATCCAGCGTGCGCGGCGCGAGCAGTTCGGCTGCCCCCAGCGCGACGCTGAACCATCCGAGGCCGCGTGCCAGGCGATCGACGTTGTCGGGTTGGCGCTGGGTATGAGCGGCGCTCGCGCGCGGGCGTCGGCCCCGGGCCGTTTGCGGCATACGCGGTTCGAGCAGCGCCCTGCGTGCGCTGTCCGGCTCGCCAACGGCGGAGCCGTGCACGTTCGTGTTCAAGGTTTCCATGTGAAAGTTCCTTCGAGGCGGCAAGGCCGCATCGTCACCGGGCGTGCAAGCGCTATGCCGACGCGTGCAAGGCGCATTCGTGGCGCGGCTCACTGGGAAGGCTCCGTACGCCTCCGCCGTCGTACCGATGGCTATTGCACAACTTACCGGTAAAATCGTGTCCCGCTCGCCCCGCCGTCATGCCGAACGATCTCAACATCGAATCCCTGAAGCTGCCGCCTCATTCGGTCGAGGCCGAGCAATCGGTGCTGGGCGGTCTGCTGCTCGACAACGAGGCGGCCGACAAGGTGGGCGACCTGCTCGGGGCCGAGGACTTCTACAGCGAGGCGCATCGCCTGCTGTATCGCCACATCACGCAGCTGATCGCCGACGGCAAGCCGGCGGATGTCGTGACGCTGTCCGAGGCGCTCGCCTCGGTGCAGAAGCTCGACTACATCGGCGGCCTCGCCTACCTCGGCGCGCTGGTGCAGAACGTGCCCACCGCAGCGAACATCCGCCACTACGCGTCGATCGTGCGCGAGCGCTCGATCCTGCGGCAGCTCGCCGCGACGGCTTCGGAGATCGCGGAGTCCGCGTATCGGCCGCTCGGGCGCGACGCGAAGGCGGTGCTCGACGAGGCCGAAGCGAAGGTCCTGCACATCGCCGAGCAGGGCGCGCGCGGGGCGCAGAACTTCCAGGAAATCGGCAAGCTGCTCGCGCAGGTGGTCGATCGCATCGAGACGCTGTACAACCGCGACGACCCGTCCGACGTGACCGGCGTGCCGACAGGCTTCGCCGATCTCGACAGGATGACCTCGGGATTGCAGCCGGGTGACCTGATCGTCGTGGCGGGCCGGCCTTCGATGGGCAAGGCGCAGCCGCTCGATGCGAAGGTGCTGACGCCCCGCGGATGGCGCGCGATGGGCGATCTGCGCAACGGCGACGCCGTAGCATCCATCGACGGCGCGCCGTCCATCGTCACCGGCGTGTTCCCGCAAGGCGAGCGGCAGGTCTACCGCGTGCGCTTTTCGGATGGCCGGTCGTGCGAGTGCTGCGCCGAGCATTTGTGGCGCGTGCACGATAGAGCGTGGACGGCGCCACGCGTGCTGTCGACCGCGACCATTGCCGGCATGCTCGCCCGCAAGCGCCGCCGCAGCGGCCTGTGGATCGACACGACGATCGGCGAGGCCGGGCCCGACATCGCGCTACCGATCGAGCCGTGGGTGCTCGGTGCCTTGCTCGGAGACGCCGATCTCACGCCGGCGTGCCTCCGTCTGTCGACGGCAGTCGACGCGATGCACGCACGCCTGGCACATCGCCTCGCGGGCGCGCGTGAAATGGCGCGCGCAGGCAGTCTCGGCAATCCCGTCGTCGAACCGGATCGCGCGCATCGTGCGCCTTTCGACGCCGTCGCAGCCGATCCGCTCACCGACGCGGTGCGGGCGCTAGGCCTCTGGGGATTGCAGGCACACGAGACGTTCATTCCCCCGGCCTATCTTCGCGGCAGTCGTGCACAGCGCCTCGATCTGCTGCGGGGTCTTGTCGATACGGCCGGGCGCGTCGAGCGCGGCGGCGGCGTGCGCGTCTCCACCCGCAGTCCGCGCCTGGCACGTGACGTGGTCGATCTCGCGCGATCGCTCGGCGGGTGCTGCTCGCAGCGCGAGGAGCCGCGTGCGGGGCGTTCCGGCGCACGCTGTCAGCGCCGCACGCGCTACGTCTGCACGATCCATCATCCCGAGCCGCGGTCGCTGTTCCTGATGTCCGACAAGCAGCTCGATGTGCGCGAGTCGTCGCGACGCCGCCGGCCGATGTTCGTATCGATCGAGCCGACCCGCGTGGCGCCGGTGCAGTGCATCTCCGTGAGCCATCCGTCGCGCCTGTACGTGACCGACGACTACGTCGTGACGCACAACACGGCCCTCGCGGTGAACATGGGCGAGAACGTGGCGTTGAACACCGGCCTGCCCGTGGCGGTGTTCTCCATGGAAATGGGCGCGACGCAGCTCGCGCTCCGCATGATCGGCAGCGTCGGCCGCCTCGACCAGCACAAGCTTCGCACCGGACGCCTTGCCGCAGACGACTGGGACAAGCTGTCGACGGCGCTCGGACGCCTGAACGAAGCGCCGATCGTCATCGACGAGACACCGGCGCTCAATGCGATCGAGGTGCGCTCGCGCGCACGCCGGCTGATGAAGCAGTACGGCAAGCTCGGCCTGGTGATCGTCGATTACATCCAGCTCATGCAGGCTTCGTCGCAGGGTGAGAATCGCGCGACGGAGATCTCCGAGATCTCCCGCGCGCTGAAGGGATTGGCCAAGGAGCTCAAGGTTCCCGTCATCGCGCTGTCACAGCTCAACCGCTCGCTCGAGCAGCGGCCGAACAAGCGGCCGGTGATGTCGGATCTGCGTGAATGCGTCACCGGCGATACGCTGGTCGTGCTGACCGATGGCACGCGCAGGCCGGTGCGCGACCTGGTGGGAACGACGCCGGAGGTCTGGGCGGTCGACGACGCGCAGCGCCTGATGCGCGCGACGAGCGACCGCGTATGGGCGAAGGGCGTCCGCCCGGTGTTCCGGGTGTCCCTCGCATCGGGCCGCTCGATCCGCGCCACGGGCGAACATCGCCTGATGAGCGCAACGGGCTGGTGCGCCGTTGCCGATCTTGCGCCGGGCGCTCGCCTTGCGCTTGCGCGTTACGTTCCCGAGCCGGCGCAGCCCTCCGCCTGCCGGGACGATGAGGTCGCGCGCCTTGCGCGATCGGTGACCGCATCAGCGGTGGGCGAAGCGTGCCCCGATGACCGGCGCCTTCCCGCGTCGGCGTTCCGTCTGCCGAACGCCCAGGTCGCGCGCTTGCTGCGGCATCTCTGGGCGGCCGGCGGTCGCATGCGCGCGGGCGGTGGCCGCGATCGAGCGCGCGTGTTCTTCGCCACGGCGAGTCGCGGACTCGCCGACGATGTTGCGGCGCTGCTGCATCGGCTCGCGATCGTTGCGACGATTCGCCGGATGCAGCGGCGCACGGGCGGAATGCTTCACCAGGTCGAGATCGCCGGTGACGCCGCGCGCCGCCGATTCGGCGAGCATGTCGGCGCGCTTGCCGTTCACGAAGCACGCGCGATCGGCGTGGCAGGTCGGCACGACGCTGGCGAGCGAACCGCGAGCGACGCGTTCCGCGCGTCGCGTACGGCGTTGGGCGTCCGCCCCCGACCGCTCGACGTGTCCGAGGCCGAGCGCTGGACGGCTGGCGATCTTTGCTGGGACCGCGTGGTCGCGGTCGAGGCCGACGGCGAGGAAATGGTGTACGACCTCACGGTCCCGGGACCCGCGTGCTGGCTCGCCGACGGCATCGTGAGCCACAACTCGGGCGCGATCGAGCAGGACGCCGACGTGATCCTGTTCATCTACCGCGACGAGGTCTACAACCCGGAATCCCAGGACAAGGGCACCGCGGAGATCATCATCGGCAAGCAGCGCAACGGCCCGATCGGCACCGTGCGCCTCACGTTCCTCGGCGAGTACACGCGCTTCGAGAGCTTCGCGACGCCGGGTAGCTACTGAGCCGCGGCGCTACTGCGCGGCGTCGAGCATGGCGCCCTTGACGTTGTAATAGACGAACGACAGGGGGTCGCGGCCCCAGTAGAACACTCCGTCGTAGAACATGCCGTGCCGCATCCAGCCGCCGGCGACCTCGGGGTTGCCTTCGTTGAGGGCCTCGGCGAACTTCTGCTCCACCGATCGCGGTGGCGGCATGCGACGATCCGGGTCGCGCGTGCCTTCAACGAAGATGCGCTCGGAGTAGACCTTCGCGTTCTCCACGCGGATCTGCGCCTCTTCCTTGCGCAGCGGCGCGGCCGCCACGGCGGGCGTCTGCCCCTTCTCGACCGGCGCCGTGATGGTGTAGCGGTATGCGGCCGCATCGCCGGCGAGCATGATCCCGCAGGCGACCGCTATCGGCACCGCAATCCCCCGTCCGGTCGGCATGGCGCGCATTTTACTCGCGCCGGCCGTCAGTTGTGCCTGGCCGTCCCAGGCGACTGACCGCGCCCCGTTGGGGGGCAGCGAGCGTGGGGGTCCATTTCCTAGAGCACGTCCGCGGCGTGGTCGGCCAGGCGCGAGCGCTCGCCGCGCTGCAGGGTGATGTGCCCGGAATGCGACCATCCCTTGAACCGGTCGACAACGTAGGTGAGCCCCGAGCTGCCCTCGGTGAGATACGGCGTGTCGATCTGCGCGATGTTGCCGAGGCACACGACCTTGGTGCCCGGGCCCGCGCGCGTGATGAGCGTCTTCATCTGCTTCGGCGTCAGGTTCTGCGCCTCGTCGATGATGAGGTACTTGTTGATGAACGTGCGCCCGCGCATGAAGTTGAGGCTCTTGACCTTGATGCGCGAGCGGATGAGATCGCGCGTCGCGGCGCGTCCCCATTCGCCGGCCTCGTCGTCGGTCTTGTTGAGCACGTCGAGGTTGTCCTCCAGCGCGCCCATCCAGGGATTCATCTTCTCTTCCTCCGTGCCCGGCAGGAAGCCGATGTCCTCGCCGACCGGCACCGTGACGCGCGTCATGATGATCTCGGTGTAGACCTTGAACTCGAGCGTGAGCATCAGGCCGGCGGCGAGCGTCAGCAGCGTCTTGCCCGTGCCCGCCTGCCCGAGCAGCGTGACGAAGTCGATCTCCGGGTTCATCAGCAGGTTGAGCGCGAAGTTCTGCTCCCGGTTTCGCGCGGTGATGCCCCACACGTTGTTCTTCTGGTGCGTGTAGTCCTTCAGCGTGGACAGCACCGCGGTCTTGCCCTGGATGTCCTTGACGATCGCGTAGAACGGCGTCTCGCCCGTGTGCTCGCGAAAGAGGAACTCGTTCAAGTGCAGCGAGGGCACGAGCGGGCCCGTGAGGCGGTAGTAGGTGTGGCCGCCCTGCTGCCACGATTCCATGTTCTTGCCGTGCCGGTCCCAGAAATCGGCCGGCAGCTCGCGCGCGCCGGCGTAGAGCAGCTCGGTGTCCTCGAGGACCTTGTCGTTGAAGTAGTCCTCGGCCGCGAGGCCCAGCGCACGCGCCTTGAGGCGCATGTTGATGTCCTTCGACACGAGCACCACGCTGCGCGGCGCGAAGGCGTGCGTCAGGTGCATGACGACGCCGATGATCGCGTTGTCCGCCTTGCCGATCGCGAGCGTGTCCGGCAACGGCGTGCTCGCCAGGTCGGTTTGCAGGAACAGGCGGCCGGTCGCGGCGCCGCCCGACTTCTCCTGCAGCGGAATGCCGCTCGCGATGCCTTCCGCGCCCGGTCCCGCGTAATGCGTGACGAGCTCGTCGAGGAAGCGCGACGCCTGGCGCGCATTACGCGCGACTTCGCTCGAGCCCTTCTTGTGCGCGTCGAGCTCCTCGAGCGTGAGGATCGGCAGGTAGATGTCGTGCTCCTCGAACCTGAAAAGGCTCGTCGGGTCGTGCATCAGCACGTTGGTATCGAGCACGAACAGCTTGGTGACCGGGGAGGGGCCTTGCTTGGCCGACTTGCGGGAGACGGGAGTGAGTTGCAGCGAGGATGGCGAGGGGCGCAGCTTGCGTTCGACCATGGGCCTCCGAGGGCTTCTAGGGGCGATCGCGTGGACGACCGCTTCGATTCCACTGTAGGCGCGAACCGCCCCCGGCACAAGGCCTTGTGGTCGAGCGGTCGGAGGGCGGTACGCGTTGTGGTGGTTTCGCTACAGCGCTTCGACCGCCGCGAGAACCGCCTCGGCATGGCCTGGAACCTTCACGCCGCGCCATTCACGCACGAGCTTGCCGTCGGGGCCGATGAGGAAGGTCGATCGCTCGATGCCGCGCACCTGGCGGCCGTACATGTTCTTCATCTTGATGACGCCGAAGCGGTTGCACAGCGCCTCGTCCGGATCCGCGATGAGCGGAAAGGGAAAATTCATCTTCGACTTGAAGCCCTGGTGCGACTTCAGCGAATCGCGCGACACGCCGGCGATCTGCGCGCCGGCCGCGCGAAAACGCGGATAGAGATCGCGAAACTGCGCGCCCTCGGTCGTGCAGCCGGGCGTGTTGTCCTTCGGGTAGAAGTACAGCACCACCGGATGCCCGCGATGCGCGGACAGCTCGAACGTGCCGTCGGTGGACTCCGCGCTGAAGTCCGCGATTTGCGTGGCAGCCATGGTTCGTTCCTTTGCCATCGGCGTTATGTGACTTGACAGGTATATACTTATGCAGGTATATTGCCTGCGCATGGAATCGTCATTCTCCATCATCGCCGAGCCGAGCCGCCGCGCGATCCTGCGGCTGCTCGTCGCGTCGGAGCGCTCGGTCGGCGATATCGAGGACGCGCTGGGACTGCCGCAGCCGTCGGTGTCGAAGCACCTGCGCGTGCTGCGCGAGGCCGGGTTCGTGGAGTCGCGCGTGGATGCGCAGCGGCGCGTCTATCGCATCCGGCCCGAGCCGCTGATGGAGATCGACGAATGGCTCGCGCCGTTCCGTCGCCTGTGGTCGGCGCACGTCGACGCGCTCGAGCGCCATCTCGATCGCATGCATCCGTCACCACGTCGAAAGGGAAGGAAACGATGAGCCGTCGTGAAAGCTACAGGCCGGGCGCCGCGTCGGGCGCGGAGGTCCGCAAGGATGGAGACACATGGACGCTGGTCCTGGTTCGCGAATTGCATCACCCGCCGGAGAAGGTCTGGCGCGCACTCACCGACCCCGCGCAGCTGCGCGAGTGGGCGCCTTTCGATGCCGATCGCAGCCTTGCGGCGACGGGCCCGGTGAAGCTGTCGACGGTGGGCGCGCCCGCACAGCACGTGTCCGAATCGCGCGTGACGCGCGCCGACGCGCCGCGCCTCCTCGAGTATCGCTGGGGCGAGCACGATCTTCGATGGGAGCTGGAGCCGCTGGGCAGCGGCACGCGGCTCACGCTGTGGCACAACATCGACCGCGCCTACATCTCGATGGGCGCGGCGGGCTGGCACATCTGCTTCGACGTGCTCGACCGGTTTCTTGCCGGCGAGCCGCTCGGGCGTATCGTCGGTGGGGAGGCGATGAAGTTCGATTGGCCGCGGCTCAATACCGAGTACGCGCAGCAATTCGGCGTCGAGGCTCCGAAGTCGCCGCCGATCGAGGCGCGCGCGTGAGCGCGACCGCTACGCCGCGGCACGCGGGTCGAGATCGCCGAGGAACTCGTCGCCCTGCACAAGCAGGGTGCCGGTGCGTCCCGCGATCTCGCCCGGCATGACCTCGCAGCGCGGCAGGGCCATCGGCTCGACCGCTTCGTAGAGCGTGCGCACCGGGCCGATGGCGTAGCCCTGCGCCTTCCAGCCGGCCAGGAGGCGGTCCAGCGCGTCGACGAGCCGCATGCCTTCGAGCTCCGCGTGCAGCGTGAACACGTGACTGCCGGCGTACGGGCGCTCCGCGGTATCGGCGAGCAGTCGCTCGGCCACGTTGAGCTCGTCGACGCCGTCGACGCCGATCAGCTCGTCGAGCGTCGGCAGCGTCGTGGGGAATTGGGGACAGCGCACGAGCTCGCCGCGCCACACCGGCAGATGCGGGCCGTAGCCGCGGCCGTCCGAGCAGTAGTCGAAGCCGTAGCGCTGGGTGAGCCGCAGCGCGTGCACGTTCATCTGCCAGCCCGCGGCGCCGTGCGTGCCCGGCCGCTCCTTCATCACCGTGACGTAGCGCTCGCAGGCGCGCGCGAACTGCCGCCGCGTCCATTCCGCGTCGGCGCTGGCCACACCGTCCTGCCAGCGCACGTGGTCGAAGCAATGAATGCCGGTTTCGTGCCCCGCGTCGCGCACGGCGCGCATGACGTTCCCGGCGCGACGCCCGATGTCGGGACCCGGCAGCAGGGTGCCGTACAGCAGGGTGCGGACGCCGTAGTGCCGCACGACCGACGTGCGGCGCACCTTGCCGACGAATCCGCGCCGGAACACCCGCTTGATGGCGCGCCCGGTGTGATCGGGTCCGAGCGAGAACAGGAACGTCGCGCGGACGTCGTGGGCACGGAAGAGCTCGACGAGCCTCGGCACGCCCTCGCGCGTGCCGCGCAGCGTGTCGACGTCGACTTTCAACCCCAGCAGCATCAGTCGACCAGCGCCCGCGCCTCCGCGACGTCGCCGCGATACGCATCGAAGATGCGTCGCAGCGCGTCGTCCATGCCCACGCGCGGCGACCAGCCGAGGTCCGCGCACGTGTTGTCGATGCGCGGCACGCGATTCTGCACGTCCTGGTAGCCGGCGCCGTAATAATCGGTCGCCGTCGTCTCGACGAGCGTCACCTGGGCTGCGCTGTCGCGGTACTCGGGATAGGTGCGCGCGAGCGCGAGCATCATCTGCGCGAGCTCGCGCACCGAGTAATTGTTCGCGGGATTGCCGATGTTGTAGATCTTGCCGCTCGCGACCCGGTTCGGATTCTCGATGATCCGCATCAGCGCCGCGATGCCATCGTCGATGTAGGTGAACGCACGCTTCTGCGTGCCCCCGTCGACGAGCTTGATCGGCTCTCCGCGCACGATGTGCCCGAGGAACTGCGTGATGACCCGCGAGCTGCCTTCCTTGGCCGTGTTGATGGAATCGAGGCCGGCGCCGATCCAGTTGAACGGCCGGAAGAGGGTGTAATCGAGGCCTTGCTCCATGCCGTACGCGTGGATGACGCGATCCATCAGCTGCTTGGCGCATGCATAGATCCAGCGCGGCTTGCCGATCGGGCCGAGAACGAGCTCCGAGGTGTCCGCGTCGAACTGGTCGTCGCGGCACATGCCGTAAACCTCCGAGGTCGAGGGGAACACGAGGTGCTTGCGATGGCGCACCGCCGCACGCACGATCGGCAGGTTGGCTTCGAAGTCCAGCTCGAAGACGCGCAGCGGCTCGCGCACGTACGTCGCCGGCGTCGCGATGGCCACGAGCGGCAGCACCACGTCGCACTTCTTCACGTGGTACTCGATCCACTCGCGATTGATCGTGATGTCGCCCTCGAAGAAATGGAAGCGGCGCTCGGACATGAGATCGGCGATGCGATCCGTCTGCATGTCCATGCCGTAGATGTCCCAGTCGGTCGACGCGACGATGCGCTGCGACAGGTGGTGTCCGATGAAACCGTTGACGCCGAGGATGAGCACGCGCTTCATGTCGCGCGGATTATACGAGCGGCACGGGCCGGCTGCCGAAGCGTGCGACGAATTCGACCGCGTCGAGCGGGCGGCCTTCGACCTCGAGGCTTCGCACGCGCAACGTGCCGCCGCCGCCGCAATCGGCGAGCAGCGCACCGTCCTCCGCGCGCATGCATGCCGCGCCGTGCGTGCCGGTCGCCGCGACCCGGGTGGAGAGCACTCTTGCGGGGGCGCCGGCAAGCGTCGTGAGCGCGCCCGGATACGGCGGCGCCACGGCGCGGACGAGGTCGTGGATGCGGGTCGCGCTCTGCGACCAGTCGATGCGGCCGTGCTCCGGCGTGCGGCCGCCGAAATACGATCCGCGCGCGATGTCGTTCGGCCGTCGCGGCGCACGTCCGGCGAGCAGCGCCGGCAGCGCGCCGTCGAGCGCGATCTCCGCGGCGACGGTCACCTTGTCCAAGACCTCGCGCGCGGTGTCGTCGGGCAGGATGGGGACGGCCTGCTGTGCCACGATGTCGCCCGCGTCGGGCTTGTCGACCATGTAGTGCAGCGTCGCGCCGGTCTCGCGCTCGCCGTTCGCGATTGCCCAGTTCACCGGCGCGCGCCCGCGATACTTCGGCAGCAGCGAGCCGTGCATGTTGAGCGCACCACTCGTGGGAATGGCGAGGACGCGAGGCGCCAGCATGCGGCGATAGTAGAAGCTGAAGAGGAAGTCCGGCGCGAGCGCGCGCACCCGCGCCTCGACGTCGCTCGCGTTGGCGTCGTCCGGCGCGATCCAGGGCAGCGCGAGGTCCTCGGCGACGTCAGCCACGCGCTCGAACCAGCACATCTCGCGCGGATCGTCGGCGTGCGTCAGCACGAGCGCGACGTGCACGTCGTGCGCGCGCAGCACGCGCAGGCAGCGCGCCCCGACGTTGTGATAGGCGAAGACGACCGCGCGCGTGGTCATCCCGACGCCGGCGGGACCTTGTGCCGCAGCGGTATCGCGGCCACGGGCAGCTCGTCCTCGCTCGGCACCTTCTCCAGCACCGCACGGATCATGTACCGCGGCCGCTGCCGCACCTGCTGGTAGATGCGGCCCACGTACTCGCCGACGAGGCCCACGCCGAAGAGCATCATGCCGATCAGGAAGAACGCCAGGATGTCGCGGTCCCAGAGCGTGGCGAAGCCTTCGCGCCAGCCCGCGAGGATGAGGCGCTCGGCCATCACCACGATATAAGTGACGACCGCACCGCACGCGACAAGCATGCCGAGCATCGAGAAGAGCTGCAGCGGGACCAGCGAGAAGCCGGTCACCAGGTCGAAGTTGAGGCGTATCAGCCTGTACAGCGAATACTTCGAATCGCCGGCGGCGCGCTCCTCGTGCGCGACCTCGATCTCCGCCGGGCGATGCGCGAAGGTATAGGCGAGCGCGGGAATGAACGTGCTCACCTCGCGGCTGGCGGCCACGGCGTCGACGATGTCGCGGCTGTACGCGCGCAGCATGCACCCCTGGTCGGTCATGCGGATGCGCGTGATGCGCTCGCGCAGCCGATTCATCCAGCGCGATGCCGTGCGCCGCCACCACGCGTCCTCGCGGTTGACGCGCACGCCGCCCACGTAATCGGCGCCGGCGTCCATGCGCGCGAGCAGCTTGCCGATCTCCTCCGGCGGATTCTGCAGATCGGCGTCGAGCGTCACCACGCGCTCGCCGCGCACGCGCTCGAAGCCGGCGATGATCGCGAGGTGCTGGCCGTAATTCGCGTTGAAGAGGATCACGCGCGTCACGTCCGGGCGCGCGAGGAACTGGTCCTTCAGCAGGGCGGCCGAGCGGTCGCGGCTGCCGTCGTTGACGAAGATCACCTCGTAGCGCTCGCCCAGCGCGTCGAGCGCGGGATACAGCCGCGCGAAGAGCGCGGGCAGCCCCGCCTCCTCGTTGTACACGGGAATGACGACGGAGAGGGTCGGCGACGTCATCGGCGCGATGCGGCGATCACGTCGGCGCACACGGCGCAGACACGGTCGACGTCCTCCTCGCGCATCGCGGCGTGCAGCGGCAGCGTCACGGTCGTGTCGGCGATGCGCTCGGTCACGGGCAGGTCGCCGCGATGATAGCCGAAGCGCCTGCCGAGCGTGGAAAGATGCAGCGCCTCGTACGAGATGCCGGTCGCGATGCCGCGCGCCGCGAGCGCTTCGCGGAATTGCGCGCGCGTGATCGACAGCCGGTCGAGCGGCAGCAATACGCAGAACATGTTCCACGTGTGCCCGTCGTCGAGCGCCGGCCGCGGCGGCACCTCGCAGGCGGGATCGGTGGCAAGCCGAGCGAAGTAGCGCTCGGCGAGCGCTCGCCGCCGCGCGAGGAACTGCGGCAGGCGCGCGAGCTGGGCGACGCCGATGCGCGCGTTGACGTCGGGCAGGTTGAACTTGCCACCCGCGACGGCGACATCGCGCGTACCGTCGGCGAGACGCTCGATGCCGTGGAAGCGCAGCACTTCCGCTCTGCGCGCCTCGCGCGCATCGTTGACCACGAGCGCGCCGCCCTCGATCGTCGTGATGTTCTTGTTGGGATGGAAGCTGAAGGCGACGAGGTCGCCGAGCGCGCCGATGCGCTTGCCCTTGTACTCGGAGCCCATGACCAGCGCGGCGTCCTCGATCACCCGAAGGTCACGCTCGCGCGCGAGCGCGTAGAGCGCATCGAGGTCCATCATCGACCCGGGCCAGTGCGTCGGAACGATGGCGCGCGTGCGCGGGCCGATGTGCGCGCGAACCTGCGCGAGATCGATATTGCGCGTCACCGGCTCGCAATCGACGAGCACCGGCGTGGCGCCGACCTTCACGATCATGTTGAGCACCGTGAAGAACGTCTGCGAGCACGCGATGACCTCGTCGCCGGGGCCGATGCCGGCGACGTGCAGCGCCACTTCCATGGCGGCGGTCGCCGACGTGAGAACCCTCACCGGCCGGCCGCCGCAGAACGCGGCGAGGTCGGCCTCGAAGCGCTGGACCCAGGGGCCGCTCGTGATCTGGCCCGAGCGCAGCACCTCCGCGACGGCGGCGATGGTTTCCTCGTCGAGCAGGGGCGAGGCGAACTTCAGCATGCTCACGATCGTGCCACCAGCCACACACCCGCGACGATGAAGCCGATGCCCAGCCAGCGCGATAGCGTCACGGCTTCGCCGAGCAGGTAATGAGCCGCGATGGCGTTGAGGACGTATCCCACGGACAGGAGAGGATAGGCCATGGAGACGGGCACGCGTGACAGGCCGATGATCCAGACGACCACGCTCACGACGTAGCACGCCATGCCCGCGATGAAGTGGTATTCCGTGGCCATGCGCCAGGCAAGGCCGCTCCAGTTGTCACGGTCGAACGTGATCACGCCGAGGGCATTCGTGCCGGCCTTCAGGAGCAGCTGAGCCGTGGCGTTCAACACCACGCCGGCCATGAGGAATGCGAACGCAGTCGCCGTCATGCCGCTCAGCTCCGCGCGACGACGACGTAGCGAGCGTTGCGCGCGGCCACGCGCATCGGCACGCCTTCGCGAGCGAGGCGTTCGTACGTTTCAGGCGACATCAATGCATAGCCTTTGTCGAGCGAGCGCCAGCGCGCGATCCACGCGCGCGTGTCGGGGATGCCCTTGTCGGGCTCGGCGTCGAGCCCGAGATCCAGCTCGTCGCGGTAGTCCACCACCGTGGTCGTGCGCCGCAAATACCACGGCAAGGTCTGATCGTACAGCCCGACCTGGAAGAACGGCGCGCTCGCATCGTACGGCGTCCCGCCGGATTGCTCGAGCCGGGCCACGAGGTCGGCGGTGGAGCGCGAGGCGCTGAGACCGTCGTTGGCCCAGAAGCCGAGCGCCAGCGCGACGTTCATGCCGAGCGTCACGAGGATGATGGCGAGCGGCCGGCCGCGAACGATGCTCCTTCGCTCGAGAACGCAGGCCGCGATGCACGCCGCCGCGAGAAGCGTCACGCCGATCTCGAGAGGGCGCCCGAAGGCGACATAGAGCTCGACCGGCGTGCGATCGCTCGCGAGCCGCGGCGCGATGCGGTCGAAGGTCGTCCACAGGCCTGCCGCGAGCACGGCCGTTCCGATGGCGAGGCTCGCGAGCAGCCACCGCCAGAGGCGTTGCGACATGCGGGCGAGCATCCGGCCGATCACCAGGGCGAGTGCGGGAAACAGCGGCAGGATGTACGACGGCAGCTTGGATCCCGACGCGCTGAAGAACACGAACACGAATGCTGCCCAGGCGAGGCAGAACCGCGGCCAGGAAAACCCGTTTTCCGCGTGCGGGGCGTCGCGCCACGCCGAGCGCACGCCGACCAGCAGCCCGGTCCAGGGCAAGAGGCCCAGCACGAGCAGCGGAATGAAATACCACCAGGCGCCTTCGCGGCGATGCTCGGTGGTCAGGAAACGCTCGACGTGCTCGTGGATGAAGAAGAACCGCGCGAACTCGGGGTTGCGCGCCGACACGGCGACGAACCACGGCAGGCACAAGGCCAGCGCGAGGCACACACCCGGCAAGAGGTGCACGCGGCGCCAGATCGCGTAGTCGCGCGTCGCGAGTGAATACACGACGAGCGCCGCCCCGGGGATGACGAGCCCCACCGGTCCCTTGGTCAGCACCGCGCCCGCGATGGCGATCCATGCGCCGAGCATCCAGCGGCGCCGATCGGCCGCGCTTCGCGTTCCGCTTTGCGCGATCACGAACGCCGCGAGCGCGAGTGCGAGCCATCCCGACAGCACCGCATCGAGGCTCAGGTAATGCGAAATGCCGATCTGCCACACGCTCGCGGCGAGCGTGGCGGCGGCATAAAGGCCCGTCGTCGCGTCGGCGATTCGATAGCCCGCATAGCCGACCGCGATCACGGCGAGCCATCCGAACAGCGCGGCGGGCAGGCGCGCGCTCCAGTCGTGCACGCCGAACGCCGCGTACGACGCCGCGGTCAGCCAGTACTGGAGCGGCGGCTTCTCGAAGTACTTGAGGCCGTTCAGGCGCGGCGTGACCCAGTCGCCCGACACGAGCATCTCGCGCGCGATCTCGGCGTAGCGTCCCTCGTCGGGATGATGCAGCCTGCGCCCATCGAGCGGCGCGAACCACAGCAGCGCGAGGAGCACGCCGGCGAGGAGCCAGACGCCGGAGGAGGGTTGGATGTTGTGCAAAGCGAAGCGCGCGTCGGCGCGCTGTCGCGCCGCGCGCGCATTGTACTCACAGGGGCGCTGGTAACATCGCCGGGCTCGTGTTCCCCCGCGGCTTCCCATGACCAGCCCGCTTTCGATACGCCGCGCCGACCTTTCGGATCTTGGCACCGTCATCGCGCTCGCGCACGAGATATGGCACCGTCACTACCCGGGCATCATCACGGCGGAGCAGATCGACTACATGCTCGCGCGCGGCTATTCCCGCGACGCGCTCGCGCCGTTCGCGACCGACCCGACGCGCGGCCTCGCGCTCGCCGAGCGCGACGCGCAACCGCTCGGCTTCGCCGCCTGGTATCCGCCCGGCGAGCCGCACCGCATGAAGCTCGACAAGCTCTACGTGCTGCCGCTGGCGCACGGGCAGGGCATCGGGCGGGCCCTGATCGAGCACGTGGCGCACGCCGCGCGCCGCGCCGGCTGCCGCACGCTCACGCTCAACGTCAATCGCAAGAACACGGGATCGGTTCGCGCGTACGAGCGCTGCGGCTTCCGCATCGTGAAGCGCGGCGATTTCCCGATCGGCAACGGCTTCGTGATGGAGGACTACATCATGGAGCGGCCGCTAGAATGACGCCATGGCACGGCCGCTGACGCTCTACGACAACTACACCCGCTCGATGCGGCGCTTCGAGCCGCTCGTCGCCGGCGGCCCCGTCGGCATCTACACGTGCGGACCGACGGTGTACGACTACCAGCACATCGGCAACTTCCGCACGTTCATGTTCGAGGACTGGCTGAAGCGCGTGCTGGCGTGGAACGGCTACGCGGTGCGTCACGTGATGAACATCACGGACGTGGGCCACCTCACGTCCGACGCCGACACCGGCGAGGACAAGATGGAGAAGGGCTCGCGGCGCACCGGCAAGACCGCGTGGGAGATCGCCGAGATGTACACGCGAGCGTTCCTCGACGACATGCGTGCGCTCAACATCGAGGAGCCGACGATCCTGTCGAAGGCGACCGATCACATTCCCGAGCAGATCGCATTCATCGCCGACATCGACAGCAAGGGCTACGCGTATCGCACCGGCGACGGCGTCTACTTCGACACGAGCAGGCAGCCCGACTACGGGTTCCTCGCGCGGCTCGACAAGGCGGGCCTCGAGTCGGGCCACCGCGTCGCTCCCGGCGAGAAGCGCCATCCCACCGATTTCGCGCTGTGGAAGCTGTCGCCCCCCGGCGAGAGGCGGCAGATGGAATGGGACAGCCCCTGGGGGCGCGGATTTCCCGGCTGGCACATCGAATGCTCCGCGATGGCGCAGAAGTACCTCGGGGATTTCTTCGACATCCACTGCGGCGGCGAGGACCACATTCCCGTGCACCACACCAACGAGATCGCGCAGACCGAGGCACGCGTCGGCACGCGTCTCGCGAATTTCTGGATGCACGGCTACTTCCTGCTCCTCGGGGACGTCAAGATGGCCAAGTCTGCCGGCGAGTTCCTGCGCGTGCAGGCGCTGGTCGATCGCGGCTACGATCCGCTCGCATATCGCTATCTCTGCCTCACCGGGCACTACCGCAGCCAGCTCAACTTCACGTTCGAGGCGCTCGACGCGGCGGCGACGGGCCTCGACCGCATGCGTCACGGCTTCCATGCGCTGCCGCGCGAATCGGCGGAGCCGCTCTCCTCGCTCGTCGAGCGGTTCACCGACGAGATCAACGACGACCTCAATCTCCCGCGCGCGCTCGCCGTCGCGTGGGAAGCGCTGCGCGGCGACGCGCAACCGCCGGTGAAGCGCGCCACGCTCGCGGCGCTAGACCGCGTGCTCGGACTCGGTCTCGCGCAGTGGCAGCCGCCGCAGATCGACGCCCCGGCCGACATCGTCGCGCTCGCCGATGCGCGGGCCGCGGCGCGTGCCGCACGCAACTGGGCCGAGGCCGATCGGCTGCGCGGCGAGCTCGCATCGGCCGGCTGGCTGATGGAAGACACGCCCGACGGTTATCGGCTCAAGCCGCGCTGATCCTCCCGCACGGGTAGCAGCGGCCCGCTCGCTCGTTTCATCCGCCCGAACCCCGTTCCAGTCCGCCGTTCCGGCGGTTCGTCGCTTCGCCGTTGAGACGCCGTGGGCCGCCGCCTACGATGCGCCTACGACATACGAAACGAATCCGGCGCGTCGTGACATCGCATCGAAGCAATGGCCGGTCATGATCGCGGCAGCGAAGCCGAATCCGGATCCACCGGACGGTGCATCCAACCGGCACGAGCGTCGAAGCGGCGCGCCGACAACAGAACAGAGGAGCGGCAACATGGAAAGCGGACAAAAATGGGTGCGTGCGTCGGCCCTTGGACTCTCGATCGCCATCGCGCTCGGCATCACGCTGGGCGTACCCGCGGCGATGCAATACGACGTCGCGCCGTTGTCGCTCGCAAACGCGAAGCCTCTGCCCGCTGACGCGACGCAGGTCGCGATCGAGCCGGCGAGCATTCACGTCATCGCGGTGCGCGAGCACCGCGCGTCCGAGCGCTGGCTGTCCTTCGCGAGCCACCGGCGCGCCGGCTGATTTCAGCGGCTCTCCTCCCCAGGGAAAGCCGCGGGCCGGCCTTCGGGCCGGCCCGTTCATTTCGGGACTCCACCGCTCAGTAGAAGCGCTCGACCTTGCCCGTGTAGAGCACCGGCCCGGTCGGCTGCCCGGTCGGCGATCCGCCGGGGGGCTCCAGGCTCACGGCGAGCGCGGGGACCCTGGCGAGCGCTTCGCCGCTTGGCGCGGGCAGCGCGACCTTCGCAACACCGACCGGTGGCAATACGCCGAGCGACTTCGGCGCGCCGCCCTCGGGAAGCGCCCACAGCTCGAAGGCGCGTCCCGCCGCGGGGCGCACATCGCCCACCGCCTTGACGGTCAGCATGGCGTCGCCGCGCGTCGCGGTGGCGATCAGCGCCGGCCGGGCGTCGGGGCCGGCCAGCACGACCACCAGGGATTCGGCGGGAAGCACTGCCGGGGACATCAGCTGGACCAGGCTCAGGACGACCGCCGCGGCGAAGCTCGCCAGCGCGAAGCCGCGCCAGAAGCCGAGGCGCTGCCACCAGGAGAGCCCGGCTTGGCCCGCGCCACGCAATCCGAGCCGGGCCGCGATGCCGGTCCATACCCGTGGCGGCGGGGCCACCGCCGGCACGGCCTCGGCCAGGCTGGCGAGTGACGTCTCCCAGGCGTGCGCCGCCGCCGCGACGACGGGATCGGAGCGGGCGGCCTTGGTGAACCGGTCGCGCGCCTGCCCGCGCAGCGTGCCGAGCGCGTACTGCGCGGCCAGCGCGTCCAGGCGTTCACGGCGGTCGGGGTGCGAGAGGTCCATCAGCGCTGGTAGCCCGCCGAATCGAGGCAGCGCTTGAGGCGATCGAGGCCCCTGCGCACCCAGGACTTGATGGTGCCGAGCGGCTCCTTCATGTGCGCCGCCAGCTCGGCATGCGAAAGGCCCTGGAAGAACGCGAGCGCGATGGCCTGGCGCGGCCCCGCCTCGAGTCCTTCGACGCATTCGCGCACCGACCGCGCTTCGGCACCGCGCAGGAGCAGTTCGGCCGGCGTCAGGCCCTCGTCGGCCACGTCGAATGCAGGCTCGTCGTCCTCTTCGGCGCTGAGCGTCACCGTGTCCAGATCACGGCGGCGCAGGTGATCGAGGCAGCGATTGCGCACGATCGACGTGAGCCACGTCACCGGCTGGCTGCGCGCGGCGTCGTAGCGCCCGGCGTGGTGCCAGACGCTGACATAGGCTTCCTGCAAGATCTCCTCGGCGAGGGACGGCTCCCTGACGATACGCAGCGCGACCCCGTACAGATGCGAGGCGGTTTGACCGTAGAGCGCCTCGAAGGCTCGCTGATCGCCGAGCGCGACGCGCCCAAGGAGCGCGGCGAGGCGGGCGCTGCGATCCGCGGGCTCGGCGGGCGCCACTAGGTCTCGGTCTGGGAGCCGCCGCGATCGCGGCGCCAGAGCACGTCGGGCCGCTGCGCAGCTTGGTTGAGCGCGCGCGCGAGCACGAAGAGGAGATCGGACAGGCGATTGAGATAGCGCCGCGCCGGGTCGCTCACCGCTTCGTGGGCGGCGAGCGTCACGACGCTGCGCTCAGCGCGGCGGCAGACCGTGCGCGCCACGTGGGCGAGGGCGGCGGCGCGCGTTCCCCCGGGCAGGATGAACTCCTTGAGCGGGGCCAGCGAGGCGTTGAACTGCTCGACGGCGTCCTCGACGCGCTGCACGTGGCCCTCGGTGACCGCCGAATAGCCGGGTATCGAGAGCTCGCCGCCGAGGTCGAACAGGTCGTGCTGCACAGCCGTGAGGCACGCGGCGACGTCGGCGGGCAGTGATTCCGCCAGCAGCACGCCCAGCGTGGAGTTGAGCTCGTCGACGCTGCCGATCGCGTCGATGCGCGGGGCGTCCTTGGCGACGCGCGAGCCGTCACCGAGGCCGGTGGTCCCGGCGTCGCCGGTGCGCGTGACGATCTTCGACAGTCGGTGTCCCATGGCGCGTCCGACGCGCGCGAAGCGGCGCGCACACCGGCGCCCGAGCCTAGCGAAAAGCCCCGCACCGGGCAAGCGCCGCCGCGGCGCCGTTTGCTAGCATAGGGCGACACCACGAGGCGCGGCCATGCCGAAGGACAACCCGTACGAGCGCGATCTCGACCGCAACGCGGCGAACTACGCGCCGCTCACCCCGCTGTCGCTCATCGCGCGCACCGCGTACATCTGGCCCGACCGGCTCGCGGTGATCCATGGCCCGCGCCGCTACACCTGGCGCGACACGTATGCGCGCGCGCGTCGGCTCGCGTCCGCGCTCGCCTCACGCGGCGTCGGCGCCGGCGACACGGTCGCCGTGATGCTCGCGAACACGCCCGAGATGTTCGAATGCCACTTCGGCGTCCCCATGACGGGCGGCGTGCTGAACACGCTGAACACCCGCCTCGACGCCGACGCGCTGGCGTTCATGCTCGACCACGGCGAAGCGAAGGTTCTCATCACCGACACGGAGTTCGCGACGGCGATCGGAGGCGCTCTGCGCAAATGCGCGGTGAAGCCTCTGGTGATCGACGTCGTCGACGCGCTGGGGCCGGGCGGCAGCGCGCTCGGCGGGATGGATTTCGAGGCGCTCCTCGCGTCGGGCGATCCCGCGTTCGCGTGGCAGCCGCCCGCCGACGAGTGGAATGCGATCTCGCTCAACTACACGTCCGGCACGACCGGCAATCCGAAAGGCGTGGTGTATCACCATCGAGGCGCCTACCTCAACGCGCTGTCGAACATCGTCGACTGGGGCATGCCGCGGCACTCCGTGTATCTGTGGACGCTGCCCATGTTCCACTGCAACGGCTGGTGCTTTCCCTGGACGATGGCCGCGAATGCTGGAACCAACGTATGCCTGCGCCGCGTGGAGGCGAAGGCGATCCTCGATTCGATTCGGGCGCACCGCGTCACCCATTACTGCGGCGCGCCGATCGTGCATGGCATGCTGATCAATGCGCCGGACGAATGGAAGACGGGCATCGATCACGCGGTGAGCTGCCTCGTCGCGGCTGCCGCGCCGCCCGCGGCGGTCATCGAGGGCATGGAGCGCATGGGCTTCGACATCACGCACGTGTACGGCCTCACCGAAACCTACGGCCCGGCGGCCGTGTGCGCGAAGCACGACGATTGGGCGAGCCTCGACATCGGCGCGCGCACGGAGCGCAATGGCCGGCAGGGCGTGCGCTACACCTGCCAGGAGGGCATGACGGTGATGGACCCCGAGGCCATGAGCGAGGTGCCCCGGGATGGCACGACGATGGGCGAGATCATGTTCCGCGGCAACATCACGATGAAGGGCTACCTCAAGAATCCGACGGCCACCCGCGAATCGTTCGCCGGCGGCTGGTTCCATTCCGGCGATCTCGCCGTGATGCAACCGGACGGCTACGTCAAGATCAAGGATCGATCCAAGGACGTGATCATCTCCGGCGGAGAGAACATCAGCTCGCTAGAGGTCGAGGATGTGCTCTATCGCCACCCGGCGGTGCTGGCGGCGGCCGTGGTGGCGCAGCCCGACGCGAAATGGGGCGAGACGCCCTGCGCTTTCGTCGAAGTGAAGCCGGGCGCGGCGGTGACCGAGGCGCAGCTGATCGATCATTGCCGCGCGCACCTCGCGCGGTTCAAGGCGCCGAAGTCCGTGGTGTTCGGCGAGCTGCCGAAGACGTCCACCGGCAAGATCCAGAAATTCATCCTGCGCGAGCGTGCGCGCTCGGCATCGGCCATCGAGTGAACGACATGAACGCTCCACGCGAAGACGTCTCCGTCCCGCACGTGCTGTCGCAGGTTCGCGACGGCGTCTGCACGCTCACGCTCAATCGCGGCGAGCGTTACAACGCGCTTTCGCAGGCCATGATCGGCGCGCTGGAGACCGAGATCGATCGCCTCGAGCAGGCGCCCGACGTCCGGGTGGTGGTGCTCGCCGCCGAAGGCAAGGGCTTCTGCGCCGGGCACGACCTGAAGGAGCTGCGCGCGCATCCCGATCTCGCGTGGCAGCGGGCGCTCTTCGAAGCGTGCAACCGCGTGATGGTGAAGCTCACACGCCTGCCCCAGCCGGTGATCGCGCGCGTGCACGGCATCGCGACGGCCGCGGGCTGCCAGCTGGTGTCGATGTGCGATCTCGCGGTGGCCGCGGACAGCGCCCGCTTCGCGCTGCCCGGCGTGAACATCGGCGTGTTCTGCTCCACGCCGGCCGTCGGCGTGGGACGCAACATCGGACGCAAGCGCGTCATGGAAATGCTGCTCACCGGCGACCCCATCGACGCCGTCACCGCGCAGTCGTGGGGCCTGGTGAACGACGTCGTGCCCGGGAGCGAGCTCGATGCCGCCGTGGCGCGACGCTGCCGGAGCATCGTGTCGAAGAGCGGCACGATCGTCGCGCTCGGCAAGCGAGCCTTCTATCGCCAGATCGATCAGCCGCTCGCCGAGGCGTACTGCAGCATGGGCGAGGTCATGGCGGCGAACGCGCTCGAGCCCGACGCCGCCGAGGGCATCGACGCCTTCATGCAAAAGCGTCCGCCGCAATGGAAGGGTTGACCGTGCATTGTCATTTGCCCCGGCGCCCCCGATAATCGCGGCCCGATGGCGGACGACGCGATACTGGAGACGCGGGGGCTCACGAAGGAGTTCAAGGGATTCGTTGCGGTCAACGACGTCGATCTCACCGTGGTCCGCGGCACCATCCACGCGCTGATCGGCCCCAACGGCGCGGGCAAGACGACCTGCTTCAACCTGCTCACGCACTTCCTCACGCCCACGCGCGGACACATCCTGTTCAACGGCCACGACATCACCGGATCGCGACCGTCGGCCATCGCACGCATGGGGCTTGTCCGCTCGTTCCAGATCTCCGCGGTGTTCCCGCACCTGACCGTGCTCGAGAACGTGCGGATCGCCCTGCAGCGCAAGCGCGGCGAGTCCTTCGACTTCTGGCGTTCCGAGCGCGTGCTGCGCGGCCTCGACGCGCGCGCCCAGGAGCTCATCGACGCCGTCGGCCTCTCGGGCTTCGAAACGGTGAAGGCGGGCGAGCTCGCCTACGGCCGCAAGCGGGCGCTCGAGATCGCCACCACGCTCGCACTCGACCCGGAGATGATGCTGCTCGACGAGCCCACCGCCGGAATGGCGCACGAGGACGTCGAGCGCATCGCGTCGCTGATCAAGCGCGTCGCGGCGAACCGCACCGTGCTGATGGTCGAGCACAATCTGTCGGTCGTGTCGACGCTGTCCGACCACATCACGGTGCTCGCGCGCGGCGAGGTGCTCGCGCAGGGCGACTATGCGACGGTGTCGGCCCACCCGGCGGTTCGCGAGGCCTATCTGGGAACCGCGCATGCCTAGTCCCGCCGCCGCTGCCGCGCGTGCCGCCGACGCCGCGGCCACGCTGCTCGCCGTTCGCGACCTGAATGCGTGGTACGGGGAGTCGCACATCCTGCACGGGGTCTCGTTCGACGTCGCGCAGGGCGAGGTCGTCACGCTGCTCGGGCGCAACGGCGCCGGCAAGACCACGACGCTCAAGTCGATCATGGGCGTGGTGTCGAGGCGCGAGGGCTCGGTCGTGCTCGAGGGCGTCGAAACGATCCGCATGCCGTCGAACCGCATCGCGCACCACGGCATCGCGTGGTGCCCGGAGGAGCGCGGGATCTTCGCGAGCCTCAACGTCGAGGAGAACCTGCTGCTGCCGCCGCGCGTGCGCGACGGCGGCCTCGAGGTCGCGCAGATCTACGAGCTCTTCCCGAACCTGCGCGAGCGTCGCCGCAGCCAGGGCACCAAGCTTTCCGGCGGCGAGCAGCAGATGCTCGCGATCGGACGCATCCTGCGCACCGGCGCGCGCCTGCTGCTGCTGGACGAGCCGACCGAGGGGCTCGCGCCCGTGATCGTGCAGCAGATCGGACGTACCATCGCGCGGCTGAAGCAGCAGGGCTTCACGATCCTGCTGGTCGAGCAGAATTTCCGCTTCGCGGCCACGGTCGCGGACCGCCATTACGTAATGGAGAACGGTCGCATCGTCGACCTCATTCCGAACGCCGAGCTCGACGCCAACATGGCGAAGCTCCACGAGTACCTCGGCGTCTGACACCCCTTCAACCAGGAGGAAGACCATGAAAGTGCTCCAACGCAGTCTGCTCGCGCTCGCCGTCGCCGGTGCGCTCACTGCCGGCGCCGCGCAGGCGCAGATCTCGGACAACGTGATCAAGATCGGCGTGCTCTCCGACATGTCGAGCCTTTACACCGATCTCGCCGGCGCGGGCTCGGTGGTGGCGGCCAAGATGGCCGTGGAGGACTCGGGCATCGAGAAGCGGGGCATCAAGGTCGAGATCGTTTCCGCCGACCACCAGAACAAGCCCGACGTCGGCTCGGCGATCGCGCGGCGCTGGTACGACGAGGAGCACGTCGACGTGATCGTGGACGTGCCGAACTCGGGCGTGGCGCTCGCGGTGAGCGAGATCACCAAGGAGAAGGGCAAGGCGTTCCTCGCGTCCGGCCCGGGGACGTCGGACCTGACCGGCAAGGCGTGCAGCCCGAACACCATCCACTGGAGCTACGACACGTGGATGCTCGCCAACGGCACGGGTACCGCGATGACCAAGAGCGGCGGCGATTCGTGGTTCTTCATCACGGCCGACTATGCGTTCGGACAGGCGCTCGAGCGCGATACCACGGCGGCGGTGAAGGCCGCGGGCGGCAAGGTGCTCGGCGACGTGAAGGTACCGCTGAACAACCAGGACTTCAGCTCGTTCCTGCTGCAGGCGCAGGCGTCCAAGGCCAAGGTGATCGGCCTCGCCAACGCCGGCGGCGACACCACGAACTCCATCAAGCAGGCGGCCGAGTTCGGCATCGTGAAGGGCGGGCAGAAGCTCGCGGGGCTGCTCGTCTTCATCACCGACGTGCATGCGCTCGGCCTGCCGACGGCGCAGGGTCTCACGCTCACCGAGACGTTCTATTGGGACCACGACGACAAGACGCGCGCGTTCGCGAAGCGCTTCGCGCCCCAGGACAAGGGCATCTACCCGACCATGGTGCACGCGGGCGTCTACGCGTCGCTGCTGCATTACTTCAAGGCGGTGGAGGCGCTGAAGAGCGACGACGGCACCAAGGTCATCGCGAAGATGAAGGAGCTGCCCACCGACGATCCGCTGTTCGGCAAGGGCAGCATCCGCATCGACGGCCGCAAGATCCATCCGGCGTATCTCTTCGAGGTGAAGAAGCCGTCGGAATCGAAGGGGCCGTGGGACTACTACAAGCTGGTCGCGACGATCCCGGCCAACGAAGCGTTCCGCCCGCTGAAGGATGGCGGCTGCTCGCTGGTGAAGTAGCACCGATACCCTCGTCCCTGCGGCGCCCGTCGGCGCCGCGTGGCGAGGGGCACGGCACATGACCGAAATCTTCGGCATCCCGGCGCAGGCGCTGCTCGGGCAGCTCCTGATCGGGCTGATCAACGGCGCGTTCTACGCGATGCTGTCGCTCGGCCTCGCGGTGATCTTCGGCCTGCTGAACATCATCAACTTCACGCACGGCGCGCAGTACATGCTCGGCGCGTTCTGCGCGTGGCTGCTGCTCGAGCACCTCGGCATCGGCTACTGGTGGGCGCTCCTCATCGCGCCGCTCGTCGTCGGCGCGTTCGGATTGCTGATCGAGCGCACGATGCTCTCCCGGCTCTACAAGCTCGACCACCTCTACGGCCTGCTGCTGACGTTCGGCCTCGCCCTGGTGCTGCAGGGATTGTTCACCAATTACTTCGGGAGCTCCGGGCAGCCTTACCGGTTGCCCGACTCGTTCACCGGCGGCTACAACCTGGGCTTCATGTTCCTGCCGAAGTACCGCGCGTGGGTCATCCTGGCCGCGTGCATCGTGTGCTTCGGGACCTGGTACGTCATCGAGCGCACCAAGCTCGGGAGCTACCTGCGCGCCGCGACGGAGAATCCGGCGCTGGTGCAGGCGTTCGGCATCAACGTGCCGCGCATGGTGTCGCTCACGTACGCCTTCGGCGCGGCGCTCGCGGCGCTGGCCGGCGTGATGGCCGCGCCGATCTACCAGGTCGCCCCGCAGATGGGCGCCAACCTCATCATCGTGGTGTTCGCCGTCGTTGTGATCGGCGGCATGGGGTCGATCATCGGCGCCATCGTCACCGGGTTCATGCTCGGCCTGGTCGAAGGCCTCACCAAGGTTTTCTATCCCGAGGCGTCGGCAACGGTGATCTTCGTGGTCATGGCGATCGTCCTGCTGGTGAAGCCGGCGGGCCTCTTCGGGCGGGAGCGCTGATGTCCGCCATCGGCATCGCACCGGCAGCGGCTCGCACCAGCTCGATCACGGCGATCGGCATCATGGCCGCGCTGTTCGCGATCGCGCCGTTCCTCGGCTTCTATCCCGTGTTCCTGATGAAGGGCCTGTGCTTCGCGCTCTTCGCGTGCGCGTTCAACCTGCTGATCGGCTACGGCGGCCTGTTGTCGTTCGGACACGCGATGTTCTTCGGCACCGCGGGCTACGTCACCGCCTATCTGGCGAAGTCCGGCCTGCAGGTGGACGGCGTGACGCTGTTCCACGTGGCGATTCCGCTCAAGCTCGCGCTGCCGCCGTTCGGGCCGGCGCTCGCGATCGTCGCGGGCACGCTCGCCTCGGGACTGCTCGGCATCGTGGCCGGCGCGCTCGCCATTCGCCGCCAGGGCATCTATTTCGCGATGATCACGCTGGCGCTGGCGCAGATGATGTTCTTCTTCTACCTGCAGGCGCCTTTCACGCATGGCGAGGATGGCATCCAGGCGGTCCCGCGCGGCCTGCTGTTCGGCGTGATCGACCTCGGCGCGCCGCTCGCGATGTACTACACCGTGCTGGTGATCTTCCTCGCGGCGTTCCTGCTCATCCACCGCGTCGTGCACTCGCCGTTCGGCCAGGTGCTGAAGTCGATCCGCGAGAACGAGCCGCGCGCCACGTCGCTCGGCTACGACGCGGATCGCTACAAGCTCCTGGCATTCGTGCTGTCGGCGACGCTCACCGGTCTCGCGGGCGGCACCAAGGCCATCGTGTTCCAGCTCGCATCGCTCACCGACGTGCAGTGGCAGATGTCAGGCGAGGTGGTGCTGATGACGCTGCTCGGTGGCATGGGCACCATTTTCGGACCCGTGGTCGGCGCCTTCGTTATCATCTCGCTCGAGAACTACCTCGCGGGCTTCGGAGAGTGGGTCACCATCATCACGGGCGCGATCTTCGTCGCGTGCGTGCTTGCCTTCCGGCGCGGCATCGTGGGCGAGCTCGCCGCATGGTGGGCGCGGCGGCGCGCCTGATTGCCGGATCGGCCCTGGCGTTGCTGGCGGTCGTGCCACTCGGCGCGGCGCCCGACGACGCGCTCCGCGCGCAGGGCCAGTGCCGCGAAGGCCAGCTGCAAGGCGGCTACACGCTGCGCACGGCGCAGGGCCACCTGCGCGCGCAGGGCGCCTACAACGCCGGGCAGCGCGTCGGCTCCTTCATCTTCTGGAACGATACCGGTGCGCGCGTCGCGCACATTCCGTTCGACGCCGATCAGGTGAACGGAACCGTGTCCTTGTGGTACGAAGGGCAGGGGCCGGCCGAAGGCGCGCGCAGGCTCGAGGCCGCTTACCGACGCGGTGAGCGCGACGGGGCGACGCGCGCCTGGTATCCGAGCGGCCGGTTGCGGCTCACGGCGGAATACGCCGATGGCGCGCTCCGCTCGGTGCGCGCGTGGAGCGAGAACGGCGCGGAGCTCGCGCCCGAGGCTTCGCGCTCGCTGGCGGAACAGGAGCGCTCGGACGACGCCGGCTATCTCGACACGCTCGAGTCACTGGTTCGCCGCCATCGTCCGGATTGCGGCGCAGCGCCGCCGGCGCAGCTTCGCGCGATACTCATTCCCGCAACGGCTTCGGAAAGGAACGCCTGATGCGCAATGGCAGCACGCATGACGCAGCGGACATGGGCGCCGCGCAAGCGTCGGTCACCACCGGCAACGTCAACGGCTCGCTGGAGCGCTGGCTCGATGGCGCGTCCGCGGCCATCGCGGAGCCTTTCGCCGTCGTCTTCGCCAACGGCAGGACGTACCACAGCCGCGCCGGCGCGCCGGCGTTCACGCTGCGCTTTCGCACCCGGCGCGCGCAATGGCTCGTGCCCCTGTACGGCCACATCGGACTGCTCGACGCGTTCTTCAAGGGCGAGCTCGACATCGAAGGCGACTTTCGCGCCCTCATGCGCGCGGGCATGACCGGCAAGCCGGGCAAGGGCAATCCGCTCGTGACCGCGCGCAATCGCTGGCACGAGCGCACGATGGGCAACGGCACGCGCGAGATGGCCAAGCGCAACGCGCGCTTCCACTACGCGCTCGGCACCGACTTCTATCGGCTGTGGCTCGACGATCCGTACATGATGTACACGTGCGGCTACTGGAAGGAGGGCACGCGCACCCTGGAGGAGGCGCAGCAGAACAAGATCGACCACGTGATGCGCAAGATCCGGCTGCAGCCCGGGGAGAAGGTGGTGGACATCGGCTGCGGCTTCGGCGGCTTCATGTTCCGCGCGGCGGAGCGCTTCGCCGACGTCGACGTGACCGGCGTCAACAACACCACCGAGCAGGTGCAGGCGGTCGACGAGATGATCCGCGCGCGCGGCGTGGGCGATCGCCTGCGCGTGCTCGACGGCGACTTCCGCGACGCGTTCGCGCAGTTCGACAAGGTCGTGTCGATCGGCGTGCTCGAGCACGCGGGACGCGACCAGGTCGACGACGTGGTGCGCGCGCACGCGGAGTTCCTGAAGCCGGGCGGGCTCGGCATGCTGCACTTCATCGGTCACGTCGGCCAGCGCGACACCGAGTTCTTCATCCGCAACTGGGTGTTCCCCGGCGGCTGGATACCGAGCCTCGCGGAGGTCATCGTCGCGATGGAGAACCACGGCCTCGAGGTCGTGGACATCGAGAACCTGCGCCGTCACTACGCGCTCACGCTCGACGCGTGGGCGGAGCGCTTCGATCGCCACTGGGAGACGATCCATGCGATCGATCCGAAGCGCTTCGACGAGCGGTTCCGCCGCATTTGGCGGACGTACCTCATCGGCTGCGCGGAGATGTTCCGCAGCCCGAACGAGCGCACGCACCTGTTCCAGATCGTGTTCAGCCGCGGCAACATCAGCTCGAAGAACTACCCGATGAGCCGGGCGTTCCTGTACCGCGACGACGCGCCCGCGCCGACATGACCGCGGTCGCGGCCTACGCGGAGCGCCGCGACGCGCTGGTGGCCGCGCTCCACGCGCGCGGGCCGGGGCCCATCCGGCTGCGCAAGGAGACGTCGAACCTGTTCCGCGACCGCGCGCGCCATGCCGGCAGCGCGCTCGACGCCCGCGCGTTCGATCACGTGCTGCAGGTCGACGCCGCGC
>DATJIS010000105.1:0-22678 GCA_035493035.1 Casimicrobiaceae bacterium | reverse complement strand
TGCGGCCGATGTCGTCGGCTTGCGCGTCGGTGAGGCCCTTCACCGGGTCGATGGTCACGCGATGGATCTTCTCCGGCGTCTTCGCCGCCACTTCCTCGATGTCCATGCCGCCTTCGGAGCTCGCCATCAGCACGACGCGCTGCGACGCGCGATCGACGATCATCGCCGCGTACAGCTCCTTGCGGATGTCGGCGCCCTCCTCGATCAGGAGCCGGCGCACCTTCTGGCCTTGCGCGCCCGTCTGGTGCGTCACGAGCTGCATGCCGAGGATCTTTCCGGAGAGATCGCGCACCTCGTCGATCGAGCGCGCGAGCTTGACCCCGCCGCCCTTGCCCCGGCCGCCGGCGTGGATCTGCGCCTTCACGACCCACACCGGCCCGCCGAGCGACTGCGCGGCCTTCACCGCGTCGTCGACGGAGAACGCGGGAATGCCGCGCGGCACGGGCACGCCATAGCGGCGAAAGATTTCCTTGCCTTGATATTCGTGGATCTTCACTACGGCGTCCCCTCCTTGGGTGTCTTGCCGCGCGCGCTCAGGACGACGATGCGCTCGGGCGCCGGTACCACTTCGGATAATACCGGCGCACCGTGTCGCCGGTCGTGTCGAGCGCGTGACAGCGATCGAGCTGGAACGGCTTGTGCGCGCCTTCGTCCTCGCGCTTGCGCAGGCCGGCGAACGTCTGCACGGCCGCGGTCGGCAGGTAGCCGAGCAGCTCGGTGATGTGCGTGCAGCCGCGCACACCACCCATCGTGTCGTGCAGACGCTTGCGAAAGCCGCGCACCAGGTTGGCTCCGACGAGCTGCTCGTAGCCGGGGTGGATCTGGTCGCAGTCGCCGGGATACGGCATGCGGTCGGTGTGCGCTTCGATGGCGCGGATGGTGAAATCGCGATCGATCGTGACGCGCACCTTCATGTCGTGCACGGGCTCGCCGGCAGGGCGCACGCCGGAGAGCAGCGTGAGGTCGGCGTCTTTGATGTCGACGAGCGACGCTTCGATGTCGAACAGGTCGTCATCGCGCTGGAAGCCTTCGTACACGACGCGCCGCGTGTGCAGGCGCCTGCGCGGCGAGATCGATGGAGACAGCGGCATGAAAAAGGAAGGCCCTCGGTGCGCGCGCGACAGCGATCGCGCGCGAGGCTAAAATAATCCGCAAATCAAGCGATTGTACGCGGCGCGCCGCGCGCGGGCCAAGGCGCGCTACACAACGGAGGAGCGACATGTCGTTCGTTCTCGCGCTCGACCAGGGCACCACCAGCTCGCGCGCCATCGTGTTCGACGCGGCGGGAACGGTGCGCGCGGTGGCACAACAGGAATTCGCGCAGCATTTCCCGCAGCCCGGATGGGTCGAGCACGACCCCACCGAGATCTGGGCGACGCAGTCGGGCGTGATGCACGAGGTGCTCGCCAAGGCCGACATCACGGCGCGCGACATCGCCGCCATCGGCATCACCAACCAGCGCGAGACGACGCTGCTGTGGGAGCGCAAGACGGGTCACCCCGTGGCACCGGCCATCGTGTGGCAGGACCGGCGCACCGCGCCGATGTGCGATCGGCTGCGCGCGGAAGGCAAGGCCGAGCTCATCGCGCGCAAGACGGGCCTCGTGATCGACGCGTACTTCTCGGGCACCAAGCTCAAGTGGCTGCTCGACAACGTGCCCGGCGCGCGCGAGCGCGCGAACCGCGGCGAGCTCGCGTTCGGCACGGTGGACAGCTGGCTGGTGTGGCACCTCACCGGCGGCACCGACCACGTCACCGATGCGTCGAACGCAAGCCGCACGCTGCTGTTCGATCTCGCGCGCGGCGACTGGGACGACGAGCTGCTCGCGCTCTTCGACGTGCCGCGCGAAGTGCTGCCGCGGATCGTGGAATCCTCCGGCGTGTGCGCGTACACGATGCTCGACGGCTTGGTCGTTCCCATCGCCGGCATCG
The DNA here is from genome assembly GCA_035493035.1 of Casimicrobiaceae bacterium. Lineage (GTDB taxonomy): Bacteria > Pseudomonadota > Gammaproteobacteria > Burkholderiales > Casimicrobiaceae > VBCG01. Next base: position 20,747 of record DATJIS010000105.1, on the reverse strand, counting down.
CGGGCGACCAGCAGGCGGCGCTCTTCGGTCAGGCGTGCCTCGCACCCGGCCTCGCGAAGAACACGTACGGCACCGGCTGTTTCCTGCTGCTCAATACGGGCGCCAACGTCGTCGCATCGCGCAACAACCTCGTCACCACCGTGGCGTGGAAGCGCAACCTCGCGCTGGAATACGCGCTCGAAGGCAGCGTCTTCATTGCCGGCGCGGTGGTGCAGTGGCTGCGCGACGGCTTGAAGATCATCCGCAGCGCGCCGGAGGTGGAGACGCTCGCGTCGAGCGTGCCGGACAACGGCGGCGTGTACTTCGTGCCCGCCTTCGCGGGTCTCGGCGCGCCGCACTGGGACGCCTACGCGCGCGGTGCCCTCTTCGGGCTCACGCGTGGCGCGACCGGCGCGCATATCGCGCGCGCGGCCCTGGAGTCGATCGCCCTGCAGAGCGCCGACGTGCTGCGCGCCATGGAGCGCGACGCCGGCATCACGCTTGCCGAGCTGCGGGTCGACGGGGGTGCGGCGGCGAACGATCTCCTGATGCAGATCCAGGCCGACGTGCTCGGCGTGCCGGTGGTTCGTCCGCGCGTGGTCGAGACGACGGCGCTGGGTGCGGCGTATCTCGCAGGCCTCGCGGTCAACTACTGGCGCGGCGACGACGACATCCGTAACAACTGGCACGTCGATCGCGCCTTCGAGCCCGCGATGTCGCGCGACCGCGCCGAGACGCTGCGCGCGGGCTGGGACAAGGCGGTGGCGCGCGCGAAAGGCTGGGCTGGCGGCTAATCGCCACTCGCGCCACGTTCGGCGGCGCGGCGCCCTGCCATCGCCGCGAGGATCTGCTCCAGGTCGCCGACGTGCAAGGGCTTGATGAGGTACCGGTCGAAGCCCGCTTCCTGGACGCGGCGGCGGTCGTCCTCCTGGCCGTAGCCGGTGCATGCGACGAGCACGGCATTGCGCAGCGTGCGCTCGGCGCGCATGGCGCGCGCGACCTCGTAGCCGTTCATGCCAGGCAGACCGATGTCGAGCAGCACGAGATCGGGCACGAACGCGAGCGCCGCCGCCACCGCGAGGTTGCCATCGTTCACGAGCTCGACGCGGTGGCCGAGCATCTCCACGAGCATCGCGAGCGACCGCGCGACGTCCGCGTTGTCCTCGACGATCAGTACCTTGAACCGCTCCGCCGCGACGGCCGGCGTCGGTGCACCGAACGGCGCGTTCGACTGGTCGGCGAGCACCGGCAGCCGCACCACGAACTGGCTGCCCTGGCGCAGGCCGGGGCTGGCCGCCGCGACGGTGCCGCCATGAAGCTCGGTGAGGTGCTTCACCAGCGTGAGGCCGATGCCGAGGCCGCCTTCCTTGCGGTCGAGCGCGCGGTCGCCTTGCACGAACAGATCGAACATCTGCGGGATCAGCGCGGGCGCGAGGCCGATGCCGGTGTCGGCAACCGTGAGCGTGGCGAACGGGTCTTCGTGCTCGAGCGTCACGCGGATGTCGCCGCCGTCGGGCGTGTACTTGGATGCGTTGGCGACGAGGTTGGTCACGATTTGCGCGAGGCGTGTCGGGTCGCCGCGCACCAGCAGCGGCGCCGCGGGCAGCTCGATCTTCAGGTTGTGCCGTCTGGCCTCGATCTGCGGCCGCATGCCGTCGACGGTTTCCTGGACGAGACCCGCGAGATCGACGTTCTCGAAGCGCAGCGCCACCTTGCCGCTGGTGATGCGGCTCACGTCGAGCAGGTCGTCGACGAGCCGTGACAGGTGCCTCACCTGCCGCCCGAACACCTTGCGCGTCCAATCCACGGCGGCCGGATCGTTGGGCTTCATGTCGAGGATGTCGAGCGCGGACTGCAGCGGGGACAGCGGGTTGCGCAGCTCATGCCCCAGCATCGCGAGGAACTCGTTCATGCGCCGCTCGGTGCGCTGCAGCTCCTCGATCTGCTTGCGCACCGTGAGGTCGCGCGTGACCTTGCCGAAGCCGCGCAGCTCGCCGCGATGATCGTAGAGCGCCGTGATCACGACGTTGGCCCAGAACCGCGAGCCGTCCTTGCGCACGCGAAACCCTTCGTCCTCGAAGCGGCCGGTGCTGCGCGCCATCTTCAGCTCGTGCTCGGGCCAATGGCGTGCGTTGGCGTCGGGCGGGTAGAAGATCGAGAAATGCTGGCCGATGATCTCGCTCGCGTCGTAGCCCTTCATCGCCTGCGCGCCGGCATTCCAGCTGGCGATGTAACCCTCCGGTGTCAGCATGAAGATCGCGTAATCCTTCACGCCATCGACGAGCAGCCGGAACCGCTCCTCGCTCTCGCGCAGCATCTCCTCCTGCTCACGACGGTCGCTCAGGTCCCGCACGATTTTCGAGAAGCCGATGACCTCGCCCTCGTCGTCGCGCAGCGCGGTGATGACGACGTTCGCCCAGTAGCGGCTGCCGTCGCGGCGCATGCGCCAGCCTTCGTCCTCGAAGCGGCCTGTCTGGCGGGCCACCTTGAGCTCGTGCGCGGGCCAGCTCTTGGCGACGGCCTCCGGCGGATAGAACACGGAGAAATGCTGGCCGATCACCTGGTCCGCGGTGTAGCCGCTGATCGCCTCGACGCCGGCATTCCATGACTGCACGACGCCGTTGGTGTCGAGCATGAGGATAGCGTAGTCGCGCACGCCCTCGACCAGCATGCGGTATCGCTCCTCGCTCTGGCGAAGCTGCACCGTGCTCGCGCGCTGCTGCTCGGGCGACTTGCGGCGCTGGGATCCGGGGGGGCGGGAAACGCGGGTCATCGAGGGATGGGACGGCGAACCGTCAGTTTGGCACCCGCTGTCCAACCATTCAAGTGTAAGGGCTTGTTTTGTATCAATTACAAGCTTGTAAGACTGGCTGAAGCCCGACGCGCGGTTTGCAGGGCGGCCGCCTGCCGCGTTACACTCGTTTAGGTGCACCTGCACCTATATGCAACGCTGCACGTGAACGACCGCGAAACGACTCCCGACAGCGCCGCCTGTGCCTGCGGCCGCCTTCGCCGCGCGACGCGCGCGCTGACGCAGCTGTACGACGACGCGATGGCGCCCGCGGGCTTGCGCGTCACGCAGTTCTCGCTGCTGCGCACCCTCGCCTCGACCGGCGCGCTGCGCATGAACGCGCTCGCCGCACGGCTGCTCCTCGATCGCACCGCGCTGTCGCGCAACCTCGACCCGTTGGTCGCGCGCGGTCTCGTGGCGGTCACGCGAGGATGCGACGCGCGTACGCGCGAGATCGCGATCACGACCGAAGGTCGGCGCGAGCTGCGCGCGGCCAGGCCGCACTGGCTGCGCGCGCAGGACGACGTGCGGCGGCGACTCGGACCCGAGCGGCTGCGCGTGCTCATCGAAACGCTCGGCGAGCTCGAATCGCTTCATCCGCACATCGCGACCGAAGCGCCCTCATCCCATGCAGCTCCCGTGCGCGGGAGCCGCGGTCCAAGGAGCGACGCATGACGACGAGCACCCGCGCCGACTGGCGCACGCCCACGGTGGTCCTGGTGTGCGGCGGCCTGATTCTGACGCTCGGCATGGGCATCCGGCACGGCTTCGGACTTTTTCTGCAGCCGATGACGAGCGACCTCCACTGGGGTCGCGAAACCTTCGCGCTCGCGCTGGCCGTGCAGAACCTCGTGTGGGGCGCGACGCAGCCGTTCGCCGGAATGCTCGCCGACAAGTACGGCTCGGCGCGCGTCGTGCTGGCCGGCGTGGTGCTGTACGTGCTCGGCCTCGCGATGATGGCGCATCCCGGCGCGCCGTGGCAGTTCGTGCTCTCCGCCGGCCTGCTCATCGGCACCGGCCTGTCCGGCGTGACGTTCAGCGTGATCTCCGGCGTGCTCGGCCGCGCGTATCCACCCGAGAAGCGCAGCATGGCGCTCGGCATCTCCGCGGCCGCGGGATCGTTCGGGCAGTTCGCGATGCTTCCCATCACGCAGACGCTGCTGACGCACGTCGGCTGGTACGGCGCGCTGCTCGCGCTGTCGGCGATCGGCCTCCTGATGGCGCCGCTGGCCGTGGCCATGGTGGAGAACGGGGCCAAGGCGGTGCACGCGTTCCAGCAATCCGCCGGCGAGGCGATGAGCGAGGCGCTCGCGCATCGCGGCTACGTGCTGCTGACGGTCGGGTTCTTCGTGTGCGGCTTCCAGGTGGTCTTCGTGGGCGTGCATCTGCCTGCCTATCTCGCCGACCATGGCATGGCGCCGCACGTGGCCGTGACGGCGCTCGCGCTGATCGGCCTCTTCAACATCGTCGGCACGTACACGACCGGCTGGCTCGGTGCGCGCATGCCGAAGCGCTACATCCTGTCGTTCATCTACTTCGGCCGCGCTGTCGTGATCGCGCTCTTCGTCTTCCTGCCGCTTTCCCAGGCGAGCGTGTACGCATTCGCGATCGCGCTGGGGTTGCTGTGGCTGTCCACGGTTCCTCCGACCAACGGCATCGTCGCGCAGGTCTTCGGCGTGCGCTATCTCGCGATGCTGTCGGGCTTCACGTTCTTCTCGCACCAGATCGGCAGCTTCCTCGGCGCCTGGCTGGGCGGACGCCTCTACGACGCGCTGGGAAGCTACGACGTCGTCTGGTACATCGCCATCGCGCTCGGCCTCGTTGCCGGCCTCATCAACCTCCCGATCGACGAACGAGAGATCCGTCGCACCGCGGTTGCCGCGTGACGTTCAGGCCTTGGGCTTGATCACCTCGACGATCACCCCGATCAGCTCCGGGATGCTGAGCGGCTTCGAGACGTAGGCGTCGAAGCCGGCGGCCGTCGCGCGCGCGACGTCCTGCGGACGGTTGAAGCCGGTCGTCGCGATCGCCGGCGTGTTGCGGTTGCGCGTCGTGCTCCGAATCCTGCGCAGCAGCGTGAGGCCGTCCATGCCCGGCATTGCAAGATCGGAGACGATCACGTCGAAGTCGTGCTGGGCGGCGAGAACGAGCGCCTCTTCCGGACGTGTCGTGCCGCGCACGTGCGCGCCCTCCATCTCGAGGAGCTCGGTCATCGGCCCCACCGCATCCTCGGCATCGTCGACGAGCAGCACGCCGAGGCCCATGAGCGGCTTCAGGGACGGCAACGACTGGCCGTCGTGCGCGGCCACGGTCGGCGGCTCCTGCACCTCGGGACTCGCAGCGTCGTAGAGCGGCAGCCATACGCTGAACCGGGTGCCGCGGTCGACGCCCTCCGAGTGCGCCTCGATCCGGCCCGAATGCGCCTCGACCAGCTGGTGCACGAGCGCGAGGCCGATGCCGAGGCCCCCGGAGCTTCGCGTGAGCACCGGCGGATTCTGGCGATACAGCTCGAACACGTGCGGCAGGTGCGCGGGATCGATACCCCGGCCGGTATCGGTCACGTCGAGGCGCGCCTGATCGCCCTCGCGCACGAGGCCGATGGAGACCTTGCCACCGGCTGGCGTGAACTTGATCGCGTTGCTGAGCAGGTTCCATGCGATCTGGCGCAGGCGCGCGGGATCGCCCTGCACGAGCAGCGGCTCCGAGGTGAGGTCGAGATCGAGGGTGACGCCCTTCTGCTCCGCCTCGCGCACCAGCGCGCCAATGGAGTCGCCGACGATGAACGGCAAGGGCAGCAACTGCCGCTGCAGCGCGAGCTTGCCGGTCAGCGTGCGCGACACGTCGAGCAGGTCGTCGACGAGTCGCGCCTGCGTCGCAGTCGTCTGGTAGATGATCTCGGCGGTGTGCCGGCTCTTCTCGTCCTTGAACGCGTCGGCGCGCAGCAGCACCTGCGCCTGCATCATGATGAGGTTGAGGGGATTGCGGAGCTCGTGCGACAGCGTGGCCAGGAAATCGTCCTTCTGCCGGTTGGCGCGCTCGAGCTGCAAGCGGATGTCCCGCTCGCGTGCGAGCGCCTGCTCGCGCTCCATCTCCGCCTGCTGCCGCGACGTGAGGTCGCGGGCGATCTTGACGTAGCCGCGCAGCTTGCCGTTGCGGATCGGCGCCATGATGCCGCTGCAGTAGAAGCGCGTGCCGTCCTTGCGCAGGTGCCAGCGCTCGTCCTCCGCGCGGCCGTCCTCGCGCGCCTTGCGCATCTCCTCCTCGGGCCGGCCGGACTCGCGATCCTCGGGCGTGAATATGAAGTGCATGGGACGGCCGGTCGCCTCGTCGCGCGACCAGCCGAAGGTCCGCGCGGCGCCGCCGCTCCACGACTCGACGACCCCGTTCGCGTCGGTGGTGAAGATGGCGTAGTCGCGGGCGCTGTCCATCACGAAGCGCATCCATTCGGCGTTGCGCCGCAGCTCGTCCTCGGCGAGCCGCCGACTGCTGATGTCGATGAAGGTGAGCACCGCGCCGTCGATGCGATCCTCCGACGTCCGGTAGGGCAGGATGCGCGCCAGGTACCACCGCTCGCCGGTGCCGACGATCTCACGCTCGCGCAGCGTCAACGTCTCGAATACGGCGTCGAGGTCGCCGGCCATCTCCGGGTACTCGAGGCGGTGGTGAAGGTCGAGGAGCGGCCGGCCCAGGTCGGCGGGAATCAGGTTGAACAGGTCGCGCGCGGGCGGCGTGAAGCGCAGCACGCGCTTGTCGCGATCGACGAACAGCACCGCGATGTCCGTCGACGCCATGAAGTTCTGTAGGTCGTTGTTGATCGCCGCCGTTTCCTCGACCTTGTTCTTGAGCTCCTGGTTGACGGCGCCGAGCTCCTCGTTCATCGACTGGAGCTCCTCCTTGCTCGTCTCCAGCTCCTCGGTCGTGGAGCGCAGCTCCTCGTTGACGGCCTGCAGCTCCTCGTTCGACGCGCGCAGCTCCTCGGTCTGCGTCTCGTATTGCTCGATGGTGGTGCGGAGCTGCGTGCGTGCGGCGCCAAGCTCCTGCTCCAGACGCTCGAGCAGCGACACCTCGACCGGCGCGAGCTCCTCGTGCGCCGCGTCCGGCGCATTGGCGGTGCGCTCGTCGAACATGACGAGCGCGTAGACGCGGCCGCTCGCGGCCTCGCGCACCGGGTGCACGCGCACGGCGAGCTCGACCGGCTGGTCGTCGCGATGCATCGGCGCGCGAAGCTCCACCTGCTCCATCGTGTGGAACGCCTGGTACAGCGTCGCGCGCAGGGGCGCGCGCAACTCCGGCGGCGCCATGCGCAGCAGGTCGAACGACGGCTCGCCCGCCGTGAGCTTCAGGAACTGTCCGGCGCTCTCGGACAGGTGCAGCACCTCGTGCTGGTCGTTCACCACCACGCTCGGTGGCGCGTAGTGCTCGAGCAGGCGCAGGTGCAGGTCCATGCCGCCCGCCTGCCGCAGCGTCGGCGGGGCCGGCGGGGCGCCGGGGCGCGCGAGGGGCATCAGCACGGTGCTGCGCGGCACGATGGCGAACGGATGACCGACCGGTTGTGCCTGGAAGATCCGATGCACCTTGTCCACGGGCGCGAACGACTCGCTGCGATCGTCGACCGATTCCGACGAGCCGAGCACGAGGTAGCCCCTCGGGCGCAGCGCGAAGTGGAAGATGTCCAGCACGCGCGTCTGCACCTCGCGGTTGAGATAGATGAGCAGGTTGCGGCACGTGACGAGGTCGATGCGCGAGAACGGCGGGTCGCGGAGCACGTTGTGCGGAGCGAACATGACCATCTCGCGGATCGCCGAGTGAACCCGGTAGCCGCCCGACTCGCGCACGAAGAAGCGCCGCAGGCGCGTCTCGCTCACGTCGAGCGCGATCGACTCCGGATAGAAGCCCACACGGGCCGCCTGCAGCGCCTCCTCGTCGATGTCGGTGGCGAAGATCTGCACGGCGGGGGCGGCGCCCAGGCGCTCCGCGCATTCGGTGACGAGCATGGCGATCGAGTACGCCTCCTCGCCGGTGGCGCACGCCGGTACCCAGGCGCGCACGTGGTCCTGCAGCGCCTTGTCGGCGAGGAGGTTCGGCAGGATGTCCTGGCCCAGCTTGTCGAACACCTCCTTGTCGCGGAAGAAGTTCGTGACGCTGATCAGGAGGTCCTTGAGGAGCGCGCGTGTCTCCGAAGGGTGGCGCTCGAGGAAGTCGCGGTAGCGGGGCAAATCGGGCAGCTGGTTCACCTGCAGCCGGCGCTCGAGGCGGCGCACGATCGTCGCGCGCTTGTAGTCGTTGAAATCGTGACCCGTGCGCGCCTTGAGGAGCGCGAGCACGCCGCTGAGCGCCTCTTCCATGCGCTGCGCCTCGTCTCGCGGCACGCTGGGCGCTTCGGGCATCGGCAGCGCGATGGAGCGCAGGTTGCGCCAGAGCGCGACGAGCTTGTCGGGCATCTCGGCGACCGGCAGCGAGAAATCGACGATCCCCGCGGCCTGCGCCGCGCGCGGCATGGAGTCGTACTCGGCCTCGCTGGGCACCTGCACGAGCGTGACACCGCCATGCTCCTTGATGCGCTTGAGACCGACCGCCCCGTCGCTGCCGCTGCCCGACAGCACGATCGCGATGGCATTCTGCCGATGCGCCATCGCGAGCGACCGGAAGAACACGTCGATCGCGGCGCGGCCGTCGTGACCAGGAAACTCCTCGATCCGGAGGTGACCGCCGGTCATCATCAAGCGTCGGTTCGGGGGGATCACATAGACGTGATCGGCCTCGATGGCGACCGTGCGCATCACCTGCGTCACCCGCATCGAGGTGTGCGGCTGCAGGACCTCCGCGAGGCTCGACTCGTGTCGCGGCGACAGATGCACGACCACCACGAACGCCATGCCGGTATCCGGCGGCATCGCGTCGAAGAACGCCTGGAGCGCCTTGATGCCGCCCGCCGACGCGCCGATGCCTACCACGGGAAACGGCAGCGGCGGCTTTTCGAGCGCTACCAGGCCCGGAGCATCCTCCGGCCGCGTGGACTCCTCGCTTCGATCGATCGTTGACACCCGGCGTCCCTGGGCGCTTCGTGGATGTGGGCTTGCCGTTTCTCCGGCGTGGCGGCGCTGTCGATGCGCGCGCTCGACCGCTGATCCGGCGGCGGGTCAGCACATTGTCGGCGCTGCGCCCGTGCGGAGCAAGGATATCGGCGGCTTCGCCGGTTCATCCCTCCTGCGGCACGTCGGCGGCACGGTCGGTGATGGATGCGAGCAACCCGCGCAGCACTTCGGCATGGTGCGCAGTGCTCCTCGACACGTCCTCGTGGTAGCGCGCTGACGAGGCGTTCCCATGCACGCGGGCCTGGTGCGCCATGCGCTCGCTGATGCGCTCGCTTTCCTCGAGACGCCGCAACGCTGCCCACAAGGCGGCCTCGAGCTGCGTGCCCTGCTCGGCGGCGAGCGTGCGCAGGCTGTACGCATGTCCAACGTGGCAGCGGAAGCGCGTCGCATCCTCGCTCACCTCCCACAGCGTGCCGCCGCATTCCGGGCACGTGAACGGCACGCGCGTGCCGAGGTCGTCGAGATCCTCCATGGTGGAGTCCTCCTTCGTGGCGAGCGCAACTTCCTTCTGCATGGCGGCCGGCGCGGCGGGCGCCGGGAAGGTCGCCGGCTCGGCGCTCGATCGCGCGAGCAAGGCTGCGAGTTGGGCGACGCCGATCCGTTTTGCACCGGGCACGCGTTCCAGCGCGTGTCGTGGCATGTCGGGGTATTCGGCGTCGTCGGGGTCCTGCACGACGGTCGCACCGCCGCGCCGCTCGATCGCCCACAGGCCGGCCGCCCCATCATCGAGCATGCCGGACAGCACCACGCCGGTGACGCGGGGCCCGAACACGACCGCCGCCGACCGGAACAGCACGTCGATCGAAGGACGATGCTGGTTCTCCCGCGGGCCATGCACCACGATGCAACCGTCCCGCTCGAGCGCGAGGTGCAGGTTGGGCGGCGCGACCGTCACGGTGCCCGGAAGAATCGGGGCGCCATGGCGTGCGAGCATCACTGGCAGCGCACTGTCTCGACCGAGAATCTGCGGCAGCAGCGACGGCACGTCGGGCGCAAGGTGCACGACGGCGAAAATGGCAGCCGGATAGTCCGGCGCCAGTCCGGCGAGCAGACGGCGCAGAACACCGATGGCGCCAGCGGAGCCGCCGATGACGGTGATGTCGCGGTGCTGCGTGTGCGCGATGATGGAACCCGTGCGAGGGCGCCGCGCTCGCCGCGGGCGGCGGGCATGGCCGTGCTGAGAAGACGAACGCTCGGTGCGTTTGGTTCCGGCGGCCCTGATCCGCGTCAGGTCGGCGTCGCGGCGACGATGTCGACGGCGTCGGTGATGACGGTGTCGACCTGCCACGCGCGGAGCTCTCGCACCCGCGCGGGGTCGTTGGCGGTCCACGTCGCGAGGCGCAGGCCGATACCGCGGATCTCGCGCACTCGCGCCTCGTCGAGCTCGGTGTGCTTCACATCGAGCGCGATGCAGCCAAGGGCCGCCGCCCGCTCGCGCCAGTCCGTGGGGATGCGCTCGACCAGCCACGCGCGCGGCAGGTCCGGTACCGCGAGACGCGCGCCCTCGAGTGCCGCTTCGGCGAACGACGAGAGCACCGGCGGTACCGCCGCGTCGCCCCACAGCGTCTTTGCATCGAGCGCGATCGCCGCGCCCGTCTCGCGCTCGCGGCCCGGCACTGGCTTGATCTCGATGTTCAACGCCACGTCGTTGCTGCGGCACCACCGTGCCACGGCGGCGAGCGTGGGAAGGGGCTCGCCGGCATACGGCGCCGAATGCCAGCCGCCCGCATCGAGCTGCGAAAGCTCGCGCCATGGGAGCGCGTCGGCGCGGCCCGTACCGTTGGTCGTGCGCTCGAGCGTCGCGTCGTGCAGCAGGAACGCGACGCCGTCGGCGGACAGCTTCGCATCGCATTCGATCATGCGGTAGCCGAACGCATGTCCGCGGCGAAACGCGGCGAGCGTGTTCTCGGGGGCGAGCTTGCCCGCGCCGCGATGCGCGCACAGGCGGGGATACGGCCAGGGAGCGAGCGCCGACATTCAGGCGCTCACGCGGCGGCCGCTCGCCGCATCGAACACGAAGACGCGCGACGGCTCGACGCGAAAGCCGAACGGCTCGCCGACGCGCGGCTGCTCGCCGTGCGGCACGCGCACGATGAGCGTCCCGCCGCCGTGGCCCACGTGAACCAGCGCATCGGCGCCGAGCTGCTCCACCATCTCGACCGGTCCCTGCACCGCGCTGGCGCCGTTGGCGCTCGGCACCGCGTGCTCGGGACGTATGCCGACGGTGATGGCACGCCCCTCGGGGACTTCGACCGCCGCGCGCATGCGACCGCCGTTGTCGAGCGCGATCTCGCCGTTGCCGCCGCCGCGCGCCGGCAGGAAGTTCATCGCCGGCGAGCCGATGAATCCGGCGACGAACAGCGTCTGCGGATTCTCGTAGACCTCCATCGGCGTGCCGATCTGTTCCGCGCGTCCGGCGTTCATGACGATCATGCGGTCGGCGAGCGTCATCGCCTCGACCTGGTCGTGCGTGACGTAGAGGCTCGTGGTGCGCAGCCGCCGGTGCAGCTTCTGGATCTCGAAGCGCATCTGCACGCGCAGCTTGGCGTCGAGGTTCGACAGCGGCTCGTCGAAGAGGAACACCGCGGGCTCGCGCACGATCGCGCGACCCATCGCGACGCGCTGGCGCTGGCCGCCGGAGAGCTGGCGCGGCGTGCGCTGCAGGAGCGGCTTCAGCTCCAGGATGCCGGCGGCGCGCTCGACACGCTCGCCGATCTCGGTTTTCGACAGCCCGCGGATGCGCAGGCCGTAGGCCATGTTGTCGAACACGCTCATGTGCGGATAGAGCGCGTAGTTCTGGAACACCATCGCGATGTCGCGATCCTTGGGCTCCAGGCGATTGACCACGCGCCCGGCGATGTCGATCTCACCGCCGGTGATGGGCTCCAGCCCCGCCACCATGCGCAGCAGCGTCGACTTGCCGCAGCCGGAGGGCCCGACGATGACGATGAACTCGCCGTCGGCGACCTCCAGGTCGATGCCATGGATCACCTGCACGGTGCCGTACTGCTTGGTGACGTTGCGGAACGAGACGGTAGCCATGGTGTGCGGCCCTCACCGGCCCTGTCGCGCCTCTCCCCGCTTGGCGGAAGAGGGCCGGCCGAGGGGTGTCATTTCTCCGAGTCGACGAGGCCCTTCACGAACCATCGCTGCATCAGCAGCACCACCAGCGCGGGCGGCAGCATCGCGAGCATCGCCGTGGCCATCACGAGGTTCCATTCGGTCGCCTGCTCGCCGCCGGCGATCAGCAGCTTGATGCCGATGACGGTCGTGTACATGTCCTCCTTGGTCGTGATCAGCAGCGGCCACAGGTACTGGTTCCAGCCGTAGATGAACAGGATCACGAACAGCGCGGCCATGTTCGGGCGCGACAGCGGGATGACGACGTCCTTCAGGAATCGCAGCGGGCCGGCGCCGTCGATGCGCGCGGCCTCGGCGAGCTCCTCGGGAATGGTGAGGAAGAACTGGCGGAAGAGGAAGGTCGCGGTGGCCGACGCGATGAGCGGTATGGTGAGTCCCGCGTACGTGTCGATCATGTGGAGGTCGGACACGACCTTGTACGTCGGCAGGATGCGCACTTCCACCGGCAGCATCAGCGTGAGGAAGATCATCCAGAACGCGAGCCCCCGGCCCGGAAAGCGGAAGTACACGATGGCGAACGCCGACAGCAGCGAGATCGCGATCTTGCCGAACGCGATCACCAGCGCCATGACCAGGCTGTTGAACATCATGCGGCCCACCGGCGCGGTGGTGACGTTCGCCGACGCGCCCTGCAGCAGCACGGTGCGATAGTTGTCGAGCAGGTGCGAGCCGGGCAGCATCGGCATGGGCGACTGCAGCACCTCGTTCGCGGCGAGCGTCGACGCCACGAATGTGATGTACACGGGTAGCGCGACGATCGCGACGCCGATCGCGAGCACGACGTGCGACACGAACGTCAGCAGCGGCCGGTTCTCGATCATGCCTTCGCCGCGGCGCGCGCCCCAGCGGAAGCGGCGCGGCTGCTGCGGCGCGGCCGGCTCGGCGGTGGCGGCGGTGGTCTCGAGCGTGCTCATGGCTCAGTACGTGACCTTGCGCTCGACGTAGCGGAACTGGATCACGGTGAGCCCGATCACGATCGCCATCAGGATCACCGACTGCGCCGCGGAGCCGCCGAGGTCGAGCCCCTTGAAGCCGTCGGCGTAGACCTTGTAGACGAGGATCTCGGTCGATTTACCCGGGCCGCCGCTGGTCGACGCGTCGATGATGCCGAACGTGTCGAAGAACGCGTAGACGATGTTCACCACCAGCAGGAAGAACGTCGTCGGCGACAGCAAGGGGAACACGATGGTGGCGAAGCGGCGCAACGGTCCCGCGCCGTCGATCGCCGCGGCCTCGATCAGCGATTTGGGGATCGACTGCAGGCCCGCGAGGAAGAACAGGAAGTTGTAGCTGATCTGCTTCCATACCGCCGCGATGACCACCATGATCAGCGCATCGGTGCCATCGAGCAGCGGATTCCACGCGATGCCGAGGCCGATCAGCCAGTGCGCGACGATGCCGAGCGTCGGGTTGAACAGGAAGAGCCATAGCACGGCGGCCACGGCGGGCGCGACCGCGTAGGGCCAGATCAGCAGCGTCTTGTACACGCCCGCGCCGCGGACGATGCGATCGGCGAAGACGGCCAGGATCAGCGACAGCACGAGCCCCAGCACGGCGACCAGCAGCGAGAAGACCGCCGTGACCTTGAACGACGCCAGGTAATCCGGGTTGGCGAACAGGTCCTTGAAGTTGTCGAACCAGACGAACTGGGTGTTGGTGCCGAACGCGTCCTGCACGAGCAGCGACGTGTAGAGCGCCTGCGACGCCGGCCAGAAGAAGAACACCAGCGTGACCGCCATCTGGGGCGCGATCAGCGCGTAGGGCAGCCAGCGTGACTCGAAGCGGGCGCGCTTTTCGGACAAAGGATGGAATCGGGGACCGCGCCGCGGTCCCCGACATTCAGTCCGTTAACTTTCCCGGTTCGCCCGGTTGAAGCGCTCGATGATGTCGTTGCCGCGCTTGACGGCGTCGTCGAGGCCCTGCTTGGCGGTCTTCTTGCCCGCCCACACGGCCTCGAGCTCCTCGTCGATCACGTCACGCACCTGCGACATGTTGCCGGCGCGCACGCCGCGGGAGTTCTTGGTCGTCTTGGCGATCATCTGCTGCGCGGCGACCTCGGTGCCGGGATTCTTGTCGTAGAAGCCCTGCTTCTTGACGAGGTCGTACGCGGCGATCGTGATGGGAAGGTAGCCGGTCTCCTCCGAGAATTGCGCCTGCACGTCGGGCTGCGACAGGAACGTCAGGAACTTGGCGACGCCCTTGTAGTTGGCCTTGGGCTTGCCGCCCATCACCCACAGGCTGGCGCCGCCGATGATCGTGTTCTGCGGCGCGCCGGGCACGTCGGCGTAGTACGGCAGCTCGGACTCGCCGAACTTGAACTTGGCCTGCTGCTTGATCGTGCCGTAGGCGGCCGACGACGTCGTCATCATCGCGCACTCGCCGCTGTAGAACTTGGCCTCGGGCTCGTTCTTGCGCCCGCCGTAGATGAAGTAGCCCTTCTTGATCCAGTCCTGCATGTTCTGGATGTGGCGCGTCTGCACCGGGCCGTTGAAGATGAGCTTGGGGTTGGACCCGGCGAAGCCGTTCTCCTCGGTGAGGTACGGCAGGTTGTGCCACGTCGAGAAGCTCTCGAGCTGCGTCCACACCTGCCAGCCGGTGGTGAACGGGCACGCGACGCCCGACGCCTTCAGCTTGGCCATCGCTGCCACGACCTCGGGCCACGTCTTCGGCGGCTTGTTGGGGTCGAGCCCGGCCTTCTCGAACGCATCCTTGTTGTACCAGAACACGGTCGTGGAGCTGTTGAAGGGGAAGGACAGCATCTGGCCCTTCGGATTCGAGTAGTAGCCGGCGACCGCGGGGATGTAGCTCTTCGGGTCGAACTTCTCGCCGGCCTCGCTCATGACCTCGTACACGGGCTTGATCGCGCCCTTCGCGGCCATCATCGTCGCGGTGCCGACCTCGAAGACCTGCAGCAGGTCCGGCGCGTTGCCCGCGCGATAGGCGGCGATCGCGGCCGCCATCGCCTCGGGATAGCTGCCCTTGTAGACGGCGTTGACCTTGTACTCCGACTGGCTCTCGTTGAAGCGCTTCGCGAGCGCGTTGACGCGGTCGTTGTTCGCGCCGGTCATCGCGTGCCACCAGTTGATCTCGGTGACCGCCTGCGCGGCCGTGGCGGCAACGCCGAGCGCCAGCGCCAGTGCGATGCGCGCGAGGCGCGCGGGTTGAATCGACATGTTCCCTCCTCGTGGGCGAAGCTAAGCGGGCAATCTGCCTTCTCGGGGTTGCGATTCTATTGCAAAAACGGCGGCGGCGGGTTCGCCGCCGGCGCGCGGCCGGCTGCTACACTTGCGCGCGTCTCGAAGCCTCGCGTCGTCGTCCATGTCGAAATCGCCCGTCGCCGGCCATGCGCGCCGGCTGTTTTTTTACGTGCTCGTGCTCGCGCTCGGTATCGGGCCGCATGCCGCGTCGGCCGCCGATCCCGCCGCCTTTCCCACGCACCCGGTCCGGCTCGTGATTCCGTTCCCCGCCGGCGGACCGCTCGACGCGGTCGGCCGCGCGATTGCGCAGAAGCTCGGCGACGCATGGGGCCAGAGCGTCGTCGTCGACAACCGCCCCGGCGCCGGCGGCAACATCGGCGCGGACCTCGTCGCGAAATCGGCGCCGGACGGCTATACCGTGGTCATGGGCGCGCTGTCGACGCACGCGGTCAATCCGAGCCTGTACCCGTCGATGCCCTACGACGCCGTGAAGGACTTCGCGCCGATCACGCTGGTGGCGATCACGCCCAACGTGCTCGTCGTCAATCCGAGCCTGCCCGTGCACTCGGTGCAGGAGCTGATCGCGTACGCGAAGGCGCATCCGGGCAAGCTGTCGTTCGGCTCCGGCAGCAACGGCAGCGCGGGACATCTCGCCGGCGAGCTCTTCAAGGTCGACGCCGGCGTCGACATGGTGCACGTGCCCTATCGCGGGGCGGCGCCGGCCATGCAGGCGCTCCTCGCCGGCGACACGCAGCTCATGTTCGACAATCTCGCGAGCGCGATGCCGCAGGTCAGGGCGGGCAAGCTGCGCGCGCTCGCCGTCACGACCGCCAAGCGCTCGCCGCTCGTGCCCGAGCTGCCCACCATGGCCGAAGCGGGATTGAAGGACTTCGACATCGCGACGTGGTTCGGGCTGCTCGCGCCGGCCGGCACGCCGCAGCCCGTGATCGCGAAATGGAATGCCGAGGTCTCGCGGATCCTCGCGGCGCCCGACATGCGCGAGCGGCTCGCGCTGCAGGGCGCGGAAGCTGCGCCGACGACGCCGGAGCAATTCGCGCGCTTCATCGCAGCCGAGGTGCCGAAGTACGCGCGCATCGTGAAGGCCTCGGGCGCGAAGGTCGACTGAGCCGAGCCGACTGAAGAGGGCCAGCGCATTCGCGGCGAGAACAACCAAGGAGGAGGCTCATGCTTCGCAAGATGATCGCAACGTTCACGTGCGCATTCGCTGCGTTGCTCGCCATGGATGCAGGTGCGCAGGCGACGTATCCCAACCATCCCATTCGGCTCGTCGTGCCGTTCCCCGCGGCCGGAACGACGGACATCCTTGCCCGCGCGGTAGCGCAGCGGCTCTCGGACGCATGGGGCCAGCAGGTCGTGGTCGACAATCGCCCGGGCGCGGGCGGCAACATCGGCAGCGAGCTCGTCGCCAAGGCGGCGCCGGACGGCTACACGCTGCTCATGGGCACCGTGGGCACGCACGCGATCAACCCGAGCCTCTATTCGCACATGCCGTACGACCACGTGAAGGACTTCGCGCCCGTCATACTGGTCGCGGGCGTGCCGAACGTGCTCGTGGTCAATCCGTCGCTGCCCGTGAACTCGGTGCAGGAGCTCATCGCGTACGCCAGGGCCAATCCGGGCAAGCTCAACTTCGCGTCGTCGGGAAGCGGCACGTCGATCCATCTGTCCGGCGAGCTCTTCAAGGTCATGACCGGCGTGCAGATGACCCACGTGCCGTACAAGGGAAGCGCGCCCGCACTGACCGACTTGATGGGCGGACAGGTTCAGCTCATGTTCGACAACCTCCCCTCTTCGCTCGCTTTCATCAAGGCGAACAAGCTGCGCGCGCTTGCGGTGACGAGCGCCACGCGCGCGGCCGCGCTGCCCGACATGCCGACGATGCAGGAAGCAGGCGTGCCGGGATTCGAGGCGTCATCGTGGTTCGGCGTGCTGGCACCCGCCGGAACGCCACGCGACATCGTGACCAGGCTCGACACGGAGATCGCGAAGTGGCTCGCAACGCCCGAGGCGCGCGAGAAGCTCGCGAGCCAGGGCGCGATCGCCGCCGGCGGCACGCCCGAGGATTTCGCGCGGCACATCACCGCCGAGACCGCGAAATGGGCGAAGGTGGTCAAGGCGAGCGGCGCGAAAGTCGACTGATCTTGCAATCGAGCGCGCCGGATAGCGTGCTCGACTGATTCGCGCGTCAGCCGATTCCTACTTGGGAAACTCGCCCTCGCGCAGCACTGTCCCTCCCCTGTTGCCCACCCCGATTCGGGCGCGCTGTCGCACAGCGGCGACACGCACGCGAATCGTCATGGGCCAAGACGTGGAGGGAATGCGATGTATCGTTCGTTGAAACCGGTTCATGCAGTGTTCGCCATCGGCGGCGTCGCCGCGCTCGCGGCCGCACCTGCGGCGGCGGATTACGGCTCGTGGGCGACGGTCACCGAAACGCGGCCGATCTACTCGCAGATCAACGACCCGCAGCAGCAATGCTGGACCGAGCACACGGTCGGCACCGAGACCTATCGTCTCCAGGACGCGCCGGTCGGCGTGCAGGGCACCGTGATCGATCGTCCCGGCATCGGCAACAGCCTCGTCGTCGTGCCGCATGACCGCGACATCCAGCGCTGCCGCACCGTCGACACCGCGCGCATGCAACTGCAGGGCTACGAAGTGCACTACCTGTACGACGGACGCGAGTACGTCACCCGGCTGCCGTACGACCCCGGCTCCCGCGTGCGCGTGAACGTGGACGTGAAGCCCGAGAACAACTACTAGGAAGACCAGAACCTACGCTAAATGCAGGACGATCACGCGCCGCCATCCGGCGGCGCGTACGTCTTTTCTTGAGCGCCCTGTCTACCTCGCCGCGCCCCACGCGAAGGCGATCCACCCGAGCAGGAACGCCACGCCACCCACCGGCGTGGCGGCTCCCCACGCGCGGTTGCCCGTGAGCGCGAGCGTGTACAGGCTTCCGGAGAAGATGATGATGCCGGCCAGGAACAGCCATGCCGCGAGCGCGAGGCCCACGCGCTCGGGCGCGTGGATGGACAACAAGCCCACGAGCGCGAGGCCGATCGCATGCCATGCGTGATACTGCACCGCGGTCTGCCAGGTCGCGAGCATCTCCTCGCCGAGCCGCGCGCGCAGCGCGTGCGCGCCGAATGCGCCGGCCGCCACCGCGAGGCCCATGAGCAGGGCTGCGAGCGTCATCGCGGCGCGTGGCGTCATTTCGTCTAGAATCCCTTCATTGCGGCGGCGACACTGCCGCCGGGGTCAGGATAGCATCATGACGATCGAGCGTCGCAACGTCGGTCCGCGACTGTCGGACCTCGTGATCTACGCGCCGCCGCCTTCGGGGCGGCTCGTGTTCCTCGCCGGGCAGGTGGGCGAGGACCGCAACGCGGACATCGCGGGCCAGACACGCTCGGTGCTCGATCAGATCGATCGACTCCTCGCCGAGGCGGGGAGCGACAAGCGCCATATCCTGTCCGCGACCATCTACCTTGCCGACATGAAGGACTACGCCGCGATGAATGCCGTCTGGGACGCATGGGTCCCGCAGGGCGACACGCCTGCACGCGCCACGGTGGAGGCGCGTCTTGCGCATCCCGGCTATCGCGTCGAGATCCAGGTCGTCGCCGCGGCCAGCGGCTGAGCGGCCATGCCACCCGACAACGCCGCCGTTCCGCAGCCCGCGCACACCGCGCCGGCCGCGCGCAGCAGCGCCGCGACGATGCCCGTCACGCGCGCGCTGTTCGACGAAGTCATGGTCCCCTGCTTCGCGCCCGCGCAGTTCATCCCGGTGCGCGGCGAAGGCTCTCGCGTGTGGGACCAGCACGGCCGCATGTACATCGATTTCGCGAGCGGCGTCGCCGTCACCGCGCTCGGCCACTGCCATCCCGCGATGGTGCGTGCGCTGGAGGAGCAGGCGCGCACGATCTGGCATGTGTCGAACTGGTTCACCAACGAGCCGGCGTTGCGCCTCGCGCGGCGCCTCGTCGACAACACCTTCGCCGAGCGCGTGTTCTTCTGCAACTCGGGCGCCGAAGCGAACGAGGCGGCGCTCAAGCTCGCGCGGCGCTACGCGCACGATCGCTTCGGCGCGCGCAAGACGCGCATCGTCGCCGCGAAGAACGCCTTCCATGGACGCACGCTCTTCACCGTCACCGCGGGCGGCCAGCCCAAATACGCGATGGGCTTCGGGCCCAATCCCGAGGGCTTCACGCATCTGCCCTACAACGACGTCGCGGCGCTGGAAGCGGAGTTCGCGCGTCACGGCGAAGACATCTGCGCGGTGATCCTGGAGCCGATGCAGGGCGAAGGCGGCATGACGCCCGGCACGCCGCAGTACCTGCAGGCGGCGCGGCGCCTCTGCACGGCGCACCACGCGCTGCTGATCCTCGACGAGATCCAGAGCGGCATGGGCCGCACCGGCGCGCTGTTCTCGTACATGCAGAAGGGCGTGGTGCCGGACATCCTGACGAGCGCCAAGGGCCTCGGCGGCGGATTTCCCGTGGGCGCGATGCTCACCACGACCGAGGTCGCGCGCGTGTTCAGCCCGGGCGTGCACGGCACGACGTACGGCGGAAACCCGCTCGCGTGCGCGGTTGCCGGTGCCGTGTTCGACGTGATCAACACCACCGAGGTGCTCGACGGCGTCCGCGCGCGTCATGCGCTCTTCATGGAAGGCCTGCGCGCCATCGATTCGCGACGGCACGTCTTCGCCGACGTTCGCGGCGAAGGCGTGTGGATCGGCTGCGAGCTCGCCGATCCGTGGCGCGGCAAGGCGGCCGACGTGATGAACGCTGCCGGCGACGCAGGCCTGCTCGTGCTGATGGCCGGTGTCGACGTCGTGCGTCTCGCGCCGGCGCTCGTCATCTCGCTCGACGAGATCCTGGAAGGCCTCGCGCGGCTCGAGACCGCGCTCGATCGCGCCCTCGGGTGAACGTTCCCGCACGCTCGCGCGGCTCGCGCCCTCGGGTGAACGTTCCCGCACGCGCGCGCGGCTCGCGCCCTCGCGCAGAGACGAATCCGCGGCTCGGGACGACCCGGCGCCGCTGACACTCGGTCCGGCCCGATGTTCTACATCCGTCCCATCGCGCGCGACGACCTCGCCGCGGTGCTCGCGCTATCCGAGCACACCGGCACCGGCCTCACCACGCTGCCGGCCGACCGCGAGCGATTGTCGACGCGCATCGAGCGCTCGCTCGCATCGTTCGCGGGCACCGCGGAGCGTGCGGACGCCTGCTACATGTTCGTGCTGGTCGACGGCAGCGGCGCCGACGCCGAGCGCGTGGTCGGGATCAGCGCCATCGAGGCCGCCGTCGGGCTGCGCGAGCCCTGGTACAACTACCACGTCGGTACGCTGGTGCACGCTTCGCGCAATCTCGGCGTCTACACGGTGGCGCCGACGCTGTTCCTCGCCAACGACCATACCGGCAACACCGAGCTGTGCTCGCTGTTCCTCGACCAGGCGTACCGCCGCGGCAAGAACGGCCCGCTGCTCGCGAAGAGCCGCCTCCTGTTCATCGCCGA
>DATJIS010000104.1:0-110260 GCA_035493035.1 Casimicrobiaceae bacterium | reverse complement strand
AGCGGCCGCAACCGCGCACGCAGCCGGCCGATCTCGACGCGCAAGCGCGCGCGGTGCGACTCGTCGGCACGCTTCACGCGAAACGCCCGCGCGATGAGCGTCTCGCGCGCGGCGTCTGCCGGCCACGCCTCGGCCATGACGCGCAGCAGCGAGAACAGCACGGGGCGCCGCACGAGGGAGACGATGGCACGCCCGTCGCGTACCGCGTGACGGCACGCGTCGACGATCAGCGCCTTCGACCGCAGGATCGCTTCGACCTCGTGGAGCACGAGCGTTCGCGTCCGGCCACGCGATATCGCGCGCGCCGCGGGCTCGTCCAGCGCGCGAGCGGCGGCTTGTACCTCGGCGCGCAGCGCTGCAATGCCGGCGTCGCGTGCGTCGCGCTCGGCACGACGGAGCGCCGAGCGAGCGCGCGTCGCTTGCAGCCGGCGCATGGCGATGCCCGCGACGACCAGCCGGGCGGTTGCGCGCAATGCCGGGGCAAGCGTCGTGAGCCCGATGCCTGCAAGCGCCTGCTCGGCCGCGGCCGCGCGGCCGATCAGGAGCAGCCGCCGCACCTCGAGCAGCCTCGCGTGCGCGGCATTACGATGATCGCCGTGGTGCTCGAGCGTCGCACGCGCGGCGTCGAGCGCCCTGCCGGGCCAGCCGAGCTCGCGCGAGGCGAGCGCGACCTCGGCTTCGGCCACGACGCATCGGGCGCGCGCAACCGCATCGGTTGCACCGAATGCGTGCGCGGCGCGCCGGAGGAGCGCCCTCGCTCGCTCGAGGTCGCCGAGCTGCGCCATCGCGATGCCGCGTAGTGCCAGTGCGGCGGGGTCGTTGCGCAACGCCACGCGATTCAGGGCGCCGACCGCGTCGCCGCGCGTCAGCGCGCGTGCGGCCGCGACGATCAGCGGATCCATGTCCCGTGCGATTCGCGACACACTTGTCACTCCCATCCGTTCGCCATGCGGGGCTAAATTTAGCTCACCACCAACCAACCTCAAGGAGACAACGCGATGGCGACACACACGATCGGTACCCCGGAGGAATGGCGGGCGGCGCGGCTCGCGCTGCTCGATGCGGAGAAGGCGCTCACGCGACAGAGCGACGAGCTCGCGCGCCAGCGGCAGGCGTTGCCGTGGGTGCGCATCGACGAGGACTATCGGTTCGACACCGACGAAGGCAGCGCGTCGCTGGCCGACCTCTTCAGGGGACGCTCGCAGCTCCTGATCTATCACTTCATGTTCGGCCCCGATTTCAAGTCGGGGTGCCCGTCGTGCTCCGCGATCGCCGACGGGTTCAACGGCTTTCACGTGCACCTCGCCCATCACGACGTGATGCTGTGGGCGGTGTCGCGGGCTCCGCTCGCGAAGCTGCAGGGCTACAAGCAGCGGCTGGGCTGGACGTTTCCCTGGGCGTCCTCGTACGGGAGCGACTTCAACGCCGACTTCGACGTCTCGGTGACGGAGCAACAGCAGCGCGAGGGCGGCAGCGAGTACAACTACCGCCGTGAAGCGCCGTTGACCACCCCGCTCGGCGAAGGTCCGCGCGCCGGCGCGGCGATGGCCGGTACCGATCCCGACACGTACATCCGGGAGCGACCGGGAATGAGCGCATTCGTGCGCGAGGACGGCGTCGTGTATCACACGTACTCGACGTATGCGCGCGGGCTGGACGCGCTATGGGGCATGTATCAATGGCTCGATCGCGCGCCGAGGGGTCGCAACGAGACCGGCATCTGGTGGCGCCGCCACGACGAGTACGACCAGCCGTGATCGACGCGTTGCCGAGCGCGTGGATGCCGCTGTGCGGCGGGACGTGGGCCGACGGCGGCCTGTCGTTCATGGCGATGTGGACGCCGATGATGACCGCGATGATGCTGCCGGCCCTCGTCCCGGCACTTCGCCGCTACGCGCGGGTGGTTCCTCGACCCGGCCCGCTTCGACGGGCACGGCTCGTGGCCCTGGTCGCCGCGGGCTACTGGGCGGTCTGGGTCGCGCTCGGCGTGGCGGTGTATCCCGTCGGTGCGGCGCTGACCGTCGCGAGGATGCGGCAGCCGTGGCTCGCGCACGCGCTGCTGCCCGCGACCGCCATCGCGCTGCTTCTCGCCGGGCTCGTGCAATGCTCCGCCTGGAAGGCGCATGCGCTCGCCTGCTGCCGCGTGGCGTGCGTGCGCGGCGCCAGTCGCGCAAGTGACGCGTGGCGTGAGGGCGTACGACTCGGGCTGCGCTGCGTCCATTGCTGTGCGGCACTTACGGCGGCCCTGCTCGCGTGGGGGATGATGGACCCGCGAGCCATGGTGGCCGTGACCGTCGCCATCACGCTGGAGCGCTGGCTCGGCCCGCGCGCGGCGCGCGCGATCGGCGTGGCGATGGTCGCCGCGGGCATGTTCACGATCGCGCGCCGAGCGGGCGCCTGACGCTCGCTCGCAGCAACCGGCGCACACCTGGCGAGCCGGGTCCGTTTGCTATCCTCACGCCTGCCTCGACACGGAGCTTCTCCATGATCAGCAATGCGCGCAGGCTCGCCAGCACGGGACTGTTCTATCAGCGTGTCGGGCGCAACGCAGGCATTTCGGTCATGCTCATCGCCGCGACGCTGGTCGTCGGCACGGTGGGCTACGTCGTCTTCGCGCATCTCGGATGGGTGGACGCATTCCACCAGGCGTCCCTGCTGATGTCGGGCATGGGGCCGCTCGAGGAGAACGGCTGGTCGACGGTCGCGAAGCTGTTCGACAGCGTCTACGCGCTCTTCTGCGGCATCGTCCTGCTCGTGTCGTACGGCGTGCTGTTCGCGCCCATCCTGCACCGGTTCATGCATCGCTTCCATCTCGAGGATGCCGCGCACGATTGACGACTGGATGGGCGAGGCGCTCGCGCTCGCGCGTGAGGCGGGCGCGCGCGGCGAGGTGCCCGTCGGAGCGGTCGTCGTGCGCGATGGCGCGATCATCGGTCGCGGCGGCAACGCACCGATCGCCGCCAGCGACCCGACCGCGCACGCCGAGATCGCGGCGCTGCGCGAAGCCGGTCGCGCGCTCGGCAATTACCGCATGCCCGGCTGCGAGCTTTACGTGACGATCGAGCCGTGCGCGATGTGCGTCGGCGCGATCCTGCACGCGCGCATCGCGCACGTCGTTTTCGGGGCACGCGACCCGAAGACGGGTGCCTGCGGCTCCGTGATCGATCTCTTTGCCGAGCCCCGGCTCAATCATCACGCCGACGTGACGGGCGGCGTGCGCGAGGAGGAATGCGGCGCGCTGCTGTCGACGTTCTTCCTCGCGCGCCGCGCGCTACGTGCGACATGAACTTCGGCTTCTACGCACCGGCCGGATTCACCACCGACATCGCGGCGGTCGACCGCGCGGAGCGGCGGCTACGCGAGCTGGGGCACGGCGTCGTGCGGGACCGCACGGTCGACAGCCGGGTGCAGCGCTTCGCCGCACCGGACGACGAGCGTCTCGCTGCCATCGAACGCATGGCCGCGGATCCCGCAGTCGACATCGCGTGCGCCGTGCGCGGCGGTTACGGCTGGACGCGCCTTCTCGCGCGCATCGACTATGCCGCGATCGCGCGCGGCGGCAAGCGATGGCTGGGGCATTCGGATTTCACGGGATTCCAGCTCGCGGCGCTCGCCCGGGCCGGCATGGTGACGTACGGCGGACCCATGGCCGCGTACGATTTCGGCGCGGAGCATCCTTCCGCGTTCACGTTCGAGCAGTGCTTCGGCGTGCTCGGCAACGCGTCGTGGCAGGTCGAGGTGCGCCTCGACGGTCCGGGACCGGCGACGCACAGCGGCGTGCTGTGGGGCGGCAACCTCGCGCTGGTGGCGCATCTCGTGGGCACGCCGTACCTCCCCGACATCGCGGGCGGCATCCTCGTGCTCGAGGACGTCGGCGAGCATCCCTATCGCGTCGAGCGCATGCTCTACCAGCTCGTGCACGCGGGCATCCTCGCGCGCCAGCGCGCGGTGCTCCTCGGCTCGTTCACCGAATACGAGCTCAACGCGAACGATGCCGGCTACGATCTCGCCGCGGCGGTCGCGCACCTCCGCGCGATCGTGACGGTGCCGATCTACACCGGTCTCCCGTTCGGGCATGTGCGCGACAAGCTCACGCTGCCGATCGGTGGACGCTGCGCGCTCACCGTCGGCGACGGTCGCGCCACGCTCGGCTTTTCCGCGTATCGGTGAACGAATACAGCATCCGGCTCGCCACGTGGCGCGACGACGGTCCGGCGCTCCAGGCCATCCGTCGCGCCGTGTTCATCGTCGAGCAGCGGGTGCCCGAGAACCTGGAGTGGGACGACGTCGACGAGTCCTGCGTCCATGCGCTCGCGCATGACGCGCGCGGAGCGCCGATCGGCTGCGGCCGGCTGCTGCCGGACGGGCACATCGGCCGCATGGCCGTGCTCGCCGGGTGGCGTGGATGCGGCGTCGGCGAGGCGCTGCTCATGCGGCTGATCGCGGTCGCGCGCGAGCGCGGCGACGCGCGAATCCTGCTCAACGCGCAGGTGCAGGCCATGCCGTTCTACGCGCGGCACGGCTTCGCCCCGGTGGGCCCGCCGTTCGACGAGGCTGGCATCCCGCATCAGGCCATGGGGCTCGTGCTGCGCGCCGCGGCAGGCTCGACCACGAAGCGCTGATCCACCTCGCCGCTGACGCGGCCTTCCGCGTCGAACGAGCGCTCGACGAACCGCACCGCCCCGTCGCGATCGATCAGCACGATGGTCGAGCAGCGCGTGCCGTAGTTCGGCGCGACGATGAACGGCGACGACAGCATCCGCTCCCATTCGCGCGTCACGCCCGTGCGCGGCAGGTCGTCGTCCTCCGCCGGCGTGCGGTCGGCGAGCAGCGCGAACAGCGGCTCGATCGCGTCGGTGCCCTCGCGCAGCCACGCTTCGAGCGCGCTCCGCGTGCGCACGAGCTTGGGCCATGGCGTATCGAGCGCAGCGTTCGAGACCCCGTGAACACCGCGTGCCAGCGTCAGCACGCCAGCCGCGCGATTCGAGCTCCACGCCGCGACGCCGGGTTCACCGGCGAGCAGGTTGAAGCCGTTCATGCGCGCGCTGTCGCGAACGGCGTTCGGGACGGACTCGACGACCTCGGCTTCGTCGTGCAGGACGCGCGGGACGAGCGTGCCGCGCGTCGGCGCCGACGGATCATGGTGTCCCGGCTCGCGCACGTTGGTGACGAACGCGAAGCGCCCATGGCGATCGACGCCGAGCCATGTGCCGCCCGCCACGCGGTCCCGACCGGCGAGGATTTCTTCACCGGGCCACCAGTGCGCCGGATCCGCCGCGCGCGCATGGAACTCGTCGCGATTCGCGGCCAGGACGACGGCATGACGCGCGTGCGCGTCGAGCGCGAGCAGCGCGAGGCACATCAGCCCACGCGACCGCGCGGCGCGCCCGGCTCCGGCACGGCATAGGGCAGCGGCAGCGCCTCGAGCGCCGGGCCGTCGGGCGCCTCGAGGTGCAGGGTGTCGCTTTCGGCCGCGGACCGTTGCGTCACCGCGAGGAGCGCGCTGCCGCCGGCGGGATGGGGTGCGGCGTCGGTCACCGTGCCGCACGCCTGGTCCGCGAACGAAGCGGCGTACAGGCGCGTTCCGGAAGCGGGCGGATGCGCGGCGACACGGAATGCGAACAGGCGCTCCTTGAGGCGGCCGAGATACTGCATCCGGGCGACGATCTCCTGCCCGGGATAGCAGCCCTTGCGGAAGCTCACGCCGCCGAGCACGTCCCAGTTGAGCGCCTGCGGTACGAACTGGTCGCTGGTGGCTGCGGTGATCAGCGGCACGCCGGCGCGGATGCGTGCGTATCGCCAGACCGCGGCGTCGCCGCGCACGGCATGCGCGTCAAAGGCCGCGAGGAGCGCATCGCCACGTTCCTGCGACGTGTCGACGAGCACCCGGCCGTCGTTGAAGCCGAGGGCGTGACCGCCATCGAAAGCGAGCACGCGCTCGGGCTCGGGCGCGACACCCAGCACCGCGCGCGTCGCCTCGGCGGCGCGCGGTCCGGCGATGCCGAGCAGGACGCGGGCGTCTTCCCGTACCGCGACCTTGGCGCGCAGCACGAACATGCGCAGGCGCTTGGCGAGTCCCGGTGCGAGATCCGTGGCGACGAGGGCGCGGCAGTCGGCGCCCGCGGCCTCGGGCGCTCGCCATACGACGAGGTTGGCCAGCACGCGGCCCTTGGGCGAGTTGTAGCTCGACCGCTGCCAGCCTCCGGACGCGAGGGCGGCAACGTCGCTGGAGAGCTGGCCCTGCAGGAACGTCGCGGCGTCGGCGCCTTCGAAGGCGAGGAGTGAGAGCTCGTCGAGCCTGCAGGCGACGGCGTCGTGGTCGAGCGCGGCAAAAGCCGTAAGGAGAGGCATGATTGTGTGCTAGAATAACAAGTTAGCTGTTTTCGTCGTGCGGCGGTCGCCCAAAGAGGCGAATCGCCGCGCCCGGACATGGCTGACATGCCGCCTCGCGGGCCACCTTGCAAGGTACTCCGGGGCAGCGACGGGATGCGCGTCCGCGCCGCGGACGGTCCCGTAATCCGCACACCGGCGTTTTCAGGGTGCCCGGACCGCGCGAGCCATTCGCGCGCCGGAGCGCAAGCCGCCGGTGGAGGCCCAACCCTGATAGGAGCAGCACGAATGCAAGTCACGATGCGCCAGATGCTGGAGGCCGGCGTTCACTTCGGCCACCAGACGCGGTACTGGAATCCGAAGATGGCGGAGTACATCTTCGGCCAGCGCAACAAGATCCACATCGTCAACCTCGAGAAGACGCTCGCCCTCTACAACGAGGCGATGAAGTACGTGCGTCAGCTCGCGGCCAACCGCGGCACCATCCTCTTCGTCGGCACCAAGCGACAGGCGCGCGACATCATCCAGGAGGAGGCGCAGCGCTGCGGCATGCCGTACGTCGATCACCGCTGGCTCGGCGGCATGCTGTCGAACTTCAAGACGGTGAAGGGGTCGATCAAGCGTCTCAAGGACCTCGAGGCGATGAAGACCGACGGCACGCTCGACCGCATGTCGAAGCGCGAGGCGCTGTCGCTCACCCGCGAGCTCGACAAGCTCGAGAAGAGCCTCGGCGGCATCAAGGACATGAACGCGCTCCCGGACGCCATCTTCGTGGTCGACGTCGGCTATCACAAGATCGCGGTGAGCGAGGCCAAGAAGCTCGGCATTCCGATCGTCGCGGTCGTGGACACCAACCACAACCCCGACGGCATCGCGCACGTCATCCCCGGCAACGACGATTCGAGCCGCGCGATCCGCCTGTACGCACGCGGTGTCGCCGACGCGGTGCTCGAAGGCAAGACCTCGTCGATCCAGGAGATCACGCAGTCGAGCGACGAGTTCGTCGAAGAGAATGCATGACAGCCGCGGGGCCGCGCGGCGGCTCTCGACCCCGCTCGGGATGGCGGCGCGCAGCGCGTCGACCGGGGAAACCCGCAGGCGGCCCGCCGGCCGCTTGCCGAAAGAGGGGGCCGCAGCACGAGCCCCTTTTTTCTAGTCACGAATCGAACGGAGTTTGAGATGGCGGACATTTCCGCGAGCAGAGTGATGGAGCTGCGGTCCCGCACGGGGCTCGGCATGATGGAATGCAAGAAGGCGCTGACCGAGGCGCAGGGCGACATGGCCAAGGCCGAGGAGCTGCTGCGGATCAAGAGCGGCGCGAAGGCAAGCAAGGCGGCGGATCGCGTCGCCGCGGAGGGCGTGATCGGCCTGTACGTCGCGCCGGGCGCGAAGCTTGCCGCGATCGTCGAGGTCAATTGCGAGACCGACTTCGTCGCCAAGAACGACGACTTCAAGGCGTTCGCGCAGGAAGTGGCGCGCATCGCCGCCGAGCAGGCGCCTGCCGACGTCGCCGCGATCGGTGTCGCGAAGATGCAGAGCGGCGACACCGTCGAGCAGAGGCGCGTCGCGCTCGTCCAGAAGATCGGCGAGAACGTCGCCGTGCGTCGCTTCGTGCGCCGCGAAGCGAAGGGCCGCATCGCCTCGTACGTGCACGGCACGCGCATCGGCGTGCTGGTCGACTACACGGGTGGCGACGACGCGCTCGGCAAGGACCTCGCCATGCACATCGCCGCAAGCAAGCCGGTCGCTGTCACGAAGAGCGAGGTTCCCGCGGATGTCATCGACCAGGAGCGCCGGATCAAGGCCGCGCAGGCGGCGGAATCGGGCAAGCCCGCCAACATCGTCGAGAAGATGGTCGAGGGCGGAATCGCGAAGTTCC
This sequence comes from Casimicrobiaceae bacterium, assembly GCA_035493035.1. Taxonomy (GTDB): domain Bacteria; phylum Pseudomonadota; class Gammaproteobacteria; order Burkholderiales; family Casimicrobiaceae; genus VBCG01. The sequence continues at coordinate 102,051 of DATJIS010000104.1, read as the reverse complement.
TGGCGGAGATCACGCTGCTGGCGCAACCTTTCGTCAAGGGCGACGGCAAGCAGACGGTCGAGCAGCTCCTCAAGGAGAAGGGTGCGAGCGTCAACGGATTCGTGCTGTACGTCGTTGGCGAAGGCATCGAGAAGAAGAAGGATGACTTCGCGGCCGAGGTCGCGGCGATGTCCAAGCCGCCGAAGCAAGGCGGCGGCAGCGCCATGGCGGCCTGAAGAGGTTGCTATCGCCGTCACCGAGGTCCGACCTTGAGGGAGCCGTGATGAGTCCACCGGATAGCGCAGCCGCCACCGTCGCGGCTCCCTTGGCTGCCGTAGCGCCCGCGCCGCACGCGGCGCGCGTGCCCGCGTATCGCCGCATCTTGCTGAAGCTCTCCGGCGAGGCACTGATGGGCGATGCGGCGTATGGCATCGAGCGCGAGACGATCGATCGCATCGTCGCCGAGATCGCCGAGGTCGTGCGACTCGGCGTCGAGATCGCCGTGGTGATCGGTGGAGGCAACATCTTCCGCGGCGTCGCGCCCGGCGCGGCCGGCATGGACCGCGCGACCGCCGACTACATGGGCATGCTCGCGACGCTCATGAACGCGCTGGCGCTGCAGGATGCGTTGCGCCGCGCGGGCGTCGAGTCGCGCGTGCAATCCGCGCTGCGCATCGACCAGGTCGCCGAGCCGTACATTCGCGGACGCGCGCTGCGCCATCTCGAGGAGCAGCGCGTCGTCATCTTCGCCGCCGGCACGGGCAATCCGTTCTTCACCACCGACACCGCCGCTGCGCTGCGCGGGCGCGAGATGGGTGTGGACATCGTGCTGAAGGCGACCAAGGTGGACGGCGTCTACACCGCCGATCCGATGAAGGACGCTGCGGCCAAGCGCTACACCACGCTCACGTTCGACGAGGCCATCGTGAAGAACCTCAAGGTCATGGACGCGACCGCGCTCGCGCTGTGCCGCGATCAGAACATGCTGCTCAAGGTGTTCTCGATCTTCGTTCCGGGCGCCCTCAAGAAGGTCGTGATGGGCGAGGACGAGGGCACGCTCGTGCACTGCTAGCCGGAGGAAACATGATCGCCGACGTCAAGAAATCGGCCGAGCAGAAGATGCAGAAATCGGTCGACACGCTGAAGCACGATCTCGCCAAGGTGCGCACGGGCCGCGCGCACACGGGCCTGCTCGATCACATCCAGGTCGAGTACTACGGCACGCCGATGCCGCTCAACCAGGTCGCCAACGTCACGCTGGCCGATCCGCGCACGATCGGCGTGCAGCCGTTCGAGAAGAAGATGATTCCCGTGGTGGAGAAGGCGATCCGCGATTCCGATCTCGGCCTCAACCCCGCGACGAGCGGCGACATGATCCGCGTGCCGATGCCGGCGCTCACCGAGGAGCGACGCAAGGAGCTCACCAAGGTCGTGCACAAGGAGGCCGAGGCGGCCAAGGTCGCCATCCGTAACGTGCGCCGCGACGCCAACGAGCACCTGAAGAAGCTGCTGAAGGACAAGGAGTGCTCCGAGGACGACGAGCGCCATGCCCAGCAGGACGTGCAGAAGCTCACCGACCGCTACATCGCCGAGATCGACAAGGTCCTCCACGCCAAAGAGGCGGACCTGATGGCGATCTAGACGTGAGCACGCCTTCGCGCCCGCGTCTCTTCGGCAGCGCCACGACCGAGGTGCCCGACGTCTCGGACGTGCCGCGTCACGTCGCGATCATCATGGACGGCAACGGCCGCTGGGCCAAGCAGCGCCTGCTGCCGCGCGTGGCCGGCCACAAGCGCGGTGTCGAAGCGGTGCGCGCCACCGTGCGTGCGTCGATCGAGCGCGGCGTGCAGTTCCTCACGCTGTTCGCGTTCAGCAGCGAGAACTGGCGCCGTCCCGAAGACGAAGTGACCATCCTGATGGAGCTCTTCCTGCGCGCGCTCGAGCAGGAGGTCGCCAAGCTGCACAAGAACGAGATCCGCTTCCGCGTCGTCGGCGACGTGGGCCGCTTCGACAAGCGCATCCGCGAGCTGATCGCCGCGGGCGAGGCGCTCACCGAGAACAACACGCGGCTCACGCTGACGGTCGCGGCGAACTACGGCGGCCGCTGGGACATCGCGCAGGCCGCGCGCGCGTATTTCAACGCGCATCCCGAAGCGCTCGACACGCGCCGCGCGCTCGAGGCGGAAGCGCTCGAGCCGTATCTCGCGATGGCGTACGCGCCGGAGCCCGATCTCTTCATCCGCACCGGCGGCGAGCAGCGCATCTCGAACTTCCTGCTGTGGCAGCTGGCGTACACCGAGCTCTACTTCACCGACATGCTGTGGCCGGATTTCGACGCGTCGGCGCTCGACGCGGCGATCGCGTCGTACCAGACGCGCGAGCGGCGCTTCGGCCGCACCAGCGAGCAGTTGCAGGCCACCCAGACGCAGGACGCGTAAGGCCGGAGGCCGCGGGCAACGGGCATGCTGTCGACCCGCATCCTGACGGCTGTCGTGGCGCTGGCGGCCGTCCTCGCCGCGCTGTTCCTCTTCCCGCCGCTGTACTTCGCCGTGCTCGTCCTGCTCGTCGTCGCCGCCGCGGCGCACGAATGGGCGCGGCTCGCGCGCCTCACTCCCGCGGCGCGCGTGCTGTTCGTGCTGGTCGTGGTGGTCGCCGGGCTCGCGCTCATCTTCACGCAGCCTGCGCGATCGACGCGTGGATGGTCCCCCGCGGTGGTGCTCGGCGTGTGCGGCGTCGCGACCGCGTTCTGGCTGCTGGTCGCAACACCGTGGGTCGTGCAGCGCTGGCCCATGCGTCCGGGACCGGCGCTCGTCATCACGGGCTGGATCGTGCTGCTCGGCGCCTTCGTCGGGCTGACCGAGCTCGAGGCGCGCTCGCCGTGGCTCGTGCTGGCCGCGATGGCGATCGTCTGGATCGCCGACACCGCAGCGTATTTCACGGGTCGCGCATTCGGCCGTCGCAAGCTGGCGCCGCAGGTGAGCCCGGGAAAGACGTGGGAGGGCGTTTACGGCGCGCTCGTCGCCGTCGCGCTTTACGCGCTCGCGCTGGCTGCGCTCGGCTCGCGCGCCGGGTACGCGGGCCCGGTCGATGCCGCGAGCATCGCCGTGTGGCTCGCGTTCGCGGTCGCCGTCGCCGCGCTTTCGGTCGTCGGCGATCTCTTCGAATCGTGGCTGAAGCGCGAAGCGGGCGTCAAGGACAGCGGATCGCTCCTGCCGGGCCACGGCGGAGTTCTCGACCGCATCGATGCACTGCTCGCCGCGATGCCGCCGCTCGCGCTCGCCGCGTGGCTCGCGCTGCCGACATCATGACGCGCGGTCTAGTTCTGCTGGGCGCAACCGGCTCGATCGGCGATTCCACGCTCGACGTGGTGGCGCAGCATCCGCAGCGCTTTCGCGTCGTGGCGCTCGCCGCGCATCGCAACTGGCGCAAGGTCGCACGCCTCTGCGCGCGCTTTCGTCCCGACGTCGCGGCGCTCCTCGACCCTTCGGCGGCGCGCGAGCTCGAATCGGCGTTGCTTGCGGAGGGCGTGCCGACGCGCGTGCTGTCGGGCGAGCGCGGCGTGGTGGAGGCCGCGACGTCGCCCGACGCCGACACCGTGCTGGCAGCGATCGTCGGCGCCGCGGGCCTCGAGCCCACGCTCGCCGCTGCACGCGCGGGCAAGCGGATCCTGCTCGCCAACAAGGAAGCGTTGGTGATCGGCGGCGAGCTCTTCATGCACGCGGCGCAGGCTGGCGGCGCGACCCTGTTGCCGATCGACAGCGAGCACAACGCGATCTTCCAGTGCCTGCCGCCGGCGTACGCGCGCGATCCCGCGGCCGCGGGCGTGCGCCGCCTCATGCTGACGGCGTCCGGCGGGCCGTTTCGCACCCGCGCGCTCGCCGATCTCGCGCATGTGACGCCCGAGGAGGCGTGCGCGCATCCGAACTGGTCGATGGGACGCAAGGTCTCCATCGACTCGGCCACGATGATGAACAAGGGCCTCGAGGTCATCGAGGCGCATCGCCTCTTCGGCGTCGCGGCCGACGCGATCGATGTCGTGGTGCATCCGCAGAGCATCGTGCATTCGCTCGTCGAGTACGTCGACGGCTCGGTGCTCGCGCAGCTCGGCAATCCCGACATGCGAACGCCGATCGCGCAGGCGCTCGCGCACCCGTCGCGCATTGAGAGTGCCGTGGCGCCGCTCGACCTCGCGAAGCTCGCCCAGCTCACCTTCGAGTCGCCGGATCTCGCGCGCTTTCCGTGCGTGCGCCTGGCGTACGACGCGCTGCGCGCCGGCGCGCATGCACCGGTCGCGCTCAACGCCGCGAACGAGGTCGCCGTCGCCGCGTTCCTTGCCGGCAGCGTTCCTTTCACCGCGATTGCCGACGCGGTGGAGCGCGTGCTCGACGGCACGCCGGCGAGCCCGATACGGACGCTCGGCGACGCCCTCGAATGCGACGCACGGGCGCGCCACACCGCCGCTCGGATGCTAGGCTTGCCGGCCGGATCCACCTCGCTCGCCGCATGATCGACTTCCTCTACAAGATCGCCGCCTTCGCCGTCACGCTCGGCGTGCTGGTCGTGATCCACGAGCTCGGCCACTACGCGGTCGCGCGGCTCCTTGGCGTCAAGGTGCTGCGCTTCTCGGTCGGCTTCGGCCGGATCGTATGGGCGAGGCGCGTGGGCCGCGATGCGACCGAATGGGCGCTTTCCGCGATTCCGCTCGGCGGCTACGTCAAGATGGTCGACGAGCGCGAAGGTCACGTCGACGAAGTCGACCTGCCGCGCGCGTTCAACCGCCAGGGCGTCGCGACGCGCATCGCGATCGTCGCCGCGGGACCCGTCGCGAACCTGCTGCTCGCCGTGCTGCTGTTCGCGGCGACGTTCATCGTGGGCGTGCCCGGGCAGCGTCCGGTGCTCGCCGATCCGCCGCCCAGGACGCCCGCGGCCGAGGCGGGCCTGCAACGCGGCGACGTCGTTCGCGCGGTCGACGGCAAGACGGTCGGCAGCTGGCAGGAGCTGCGCTGGCAACTCATCCACGCGCAAGGCGCGGATGCGGTGACGCTCGCCGTCGCCCGCGACGGCGAGCGCGGCGACGCCGTCGAGCGCAGGCTGCCGATCGCGGCCCTGCAAGGCGCCGACTGGGAGCAGAACCCGATGAGCGCGCTCGGCCTGAAGCAGGACCTCGGGCCGCCGCTTGTCGATCAGGCGCTGCCCGGCAAGCCGGCGGAGCGCGGGGGCGTCCGCGCGGGCGATCGCATCCTCGCGATCGACGGCACGCCGGTACGCTCGCCCGCCGACGTCGCGGCGCTCACGAACGCGCGGCCCGGCGAGCCCCTGCACTTTCGCGTCGAGCGCGGCACCAGCACGTTCGACGCGCAACTGACGCCCGAGCCGACGGTCGATGCCGCCGGCCGCCGCGTGGGCGTGGTCGGATTGCGGCTGCGCGTCGATCCGGCGGTGGTCGACGCGCTCGGCGTCACGGTGCGCTACGGCGTGGTCGACGCGCTCGTGCAGGGCGCGCAGAAGACGTTCGAGCTCTCGACGTTCACGGTGAAGATGCTCGGCCGCATCCTGATCGGCGAAGCCTCGGTGCGCAACATCAGCGGGCCCATCACGATGGCCGACTTCGCGGGACAGTCGGCGCAGGCGGGCGCGCTCGTGTTCGTGAGCTACCTCGCGTTGATCAGCATCAGTCTCGGCGTGCTGAACCTGCTGCCCGTGCCGTTATTGGACGGAGGGCATTTGCTGTATTATCTCGCCGAACTCATCAAGGGCAGTCCCGTTTCCGATCGTGCATTCGAGGTCGGACAACGCATCGGCATGGCGGTGCTCGCGATGCTGATGGTCCTGGCACTAGTCAATGACGTCTCCCGCCTGTTCTGATCACCGCCGTCGCGCGAGCACGAGCGGTTCATCCGGTGTGCGGCGGCGCCGCGCGTATGCGCTGGTCGCCGCGCTGCTCGCGCAAGTCGCGACGCTCAGCGCGTGGGCCGTGGAGCCTTTCGTCGTGCGCGACATCCGCGTCGAAGGCGTGCAGCGCACCGAAGCCGGGACGATCTTCAGCTACCTGCCGATCAAAGTCGGCGACCGCGTCGACGACGAGCGCATCGCCGAAGCGGTGAAGGCGCTCTACGCGACGGGCTTCTTCCGCGACGTGCGCCTCGAGGCGCAGGGCGACGTGCTGATCGTCGCGGTCGAGGAGCGGCCGACGATCAGCTCGATCACGTTCGTCGGCAACAAGGAGTTCGACACCGACACCATCAAGAAGGCGCTGAAGGACATCGGCATCGCGGAGGCGCGCATCTTCGACCGCTCCGCGCTCGAGCGCGCCGAGAACGAGCTGAAGCGCCAGTACATCACGCGCGGCAAGTACGGCGCGATCATCCAGACCACGGTGACGCCGCAGGAGCGCAACCGCGTGGCGATCAACTTCAACGTCACCGAGGGCGAGTCGACCCGCATCGCGCGCATCAACATCGTCGGCACCAAGGCGTTCAGCGAGCGCGAGCTGCTCGACCAGATGACGCTGACCACGCCCGGCTGGTTCACCTGGTACACCAAGAACGACCAGTATTCGAAGCAGAAGCTCTCGGGCGACCTCGAGGCGCTCCGCAGCTTCTACCAGAACCGCGGGTACCTCGAGTTCAACGTCGACTCCACGCAGGTGTCGATCACGCCGGACAAGGAGGACATCTTCATCACGATCAACGTGACGGAGGGTCCGCGCTATACCGTGGGCGACGTGCGGCTCGCGGGCGACCTGGTCGTGCCGGCGAGCGACCTCGAGCAGCTGATCCGCATGAAGGCCGGCGAGACGTTCTCGCGCGAAAAGCTGCAGGCGTCCGCGAAGGACATCAGCGACCGGCTGGGTGCCGAAGGCTACGCGTTCGCGAACGTCAACGCGGTGCCCGAGATCGATCGGGAGAAGCAGGTCGCCTCGTTCACGTTCTACGTGGACCCCGGCCGCCGCGCGTACGTGCGCCGCATCAACATCAGCGGCAACTCCAAGACGCGCGACGAGGTGATCCGGCGCGAGTTCCGCCAGCTCGAGGGCGCGTGGTACGACGGTCCGCGCATCGACCGGTCGAAGGTACGGGTCAAGCGGCTCGGGTACTTCGACGACGTGAACATCGAGACGCCGCCGGTGGCCGGCACCGCCGACCAGGTCGACATCGAGGTGTCCGTCACCGAGCGATCGACCGGCAACCTGCTCGCCGGCATCGGCTACTCCTCGGCCGAAGGCGTCGTGCTGTCGGGCTCGGTGTCGCAGCAGAACATCTTCGGGTCCGGCAACGCGCTCACGGTGGGCATCAACACGAGCCGCTACAACCGCACCCTGGCGGGCGTTTTCACGCAGCCGTACTGGACGCCCAACGGCGTGTCGCGAACGATCGAGCTGTACCAGAAGAGCCTCGATCCCACCGGACTCGCCATCGCACAGTACTCGTCGCGCACGTTCGGCGCCGCAATGGGCTTCGGCATCCCGGTCACCGAGACCGACACGATCAACGTCGGCGGCCGCTACGAGAATACGAAGCTGACGCTGTTCGCCGACAGCCCGCCTGTGTACTACGACTTCGTGAACCGCTTCGGCTCGCAGACCAACGCGTTCATCCTGAACGCCGGCTGGTCCCGTGACACCCGTGACGACATTCTCTATCCTAACCGGGGGCAGCTGCGGAGCGTGTACTACGAGATGGGGTTGCCGGGCGGCGATCTGACCTATTACAAGATCGAGTACGTGCAGTCGAACTACTGGCAGTTCTACCGCGACTTCGTGTTCTTGATCCACGGCGACTTCGGCTGGGGCGACGGGTACAACCTGAAGCCGCTGCCGTTCTTCAAGGCGTTCTTCGCGGGCGGCACGGACTCGGTGCGCGGCTACGAGACGAACTCCCTCGGCGCGCGCGACGAGTTCGGCAACGCGCTCGGCGGGCGCCGCAAGATCATCGGCAACGCCGAGGTGTTCTATCCGCTGGTGAAGGGCGAGAAGGCCGTGCGCGGAAGCCTGTTCGTCGACGCAGGACAGATCTGGGCCAACGGATCGCAGCCCGAGTTCGAGTCGTTCCGCTACTCGGCCGGCGTGGGGGTGCAATGGAATTCGCCGATCGGGCCGCTCAAGTTCAGCTACGCGGTCCCGTTGAACGCCAAGCCGGACGATCGCCAGCAGCGCTTCCAGTTCCAGGCAGGCACCGCATTCTGACGCCGCGGCGCGTGTAAGGGAGAACCCGTGCTCCGCATCCTCGTCATCCTCATTGCCGCGCTGGCGTTCGGAAGCGCCAACGCGGCCACGGCCGACTACAAGATCGGCTTCGTCAACACCGAGCGCCTGTTCCGCGAAGCCGCACCGGCCAAGCGGGCGCAGCAGCAGCTCGAGCGCGAGTTCTCGGCGCGCGACGCGGAGATCCAGCGCATCTCCAAGCAGGTGCGCGACCTGCAGGCGTCTCTCGACAAGGACGGCCCCACGATGAGCGAGACCGAGCGACGCAACAAGGAGCGCGATCTCGCGAACGGCTCGCGCGACCTGACACGCCTGCAGCGCGAGTTCCGCGAGGACGTGAACCTGCGCAAGAACGAGCTCCTCTCGACGCTCCAGGAGCGCGCCAACAAGGTGATCCAGCAGATCGCCGAGAGCGAGAAGTTCGACCTGATCCTGCAGGATCCCGTGGTGTTCGCGAGCCAGCGGATCGACATCACCGACAAGGTGATCAAGGCGCTGGCCGACAAGTAGGCGTGCGCGGCGCCGACCGCGCTTCTCCCGCCCGCCTTCGTCCGTGAACCACACCGACCGCGCCGCCTCGTACACGCTGGCCGAGCTCGCGCGGCGCTTCGACCTGCGGCTCGAAGGCGACGGTGCCATCGCCATCACGCACGTCGGCACGCTCGAGAACGGCGGCGAGGGCGCGATCGCGTTCCTCGCCAACCCGCGGTACCGCGGGCAGCTCGAGACCACGCGTGCGTCCGCCGTCATCGTCTCGCCGGACGATGCGGCGCGCACCTCGCGCCCCCGGCTCGTCGCCCGCGATCCGTACGCGAGCTTCGCGCGCATCGCGCAATTCCTGCATCCCGCGCCGGCGTTCGAGCCGGGCATGGACGCGACGGCGCGGGTCGATCGCACCGCGGCGGTGGCGCAGAGCGCGCGGATCGGACCCTATGCGGTGATCGAGGCGCGGGCGCGCGTCGGCGAGCGCGCGCAGATCGGCGCGCACTGCGTCGTCGGGGCCGACACCTCGGTCGGTGACGATTGCGTGCTCAACGCGCACGTGACGCTGTACCCACGCACCGTCATCGGTCCGCGCACGGTGCTGCACAGCGGCGCGGTGATCGGCGCCGACGGCTTCGGGCTCGCCGAGTCGGACCAGCGCTGGATCCGCATCCCGCAGACGGGCCGCGTCGTCATTGGCGCGGATTGCGAGATCGGCGCGAACACGACGATCGATCGCGGCACGGTGGACGACACCGTGCTCGGTGACGACGTGAAGCTCGACAACCAGATCCAGATCGGGCACAACTGCGTGATCGGCGATCACACCGCGCTCGCGGGGTGCGTCGGCGTGGCGGGCTCGACGCGCATCGGCCGCAACTGCAGGATCGGCGGCGCGGCCATGATCTCGGGTCATCTGGAGATCGCCGACGGCACGACGGTGGGCGGCGGGTCGGTTGTGTTCAGCACCATCGACTCGCCCGGCGTGTACAGCAGCGTCATGCCCCTCCAGCCGTATCGCGAGTGGCAGAAGACCGCTGCGCAGCTGCGCCACCTCGCGCAGCTGCGCGAGCGCGTCGCGGCCCTGGAGCGCGCGCTCGGCGACGCCGACGCGGGTGACTCGACGTTGCGCGATTCGAACAAGGGGAGTGCGCCATGAACGGTCTCGACCAGCACGGCATCCGGCGCCTTCTGCCGCATCGCTATCCGATGCTCCTCGTCGATCGCGTGCTCGACTACTCGGCCGGACGATACATCCATGGCCTGAAGAACGTGACGGCGAACGAGCCGTTCTTCCAGGGGCACTTTCCGGAATATCCCGTCATGCCCGGCGTGCTGGTCATCGAGGCGATGGCGCAGATCGCCGGGCTGCTCACGATGCTCTCGAAGCTCGCGAAGACCGACGGCACGCAGCTCGTGCTGTTCGCCGGCATCGACGAGGCGCGATTCAAGCGCCAGGTGGTGCCGGGCGACACGCTGATCCTGCGCGCGGATCTCGATCGCGCGGTGCGCGGCATCGGTCGCTTTCGCTGTCGCGCCACCGTCCAGGACCAGGTCGTGTGCGAGGCCGTGCTGATGGCCGCGGTGCGCGACGTCCCTCCGGCGCCGCCGATTCCCGGCCTCTAGTGGCCACGGTCCATCCCACCGCGCTGGTGCCGCCCACCGCGGAGCTCGCGGCCGACGTCGTCGTCGGGCCCTACGCCGTCATCGGGCCGGAGGTCGTCATCGGGCCGGGATGCTCGATCGGCCCGCACGCGTACGTCACGGGCCGCACTCGCCTCGGCGCGCGCAATCGCATCTTCCAGTTCGCGTCCGTGGGCGACGTGCCGCAGGACCGCAAGTACGGCGGCGAGCCGACGGCAACCGTGCTTGGCGACGACAACGTGGTGCGCGAGTTCGTCTCGATCCACGCGGGCACGGCGCAGGACCGGGGCGAGACCACGATCGGCGACGGCAACTGGTTCCTCGCCTATACCCACATCGCGCACGATTGCGTGGTGGGCAACCACACGACGTTCTCCAACAACGCGCAGCTCGCCGGGCACGTTCACGTCGACGATTACGCCACGCTCGGCGGCTTCGTGGGCGTGCACCAGTTCTGCCGAATCGGCACCCACGCGATGATCGCCGCCGGCGCGATCGTGCTGCAGGACGTGCCGCCGTATGTCACGGCAGCGGGCTATCCGGCCAAGCCGGCCGGCACGAACAACGAAGGCTTGCGCCGCCGGGGATTCTCGCCGGCCGACATCGCGCAAGTTCGGCGCGCGTACCGCGTGCTCTATCGCGACGGGCTTTCCCTCGAGGACGCCAGGGCCGCGCTCGCGCGCGCGGCCGCGGAAGCGCAGGTGCTGGCGCCGCTCGTGGCGTTCCTCGAGCCGTCGGAACGCGGCATCGTCCGATAGAGGCGCGTACGAGCATGCGTGACGCCTCGCGCGACGCCAGCGTCACGATCGGCATCGTGGCGGGCGAGGCCTCGGGCGACGCGCTCGCCGCAACGCTCATTGCCGCGGTGCGCGAACGCCACCCGAACATCCGTTTCGCGGGCATCGCCGGGCCGAAGATGCAGGCGGCGGGCTGCGAGGTGTGGGTTCCGCTCGAACGCCTCGCCGTGCGCGGCTTCTCGGAGGTCATCGCGCACTTGCCCGAGCTCCTGCGCATCCGGCGCGACGTTCGCCGGCGCTTCGTGCGTGCCGGGGTGCCGCTCTTCATCGGCGTCGATTCGCCGGACTTCAACCTCGGGCTCGCGCGCATGCTGAAGCGCTGGGGCGTGCGGACGATGCACTTCGTGAGTCCTTCGGTGTGGGCATGGCGTGCCGAGCGCCTGCGCACGATCGGCCGCGCGGTCGACCGCATGCTCGTGCTGTTTCCGTTCGAGCCGCCGCTGTACGAGCAGGCGGGCATCCCCGTGACCTACGTCGGGCATCCCATGGCGGCGGAGATGGCGCACGCGGGGACGCGGCGCGCCGCGCGCGAGCTGCTGAAGATCCGCGGGGCGGCGCCGGTGTTCGCGCTGCTGCCCGGAAGCCGCCTCTCGGAGATCGAGCTGCACGCGCCGCTCGTGCTCGACGCGGCCGCGCACATCACGGCGTCGCGGCCCGACGCGCAATTTCTCGTGCCGCTGGTCTCGCGCGCCACACGCGAGGCGTTCGAGATGGCCATCTACCGCGGCAGCCATTCGGGGCTGCCGCTCACGCTGCTGTACGGGCACGCCACCGATGCGCTGCGCGCCGCCGACGTCGCGCTGGTCGCGTCGGGCACCGCCACGCTGGAAGCCGCGCTCGCCCGCTGTCCCCACGTGATCTTCTACCGCGTGTCCTCGCTCACGGCGCGGATCGTCGCGCGCAAGCTGCTGCTGCCGTACGTGGGGCTGCCCAACGTGCTCGCCGGCCGGTTCGTCGTTCCCGAGCTCTTGCAGACCGACGCGACCCCGCGCAATCTCGCGCAGGCGGCGTTGAACCTCTTCGACGACTCGCTCGTGCGGCGCCGGCTCGAGACCCTCTTCGGGCAAATGGGCGACGCGTTGCGCGCGGACACGGGTCAGGTCGCGGCGGAGGCGCTCGTGACGGAGCTCGCACACGTCGGCATCGCATGCTGATCGCCGGCATCGACGAAGCCGGCCGCGGACCGCTCGCCGGTCCGGTCTATGCCGCCGCCGTCATCCTCGACCCCGCGCGGCCGATCGAAGGCCTCAGGGATTCCAAGCTGCTCGCGCCGGCGGCGCGCGCGCGTCTCGCGGCGGAAGTGAAGGGGCGGGCGCTCGCGTGGGCCGTCGCATCATGCGATGTCGCCGAGATCGACGCGCTCAACATCCTCCACGCGACACTGCTCGCCATGCGCCGCGCGTTCGATGCGCTCGGCGTGATCCCCGGCGAGGTGCTGATCGACGGCGACCGCATGCCGGACTTCGGCGGCTGCGCCGCGCGCGCCATCGTGAAGGGCGACCGGCGCGTGCCGGTGATCTCGGCGGCGAGCATCCTCGCCAAGACCGCGCGCGATGCGCGACTCGACGAGCTCGACCGCGAATTCCCGCTCTACGGCTTCGCGCAGCACAAGGGCTACGCCACCGCCGAGCACCTCGCGGCGCTGAACCGCCACGGGCCGTGCCCCGAGCACCGCCGCAGCTTCGCCCCGGTGCTCCAGCCGTCGTTCGATTTCGGTGACGACCTATAATCCGATTGTCCCGGCCTGGAGGAGGAACCATGCAATACCGGTACGCGCGCATCGCCACGGCGCTTGTCGCCGCGCTCGCGCTCGCCGGCGCCGCGCGCGCCGAGATGAGCGAGATCAAGGTCGCGCAGCAGTACGGCATCAGCTATCTGCCGCTGATGATCATGGAAGAGCAGAAGCTGATCGAGAAGTACGCGAAGGCGGAAGGGCTCGACGTCACAGTCGGCTGGGCCAAGTTCGCCGGCGGCAACGTCATGAACGACGCGCTGCTGTCCGACAGCCTCCAGTTCGCCTCGGGCGGCGTGGGGCCGATGGTCACGCTATGGGCGCGCACGCGCGGCAACCTCGACGTCAAGGGCGTCGCCGCGATCAACTCGATGCCGCTCTTTCTCAACACGCGCAACCCGAACGTCAAGTCGATCAAGGATTTCACCGACAAGGATCGCATCGCGCTGCCTGCGGTGAAGGTGTCGATCCAGGCCGTGACGCTGCAGATGGCGGCGGAAAAGGCCTTCGGCGAGGGGCAGCAGAATCGCCTCGACGCGCTCACCGTGACGCTGTCGCACCCGGATGCACAGGCTGCGCTCCTCTCCGGAAGGTCAGAGATCACGGCGCATTTCAGCTCGCCGCCGTTCCAGTACCAGCAGCTCGCGCACCCGGGCATTCATACCGTCCTCAACTCGTACGACGTGCTGGGCGGGCCGGCGACGTTCAACACGGTGTGGACGACCGCGAAGTTCCGCGCCGACAACCCGAAGCTGTACGCGGCGTTCGTCAAGGCCCTCGACGATGCGACGGCGCAGATCAACCGCGACAAGCACGCGGCTGCGCAGGCATACCTGCGCATCTCCAAGGACAAGGACAGCCTCGAGAACATCGAGCGCATGCTCAACGATCCGCAGATCGTCTACACGACCACGCCGCAGAACGTGATGAAGTACGTCGACTTCATGGCCAAGACCGGCGCGATCAAGGCGAAGCCCGACAACTGGAAGGAGCTGTTCTTCCCGAACGCGCACGCGCTGCCGGGGAGCTGATGGCGCCGCCCGAGCAGGACGCGTTGCGCGTGCCCGAACCGGCGGCCATCGAGCGCGCCCGCGCGCGCATCGCACCGCACGTCCTGCGCACGCCGATCGTCGCCTCCACCGCGCTCGACGCGATCGCGGGCGCGACGCTCGTGTTCAAGTGCGAGAACCTGCAGCGCGTCGGGGCGTTCAAGGCGCGGGGCGCCTGCAACGCCGTTTTCTCCCTCGACGACGCGACCGCCGCGCGCGGCGTGGTCACGCATTCGTCGGGCAACCATGGCGCCGCGCTCGCCTACGCCGCGCAGCGGCGCGGCATCCCTGCGCACGTCGTCATGCCCGACAATTCGCCGCGTGCCAAGCAGGACAACGTGCGCCGCTACGGCGCGACCGTCCACTTCTGCGACGCCAACGTGGCGGCACGCGAAGCCGTGTGCGCGGACGTCGTGGCGCGCACGGCTGGCGTGCTGATCCATCCCTTCGACAACGAGCACGTGATCGCGGGGCAGGGCACCGCGGCGCTGGAGCTGCTCGAGGACGCGCCGGAGCTCGACGCGCTGGTGACGCCGGTCGGCGGCGGCGGGCTCCTGTCCGGCACCGCGATCGCCGCACACGGGGTTCGCCGCGGAATCAAGGTGTACGGAGCCGAGCCCGCGGAAGCCGGGGATGCCGCCGCGGGCTTTCACGCCGGGCGCATGATGCCGCCGCCGGTGACGCGCACCATCGCCGACGGGCTGCGCTCGGGCACGAGCCCGCGCACGTTCGCCGCCATGCGGGCGCACGTGAGCGACATCGCCACGTGCAGCGAGGCCGGGATCGTGCGCGCGATGCGGCTCATGTGGGAGCACTTGAAGCTCACCGCCGAGCCTTCGTCGGCGGTGCCGCTCGCCTGCCTGCTGGAAGGCACGCTCGCGCTGCGCGGCGCGCGCGTGGGCGTCATCGTCACCGGCGGCAACGTCGACCTCGATCGCCTGCCATGGCAGACGTAGCAGGCCAGCCGCTGCTCGACGTGCGCGGCGTGACGCTCCAGTACAAGACGCGCGACCGCCTCGTCACCGCGACGTATCGCGTCGACTTCCAGGTGCTGCGATCGGATCGCTTCGTCGTGCTCGGACCCTCGGGATGCGGCAAGTCGACGCTGCTGAAGGCGGTCGGCGGCTACCTGAAGCCCGTCGAGGGCGAGATTCGCGTGAAGGGCGTGCCGGTCGCGCGGCCGGGACCCGACCGCATGATGGTGTTCCAGGAGTTCGACCAGCTCCTGCCGTGGCGCACCGTCATGCAGAACGTGATGTTCCCGCTGGTCGCGAGCGGTCGGCTCGATGGCGCAGCCGCGCGCGAGCGCGCCCGCGAGTACGTGGAGAAGGTCAAGCTCGGCGCCTTCGCCGACAGCTATCCGCACATGCTCTCGGGCGGGATGAAGCAGCGCGTGGCGATCGCCCGCGGGATGGCGATGGAGCCGGACATCCTGCTGATGGACGAGCCGTTCGCCGCGCTCGACGCGCTCACCCGCCGCAAGATGCAGGAAGAGCTCTTGGCGCTCTGGGACGAAACGCGCTTCACGGTGCTGTTCGTGACGCACTCGATTCCCGAGGCGATCCGCATCGGCACGCGCATCCTGCTGCTCTCCCCGCATCCGGGACAGGTGAAGGCCGAGCTCAACAGCCTGCCGCACGAGGCGGAGCCGGCTGCGCTCGCGCTGCTCGAGCAGCGCATACACAGCATGCTGTTCGCCGACGCCGTCGAGGAAGTCGCGACCCATGGATGACATCGTGCGCGGCGAACGGCGTCCCGAGATCCTGCGCGACGCGGTGCCCGCGACGGCGCTCGGCGTGGTCGAGAAGCCGCTGTCGGCGTGGGAGCGCATCACCAACGTCGGCGCGGTGCGCAAGCTCGCGCTGCTGGTCGTGCTGGCGCTCGCCTGGGAGATCTACGCCAGGTTCCTCAACAATCCGCTGCTCTTTCCGACGTTCGGCGCCACGCTCTCGGCCTTCGCCGAAGGCATGCTGACCGGCGACCTGCTCGTCAAGGCGGCGACATCGCTGCGTGTGCTGCTCATGGGCTACGCGGCAGGCATCGCGTGCGCGGCGCTGCTGACGCTGCTCGCCATCGGCACGCGGCTCGGTACCGACCTGCTCGAGCTCCTGACGTCGATGTTCAATCCGCTGCCGGCGATCGCGCTACTGCCGCTCGCGCTGATCTGGTTCGGCCTCGGCTATGGCAGCATCGTGTTCGTGATCATCCATTCGGTGCTGTGGTCGGTGGCGCTCAACACGCACTCGGGCTTTTTGTCGGTGTCGCACACCTTGCGCATGGTGGGACGCAACTACGGGCTCACCGGCGTGCGCTACGTCAGCGCCATCCTGATTCCCGCGGCCTTCCCGAGCATCCTGACCGGGCTCAAGATCGGCTGGGCGTTCGCATGGCGCACGCTGATCGCCGCGGAGCTCGTCTTCGGCGTATCGTCGGGCTCCGGGGGCCTCGGCTGGTTCATCTACGAGAACAAGAACCAGCTCGAGATCCCGAACGTGTTCGCGGGCCTGTTCACCGTCATCGTGATCGGTCTCCTGGTCGAGAATGTGATCTTCCGCGGCATCGAGGCGCGCACGGTGCGCCGGTGGGGCCTGCAGGCATGAACATCGTCGTCTGCGAGTTCATGGACAAGCCGGCGGTGCAATCGCTGTCGTCGCGGTTCGAGGTCACCTACGATCCCGGCCTCGTCGACCGCCCGGACGCGCTCGAGGATGCGCTCGCCGAGTGTCATGCGCTGATCGTGCGCAACCGCACGCAGGTCACGGCGGCGCTCCTCGACGCCGCGCCGCGCCTGCGCGTGGTGGGGCGCCTCGGCGTCGGCCTCGACAACATCGACGTCGGGGCATGCGAGGCGCGTCACATCGCCGTGATCCCGGCGACGGGTGCGAACGCGCAGGCGGTCGCGGAGTACGTGATCGGTGCGGCGTGGCTGCTGCTGCGCGGGCTCGCCGCGTCCACCGCCGCCGTGGAGATCGGCGCGTGGCCGCGCAGCGCGCTGTCGAGCGGACGCGAGATCGCCGGCAAGACGCTCGGCCTGGTTGGGTTCGGAAGCATCGGGCGCGTCGTGGCCCGGATCGCCCATGCGCTCGGCATGCGCGTGATCGGCTTCGATGCAATGATCGGCGCCCCCGACGACGCATGGCGCGATCACGCCGTGACGCCACGGACCTTCGCCGAAGTCATGGCCGAGGCCGACGTGGTCTCGCTGCACGTGCCCCTCACGCCCGCGACGCGCAACCTGGTCGACGCCGAGCGCATCGCGACGATGAAGCGCGATGCCGTGCTCATCAATACCGCACGCGGCGGCGTCGTCGACGAAGCGGCGGTCGCGGCGGCGCTGCGCGCGGGCCGTCTCGGCGGGGCCGCCCTCGACGTCTTCGCCACCGAGCCCCTCGCGGCCGGCTCGCCGCTCGCGGGATGCCCGAACTTGCTGCTGACGCCGCACATCGCCGGCGTCACGCGCGAATCGAACGCGCGCGTGTCCGCAATGATCGCGGCGAAGGTCGCGGAGGCGTTGACCGCATGACGACATCGCGCACCACCTCGGTCCTGCTCAACATCGCGCACGCGCTCGATCATCTCTTCCTGCTGATCTTCGCGACGGCCGTGGCCGCCATCGCCATCGACTTCGGGCTCGCCCGCTGGGAGGACCTCATGCCGTACGGCACGGGCGCGTTCCTGCTGTTCGGCCTCGGCTCGCTGCCCGCGGGAAGGCTCGGCGATCTGTGGGGACGCCGTCGCATGATGCTGCTGTTCTTCTTCGGCCTCGGCGTGTCGTCGCTCCTCGTCGCCTGCGTGCAGAACGCGTGGCAGCTCGCCCTCGCGCTGACGGTGCTGGGCGCATTCGCCGCGATCTACCACCCCGTCGGCATCCCCATGCTGGTGCGCCATGCACGACGCCCCGGCCTCACCATCGGCATCAACGGCCTGTGCGGCAACCTCGGTGTCGCCTTCTCCGCGCTGATCACGGGCGTGCTGGTCAAATACGTGGGATGGCGCGCGGCGTTCGTCGTGCCCGGCCTGGTGGCCATCGTGTGCGGCGTCATCTTCGCGCGCACCGCCGACGTCGAGGAGCGGCCGCCGGCGCGCGGTGCGCGCGACTACGCAGCACCCGAAGGCTCCTTCGCGCGTCTCTTCGCCGTCATGACGATCGCCGCCGTCACGGCGAGCTTCCTATTCAACCTCACCACCAACGGCAATGGCGAGCTGTTGCGCGAGCGCCTGGCGGGCATCATCGAGGATCCCGCGCTGCTCGGTGCGCTGCTCGCCGGTGTCTATGTGATCGGCTCGGTGGCGCAGATCGTGGTCGGCAGCCTGATCGACCGCGTGCCGCTGAAGTACCTGTATACCGGGATCGTCGCGGTGCAGGCGCCGCTGTTCGCGTTCGCCGCCACGGCGCACGGATGGGTGTTCTACGCGCTGATGGTCGGGTTCATGATCGTGATCTTCGGCGCGATCCCGTTCACCGATGCCATGATCGTGCGCTACGTCGACGACAGCCACCGCTCGCGCGTGAGCGGCATGCGGCTCACCGTGTCGCTCGGCGTGAGCTCGCTCGCGGTGTGGGCGCTCGGACCGCTGGTGAAGGCGGGCGGCTTTCGCGTGCTGCTGCTGACCATGGCGGCGACCGCGGCATGCACGCTCGTGGCGGTGCTGTTCCTGCCGCGGCCGGCGGATGTCACGGCGAGCGCGCCGCCAGGATCGCCTCGCGCAGCGGATTGAACACGCCGGGCGCGGCCGCGATCACCTCGCTGCCGCGCAGGAAATCGTCGCCGCCGGTGAGGTCGCCGACGCGGCCGCCGGCCTCCTTGACGATCAGCGCACCCGCCGCGAGATCGCGCGGCTGCTGGCTCAGCACGAAGAACGCGTCGAGACGGCCCGCGGCCAGGTAAGCGAGGTCGAGCGCGGCCGAGCCTGCGCGGCGTACGCCCCCGCAGCGCGCCATGAGCGCGTTCAGCACTGGCACGTAAGCGGCGAGCCGCGGGCTCTTGCGCGACGGAAACGTCGTCCCGACCAGCGCGTCCTCCAGGCGCGTGCACGCCGAGATGCGCACCGGCGCACCGTTGAGCTGCGCGCCCTTGCCGTGAACGGCCGTGAAGAGCTCGTCGCGCGCGGGATCGAGCACGACGGCGTGCGTGAGGTCGCGATTGTTGGCGAGCGCGATGGAGATCGCGTAATAGGGAAACCCGTGCACGAAATTGGCCGTCCCGTCGATCGCGTCGACGAACCAGCGGAACGGCGCGTCGCGCGGCGCGTCCGCGGGCTTCTCGTCGCCGACGATCGCGTGGTCGGGATACGCCGCCGACAGCGACGCGCGAATGGCGCTGTGCGCGTCGCTCGTCGCGGACGCCACGATGTCCGCATGCTCGCGCGAGAACGACGGCAGGCGCTTCAGGTCGCGCGCCGCGTCGACGACGACGCTCGCGGCGCGCCGCGCCGCGCGCACCGCGACGGCGAGGATCGGATCGCTCGATGGCGTGTTCATGCGACGCGCACGCCGAGCATCATGCCGCCATCCTCGTGCTCGAGGTTGTGGCAATGGAACGGATAGGTCTGCGGCCCCGCAAACGGCAGCGCGAAGCGCAGCGCCACCCGCACGGATTCGCCCGGCCACACGAGCACCGTGTCCTTGCGCCCGAGGTCGCTCGGCAGGCGACCCCTGGCATCGATGGCGAGCGCCTTGACCTGGTCGGGCGAGGTCTCGCGCTCGAGCACCTCGAAGGAGAATCCATGCAGATGCATCGCGTGCGGCATGCTCGTGAAATAGTTGCGCAGCAGCCACACCTCGGTGCTGTCGCGCGTCACTTCGATCGGCGTCTCGTCCATCGCGAACACCCGGTCGTTGATGCGCCAATGCCCGCTCTTGTAGCCCAGGCGCAAGGGGCGCTCCTGCGCGTTGGCGACGTCGATGGCCTCCGGCGTCGACAGCCGCGCCGGAACGCGGCGATCGTAGCCCACGCGCGTGCGCACGCGCAGCTGGAGGATGTCGCGCGGCGCGCCTTCCGGCCATGACGACACGCCGTGCGCAGCGTGCGCGTCGGCGACCGCCTCCGTGGCTTGGTGCGCGTGCGCGGCATCCGGGTCGTCCTTGGGAACGGCGATCTCCGCATGCATGGGATCGAACGCGCGCGTCTCGAGCACGATGGCGTCGCCGATCGCCGCATCGCGCAGATCCACGAGCAGGTCGAGACGCTCGGCCGTGCCGAGGAACGCGGCGCGCGTGCGCACCGCTGCGGGCAGGAGACCGCCATCGTTGCCGATCACGTCGAACGGTACCGCGGCACCCGACGCCGTTCGCAGCCCGAGCAGCAGCGTGCGCGCGTTGCATGCGTTCACGACGCGCAGCCGATAGAGCCGCGTCGCCACGTCGGTTTGCGCGCAGCGGGTGCCATTGACGAACAGCGCGTCACCGTACACGCCGTGGATCGCCTGCGCCGGCGTACGTTCGTAGCGCTGCGCGCTGTCGCGCAGCACGAGCACGAGCTCGCTCCCGCCGGGCACGAGATCCAGCTCGCGTCTCAGCGCGATCGTGTCATCATCCTCGACGTCGAGCAGGCCGTAGAGGCCGTCGTGCACCTGCCCGGCGGTGAGCCCGTGCGGGTGCGGGTGATACCAATAGAGCGCGCCGCGGTTGCGCACCTCGAACGCGTATTCGTAGCGCCTTCCCGGCTCGACGAGCGGCATGCCCGCGCCATCGTTGGCGGTATCCACCGTGAGGCCATGCCAGTGCACGCTGGTGGCCGCATCGAGCGCGTTGTCGAGCGTGACGCGAAGCAGCTCGCCGCGACGCACGACCAGCGTTGGATTCACGAACGTCGCGCCGTTGCGCTCGCTGGCGAATGCGAGCCGGCCGTGCTCGATGCCGGCGGGCAACGCCCCGGTCGGGCCCGCGCGGAGCACGAGCGCGCCCGAGCCTGCTTCGATCCTCCCGAGATAGCCCGACGTGCCGGGTTGGTACAGGGTCTGCACCCTGCTGCCGTTGCCGCACACCGGCTCGGCGGGTGCGCTCTCGCCGGAGCGCGAGGGCCGCACGAGGGCCAGCGCGCATGCGCCCGACACACCCTGGAGCAGGCGCCGACGCGCAGGCGAGCGCGGCGCTGCGCGATGCAGCAGCATGCGCGCCATTCTACGCGCCCGGTCGATGCCGCCTTGCGCGTCCGCCTAGGGAATCGCGACGCCCCAGGGCAGGTCGCCGACGGCGATATCGGCGATTTTCGCGTTGCGCCCGGTGTCGATCACCGCGACCGCATTGGAGCGCCCGCACGCGACGTACAGCTTGCGGCCGTCCGGCGTGATGGCCATGTTCCAGGGCCGCTTGCCGACCGGAATGGCGGCCACGATCGTGTTGCTGGAAGGATCGATCACCTGCACGGTGCCCTCGCCACCCGAGGTCACGAACACCTTGCTGCCGTCGGGGGCGACGGTTACGCCGTTCGAGCGCTTTCCTGCCTTGATGCGCGCGATCACCTCCTGCGTGCGGGTGTCGAAGACGTTCACGGTGTCGGCGTTCTCGGCGGCGACGTACGCGCGGCTGCCGTCGGGCAGGAAACCGATGCCGCGCGGCCGATCGCCGACCTTCACGGACTTGACCACTTCACCCTTGGCGACGTCGATGATATCGACGCTGTCGGCTTCCTCGGCGCTCGCGTACAGCCACCGGCCATCGGGGCTGAACACCGCGTGCTCGGGATTCTTTCCGCGCATGCGAATGCGCTTGGCGACCGTCAGCGTCTCCGTGTCGATCAGCAGCACCTGGTTATCCTCCTCGATGGAGGCCGACAGCCACTTGCCGTCGTGCGACAGATAGATCGCCTCGGGCGAGTTGCCGAGCGGAACCTTGGCGACCTGCTTCTTCTCGAGCGGGTCCACCACGACGAGCGCGTTGGAGGTCTGGTCGCTGATGAAGAGACGCTTGCCATCGTGCGAAACGGCGATGCCGCGCGGCCGCTCGGCCACCTTCAGCGTGTCGACCACCTTGTCCTGCGCGGTGTCGATCACCGAAATGCTGGCCGACCCTTCGTTCGACACGTACGCCGGCGGGGCGGCGAGCGCCGCGGCGCTCGAGAAGGCGAGCGCGGCGAGCGCGCGCGCGAGACGATGCATCGTTGTCTCCATTCGAAATCGCGTGGAAGGCGAACGCTATCGTAACCCGGTTTTCGCGCATAATCCCCGCATGGGTCGCCCCTCGCTGCTGCGCTCGCTCGCCTTGTGCATCCCGGCGGTCGCGGCGCTTCCCGCGGCGGCTCAGGACGCGGTCCAGCCGCTCGATCCCGTCGTGGTCACCGCAACGCGCAGCGCGTCTCGCGCGTTCGACCTGCCGGCGTCGATCGACGTCATCGACGCAACGACGCTGCACGAGGGGCAGCCGCAGGTGAACCTGTCGGAGACCCTCGGCCGGGTACCGGGCGTGTTCGCCGCCAATCGGCAGAACTACGCGCAGGATCTGCAGATCAGCTCGCGCGGCTTCGGCGCGCGCGCTCAGTTCGGCGTGCGTGGCGTGCGCCTGTATCAGGACGGCATCCCGGTGACGATGCCCGACGGCCAGGGCCAGACGGGTAGTTTCAGCTTGCTGTCGGCGCAGCGCATCGAGGTCTTGCGCGGGCCTTTCTCCACCCTCTACGGCAATGCGTCGGGCGGCGTCATCGCCGTCTTCACCGAGGATCCGCAGCCGCAGCCGGTGCTCGACTTCACGTTCGGGGGCGGCAGCTACGGCACGTGGACGGCGGGGACGAAGCTCAACGGCTACGCCGGCAGCGTGGGCGCGGTGGTGGCCGCGACGCATTTCCAGACCGACGGGTACCGCGATCATTCCTCGGCGAGGCGCGAGATCGGCAACGCCAAGCTGGTCTTCGAGCCCGCGGCGGACACGCGCGTGACGGTCATCGCGAACACGCAGTACCAGCCGGAGACCGAGGACCCGCTCGGGCTCACGCGCGCCGAATGGGAAGCCAATCCGCGCGGCGTCGACCCGTCGGCGATCCAGTTCAACACGCGCAAGACGATCGACCAGATCCAGGGCGGCGTCTTCGCCGAGCACCGCTTCGACGACAGTCTCATGCTCGCGGTCGATGCCTACCACGGCACGCGCACGATCCGGCAATACCTCGCGCTCGCCGGAACGCTCCCGACCTCGTCGGGCGGCGTGACCGACCTCGATCGGGACTTCGGCGGCATCGGCGCGCGCGTCACGTGGCGCGGACAATGGCTCTCGCAGCCGCTGTCGGTGATCGTCGGCACCGACACCGACCGGCAGCACGAGCGGCGGCGCGGCTACGTGAACAACAACGGCGATCTCGGCGACCTGCGGCGCGACGAGGACGACGTCGTGCGCAGCTTCGACGTGTACGCCGAGGCGCAGTGGTCGCCGTGGCCCGTGCTCACCTTCACCGCCGGCGTGCGCACGAGCAAGGTGTGGTACGGGTCGGACGATCACTACATCACCGACCAGAACCCGGACGACAGCGGCGCGCGCCAGTTCAGCGACACGAGCCCCGTTCTGGGCGCTGTCTGGCACGCGCGCGACAACGTCAACGTGTACGCGAGCTATGGCGAAGGGTTCGAGACGCCCACGTTCGCCGAGCTCGCCTATCGCAACGGCACGACGGGCCTCAACTTCGCGCTGCAGCCGGCGACCAGCCGCGCGGTGGAGGCGGGGGTGAAGGCGTACGTCACGCCGGCGCAGCGCGTGACGCTCGCGCTGTTCCACGTGAACACCGAGAACGAGATCGTCATCGACCAGGCCACCGGCGGGCGTACCACGTTCAAGAACGCCGGCCGCACGCGGCGTCGCGGTGTCGAAGCGGAATGGGATGGCGACCTGCCGCTCGACCTGCACGGCCACGCGGCGTACACGTATCTGCGCGCGGAGTTCGTCGACGCGTTCCAGAGCGGCACGCCGCCGCAGCCGGTGGGTGCCGGCGCGCGACTTCCCGGCGTGCCGTCACAGCAGGCGTACGGCGAGCTCGCGTGGGCGCCGCGCAACGCGTGGGGCTTCAACGCCGCCGTGGAGGCGCAGTACGTCGACAAGCTCTACGTGAACGAGCGCAACAGCGACGCCGCGCCCGCGTACACGGTCGCCAACGCGCGCGTCGGATTCGCACAGAAGCGCGGCGCGGCGCAATGGCGCGAGTTCCTGCGCGTGAACAACATCTTCGATCGCAACTATGCGGGATCGGTGATCGTCGGAGACACGAATGGCCGCTATTTCGAGCCGGCGCCCGGGCGCAACTGGTTTGCCGGCGTCAGCGTCGACATCGCGCTCTGACGCCGCCGCGCTGCGCTACACCCGCGTCGCGATCGCATTGCACTGGCTGATCGCGGCGCTGGTCATCGTGCAATTCGCCTGGGGCTGGTCGATGCAGGCGATCCCCAAGCAGCCGCCGGGACTGCGCGCCGACGCCTTCAACCTCCACAAGTCGGTCGGCCTCGTCATCTTCAGCCTCATGCTCGTTCGACTCGGCTGGCGCCTCGCGCATCCCGCGCCGCCGATCACGGGCCTGCCGCAGTGGCAGCGCGCCCTCGCGCGTGCAACGCATGCCGCGCTCTACGTGGCGCTGTTCGTCATGCCGCTGGCGGGCTATCTCGGCTCGGTCTTCAGCGGGTACCCGGTGAAGTGGTTCGGCGTGACGCTGCCCGCGTGGGGGTGGAAGGATCCGTTCCTGAAGGACCTCATGAGCACGGTCCACCTGTGGACGAGCTGCCTGCTGCTCGCGGCGTTCACGCTGCATGTCGCCGGCGCGGCGATGCACGCGCTCGCGCGCGACGGCTATCTGCGGCGCATGACGTTGCGCTCCTGCGCCGACGCGGACGCCTCGCTGGGCTCGGGATGACAGCGCGCCGGGCGCTGAAGCGCCCGCGCTACGGCTTCGCGACAGCCTCCAGCACCTGCGCCGTCTCGTCGAAGCGCTGCTCGCGCGCGATGTCGAGCGCCGTCTTGCCCCGGTTATCCCGCCGGTCGGCGCGCGCGCCTGACGACAGCAGCACGCGCACGGTCTCGGTGCGCCCGTAGCCGGCGGCCCACATCAGTGCCGTCAGGTCGTTGTAATAAACCGAATCGGCGTCGACGCCCGCGGCGAGGAGGGCGCGCACGACCTCCGTATGGCCCTCGCCGGCGGCATAGGTCATGGCGTTGTGATGAACCCGGTCGAGCGCATTGATGTCCGCGCCGCGGGCGAGAAGCGCGCGAACGATATCCGCGTTGCCTGCGTAGGCCGCAGCCATCAGCGGCGTGACGCCGTTGATGGCGGCCTGGTTGACGTCGGCACCGGCGGCGATCAGCGTTGCCGCGAGCTCGGGATGCTTGTTCTTCAGCACGATCACGAGCGCGGTTTCGCCGAGGCGATTGCGCGAGTTCACCGCGGCGCCGGCATCGAGCGCGCGGGCAACCCCCCCGGCGTCGGCCGTGCGCGCGGCCATCAGCAGGCGCGCATTGACGGACAGATCCTCGTCGGCGGCGTGCGCCGTGACGACCAGGGACAGCAGGCAGGCAGCGGACAGGCCGGCCATCGACCAGTGCTTGAAGCGGTTCATGTGAGCTTCCCGACGAGCGGGGCGGTCGGTTCCGCACCGCACAATACCCTTGTAGATTGCAAGTTACAACGAAACTGACTATAAACGATCCGGCACCCGAACGGCTTGCCGCTGCGGCGCGCATCGCGCGCCCGCCGCGGCCCCCCACATCACAACGCACGAGGGAGCACGCCATGCACATGCGCAGCAAATGGCTTGGAACAGTAGCATTCGCGGTGTCGGCGTTCGCCGGCGCGGCGTCTGCGCAGGAGATCGCCGGAGCGGCGGGCACCACGTCGAGCAAGGCGATGCCGTCGTTCGCATCCGTCACCCAGGCGATGCTCGAAGGCGCCGGCGCGGACGCGAAGAACTGGATCCATCCGAACGGCAACTACGCGCAGACGCGCTACTACCCGGGCAACCAGATCAACGCGGGCAACGTTGCCAAGCTGAAGCCGGCCTTCGTCTTCCAGACGGCCGTCACCGAGTCGATGGAGACCGCGCCCATCGTGCAGAACGGCGTGATGTTCCTCACCACGTCGTTCAATCACGTGTACGCGATCGATGCGGCGACGGGCGAGGAATACTGGCACTACAAGCACAAGATGGGGCCGATCACGACATTCTGCTGCGGCCCCAACAACAAGGGCGTCGCGGTGTCCGGCGACCGGCTTTACATGGGCACGCTCGACGCGAAGCTGGTCGCGCTCGACGCGAAGACCGGCAAGCTCCTGTGGGAGCAGCAGATCGCCGATCCCGAGAAGGGGTACTCGGAGACGATGGCGCCCGCGGTCGTCGACGGCAAGGTGCTCATCGGCACCAACGGCGGCGAGTACGGCATCCGCGGCTTCGTGAAGGCATTCGACGCCAACGACGGCCACGTGCTGTGGACGTTCGACACGATTCCCGAGAAGGGACACGAAGGCGTGTGGGCGACGAAGGACGCCACGGGTCGCGACATGCATCGTGACATCGACGCCGAGAAGGCCGCGCTTGCCAAGGACAGCTCGTTCTACCAGACGCTCGGCGGCGGCGTGTGGATGACGCCGGCGGTCGACACCAAGACCAAGACCGTGATCTTCGTGGTCGGCAATCCCTCGCCGGACCTCTACGGCGCGATCCGGCCGGGCGACAACCTGTACACCGACTCGATGGTTGCGGTCGATCTCAACACGGGCGCCTACAAGTGGCACTCGCAGTACATCGCGCACGACGTGTGGGACCTCGACGCCACGTCGCCGGTGATCCTCACGCAGGCCAACAACGGCAGCGGCAAGATGGTCGACGTCGCGATACACGGCGGCAAGACCGGCCACGTCTACGTCAACGATCGCGCGACCGGGAAGCTGATCCGCTTCTCGGAGGCGATGATCCCGCAGGAAAACATGTGGACGCTGCCGACCAAGGATGGCGCGCGCATGCTGCCGGGCGCGAACGGCGGTGTGGAATGGTCGCCGATGGCGCTCAACCCGAAGCTGCGCATGGTGTACGCAGCGAACCTGCACCAGCCGATGACGTATCACGTCGAGGAAGTGCCCTATCCCGGCGGCAAGCTCTGGCTGGGTGGCGCGTTCAAGACCATCCCGTCGGAGCAGCAATGGGGACAGCTCGTCGCCGTCAACATCGACACCGGCAAGGTGGTGTGGAAGGTGAAGACTCCGCAGCCGCTGATCGGCGGCACGCTGGCCACGGCCGGCGACGTCGTCTTCAACGGCGAGGGCAACGGCTGGTTCAAGGCCTTCGACGCCCGCACGGGGAAGGAGCTGTGGAAGTTCAACGTGGGCGCCGGCGCGAATTCGCCGGCGGTGTCGTACATGGTGAACGGCAAGCAGTACGTCGCCGTGTCGGCGGGCGGCAACACGCAGCTCGACTTCAAGCGCGGCAACAGTCTCGTGGTGTTCGCGCTGCCGTAATATCCGCGATTCCATCCACCGGACGGCCACTCCTCGAACGGGGTGGCCGTTTTCTTGTCATCACTCCATGCGCATCGCTCTGACGCTCGCCGCTCTGACGCTCGCCGCTCTCACGCTCGCCGCACCCGCGAGGGCACAGGTCCCGGACGCCATCAAGGACAAGGTCGCGGTCTGCGCGACCTGCCACGGCGAGACCGGCAACAACGACAATCCGCAGTATCCCGTGCTCGCGGGACAGACGGCTCGCTACCTCTACACCGAGCTGCAGGACTTCAAGGCGGGTCGACGCCACGATCCGAACATGGACGTCGTCGTGCAGCCCCTGTCGCGCGACGACATGCTCGCGCTCGCCGACTATTTCTCGAAGCAGAAGCAGACGCCGAGCACGTTCGAGGCGGATCCCGCCAAGGCGCAGGCCGGACAGAAGAAGGCGGATGAAACGCTGTGCACCATGTGCCACCTCGGCGGGTTCATCGGGCAGAACGAGATCCCGCGGGTAGCCGGCCAGCACTACGAGTACATCAAGAAGCAGCTCTCCGACTTCAAGGCGCGCCGGCGCACCAACGACGCCGGCAACATGACGAGCGTTGCCTCGACGCTGTCGGACACCGACATCGAGAACCTCGCGCAGTACATCACGTCGCTCTACTAGCACGCCGGCCGTGTCGGCATCGTCCGACGGCAGCTTCGGACGCCGCCGATACCGGGCCGCGGCGTGCGACGGCATAGTGGAAGGCTCGGGCGGCTCGAACGCGCAGGCGTGTTGCCTTCGCGCGGCCGCTGCACAAGAAGGAGGTATGTCCATGAGGAAATCCCACGTTGCGATCGCATGCCTGCTCGCGGCCGGGCTGATGGCGCCGGGCGCCGCGTCCGCCTGGGGCGACAAGGCGAAGACGCAAGCGGCCAACACGACGAACTCGACGACCACCAACACGTCGTCGAGCGCACACGAGGCCATGTCCGACGCGGCCATCACGACCAAGGTCAAGGCCGAGTTCGCGAAGGAGAAGAACGTCAGCGCGACGCACATCAAGGTCGACACGGACAACGGTGTCGTCAAGCTTTCGGGCACGGCGCGCAGCCAGCAGGAGGCGGATCGCGCGGCCCAGCTCGCGCGCGACACGAAGGGCGTGACGTCCGTGGAGAACGACATCCAGGTCGTCGCCGGCGCAAAGTAATCGCGTCGAGCGTTGCGCAAAAAGGCGGCTGCGGCCGCCTTTTTGTTTGTTCGCGAGGCGTGTTGCACCCGAATGCAGCCGGAGTATGCTTCCTCCACCACACGAAGACACAAAGGAGGATAGCCCCGTGTCCGTCTCCCTGTCTCTCATGGTCAACGGCGCCGCCGTGCGCGAGGACGTCGATCCGCGCACGCTGCTCGTCGATTTCCTGCGGCGCGATCTCGGCCTCACCGGAACGCACGTCGGCTGCGACACCGCCCAGTGCGGTGCGTGCACGGTTCACGTCGACGGTCGCGCGATCAAGTCGTGCAACGTGCTCGCCGTGCAGCTGCAAGGCGCGAAAGTCACCACGATCGAAGGCATCGCCGGGCCGAACGGCGAGCTCCATCCGATGCAGACGGCGTTCAAGGAATGCCACGGCCTGCAATGCGGGTTCTGCACGACGGGCATGGTGATGAGCGCGATCGAGCTCGCGCAGCGTCATCCCAAGGCCGACGAAGCGACCATCCGCGCCGAGCTCGAAGGCAACCTGTGCCGCTGCACGGGCTATCACAACATCGTGAAGGCGGTCGCGCAGGGCTCGGCCGCCATGGCCAAGTAGGAGGCCGCCATGGGCGCCAACGACATGACCGCGCCGCTCGGGCAGGCGGTGCTGCGCAAGGAGGACCAGCGCTACCTGACCGGCACGGGGCAGTACACGGACGACGTCGCGATGCCGCGCCAGACGCACGCGTATTTCCTGCGCTCGCCGCACGCGCACGCGACGATACGCGCCATCGACACGTCCAAGGCGAAGGATGCGCCCGGCGTGGTGGCCATCTTCACCGGCGCCGACCTCGCCGGCGTCAACGGGCTTCCGTGCGGCTGGCTCATCACCGGCACCGACGGCAAGCCGATGAACGAGCCGCCACATCCCGTGCTTGCGCAAGGCAAGGTGCGCTACGTCGGCGATCCGGTGGCGCTCGTCGTGGCGGAGACACCGAACCAGGCGAAGGACGCGGCCGAGCTGATCGAGGTCGATTACGACGTGCTGCCCGCCACCGTACGCACGGACGACGCGCTTCGCGCGGGCAGCGCGCAGATCCACGAGCAGGCGCCCGGCAATCGCTGCTACACCTGGGCGCTCGGCGACAGGGCGGCGGTCGACGCAGCCTTCGCCAAGGCCGCGCACGTCACGAAGCTTGACATCGTCAACAATCGGCTCGTGCCCAACGCGATCGAGCCGCGGGCGGCGGTCGCGTCGTACAACCGCGCCGAGGACAGCTACACGCTGTACGTCGCGAACCAGAACCCGCACGTCGAGCGATTGCTCATGACGGCGTTCGTGCTCGGGCTGCCGGAGCACAAGGTGCGGGTGATCGCGCCGGACGTCGGCGGCGGCTTCGGTTCGAAGATCTACCTCTATCCCGAAGAGACGGCGATGGTGTGGGCGAGCAAGCGCGTCGGCCGGCCGATCAAGTGGGCGGCCGAGCGCAGCGAAGCGTTCCTCGCCGATGCACACGGCCGCGACCACGACACGCACGCCGAGCTCGCGCTCGACGGCGACGGCAAGTTCCTTGCGCTCAAGGTCTCGACGGTCGCGAACATGGGGGCGTACCTCTCGACGTTCGCGTCGTGCATTCCGACGATCCTGTACGCGACGCTGCTCGCCGGTCAGTACACGACGCCGGCGATATGGTGCGAGGTGACGGCGGTGTTCACCAACACCGCGCCGGTCGACGCGTATCGTGGGGCGGGGCGTCCCGAGGCGACGTACGTCGTCGAGCGCATCGTGCACCAGGCAGCCCACGAGATGGGCATTCCGCAGGACGACATCCGGCGACGCAACTTCATTCGCACGTTCCCGTACCAGACGCCCGTGGCGCTCAACTACGACACCGGCAACTACGACGCGACGCTCGACCAGGCCATGAAGATCGCCGACGTCGGCGGATTCGAGGCGCGCAAGGCCGAGGCGAAGAAGCGCGGCAAGCTGAGGGGCATCGGGTACGCGTCGTACATCGAGGCCTGCGGCCTCGCGCCGTCCAACATCGCCGGCGCCCTCGGCGCGCGCGCGGGCCTGTTCGAGGCCGGCGAGGTGCGCGTCAACCCGACCGGCAGCGTCACGGTCTTCACCGGCTCGCACTCGCACGGGCAAGGCCACGAGACGACGTTCTCGCAGGTCGTCGCCGCGCGCCTCGGCATTCCGATCGAGAACGTCGACGTGGTGCACGGGGACACCGGCCGCATTCCGTTCGGCATGGGCACGTACGGCTCGCGCTCGCTGGCGGTCGGGGGCACGGCGATCGTCAAGGCGCTGGACAAGATCGTCGCGAAGGGCAGGAAGATCGCGGCGCACCTGCTGGAGGCGGCGGAGAGCGACATCGAGTTCAAGGACGGCAAGTTCACCGTTGCGGGCACCGATCGCAGCAAGACGTTCGGCGAGGTCGCGCTCACCGCGTACGTGCCGCACAACTATCCGCTCGACAAGCTCGAGCCCGGCCTCGACGAGACGGCGTTCTACGACCCGACCAACTTCACCTATCCGGCCGGCACGCACATCTGCGAGGTCGAGGTCGATCCCGACACGGGGCAGGTGCAGGTCGTCGCGTTCACGGCGAGCGACGATTTCGGCAACATCATCAATCCGATGATCGTCGCCGGCCAGGTGCACGGCGGCGTGGCGCAGGGCATCGGTCAGGCCTTGCTCGAGCATTGCGTGTACGACCGCGACACCGGCCAGCTCCTCACCGGCAGTCTCATGGACTACGCGCTGCCGCGCGCCGACGACGTGCCTTCGTTCAAGGTCGACACGCAGGTCACGCCGTGCACGCACAATCCGCTCGGGGCCAAGGGCTGCGGCGAGGCGGGCGCGATCGGTGCGCCGGCGGCGATGATGAACGCGGTCATGGATGCGCTCGCGCCGCTCGGTGTGACGCATCTCGACATGCCGGCATCGCCGCACCGCGTGTGGCAGGCCCTGCAGCAGGCACGCGCATAAGGAGGCGCACATGTACGCATTCGAATTCCGCCAGCCCAAGTCGCTCGCCGATGCCGCGAGCCTGCTCGGCCAGACGGGCGGACGCCCGCTCGCCGGGGGACAGAGCCTCATCGCGGCCATGAAGCTGCGGCTCGCCCAGCCCGGCACGCTCGTCGATCTCGCGGCGATTCCGGAGCTCAAGGGCGTTCGGCGCGACGGCGACAAGCTCGTCATCGGCGCGATGACGCGCCATGCCGAAGTCGCGGCGTCCGACGTCGTGAAGCAGGCCATCCCCGCGCTCGCCGCGCTGGCCGAGGGCATCGGCGATCGCCAGGTGCGCAACATGGGCACGATCGGCGGCTCCATCGCCAACAACGATCCCGCCGCCGATTGGCCTTCGGCACTGATGGCGCTCAACGCCACCGTGAGCACCAACAAGCGGACGATCGCCGCCGACGGCTTCTTCAAGGGCATGTACGAGACGGCGCTCGGGCCCGACGAGATCATCACCTCGGTGAGCTTCCCGATTCCACAGCGCGCCGCGTACGTGAAGTTTCCGAATCCCGCGTCGCGGTTCGCGCTCGTCGGCGTGTTCGTCGCGCGCATGGCCGACGGATCGGTTCGCGTCGCAGTCACGGGCGCGGCCCCTTCGGTGTTCCGCTCGACGCCGCTCGAGGACGCGCTGAAGCGCACGTTCACGCCCGACGCCGCGAAGGCGGTGCGCATCGACGCCAAGGGGCTCAACGCCGACCTGCACGGCTCGCCGGAATATCGTGCGCATCTCGTGTCGGTGCTCGCGTCGAGAGCCGTGGCTGCCATGACCTGACGCGCTGGTATGCTGGCGGGGTATGGCTGCGCAACCGAATCCCGCCAGTGTCGATGAAGCGCTCGATCTCCTTGCGCGCAACGACTATCTCGCCGACCGCCGTCTCGCGACGTCGGTCTTTCTCTCGCTTCGCCTGACCCGTCCCCTGTTCCTGGAAGGCGAGGCGGGCGTTGGCAAGACCGAGGTGGCCAAGGTGCTCGCGAGCGGCCTCAATCGCCGCCTCGTGCGCCTTCAGTGTTACGAAGGCCTCGACGTCGGCGCCGCGGTGTACGAATGGAACTACCCGCGGCAGATGATCGAGATCCGCCTCGCGGAAGCGACGGGCGGCGTCGAGCGCAGCGAGCTCGCGCACGACATCTTCACCACGCGCTTCCTGCTGCGGCGTCCCCTGCTGCAGGCGCTCGCACCCGAGGACGGCGTCGCGCCGGTGCTCCTCATCGATGAGCTGGATCGCGCCGACGAGCCGTTCGAGGCCTATCTTCTCGAAGTGCTCTCCGACTACCAGGTGACGATTCCCGAGCTCGGGCCGATTCGCGCGATGTCGCCGCCGATCGTGGTGATCACGTCGAATCGCACGCGCGAGATCCACGACGCCATCAAGCGGAGGTGCCTCTACCACTGGGTCGACTATCCGGATGCGCAGCGCGAGCTCGCCATCGTGCGCCGCAAATGCCCGGGTGCGCCCGAGGCGCTCGCGCGCCAGGTCGTGGCATTCACGCAGCGCCTGCGCGCGCTCGATCTCTTCAAGGCGCCCGGCGTCGCCGAAACGCTCGACTGGGCCGAGGCGCTGGTCGCGCTCGACCGCGTGAGCCTCGATCCGCAAACGGTCGCCGACACGATGGGTGCACTGCTGAAGTACCAGGACGATCTCGGCGCGATCACGCCCGAGGTCGCGACGCGCCTCGTGGGCGAGGCGCAGGCCGAGAGCGCCAGGACTTGAGCGACGTCTTCAGCGGCTTTGCGCTCGCGGGCCTGCCGCGCGGCCGGCTCGCCGACAACGTGCTGTACTTCGTGCGCGTGCTGCGCGCCGCCGGCTTGCCGGTCGGTCCGGCGAAGGTGATCGATGCGCTCGCCGCGGTGGAAGCCGTCGGCGTGGCGAACCGCGACGACTTTCGCGCCGCGCTCGCTTCCGTGCTGGTCGCGCGACGCGAGCACGCCGAGCTCTTCGACCAGGCGTTCGAGCTCTTCTGGCGCAACCCGAGACTCCTCGAGAAGCTGCTCGCCTCGCTGCTGCCCAAGGTGCGGGGCCGCACGGGCGATCCCGAGCTGCCTGCTCGGCTCGCCCAGGCGCTGCTGCCACCCGAGGCGCCGCGGACGCGGCCTTCGGGCGAAGACGAGACCGAGCTCGACGCCACGTTCACGTTCTCCGCACGCGAGGTGCTGCAGAAGAAGGACTTCGCGACCATGACGCCCGACGAGCTCGCCGCGGTTCGCCAGATGCTCGCGCGTCTCAAGCTGCCGCTGCCGTTGAGGGCCGTGCGGCGCACGCGCGCGGCGGAGCGCGGCCACGTCGTCGACCTGCGCGCGACGTTGCGCGGCATGTCGGGCGCTTCGAGGGCGGTCGCGCCGCTGCGCTACCGCGCGCGGCGCCGGCGCACCCCGCCGCTGGTCGTGCTGTGCGACGTGTCCGGGTCGATGGACCGCTACGCGCGCATGCTGCTGCACTTCCTGCACGCCATCACCAACGATCGGCATCGCGTGCACGTGCTGACCTTCGGCACGCGGCTCACCAACATCACGCGCGCATTGCGCCATCGCGACGTCGACGTGGCGATGTCCAAGGTCACCGAAGCGGTGGGTGACTGGGCGGGCGGCACGCGCATCGGCACGTGCCTCGCGGAGTTCAACCGGCGCTGGTCCCGGCGCCTGCTCGGGCAGAACGCGGTCGTGCTGCTGATCAGCGACGGGCTCGACGCGGACGCCGGCGAAGGTCTCGCGTTCGAGGCGGAGCGGCTCGCCAAGTCCTGCGACCGGCTGGTATGGCTCAATCCCTTGCTGCGCTACGCCGGCTTCGAGGCGCGTCCCGCGGGGATTCGCGCACTGCTGCCCTACGTCGACGACTTCCTGCCCGTGCACAATCTCACGTCCCTGCGCGAGCTCGCCGCGGCGCTCGCTCGACCGCCGGTACGCCGCGGCGACGACTGGCCGCTCGCGGCCTGACCGATCATGGAGCTCGCTCAATCCCGCACCATTGCCGCCCCGCCCGCCGCGGTGTGGGCCGCGCTGAACGACCCTGTGGTTCTCAAGGCGTGCATCCCCGGCTGCGAGAAGCTCGATCGCGTGAGCGACACGGAGTGGCAGGCGGTGGTCGCGACGCGCATCGGTCCGGTGCAGGCGCGCTTCAACGGACGCGTGCAGCTTGCCGATCTGCAGCCGCCGACGGCCTACACGCTGCGCTTCGACGGGCAGGGCGGCGCGGCCGGCTTCGCGAGCGGAGAGGCGCGCGTGACCTTGTCGCCCGCGGGCGATTCGACCACCACGCTCGACTACACGGCGAAGGCCAAGGTCGGCGGCAAGATCGCACAGCTCGGCTCGCGCCTCATCGACGGCGCCGCGGCGAAGCTGGCGGACGACTTCTTCACCCGCTTCGCCGAGCGCATGGCGTCCGCGCCGGCGGAGATCGCCAGCGCGGCGCCGGCCGCGGCGGCGCCAGTGACGCGGGCGGGCGCGAGGCACTGGGTGCGCTACGCCGCGGTCGCGGGAATTGTTCTCATCCTGGTCGTTCTATATCTCTATCGCCATGGATAGCGTCGATCTCGAGGTTCTCCGTCGCAGCGCCGACTGGCTCGACGAGGGCCGGCGCGTGCTGCTGGTCACGGTGGTCAAGACGTGGGGCAGCTCGCCGCGACCGGAGGGTGCGATGCTCGCGGTGCGCGACGACGGGCTCGTCGCCGGCTCGGTGTCGGGCGGTTGCATCGAGGACGACATCGTCGACCGTGTGCGGCGCGAGGGCATGACCGACACGCGCTGCCGGGCGGTCAAGTACGGCGTGAGCGCGGACGAGGCGCGACGGTTCGGCTTGCCGTGCGGCGGCACGATTCAGCTCGTCCTCGAGCCGCTCACGCGCGATTCAGGCATGCGCTCGCTGCTGCGCGAGATCGAGGCCGGGCATCTCGTCGCGCGGCGCCTCGATCTCGCGAACGGTCACGCGACGTTGCATCCGGCTGCCGCGGTGGACGGGCTCCTGTTCGACGGCAAAACGCTCACGACGATCCACGGCCCGCGCTATCGCATGCTGGTGATCGGCGCATCGCAGCTCTCGAAATACCTCGCGCAGATCGCCGTCGGGCTCGACTACCAGGTCACCGTGTGCGATCCGCGCGAGGAGTACATGGAGACGTGGGACATTCCCGGCGTGACGCTGGTGCGCACCATGCCCGACGACACGGTGCTCGCGATGAAACTCGACGAGCGCTGCGCGGTGGTCGCGCTCACCCACGATCCGAAGCTCGACGACCTCGCGCTCATGGAAGCGCTGAAGTCGCCGGCGTTCTACGTGGGCGCGCTCGGCTCGCGCGCGAACAACGCGAAGCGCCGCGAGCGCCTGCACGAATTCGAGCTGAGCGACGCGCAGATCGCGCGCCTGCACGGGCCGATCGGCCTGTACATCGGCAGCCGCACGCCGCCCGAGATCGCAGTCTCGATCCTGGCGGAGATCACCGCGGTGAAGAACGGGGTCGATCCGCGCCGGATCGCAACCGTCGCCGTCGCCAAGGAGCGGCAGAGCGTGGAGGCCGCGCCGCTCTGCGAAATGGCCGAGGTGATTCCGCTGCCCGCGCCGCAGGCCTAGTCGTCGAAGAACACGTCGAGCGTGGGAAACGCGGCCCCGCCGCGAATGCAATCCCACAGGTAGACGGCGAACCCCGGGTCGCCGGTCCACAGCGAATAGCGCATGGCGCCGTGCGCGCGTGCGGCGGCATCCGTCTGGGCGATACCGTGCATCGCGAAGCGCCGCGCGCGATCGAGCCAGCGCTCGTCGCCGGTTCGATCGAACAGCTTCAGGAACGCGTAGCCGTTGCCGCCGGTGCCGTGGCAGAGGTTCGAGCCCTTGGCGAGCGGGCCGGCTGCCCAGGTCGCCTCGCCGGCCGCGGTGAGCAGATCGTCCAGGTCGTCGCCCGGATATCCGGCGAGACACACGACGAACCCCGGGGCGCCGTGGCAGTACTGCATCAGCATGCGCCGTGCCCGTTGCGTGGGAGGTTCGAGGAACGCTCTCCAGTTGACCATGCCGTCGTCGTGCGTCGCGGTACGGCGAACCGTGTTCGCGATGCAATGCGCCCACGCGGCCCATTCGGAGGCATCGAGGAGCGCACGCCCGCGGATCAGCGGCAGCGCAGTACCCACGAAGCCGTGAACGGCGTCGAGGTAGTTCGTGCGCGAGCCGTACAGGTGCTGCGTCCAGTAGTGGCACTCGTACGCGGCGGACCACTCGAGCTGTGACCACAGCGTTCGCGCGCTTTCGCGAAACAGATGGGCCCATCGCGCGTCGCCGGTGTGCTCGTGCATGAAAACCGCGGCGAGCAGGGTTCCCGGCGCGCCCCACATGAGCTCGCGCGAGGGATGGTCCTTGTTGCCCTCGATGAGCGCGTGCAACGACGTCGCGATCGACGGCTCGCGGTCGATCGCGTACTGCATCATGAGGATGGGGGTTTCACCGAACAGGTACGACGCCGCGGTGGGCATGTCGAGCGCGGATACCTGCGCGCGGTTGCGCTCGCCGATCGCCTCCAGCCAGGTGTCGTACCGGCCCGTGACCGGCGCGGCACCCGCGCGCTCCAGATGCCGCAGCGCCCACACGACCCCCGCGGCCCCGAAGTACATCGAGTACTGCGGCGCATTGTCGCTGCCGTCGGCGTCGTTCGGATGCAGCGGCCAGCTTCCTCGCGAAAACCGCGCTTCGGTGTCCGAAACGATGCGCGCGATCGCCGCCCGCGCGCGACCCTCGTCCCAGGGCGCGTCGAGCAGGCGTTCATGGCGGGCGGGGTCGAAGAGCATGGTGACGCGGGCGAGCGCCGCATTATGGCGCCTCGATCCTTAAACGTTATGAAATGCGACGCCATGCGCTCGAGGCGCGCCGGGCGTCGCGGTATCCTTGACCCATGTCCGAGTGCTACCGCTTCGGCCGCTGCGAGGTTCGTCCCGGGGAGCGCCAGCTGGTCGTGGACGGTGTGCCCGCTGCGCTCGGCGGGCGCGCCTTCGATCTGCTGCTGACCCTGATCGAGCGCCGCGAGCGCGTCGTGGCCAAGTCGGAGCTCTTCGAGACGGTGTGGCCCGGACTCGTCGTCGAGGAGAACAACCTGCAGGTGCAGGTGAGCAGCCTGCGCAAGGTGCTCGGGCCCGCCGCCATCATGACCGTCGCGGGCCGCGGCTACCAATTCGTCGTGCCGGTCGAAGGGCAACCGCGGGGCGAGGCGGCGAATCGGGCCGTCGCGCCGCCCAACAATCTGCCGCACGCACGGTCGCGGTTCATCGGACGCGAGTCCGCGCTCGCCGACTGCGCGACGCTCCTGGACGACACGCGCCTCCTGACCCTGTCGGGAATCGGGGGCTGCGGCAAGACGCGGCTCGCGCAGGAGCTCGCGCACCGGGCGCTGCCGAAATTTCCCGACGGCGTATGGTTCGTCGATCTCGCGCCGTTGCAGGAAGCGCGGCGCGTCTCGGCCGCCGTCGCGGAAACGGTCGGTGTGCAGGCAGGCCAGCTCACCGACCACCTCAAGGGTCGGCGCGCGCTGGTCGTGATGGACAATTGCGAGCACGTCATCGGCGCGGCGACACGCTCCATCGAGTCGCTGCTCGCCACGTGCGGCGCGCTCAAGATCATCGCCACCAGCCGCGAGGTCCTCGGGACGGCCGGCGAGCAGGTGTTCGCGGTGCGGTCGCTGTCGTTGCCCGAAACGACGGATCTCGACGACATGCGGCGCTCCGAAGCTGTGCGTCTCTTCGTCGATCATGCGCGCCTCGTGTTACCGGACTTCGACGTCGACGAGCGCAACGCGTCGGCGATTGCCGAGATCTGCCGTCGCCTCGACGGCATCGCGCTGGCGATCGAGCTCGCGGCGGCGCGCGTGCGCGTCCTGCAGCTCGAGGACATCCGCGCCCGCATCGACGATCGCTTTCGCCTGCTCACCGGCGGAAGCCGCGCGTTACCACGGCACCAGACGCTCCACGCGACGATGCAATGGAGCTACGATCTCCTCACCGCACCCGAGCAGCAGCTCCTTCGCCAGCTCGCCGTCTTCGCGGGCGGCTGCACGCTGACGGCGGCGGCCCGTGTCGCCGGCGAGGAAGCCGACGAATACGACGTGCTCGAGCGTCTCACCGCGCTGCACGACAAGTCGCTGCTGCTCGTGGACCGCGACTCGCAGACGCACCCGCGCTATCGCGTGCTCGAGACGGTGCGCCAGTACGCCGAAGAGCGCCTGAACGAGGCCGGCGAGAGCGACGACGCGCGCTCGCGTCATCTCGACTACTACGTCGCGCTTGCCGAAGAGGCCGAGCCGGCGCTCCAGGGCCCCGGGCAGGACCGTTGGTTCGCCGCGTTCCGTCACGAACAGGAGAACCTGCTCGCCGCCCACGCGTGGTGCGCCCATGCTGCGCAGGGCGCCACCCTGGCGTTGCGGCTGGTTGCGGCGTCGTGGCGCTACTGGAACTACACCGCGCAACCCGAGCGCGGCTACGCCCTCGCGCAAGCCGCGCTCGCGCTTGCGGAGGGGAATGCGCCCGGCGCGGAGCGCGCCAAGACGCTGCTCGGCATGTCGCGCCTCGCGTTCGCGCTCGCCCGCTACGACGACGCGATCGCGCATGCTCGCGAGGGGCTCGAGATTGCGCAGCGGCTTCACGACGGGCCGCTCACGGCCGACGGCCTGCGCATGGAGGCGAGCAGCCTGCTCGCGCTGGGCGACGACGAACACGCGCTCGCGATGTACGCGCGCTCGCTGGAGCTTTCGCGAGCGCTTCACGACAACATGCGCGCCAGCTCGGCGCTGAACGGCATGGGAGAGGTGCATCGTGGCGAGGGCCGACTCGACGAGGCCGAGCCGCTGTATCGCGAAGCGGCGCGCCTCTCGCGCGCGGCCGGGGACCGGCGCGGCACGGCGACGTGCCAGACGAACGTCGCGGCCGTGCTGATCGGTCGTGGCAACCTGCAGGAAGCGCGCGCGGCGCTCGCCGAGGCGCGCATGCTGGCGAACGTTGCCGGCTACAAGGGCCTCGTGGAATGCGCCACGGACGTTGCGGCGACGCTCGCCTCCGCGTGCGGCGAGCACGCCCTCGCGGCGCGGTTACACGGCGCCGCGCAACGCCAGCTGCACGAGGCGCGCATGGCGCACGACCCCGTCGACGAAGCGTGCGTCGTGCGGCGAATGGTCGCGTCCCGGGCGGCGCTGGGCGACGCGGCGTTCGAAGCGGCGAAAGCGGACGGCTGGTCGCTCACTTACGGCGCTTCGATGGCCGAGCTCGACCGCTGGCTCGGCGTGGACGCAAGCGCACCTTGAGCGCGAGCCGCCGCGCGGCGATCCTGCGCTACTGGGCCGCGGGCGTGCTCCTGGTGGGCGTCCTGGCTGCCGAGATCGTCTACGTGCTCGCCTCCGGCGACGCCGATGCGTCCGACGCGCTCGCAGGCGGCCGCATGTACCAGCACAATCTTCAGGTCATGGGCGGAAAGGCCGCGGTGCTGTTCGACGGGTTCGACCGCTGGTTCGCGAGCCTGTGGCACGGGCGGCCGCTCGCGTACACCCTTGCCGTGCTGACGGTCATCGCAGCCGCGACGCTGTACATCGCGTCGCGGCTGTGCGAGCCGGTTACTCCTCGGCGCTGACGCCTGATCCGCCCATGGCTTGCGGCAAGTCCTTCATCTTGGGCAGGCCGTCGTGGATGCGAAGGCGCGTCTCCTGGTAGTTGACGTGCACGCCGGGCGCGTACGGAAAGTCCGGGATCACCGCGGCGTAGACATCCACGAGTCCCCAGTGCGGATGGTCGGTGAAGAGATGGCCGCCGCACGTGGTGCACCATTTGCGCGCACTGCGCGGCGTCTTGTTGAACGTACCGATCTTCGCGGCGCCGGACGTGATGCGCAGCGATTCCGGCTTCCACAGCGTGAAGGCGTTGACCGGGCCGGCCGACCAGCGCCGGCACGAGTCGCAGTGGCAGTAGCCCATCGCGACGGGCGCGCCTCGCAGCGTGAACCGCACCGCGCCGCAAAAGCAGCTGCCGTCGTAGGTCGTGGCCGTGCCACCCGTTGCCTTCGTGTGCTCCTGCACTTCCATGGCGATCTCCTTTCGATAGCCCCGGGTTGCTACTATGCGCACGTCCCCCTCCCGCGCCCTTGACCGGGACGCCGGGCTTCTTGTCCGAGGCTCCGTGGATGCCTTGTCCGACGTGCTGAAGGCGGTGCGCCTCGATGGCGCCGTGTACCTCAACGCGGAGTTCACCGCGCCGTGGTGCATCGTCGGAAAATACGGTGTCGCGAGCGCGCGCGAGCGCCTCGCGGGCGGCGACCACATCGTCTTCTTCCACTACGTTCTGGAAGGGCGCGCGAGCGTGCGGCTGGTGGACCGTGCGGACGTCGTCGACGTGCGCGCGGGCGACATCGTGCTCTTCCCGCACGACGACCGTCACCTGATGGGAAGCGACCTCCATATTGCGCCCGTCGAGGTGGAAACCTTGAAGGCCGAGGTGCCGCCCGGCGACGGCGACTTCATCCACCTGCGTCACGGGGCGGGTGGTGAAGTCACGCGCTTCGTGTGCGGGTACCTCGCATGCAACCGAAGCGTGCTGCGGCCGCTGCTCGAGTCGCTGCCGCGCATGATGCGCGTCGGCATGGCCGACGCATCCGTGTCGACGATGCTGCGCGAGCTCTTTCGCACGGGCGTGCGCGAGACGGCGCGCGTACGACCCGGCACGCACTCCGTCCTGGCGCGGCTCTCCGAGCTGATTTTCGTCGAGGCGCTGCGCCGCTACGTCGAGGCCTTGCCGCTCGACGGCAAGGGCTGGCTCGCCGGAGTGCGCGATCCGCACGTCGGACGCGCGCTTGCGCTCCTCCACGGCGAGGCGCATCGCGGGTGGACCGTCGATGCGCTCGCGCGGGAGGTGGCGCTTTCGCGTTCCGCGCTCGCCGAGCGCTTTACGCAGCTCGTCGGCGAGCCGCCCATCCAGTACCTCATGCGCTGGCGCCTCGCGCGCGCGGCCGAGATGCTGCGCTCGGGGCGCGAGCCCATCGCGCGCGTCGCCGAACGCAACGGTTACGAATCCGAAGCCGCGTTCAGTCGCGCATTCAGGCGCGAGTTCAACATGCCGCCCGGCGCGTGGCGCAAGGCGCCGATCACCCCATGACCCCGGAGGACGAGATGAATGCAACGCACAGTTCGGGCCGGCGCGTGTTCCTGCGCGTCGCCACGTATGCGATCGCCATGAGCGCGATCGGCGGACTTCCGTACGCACGTGCCGCCGACGCGAAGCCGAAGATCGGCATCATCGGCTCCGGACGGATCGGCAGCACGCTCGGCGAGCTGTGGGCCAAGGCGGGCTACGAGGTCATGTTCTCGTCGCTCGATCTTGCGAAGGACAGGGAGCTCGCGGCGCACGTCGGCAACGGCGCGCAGGCGGGCACGCCCGCGGAGGCCGCCGCGTTCGGCGACGTGCTGCTCGTGTCCGTGCCGTACAGCGCGCTGCCGCAGATCGGCCGCGATCTGGCCGCTTCGATCCGGGGCAAGGTCGTGATCGACACGTCCAATCCCGTGCAGGCGCGCGACGGCGACATGGCCGTGCCGGCGCGCGAAAAGGGCACGGGCGTCGCCTCCGCGGAATATCTGCCGGGCGCGCGACTGGTGCGAGCCTTCAATTCGGTCGGCTTCAATTCGCTGCGCAGCGAAGCGCATCGAAGCGGCGACAAGGTCGCGATTCCGGTCGCCGCCGACGATCCGGACGCGTTGAAAACGGGTGTGCGCCTCGTGGAGGCAGCCGGCTTCGAGCCGGTCGTTGTCGGACCGCTCAGCAAGGCGAAATCCTTCGACGTCGGCACGCCGGTATTCGGCAAGGCGATGACGGCCGCGGAGCTGCGCAAGGCGCTCGGGCCCGGATCCTAGGCGTCCATGGAATCCTCGCTCGCTCGCCGCGCGCTGTCGCGCGTGGTCGCCGTGCAGCCGGAAGAGGTCCGCGCGCTGACGTGGTCGTTCGCGTACTTCTTCTGCCTGCTCGCCGGCTACTACGTGCTGCGGCCGCTGCGTGACGAGATGGGCATTGCCGGCGGCGTGAGGAACCTGCAGTGGATGTTCACGGCGACGTTCGTCGTCATGCTTGCCGCGGTGCCGCTGTTCGGCTGGGTGGTCGCGACGCTGCCGCGACGGCGTTTCATCCCGCTCGTCTATCACTTCTTCGTGGTCAATATCGCGATTTTCTGGCTGCTGAT
Organism: Casimicrobiaceae bacterium; assembly: GCA_035493035.1. Lineage (GTDB taxonomy): Bacteria > Pseudomonadota > Gammaproteobacteria > Burkholderiales > Casimicrobiaceae > VBCG01. Next base: position 59,378 of record DATJIS010000104.1, on the reverse strand, counting down.
GACGCTCGGCGTCTCGGTGCCGATCGTCGCGCGCGTGTTCTTCGTGTGGATCAGCGTGTTCAACCTCTTCGCCGTGTCGGTGTTCTGGTCGTTCATGGCCGATCTCTACACGAGCGAGCAGGGCAAGCGCCTCTTCGGCTTCATCGCGGCGGGCGGATCGGCGGGCGCTCTGCTCGGACCCGCGATCACCGTCGCGCTCGCGGTTCCGCTGGGCCACGTGAATCTCCTGATCGTCGCGGCGCTGCTGCTCGAGCTCGCGGTGCTGTGCGCGCGACGCCTGGAGGCCGTCGCACCGGCACGGCAGGACGCGCCGAGGCCCGCCGAGGGCAAGGGACTCGGCGGCGGCTGGCTCGCGGGCCTGGCAATGGTGCTGCGCTCGCCGTATCTCGCCGGAATCGCGCTGTGGGTGCTCCTGTTGTCGATCGCGGGGACCTTCCTGTACTTCCAGCAGGCGAACATCGTGGCCGCCGCGTCGGACGATCCCGCCGTGCGCACGCGGATCTTCGCCACCATCGACCTCGTCGTGGGGATCCTGACCATCATCGTGCAGTGCCTCGCCACCGGGCCGCTCATCGCGCGTTTTGGCGTGGGACGCGCGGCGGCGTTCCTTCCGCTGGTGTTCGGCGTCGGCTTTCTCGTGCTCGCCTGGACGCCCGCGCTGTTCGTCGTCATCGCCTTCCAGGCCTTGCAGCGCACGGCCAATTTCGCCGTGTCGAACCCGGCGCGGGAAGTGCTGTTCACCGTGCTCGACCGCGAGGAGAAGTACAAGGCGAAGAACGTGATCGACATCGTCGTGTTCCGCGGTGCCGACGCCGTGGCGGGGTGGCTGTTCTCGGCGCTGCGCGGCGCGGGCCTCGGCCTGACCGCGATCTCGCTCGTCGCCGTGCCGCTCTGCGCCGCGTGGCTCGGATTGGCGCTCGCGCTCGGGCGTGCGCAAGAGGCGCGGGCGCGCGCGACGGCAGGCAGCGGCGTCAGCCAGCCAGCGTAGCGATCATCGTCCTGCGCAGCGCGGCGTCGGGATAGCGCCCGAAGCCCGCGCGCACGTTGTCCTTCATGTGCTCCGGTCGCCCCGTCCCCGGGATGACGCAGGTCACCGCGGGATGCGAGAGCACGAACTTCAGGAGCACCTGCGCCCAGGTGGCGCATTCGATGTCCGCGGCCCAGGCCGGCAGCGGCCTCGACAGAAGCGAGCGCAGCAATCCGCCGCCGCCGAACGGCTGGTTGACGATGACGGCGATGCCGGACTCGGCGGCGAGCGGCAAAAGCCGCTGCTCGGCGGCGCGGTCGGCGATCGAGTAGTCGAGCTGCACGAAATCCGGCCGTTCCGCGCGCATGACCGACTCGAGCTCGCGATAGGCGCTCGGCGTGTAATGCGTGATGCCGAGATATCGGATCCGGCCCTGCTGCTTCCAGGCGCGCAGCGTCGCGAGCTGCGTGCGCCAGTCGACGAGGTTGTGCACCTGCATGAGGTCGATGCGGTCGGTGCGCATGAGCTTCATCGAGCGCTCCATCTGCGCGATGCCGGCCGCACGGCCCTCGGTCCACACCTTGGTCGCGATGAAGGCCCGGTCACGCGCGCCGAGCGACGCGAGCACGTCACCCGCGACGCCTTCCGCGGCGCCATACATCGGCGAGGAATCGATGACCGAGCCGCCGGCGTCGAAGAGAACGCGCAGCACGTCCGCGAGCGGCGCGCGATCCGCCGGCTCCGTGCCGACGTCGAACGTGCGCCAGGTGCCGCAACCCACCACGGGCAACGGCTCGTTGGACACGGGAATTGCACGCGTGTGCATCTTCTCGGGCGCCGCGGCGGCTGCGGGAACGGCGAGCGCGGAGAGCGCTCCGGCCGCCAGGCGCAGGAATTCGGCTCGGGTCACGGTCGCCCCATCGCCATCGGACCAGCGTAGCACGACGCAATTCCTGCGCGCGACACATCCTGTTACACACCCGGCGATGGGCTTTTCGCCGCGCAGCTTGAGGACTACACTCGCCGCACGTCGCGCGCGCATCGCATCGACCGTGGTGCCGTGCGTGTGCACGACGCAGGCTGGGAGGCATGGCGGCTACCGCCAAGGGTAGCCGCCTCGGCAGGGAAGGTCCTTGGCGATCAGCATCACACCGCTCGCCAGCGGGGTCGCACGCGAACGCACCGTCGCGTGGACGCTGCTGCTCGAAGCCGCGCTCGTGGCTGTGGCCATCGGCTTGCTGCTTCCGCTGTTCTTTCCACTGACGTTGCAGGACACCGGCCGCGACGCGCGCTTCGCCGCAATGAGCGCCGGCGTTCACGACGTGTCGGCGCCGGCGAGTCCCGGCGCGTTGGTGCTCACGATGAAGAGCGAGGCGATGCGTGCGCTCCTGCGCAGCGCCCGCTGGCAATGGGCGGCGTGGGCCGTGATCGGGCTCGGGCTGCTGAATCTCAGCCGTCGCGGTGGATCGCCTGTACCGGGTATCGCGCTGACGCTGGTGGCGTGGGCGGTCGCCGCGTGGGTCGGACGCGTTCCCTGGCCGCTCGGCAGCGACCATGCGCTGCGACTCGCACGTCCTTCCACCGACTGGCTCGCGATGCCGGCGCCGTTCGTGCTCGGGCTCCTGGCCGCCGCGTGTTGCGTGATCGTGTGCGGCCCGTGGCTGCGCAGGATGCTCGCCGACGCCCCGCAACAGCCGACCTCCGCATTCGCCTACCCGGGCCTCGTGCTGGCGACGGGCATCGGCTGGCTGCTCATTCTCGATCTGTCGGCCAACGGGCACGCGGGCGATCGCTATCTCGCGCTGTATCACCAGGGTCACCTGTGGCTGGCGATGCTCGTGTTCACGCTCGCTGCGTTCCTGCGGCAGCCGCTGGCGCGCGCGCTCGCGTGGGCGTTGTCGCTCGTCGACGGAGCGGCGACCCGGCTGTCGCGGCGGCTCGGCGCCGTGAGCGCCGGCGTGCTCCTCCTCTGCGCGGCAATGCTCGGCGTCGGTATCGCAGCCATCGCGCTCCTCAACATGCGCCAGCTCACCTCGGAGCTCGGGCGGATATGGCTCATCGTCGGCGCCGCGTGGTTCTTCTTCCTGCGCGGCACGCCGCTCACCGAGCGCATCGCACGCAGCGGCAGCTCCATCGCATCGCTCGCGCGCTACGTGTGGCCTCTGCTGTTCGTCGTGCTGGTGCTGGTCGGAGCGATGGTCATCACGCACGACATGGGGCCGCTGCTGATCGCCGGCTACGGCGCGGGCGCGTTCGTCGCAGCGTCGGTCGCGATGTGGCTCTATCAACGCACGGGCGCCACGGTGCCGGCGTACGTGCTCGCGGTCGTTCTGTTCGTCGCATGGATCGCCTTGACGACGTTGACCCTGTTCAAGCTGGGCGCGATCGACGACGTCACGGCCGCGCGGCTGGAGAACGCGAGCGCGCCGCTCGCTTCCGCCAATGATCAGCTTGCGCTCGTCACGTGGTTCCAGCGCGCGGCGCCGCCCACCGGTTTCGGACCCGGCGCGGTGCCCTGGTGCGGTTTCGCGGCCTGGAGCGCGTGCGCCGGCGTACCGGCGCAGATACAGAGCGATTACACGTTCACGGCGCTCGTGGGCATGTTCGGCTGGAACGCGGCATGGGCGCTGACGATCGGCACGGTCCTGTGGCTGCACGCGATCGTGCGCCGCCATGGGCGGGCGAGCCGCGGCGAGCCGCGCCTCGTGCATCGCGACGGGCGACTGCGCAGCGATCCGCAGGCGTTCCTCAGCTGGCTCTGCGTCGCTTGGGTCGTGCTCGCACTGTGCCAGCTCGCGGTCACGGTCGCCGGCAATCTCGCGGTCATTCCGCTCACGGGCGTCACGTTCCCGTTCGTGAGCTTCGGCATGACGTCGCTCGTGCTCTGCATGGCGTTCCTCGGCCTCGCGATCGACGTGCGCAGGCACGCCCATGCCTGACGCGCGCCGCCCGCTCACGCTGCTGCAGCTCGCGATCGCCGCCACCGCCGCCGTTGTGCCGGTGCTGCTCGGCGTGCTGCTGGCGGTCGCGTCGGCGCGCCGTGGCGACGACGCCGAGCCGGCGCGCGTCAGCGAGCGCCATGTGAGCGTGCGTCACGTCGCGGCGCTCAAGACGTTCGAGTCCGCGATCGTGCGTCGCGACCATGCCGCCACGCCGCTGCCGTCGCCCGATGCGCTCCTCGAGCGTATTCCGCAATGCCGTGCGGCCTGGACGGGCGCTCCGGGGCTGATGGCGCGCGCGCGCATGACGCTCGGACGCGGCGTGCAAGGCGGTCCTTCGGCCGCGACGCGCATCGCGCGCGAGCTCGTCACGATCGACCAGGCGTTGCTGCGCTTCAGCAGTGCCGACAACCGCCGCGTCACCGACACACTCGGGCTCGACGGCGCACGCTGGCTCGACGCCGTGGCTCGCGCGCTCGCGAGTCCGGTCGAATCGCCCGAATATCCCGGCCGCCGCTTCAGCGTGGGTTGCGACGATATCGCGGGCGCCGTCGCCGCGCTCGCGCGCTCGAATGCGCGGATGCTCGACGTGCTGGCATGGCGCGGCACCGAGGTCGAGCGCGTCGTCGAGCGCTGGCGTCCCGATCAGTACGTCGAGATCTCGCCGCGACAGGTTGCGCGCGCCAATCCGTGGTCGGGGATTCCGGGGTGCATCTATCTCGGCCACGCGGCCCGGGACAGCGGACCGGTGTATTACGTAGGCAACGTGCGCGGGCTCGACGAGCGCCTGTGCACGCGCAATGAAATGCTCGGGAGCGCCACGGAGCCTGCCGGCGTCGTACGCTTGCCGGGCGAGCCTGCGCCCGACATGCCGTTCGGTGATCCCCGCTGGAAGGTTCCCCCCTCCCTCGGGGCGCTGCTCCAGCCGCTCGAGACGCTCCATCGCCCCGCGGGACCGTTGTATCGCGATTTCACGGCGCCCGTCGAAGCCGGGCTGCTCCCCGCGACGTGGGTTCCGTCGCCGAACCGCATCGTCATCGGCGGTCATGCGGTCGACGTCGGTTTTTCCGTCGACCTGACCATCGACCCGGACCTGCAGGCGCTCGCACAGCAGACAGCGGCCTGTTACACCGGTCGCGACGACATATGCCGCGCGCTCGGCATGCGACGCAAGGAAGACGCGGCGCGGCCGCTCGGTGCGGCGCTGCTGGAGCACGCCATGGTGCGCATGGCGGCCGTTGCCATCGTCGACGTCGCGAGCGGTCGCATCGAGGCCGTCGCCGGCGCGCTGTCGCCGTGCACGCGCGAGGAGTACGACGGCCCGGGCCGCTCGCGCCACTGCGATCGACGCATTCCCTATCCGGTTCGCTATCGGCCCGACGCGCTGCTCAACGCAGCCGTGTTCCACGACGCCATGCCCGCGTCGACGATCAAGCCCATCATGGCGGCGGCGTTCCTCTCCGACCCCGTCGTCGGTCCTCGATGGCTTGCGGCCGAGCAGGCGGAGATGGCGCGCGCAGGCAACGCGTGGCCCTCCGCGCAGAGCCTGCGCGGCCAGTTGATGCGGTCCGATTCGGCGCGCTTCCTCGACCGCATGTTCTGCGCCGATCGGGGCTTCGGCCCGTGCGCGCGCCCCTGGGAAGTGCAGAGCGAGGCGTCGCTCTTCGGCTGGAACGGCGGCTGCTCGGCGCCGCGCGACGACTGCGGCAAGCGCGACCTGCTGTTCGGCCGCAGTGTCGATGGCGCCGGCGATCCGCGCCTGCGCGCGCTCGCCATCGAAGTGCCGTACGGACGGCTGCTCGCCGAGCCGGCCGGCGGCACGATCAGCGCGCCGTTCCATCTGCGCGCGCCGCTTGCGCTCGACGCGGCGAAGGTGCGCCGCTGCGCCGAGGGCCCGGATGGCAGGCGCCCGAGCCGCGACGATTGGGAGAAATGCGGCGGCGGCGTCGTCGTCGACGTCGTGGCCGAAGGATGGGGACAAGGTCATGCGCGCGCGAGCGCGCTCGGAAGCGCCGGCATGATGGCAACGCTTGCGGCGGCGGCCAACGGGGAGGAGCGCGTGCGGTTGCCGCATCTCGTCGAGGCGGTGCGCGGCGTGAGCCACGCCGATAGCGGCAGCAGCCATTCCGCGGCGCCGCGGCTCGATCTGGGCGAGACGATGCCCAATCGCGTCACGCGCGACGCGGCATCCGTCATCCTGAGCGGTCTCGCGTACGGCCATCGCGGCGGCACCTCGCGGCTGGCGTGCGAACAGGTGTTCGAAGCGCGCGAGTGCGCGCAGATGGACTGGATCGCCGGCAAGACCGGTACGCCGACGTTTCCCAACGACGACCGCTCGCTCGCAGAGCTCGCGCGCCTGTGTGCGCCCGGCGTCGCCAAAACGCGCAGCGAGCGTGCCGCGTGCGGCCCGCTGCGGCCTTACAAATGGTACGTCGCGGCGTATCGCACCGACCGCGCGGATCCACGCTGGACCAAGGTGATCGCGGTGTTGACCGAGCGCAACTGGCTCATCGACACGGGTCGCATTCATGGCGCCGGCGACCACGGGCCCAATCCCGCCGCGGAGATCGCGATGCAGATCGCCGGCCGCGACGCCGGTCTCCTGCCGTGGGGCGCGCAATGAAGCGCGCCGCACCGGCCACTGCTCGGCGCGAGGACGCTCGCCGCGATGCCGTCGTTGCCGCGCCGCTCGTCTGGACGTTCGACGGGCCCTTCACGGCCTGCCTCGCGAACCTCGAGGACGCGCTGCGGCGGGCGCTCGTGCAGGTCGGCGACGTCTCGGCGCTTGCGATCCTGGTGGAGCTTTCGTTGCCCGCGCTGAAGGCGCGCGTCGACGCGGGCGACGCCATCCAGCCCGCCTGGGGAAGCTTTCTCGATCGGCTGTCGGAGCGTTACGGCCTGCCGATCACCCCGCGCGTTCGTCACGTGCGCGACGCGGGGCCGCTCGCCACGCTGGTCATTGCCTATCGGAGCTGACGCATGTCACTGAAGAGATGGATGCTGGGCAAGGTCAACGACACGACCACGAGCCGCGGCCACGCGCGACGCATCGCGCCTTCGCTCGGCGACGAAGCGCCGGCCGGTGACGATCCGCGCGAGCCCGCGATGGGTCGTTCCCGCGACGGCACGCGCGACGCCGTCCATCTCGGTCCTTACGGGCCGCTGATCGGTGCGATACGCGACGAGCTCGAGCATTTCGTCGCGAGCCAGCTGCGCCTGCACCTCGCGATCGCCGAGCACGACCGGTACGTGCTCACGTCGATCGAAGTCGAGTGCGCCGACGACGAGGCGCAACGCGCGCTCCTGCGACGGTTCGTGACCGAATTCAAGCCCGAGCAGATCAAGCAGTACCTCGCCCGGGACGTGATCGCGGGGTTGCGCAATGCGAGCGCGATCGACCTGTCGCAGTTCGCCGGGCTCAATGCGCAGCAGCCGCCGGAAGACGACGATGACGACCCCTATCAGGACCTGATCGCGGACCTGCAAAAGAGCGCGCCGTCGGGGCGCACGCGCGGATTCGAAGTCGCACTGTTGGGACGATGGTCGCAAACCGACGTGCCGACGCGCTCCCACGCGCGAAGCACGCACCCGGCGCGCGGCACCACCCAGGGCGCATCGACGCCGCTGGCGGGCCGGACGTTCGCGCTGGATGTCGAGGACACCGCCGGCACGCGCCGCGTCGAGCTGACGGCGATCGTGCCCGGGCAGCGCTACACGGTCGGCAAGGATCCCGGTTGTGATGTCACCGTCGACGCTCGCTACGCGAGCCGCCGTCACTGCGAGCTGTGGTTCGAGCACGGAACGTGGTGGGTCGCGGACGCCGGATCGACCAACGGCATTCGCGTCGATGCGAACGACGAGGCGGGCGGCGCGGAGCACCTGCGACGCGAAGGCGATGCGCTCGAGCTGCCCGCGGGCGCTACGCTCGTGCTGTCCGCGGCGGCACGGGGCGAAGCGGCGCTCTATCCGCGGCTGACGCTTCACGCGGCACCCGCGTTCCATCTCGACGTGCGCGATACGGCGGCCACCGACGCGCCGGTGCCGGTTACGCCGATCGCGCCGCCGCGTCGACGGCAGGCGGGATGGTGCATCGCGGCCCGCATGGCATCGGGCGTGCGCGACGCGACCATCGGCACCACGCTGCCGTTCGGTGTCGGCCGCTCGCGCAACCAGTCGCTGGTGATCGACTGGGCGCATGCCGAGGTCTCGGGACGACACCTCGACATCGTCGCGGTGGACGAGAATGGGGCTTCGGTCGTCGTCCATGGCGACAACGGCGTGAGCGTGGACGGAACGGCGTACGCGCGCGGCGCGCGCTTCCAATGGAAGCCCGGCGAGACGCTTTGCCTTGGCGCTGGCGACGAGGCCGCGGCCGCGTGCACGCTCGTGCTGTCGCATCGCGACTGATGTCGCCCGTGCAGCTCGTGTCGCGGCAATCGGAGCTCGCCACGCGCTGGACGCGCCTGCAGGCTGCGGTCGCGACCTCCGCCGGGCGCCCCGATGCCGTGAACGAGGATTGTCACAGCGCGCTCGAGGGCCGCGCGCCGCTCTTCGTCGTCGCCGACGGCGTGGGCGGCGGCGCACTCGCCGCGCGCGCGAGCCGGGAGCTCGTGCAGCACCTGCACGCGTCGCTCGAAGCCGCGCCGTCGGATGCCGACGCCGTGCGCACCGCGCTGCTCAACGCCGATCGCGCGATCGAGAGCAGCATTGCCGCGCAAAGCCCGCGGCCGGGCGCCGCGACCGTCGCGCTGTGCCGCGCGACCGGCGCGTCGCTGACGCGCTGGTTGATCGCGTGGGTCGGTGACTGTCGCGTGTATCGGCTCGACGACGCTCGCGAAGGCTGCGCGCAGCTTCTGACGGTCGACGACACCTATCGGCATCTGCAGGAAGCGCCGCCCGCCGGCGGCTCGCCCGACGATCCCGCGCGCATGGTGGGCAACGGCGCCGTCGACGCGCCGAACGTGCGGCGCGTGGACCTCGGCGCCGGCGACATGCTGGTGCTGTGCAGCGACGGCGTGCACAAGCACGCCGAGGCGAACGACATCGGCCGCATGCTGCGCGGCCCTGCGCCGCTTGCGCGTCGCTGCACGCGGCTCATCGAGTTCGTGCGTGCCCGGGGCAGTCGCGACGACGCGACGGTGCTCGTGGTGCGCCGCATGCGCTCGCGCCTGACACGCTGGAACGGAAGCAGGGAGTGACGCCATGAAGCCCGATCAGATCGAGCGCGTGTTCGGCCGTGGACGCCTGAAGATGGCCACGGGCGAGCACGTCGAGGTGTTCCGCGAGGCCGTCGGAGCCAACGAGCGACGCCGCTACACGAAGCGATTCCTCGAAACCGGGGACGCCGACTTCCGCCAGTGGACCGCGCGCGAGTGGCGCATTCTGGCGCGCCTCATCGGCCACGGCATCCGCTGCGTGCCCGACGTCGTGCAGTTCGACGGCGGTCCCGACGGCGGCATGCGGCAGGTGCAGACGTACGATGCGGGCGTCACCGTGGATCAGTGGGCGACGCTCCTGCCCGTGGCGCGCGACGGCGTCGTTCGGCGCAACGTGTTCGAGGATTGCGCGCACTGGTGGGCGCTGGCGCATCACTGCCTCGCCGCGCTGCAGGAGATCCACGCGCTGCAGCTCGTGCACCTCGACATCAAGGCCGACAACATCTGCATTCCCTACGCGCCGGCGGGCTTCGACGCCGCGCGCGACGGCGCGAGCCTGCACGTCGATTTCGCGCGTCTCGCGCTCATCGATTTCGCGTTCTCGCTCGTGTCGCGCGAGCGGCTCGCTTCCGCGCTGCCCATCGGCTGGCAGAAGGACTACGACTACCAGTCGCCGCGCCTGCTCCGCGCGCTCGAAGCGGGGCGCGCAGGCAACTTGCAACCCACGCAGGACCTCGACTGGCGCTGCGACCTGTACAGTCTCGCGGCCATGCTGCGGCGCTATCTCCCGGACGACGAGTGGTTCCGCGCGTGCGGCGTCGATGCGGGCTGGAACGCGGATCGCTACGATGACGCGCGTGCGCTCGTCTATCGCTTGCGCGAGAGTCACGATGGCGACGCGGCGAGCACGGGGCCGCACGCGAGCCTCATGGCGCTGACGCGTGCGTACCTCGAGGCGCCCGACCTCGTACGCTCGCTCGCGCGCGGCTGGATGCTCGCGCATGACGTCATCACGATCGCAGCGCCGGTGCTCGTCACGCCGCTGACGCGCATCGCGCTCGCGCCCGTCGCGCGCACGCTGCCCACGCGCATCACGCTGCCGGAACGCGCAATGCCCCCGGTCGTCATGACCGCGATCACGCCGGCGGTCGTGCGCTACCCGCGCCTGCGCGTTCCGGTCGTCGCGCCCGGGAAGCTCGAACCCGTCGCGGTCGCACCGCCGCGTCCGCGCAGGCGCGCCGGCGTGGCCGTCGGCGCGGTGTGCGTCGCCATGGCGGCGCTCGCCGTGCCGTCCTTCGTCGGCGACGGCGTCGATCCCGTTGCACATGTCGCGCGTGGCGGGCAGGCGCAGCCGCGCGTAATGCCGGAGCCGCAGACCGTGGCGGATGCGACGCCTGCCGCCGCGCCGGCTGTCGGTGCTCCGGTGCCAGTACCCGCCGCGACTGCACCAAGTGCCTCCGTTCCACCGCGCCCCACTGCGGCCGCGCCGGCTGCCGCCGCTGCCGCACCGCGGGCCGCGCTCGCCGGCGCGAGTCCGCCCGCCGTCGAACCGCCCAGCGAGGCCGGGCCGATGCATCGCCGCGCCGTTCCGGGCGCGCGCGACAAAGTCGCGCGTGCGCCGAGCGCCCCGGCAGGCGTATCGCCTGCGCGCCCGGCGCGCGAGCGAGCGCCGATCGTCGCGCACGCGCACGTGCCTCCCGTGAGATGGGCGGCCGCTCGCGCGAAATCACCGGCCGGGTCTTCGGGCCCCGCCGTCACGGACACGGTTGTGGCGACGGAATCACCGCCCGCCGCGCCCAGCGTCGCGACGTCGACGGCACCGAGCCCCGCGATGGCATCGGCTGCGACCCGCAACGACGCCATCGTCATCACCGAGGTGCCCCGGCTCGAGCCCGAAGCGCGGCCATCCTCATCGTCGCCGAGTCTGGCGCGAAGCGAGGTGCCGAGCCCGGGCAGGGCGCAGCAGCGCGATCCGCTGCGCATGGCGCTGCACGACGTGCTCAAGCTCTTCGGCGCCATCGAGCAGCGCGCGGCGCCGGTCGAGGACCGCAGCGCCGACGCACCGCGCCTGCTCGCCACCGCGCCGAAGGCGCCGTTGAAGCGTCCGACGCCCGCAGCCATGGAGACGGTTCGCGTGCAGCCCGGTGCGGTGCTCGACACCGGCGTACGCCCCGTGCCATCGATGCCACCGATGCCATCGATGCCGCCGGAGGCGCGTCCCGCGCTGGCGGAGCCGCCGCAGGACGATCTCGGCGCGGCCGGGCGACGCATGCTCGCAGACGCGGTCCCTCGCGTTGCCGCGCAGGCCAATCTCGACGTCGCGCGTGTGCTGTGGGCCGCGGCCATGGCGCAGACGCCCGCACAGGAGCGCACGGTGCTCGACGCGTCGTACGTTCCGTGGCGCGCCGAGCGCGCGTACCCGGCCCCCAACAATGGCGCTGAACAGTCGCGGGCGCTGCAAAGCCAGGCGCGCGGCGCGCTCGCGTCGGGTCGCGACGCGGAGGCGCTCGAGCTCGCCGTGCGCGCGCTCGCCGCGGATCCGCGCGACCCCGACACGGCCGGGTTTCTCGCGTTCCTGCATCTGCGGCTTCGTCCCGCGCAGGCCGAAACGGCGCGGCAGCTCGCGCTGTATGCGCTCGCGTTCAGCGGGTCGCGGCGCAGCCTGCGCGTGAGCGACTGGAATACGCTCGCCATCGCGAGCGCGCTGACCGGCCGCGAAGTCGATGCCAGCCGGGCGTTCCTGGTGGAGCTCGCGTTGTCGTCGGACGTCGATCGAAGCTGTCGCGACGCGATGGATGCGTACGTGATGTACGGCGAGCGCCTGCGCATGCCCGTGGACGGATTGATGCGGCGTGTGCACGCGCAGGCGCGAAGCCGCCTGCCCCCGGCATGCACCTGGCCGGGCGAGGGCATGGTGGCGTCCTCAATGAAAATCCCGTGAGCGCGTCGGCAGCTCGCCCAGCAGCGGCGTGAGATCGACGAGGCGCCCGGCGAGCACGTGCACGACATCGCCTTCGCGCTCGATGCGGCCATACACGGCGAGCAGGCGCGCGCTGAGCACCTCGCGTCGCTGGCGCTCCTGCAGATCGCGCCACACCACGACGTTCGTGCTGCCGGTCTCGTCCTCGAGCGTCATGAAGATGACGCCGCTCGCGGTATCCGGGCGCTGGCGACCGATCACGATGCCCGCGGCGCGGACGAGCTTGCGGTCGGGCGCCTTCGCGATCTCCGCGGTGGTCATCAGGCGCCGTGCTCGAAGGTGCGGCCGCAGCAGCGCCAGCGGGTGGCGGCGCAGCGTGAGTCCGAGCCTGCGATAGTCGGCGATGATGTCCTGCCCTTCGGTGGGCGCGGGCAATTCCGGATCGCGTTCGGCGAACGTGTCGCCGGCGAGGAGCGCCGGCAGCCGCTCGACGCCGGCGACGTTCCACACCGCGTGATGGCGATGACCGGCGAGCGCCGCCAGCGCGTCGCCGTCGGCGAGCGCGGCGAGATCACGCCGATCGAGCGCCGCGCGATGCGCGAGGTCGGCGACGCTTTCGAACGGCCGCTCGGCGCGTGCGGCCATGATGCGCAGCGCGCCCGCCTCGGTGAGGCTCCTCACCATGCGCAGCCCGAGGCGCAGGGCCGGGCGCTCGGACGACTCGGTCTCGGGCTCGAGCGTGCAATCCCAGTCGCTCACCGCCACATCGGGAGGACGCACCGTCACGCCGTGGCGCTGCGCGTCCTGCACGAGCTGCGCGGGTGCGTAGAAGCCCATGGGCTGCGAGTTGAGCAGCGCGCCGCAGAACGCCGCGGGCTCGTAGCATTTCAGCCACGATGAAACGTACACGAGCAGCGCGAACGACGCGGAGTGCGATTCGGGAAAGCCGTATTCGCCGAAGCCGAGGATCTGCTGGTAGATCTGGCGCGCGAAGTCCTCGCTGTAGCCGCGCGCGCCCATGCCGTCGATCAGGCGCTGCTCGAACACCTCGAGCCCGCCGCGGCGCCGCCACGCCGCCATCGAGCGGCGCAACCGGTCCGCTTCGCCGGGCGTGAATCCGGCGGCCACGATCGCAAGCTGCATCACCTGTTCCTGGAAGATCGGCACGCCGAGCGTGCGCTCGAGCACGGCCTTCACCGCGTCGCTCGGATAGGTGATGCGCTCGATTCCCTGGCGCCGCTTGAGATACGGATGCACCATGCCGCCCTGGATCGGGCCCGGCCGCACGATGGCGACCTCGATGACCAGGTCGTAGAAGCACGCGGGCTTCAATCGCGGCAGCATGGATTGCTGCGCGCGCGACTCGATCTGGAACACGCCGATCGTGTCGGCGCGCTGGATCATCGCGTAGACGGCAGGGTCTTCGGGCGGGATCGACGCGATGTCGAAGCCGCCGCGAAGATGTCGGTAGTACCCGTTCATCAGATCGATCGTGCGGCGGATCGCCGACAGCATCCCGAGCGCCAGGCAGTCGACCTTGAGCAGGCCCATCGCATCGAGATCGTCCTTGTCCCACTGGATGACCGTGCGGTCGGCCATGGCGGCGTTCTCGACCGGCACCATGCGCTCCAGCAGATCGCGCGCGATCACGAACCCGCCGACGTGCTGCGACAGATGGCGCGGAAAGCCCACCAGCTTGCCGGCGAGCGCGATCAGGCGCCGCAACACCGGATTCTCGGGATCGAATCCGGCTTCGCGCACGCGCTGCACGGGCACCGCGCGTCCATCCCACCACGCGAACAAGCCGGCGAGACGATCGACTTGCGCGAAGTCGAGGCCGAGCGCCTTGCCCACGTCGCGCACCGCGCTCTTCGGCCGGTAGGTGATGAGCGTGGCCGCCAGCGCCGCGCGATGCCGGCCGTACTTGCCGTAGACGTACTGCATGACTTCCTCGCGCCGCTGATGCTCGAAATCCACGTCGATGTCCGGCGGCTCGTTGCGCTCCCGGCTGATGAAGCGCTCGAACAGCATCGACATGCGGGACGGATCGACCTCGGTGATGCCGAGCGCGTAGCACACCGCCGAGTTCGCCGCCGAGCCGCGGCCCTGGCAGAGGATGTGCTGGTCGCGCGCGAAGGCCACGATATCCTGCACGGTGAGGAAGTAGGGCTCGTAGCGCAGCTCGGCGATCAGCGCGAGCTCGTGCTCGATCAGCTCGCGCACTTCGGCGGGCACCTTCGCGCAGCGGAACGTGCTGTCGCCGCGCAGCACGCTGTCGTCGACGCCGTGAGGGTCGTAGCGCCTCGCGAGGCCGCGCTCGGTGAGCTTGCGCAGCCACGACGCGGGCGTTTCGTTCGAGGGCACGATCTCCTCGGGGTACTCGTAGCGCAGCTCGTCGAGCGAGAAGCGGCAGCGCTCGGCCACGCGCAGCGTCTCGGCCAGGAGCTCCGGCGGATACGTGCCGGCGAGGCGCGCGCGCGAGCGCAGATGCCGCTCGCCGTTGGGAAACAAGGCGAATCCGCATTCGGCGATGGGGGTCTTCAGCCGCACCGCGGTCAGCGTGTCCTGGAGCGCGCGGCGCGCGCGGACATGCATGTGCACGTCGCCGGCCGCGACGAGCCGCAGCCCGGTCGCGCGCGACAGCGCCGTCAGGCGCGCGAGCCGCAGGCGATCGCCCGCGCCCGCGAAGAGCTCGGCGGCGATCCAGGCGCCCTGGGAGAACGTGTCCGCGATCCACCGCCCGGTGTCGCGCGCGGCGTCGACATCGTCACGCGGATCGCCCGGCGGCACCCACAGCGCGAGGCAGCGGCGCCCGAGCGATTCCACGTCGGCACGCGCGAGCGCGTAGCGACCCTTCGGGGCGTTGCGGCGCCCGCGCGTGATGAGCTGCGACAGATCGCCGTAGCTCTCGCGATCGGTGGCGAGCAGCACGAGCTTGACGCCATCGCGCAGCGTGAATTCGCTGCCGATGATGAGCGGCACGCCGGCCTCGCGTGCGGCGAGATGCGCGCGGACCGCGCCGGCCACCGAGCATTCGTCGGTCAGCGCGAGCGCGGCATAGCCCTGGCCCTTCGCGCGCTCGACCAGCTCTTCGGGATGCGACGCGCCGCGCAGGAACGAGAAGTTCGACAGGCAGTGCAGCTCGGCATAGGCGGGGAGCAGTTCCATGAGCACCGTACATCCGTACGGTATTATGGCACAGGCCTCCCTCGGGCCGAGCGGTCACTTCATGAGCCACCCCGGCAATGCCAGCGTGAGCGGCGGCCACACGGTGATGACGACCAGCACGATCAGCAGCGGGACGAGCCACGGCAGGATCGCACGCGAGATCTGCTCGAACGTCACCTCGGCGATGCGCGCCATCACGAACAGCACCACGCCGATGGGCGGATGGATCGTGCCGAGGATCAGGTTGAAGATCATGATCAGCCCGAACTGGACCGGATCGATGCCGAAGCTCAGCGCGGCCGGCACGAGGATCGGAATGAGGATCAGCATCGCGGCGAGCGCTTCCATGAAGCAGCCGACCGCGAGCAGGATCGCGTTCGACACGAACAGGAACACGAGCGGCGAATGGATCGTCGCGACGATCGCCGGCGCCATCGTCTGTGGAATGCGCGAGATCGACATGCACCAGCCGAGCGCGCCCGCCGCCATCACGAGCACGGCGACGATGCCCGTGGTCTCGGCCGTGTTCACGAGGATCGCGGGCAGGTCCTTCAGCGACAGCGTGCGATAGACGACGAATCCGAGGAACAGCGCGTACAGGTCGGCGACCGCCGCGGCCTCGGTCGGCGTGAACGCGCCGCTGAACATGCCGCCGAGCAGGATCACCGGCGCCATCAGCGCCCAGAACGCATCGCGAAACGCGTGCCACACTTCGCACAGCCCGCCGAAGGCGTGCCGCGGCAAGCCCTGGCGCGGCGCGATGATCGCGACCAGCACCATCAGCGAGACGCCCATGAGCACACCGGGCACGACGCCGGCGAGGAAGAGCCGGCCGATCGACACGTCGGCGCTCACGCCGTAGATGACCATCGGCAGGCTCGGCGGGATGATGGGCCCGATGGTCGCCGCGGCCGCGCTGATCGCGGCCGCGGTCTCCGGACGGTAGCCGGCCTTTTTCATCGCGCGGACCTCGACCGCCCCGGTGCCCGCCGCGTCGGCCACCGCCGATCCGACCATGCCCGCGAAGATCATGCTCGACAGGATGCTGGCGTGCGCGTAGCCGCCCCGCAACGCACCGACGAGCGAGGTCGCGAAGCGCACGATGCGGTCGGTGAGCCGCGCCGCGCCGAGCAGGTTGCCCATCAGCACGAACAGCGGCGCGGCGACCAGCGGAAACGAGTTCATCGCCTGCGCCATCTTCTGCGGCACGATGGATGGGGACAGGCCGCCGAACGTCACGAACGCGAGCGCGGCGAGGCCCATCGACGCGAAGAGTGGCAAGCCCATGAGGATCGCGGCCAGCCACACGCCGACGATCTCGAGCATGAGGTGCATCATCGGCGGGCCGCCTGAAGCAATTCGCCCAGTCCCTGCAGCGCCGTCACGGCGCCGGCAAGGAGCATGGGCGCATACATCCACGCCATGGAGATCGGCAGCGTGGTCGCCTGCAGGTCGGCGTTGCGCAAGACGAGCCCGACCGAGTACCACGCCACGAGCACGCCGAACAGCGTCATCGCGGCCTGGATCGCAACCTCGGTCACGTCGTGCAGCCGCGCCGGCAGGCGATCGTGCACGAAGCGGATGCGCACGTGAATGCGCTTGCGTGTCGCGGCGATCCAGCCGAACACGGCGAGCCACACCATGAGGAAGCGCGACAGCTCGTCCGTCCAGATCAGCGGCTCGTTCAGCGCGCGCGTGACCACGCCGAGGGTCACGCAGCCGAGCAGCAGGACCACCAGTGCGCCGCAGCCGATGGCCGCGGCGCGATCGAACGCGCGGATCAAGCCCCGGCGATGCGTTCCCACAAGCCCTTGCCCCACTTCGATTCGAACTTGGGTGGGAGGGCCGCGAGCACGGGCTTGCGGAAGCTTTCGAGGTCGGGCTGGATCACGTTCATGCCGCCGGCCTTGAACGTGTCGACCAGCTTGCTCTCCTGCCCGACGATCTCGTTGTCCTGGGTCGCGCCGTGCGTGGTCACGGCGGCCTTGAGCGCATCGCGCTGTTTTGGCGTGAGCGACTGCCACGCGCTCTCGTTCACCACGACGAGTCGCGGCGTGATGATGTGGCCGGTCAGCACGAGATATTTCTGCACTTCGAAGAACTTGTTGCTCTGGATCGTCGGCAGCGGGTTCTCCTGGCCGTCGACCGCGCCCTGGCTCAGCGCGAGGTAGAGCTCGCTGATGTTCATCGGCGTGGGCCGCGCACCCCACGCCTCGGCCATCGCGCGGAACGTGTCGACTTCGGGGATGCGCAGCTTGAATCCCTTGATGTCGTCGACGGTGTTGATCGCCTTGGTGCCCGAGGTGACATGGCGCTTGCCGTAATACGTGGCGCCGATGACGCGCATCGACCGCTTGGCCACGAGCTGCGCGTTCATCTCGTCGAGCACGGGCGAGGCGAGCACCCGGCGCACGTGCTGCGGGTCGCGCCACAGGTACGGCGCCTCGAGTATCGAGAACTGCGGCACGAACTGCCCGAACTGCGCCGCGCCTTCGTCGACGATCTGGATGGCGCCGGACGAGGTGGCCTCGATCAGGTCACGCGAGGAGCCGAGCTGCCCTGCAGGAAAGGTCTGGATGTCGACCGCGCCGCCGGTCTCGTCGTGCATCTGCCTGCCGACGCGCTCCATCATGGCGACCATGGGATGGTTGGTCGGCAGGACGGTGGCCCAGCGCAGCGCGGTGGCGCCGCGGGCGCGAAGCGGCAGCGCGCCGAGGGCGAGGCTCGAGATTCCCGCGCCGACCCATGCGCGGCGCGAACGATTCACGACGATGCTCATGTCCGACCTCCCTCGAAGGGCCGCTCTGCCGGCGGCGCAGGTCAGATAGAGTAATCGGTCGCGACCGTTTCGTCGAATGGCGCTCGTGGCGTGCGCATCGCATTGAACACGAGCGTCAGGACGGTGGCCACGACGAGGTTCAGGATCACCGTGTAGAGCGCGGTGTAGCCGGGGAACGTCCATGCGCCGAGCTTCAGCGGATACGTCGGCGTGAGATTCGAGGCGATCGCCATCGCCGTCCCGGCGATCATGCCGACCGCCCAGCCGATCAGCAGCGCGCGATCGTTGAACCAGCGCGTGTACACACCGAGCATGACGGCCGGCAATATCTGCACGATCCAGATGCCGCCGAGCAACTGCAACTGGATCGCGTATTGCGTCGGCACGAACAGGATGAACGCCAGCGCGCCGAACTTCACGATGAGCGACACCCACTTCGCCATCTGCGCTTCCTGCCGGTCGGTGGGATTGCGATTGATGAATTCGCGGTGGATGTTGCGCGTGTACGTGTTGGCCGCCGCGATGGACATGATCGCCGCGGGCACGAGCGCGCCGATGCCGATGGCCGCGAATGCCACGCCGACGAACCAGTCGGGGAAGCTGTGCAGCAGCAGCGCCGGCACCGCGAAGTTGTTGCCGAATTCCTTGAAGCCGGCGGCGTACTCGGGCATCGCCTGCACGCCCGCCGCGACCGCGAAGAAGCCGATCAGCGCCAGCAGGCCGAGCATCAGCGAATAGCCGGGCAGCATGGCGGCGTTGCGGCGGATCGCCTGGCCGCTGCTGGCGCTCAGGAGGCCGGTGATCGAGTGCGGATACAGGAACAGCGCGAGCGCCGAGCCGAGCGCGAGGGTCGCGTACGCGCTGTATTGGCCCGTCGTGTCCGCCCCCGGGATTGCGAGCAGGAGCTTCTGCGGCGGCACCGCGGCGAAGATGCGCCCGAAGCCGCCGAGCTGGATGGGAATCACGATCACCGCTGCAAAGGCGGTGATGTAGATCAGGAGATCCTTGACGATGGCGATCGACGCGGGCGCGCGCAGGCCGCTCGAGTAGGTGAACGCCGCGAGCACGATGAAGGCGATGATGAGCGGGAGGTCCGCGGCGAGCCCCGTGCCCGAGATCCCCAGCGCGCCGACGACGACCTGGATGCCGACGAGCTGCAGCGCGATGTACGGCATGGTCGCGACGAGGCCCGTCACCGCGACGGCGAGCGCCAGCCAGCGATTGCCGAAGCGCCCGCGCACGAAGTCCGCGGCGGTGATGTAGTTGTGCCGGTGACAGACGACCCAAAGGCGCGGGAACACCAGGAACAGGATCGGGTAGATCACGATCGTGTAGGGCACCGCGAAGAACGCGATTGCGCCTGCGCCGAACGCGAGTGCGGGGACCGCGACGAAGGTGTACGCGGTATAGAGGTCGCCCCCGACGAGGAACCACGTGACGACGGTGCCGAACCGGCGCCCGCCGAGGCCCCACTCGTGCAGCAGGTCGAGGTCGCCTCGGCGCCAGCGCGCCGCGGCGAAGCCGAGCCACGTGATGAACGCGAACAGCAGGAGGAAGACGATCAGCGCGGTCCAGTTGACGGACTGCATGTCAGCGGCGACGCCGGGTGGCGAAATACACGATGGCCGTCAGCACCGCCCCAATGACCACGCACAGGAGCTGGTACCAGTAGAAGAACGGCACGCCGATCCACGTCGGCTCGACCCGGTTGTAGAACGGCGGCCACAACACGAGCGCGAATTGCACCAGGAACAGGAGGTACCACGCCTTCATCATCTGCTTTGATCGGGCTCGGGGCCCTCCGTTCGCGGGTCCAGCGTAAGATGCGGCGCTTGCCGCCCCGGGATGCAGAACCACCGATGCCAGCCGCCTTCGATCGCTTCTACCGTTACGACGAGCTCACCAAACTCCTTCACACGTACGCGCGCGAGCACCCCCGCCTGGTGGCGATCGAGTCGATCGGCAGGAGCCACGAAGGCCGCGACATCTGGGTGCTCACGGTGACCAACACCGCGACCGGTCCCGCGTCGGAGAAGCCGGCGTTCTGGGTGGACGGCAACATCCATTCCACGGAAGTGGCGGCGTCGGCCGCCACGCTGTATTTCCTCGATACGCTCGTGAGCGGCCATGGCCGCGATGCCGACATCACGCGTGCGCTCGACACGCGCGCGTTCTACCTGTGCCCGCGCATCAATCCCGACGGCGCGGAATGGGCGCTTGCCGACAAGCCCAAGTGGGTGCGCTCGAGCACGAGGCCGTATCCGTTCGAAGAGGAAGACATCGAAGGCCTCGTCGTCGAGGACATCGATGGCGACGGCCGCATCCTGCAGATGCGCATCGAGGATCCCAACGGATTGTGGAAGGCGCATCCCGAGCAGCCGCGGCTCCTCGTGCGCCGCGATCCGACCGAGACCGGCGGCACGTACTACCGCGTGCTACCCGAGGGACGCTACGAGCACTGGGACGGCTTCACGCTGAAGATCAAGAAGCCCAGGCACGGGCTCGACCTCAATCGAAACTTTCCCGCCGGCTGGCGCCAGGAGTTCGAGCAGGTCGGATCCGGTCCGTATCCAACCTCGGAGCCCGAGGTGCGCGCGGTCGCCGACTTCGTGGTGAAACACCCGAACATCACCGGCGGCACCTCGTTTCATACCTGGAGCGGCGTGCTCTTGCGCCCGCTCGAGCAGCACCCGGATGAGGAGATGGATGCCGAAGACCTGTGGGTCTACCAGACCATGGGCAAGAAGGGTACCGAGCTCACCGGCTATCCCGCGATCTCCGTGTACCACGAGTTCCGCTATCACCCGAAGTCGGTCATCGGCGGGACGTTCGACTGGATCTACGAGCACCTCGGCATCTTCTCGTGGGTCGTCGAGATCTGGGCGCCGATGCGCGAGGCGGGCATCGCGAACTACAAGTACATCGACTGGTTCCGCGACCATCCCATCGAGGATGACCTCAAGCTCTTTCGCTGGAGCGAGGACGTGCTCGGCGGCCTCGCGCATCAGCCGTGGCGGCCATTCGACCATCCGCAGCTCGGGCGCGTGGAGATCGGAGGGTGGAACCGCTTCCACGCCTTCGGCAATCCGCCGCTGCCGCTGCTCGAGAAGGAGATCGCGCGCTTTCCGCGCTGGCTGCTGTGGCAGTCGCTCATCTCGCCGCGCCTGGCGCTCGTGCACGCCGGAGCGACACGCCTCGCCGGCGACACCTGGAAGATCACGCTCGTCGTGCAGAACGAGGGCTATCTGCCGACGTACGTGTCCAAGCGGGCGCTGAAGCGCAAGACCGCTCGCGGCGTGGTCGCCGAGCTCGACCTTCCGCCCGGCCTCGCGCTCGAGGCGGGCAAGCTGCGCGACGAGCACGGCCAGCTCGAGGGCCGCGCGTACAAGCACACGGGCGTGTCGTTCTGGCCCGATTACAACGTGACCGACGATCGCATGAAGCTCGAATGGGTCGTGCGCGGACCGGCGGCACAGTCGGTCGCCATCACGGCAAGGCATGAACGCGCCGGCACGGTGCGCACCACGGTGGAACTGACATGAACCGCAAACTCGCTGTCGCGTTCGCCCTCCTGCTCGCGGCCTGCACCACGCAGCCGGCCCGGCACGCCGGTCTCGACAAGGTGCAGCACATCATCGTGCTGTACGCCGAAAACCGCAGCTTCGACAACCTGTACGGGCTGTTTCCCGGCGCCAACGGCATCGCCAATGCAACGCCCGCGCAATACACGCAAGTCGACCGGGACGGCAAGCCTCTGCCGCACCTGCCGCCGGTGTGGCTGAGCAGCGACAAGCCCGATCCCCAATTCCCGGCGAACCTGCCCAACAAGCCGTTTCGCATCGATGCGCCGCCGGTCGACATGCCGCTGTCGGCCAAGACCCGCGACCTCATCCACGAGTACTACCGCAACCAGGAGCAGATCAACGGCGGACGCAACGATCGCTTCGTCGCGGCGAGCGACGCCGGCGCGCTGGTCATGGGCCACTACGACGGCTCGACGTTGCCGACGTGGAAGTGGGCGCAGGAGTACACGCTCGCCGACAACTTCTTCATGGGCGCATTCGGCGGCTCGTACCTCAACCACATCTGGCTGGTCTGCGCCTGCGCGCCGATCGACCGCGACGCGCCCGCATCCGAGCGCGCGCAGGTCGACGAGCGGGGGTGGCTCAAGACCAAGCCGTCCTCGCCGAAGTCCGTGCTCGACGGCCCGCCGCAGTTCCTCGGCGGCGAGGTCACGCCCGACGGCTACTCGGTCAACACCAGCCAGCCGCCATACCAGCCGTCGCGCATCGCGCCGGCGAAGGGCGGCGACCCGCGCTATGCCGATCCATCGAAGCATCCGGTGCCGCCGCAGACGCTGAAGACCATCGGTGACACCTTGTCGGCCAAGCGCATCTCGTGGGCGTGGTACTCCGGTGCATGGGACGCGGCGGTGAAGGACGGCATGCAGCCGGCCGACGCGAAGCGCACGATCATCAACGCGCGCGGCCCGGGCGAGCCCAACTTCGTCACGCATCATCAGCCGTTCAACTATTTCGCGCGCTTCGCGCCCGGCACGCCGGACCGCGTCGAGCACCTCAAGGACTATCACGATCTCGTCGCCGGCATCGAGAAGGGCGAGCTGCCGCAGGTGGTTTTCTACAAGCCGCAGGGAACGCTCAACGAGCATCCCGGCTATGCCGACGTGCAATCGGGCGACGAGCACATCGCCGGCCTGCTCGCGAAGATCAAGGCAAGCCCGCTGTGGAGCTCGAGCGTGGTGATCGTGACCTACGACGAGAACGGCGGCTTCTGGGACCACGTCGCGCCGCCCAAGGTCGATCGATGGGGGCCGGGGACGCGCATTCCCGCGATCATCGTCTCGCCCTTCGCCAGGAAGGGCTACATCGACCATACGCAATACGACACGACCTCGATTCTCAAGCTCATCACGCGCCGGTTCGGGCTCGAGCCCTTGCCGGGTGTGCGAGCCAACATGGGAGACCTGACCGCCGCGCTCGACCTGTGAGACGTGCGGCGATTCCGGGCGGCGTGTGGACGCTCGGCTTCGTCAGCCTGCTGATGGACAGCTCGAGCGAGCTCATCCATTCGCTCCTTCCGCTGTACATGGCGGGCGCGCTGGGCGCCTCGGTGCTCGTCATCGGCCTGATCGAAGGCGTGGCCGAATCGCTTGCGCTCATCTGCAAGATGTTCTCGGGTTACCTGTCCGACCTGACCCGGCGCCGCAAGCCGCTCGTGCTCGCGGGCTACGGGCTCGCGGCCGCGTCCAAGCTCGTGTTCCCGCTCGCGACCTCCATCGAATGGGTGATGGCCGCGCGCTTCGTCGACCGGGTGGGGAAGGGCATCCGCGGTGCGCCGCGCGACGCGCTCATCGCCGACCTCACGCCGCGCGACGTCCGCGGCGCGGCCTTCGGGCTGCGCCAGTCGCTCGACACCGTGGGCGCGATCGCGGGGCCTTTGCTGGCGGTCGGCGCGATCGCGTGGTTCGCCGGAAACTTTCGCGCGGCTTTCTGGATTGCCGTGATTCCCGCGGCGCTGTGCGTGCTGCTCATCGTGTTCGGCGTGGACGAACCGGCGCGGGTCGAGCGCGCGCCGGGCAAGCGCATCGCCTGGCGTGACGTCTCGCGCCTCGATCGCCGCTTCGCGCTGGTGACGGTGGTCGCGGCCGTGCTCACCCTCGCGCGCTTCTCCGAGGCGTTCCTGGTGCTTCGCGCGCACGACGTCGGAATGTCCAACCTGCAGGCGCCGTGGGTCATGGTGGTCATGTCGCTCGTGTACGCGATCCTGGCGTACCCCGCGGGCAACGCGGCCGATCGCGGCCACGCGAGGGGCCTGCTCCTCGGAGGCTTCGCGGCGCTCATCGTGAGCGACCTCGTGCTCGCGCGCGCCGCCACACCCGCTGGCGCGCTGGTCGGCGCCGGCCTGTGGGGGCTGCACATGGCGCTCACGCAGGGGCTGCTGGCCGCGCTCGTTTCCGCGACGGCGCCCGCCGATCTGCGCGGCACGGCGTTCGGTGTGTTCAACCTGGCGTGCGGCGTCGCGCTGCTGATCGCCAGCGCCGTCGCGGGCGCGCTGTGGGACGCGCTCGGCCCGGCGTTCACGTTCTACGCCGGCGCCGCATTCACCGCGCTCGCGGCGGCGGGCTGGCTCGCGCTCCGTCGCGACGTTCCGCACCTGGCGGCGTAAGCTTGAGGCGTCACCGAGCGACACACGCGCAACACCGGAGGACGCGCATGCCCGAACCTGCATCCCGCCTGTACTACCGGCACCGCCTGCCGGTCCGGATCATGCACTGGATCAACGTGGTCGCCATCACGATCCTTTTCATGAGCGGGCTCAACATCTTCGAGGGACACCCGTCGCTGTACTGGGGCCAGAACTCGTACTCGGGTCGCCCGGCGTGGCTGCAGATCGGCGCGCGCGAGACGGACACCGGCGCGATGGGCTTCACGCGCATCCTCGGTCGCGAGATCGACACAACGGGCGTGCTGGGCCTGCGCGAGACCGGGGACGGGTACAGCCCTTATGCCTTCCCGGGCTGGCTGACGATCCCTGGCTACTATTCGCTCGCCATGGCGCGCTCGTGGCACTTCTTCTTCGCCTGGGTGTTCCTGATCAACGGCCTCTGCTACGTCCTCTACACGATCTGGAGCAGGCACCTCGCGCGCGATCTCTGGCCCACGCGCGACGACGTGCGGGGCATCGGCGCGTCGGTCGTCGATCACCTCAAGTTCCGCCATCCGAAGGGTGAAGCGGCGAAGCGCTACAACGTGCTGCAGAAGCTCGTCTACCTGATCGTGATCTTCGTCCTGCTCCCGCTCATCGTGATGATGGGACTCGCGATGTCGCCGCGGCTCGACACGGTGTTCACCGGCTGGGTCGGTCTGTTCGGCGGGCGCCAGTCCGCGCGGTCGATCCATTTCATCGTCGCGTGGCTGCTGTTCGGCTTCGTCGCCATCCACGTGTTCGAGGTCATCGTGACCGGCTTGTGGAACAACCTGCGCTCCATGATCACGGGGCGCTACCGGGTGCCGCAGGAGGCGGGCCATGACTGATCGTCGCGACGCGTTGAAGCGCATGGCCGCGGCGGTGGGCGCGCTCACGCTCGCCGGCTGCGACAAGCTGTCGAGCACCGAATGGTTCCCCAAGGTGCTCGGGGTCGGCGAGACGCTGTCGGCGAAGATTGCGCCGCTGATCGCCGGCCGCAAGGCGATGGCGCAGGAGTTCACGCCCGCCGACCTGTCGCCTCAATTTCGCAGCAACGGCACGGCGAAGCCCATGAACGCGCAGTACGACGCCCTCGCCGCGGGTAATTTCGCCGATTACGCGCTCGTCGTGGATGGCCTCGTCGAGCGCCCGCAACGGTTGTCGCTCACGGAGCTGCGCGCACTGCCGTCGCGCACGCAGATCACGCGGCACGACTGCGTGGAAGGCTGGAGCGCGATCGGCAAGTGGAAAGGCGCGCGCCTGTCGGCGGTGCTGAACGCCGCAGGACTGAAGCCCGGCGCGCGCTACATCGTGTTCCATTGCTACGATCCGATGGAGGAAGACGGATCGAGCCCCTACTACGAGAGCATCGACCTCGACGACGCGTTCCACGAGCAGACGCTGCTCGCCTACGAGCTCAACGACCAGCCGCTGCCGGTGAAGAACGGTGCGCCGATCCGCCTGCGTGTCGAGCGGCAGCTCGGCTACAAGATGGCCAAGTACGTCATGCGGCTCGAAGCCGTTGAGAGCTTCGCTTCGATACACGGCGGCAACGGCGGGTATTGGGAGGACCAGGGGTATCAGTGGTATGCGGGCATTTGAGTCGAGGTCTCAGTAGTAGCGATCCAGGATCGACCGTGCGTCCGGGCCCAGGCGCTCGCGAAGCTCCTCGGTGAACGACTCGGGCAGGCCGTCATTCGCCGCGAACGAGCCGTGGATCAACCCCGGCACCAGTTCGTCGAGTCCTTGTCCGTTGCGCGCTTGCAGCGCCCTGTCGATCTCGAACCAGAACGTGGCGCCCTGCGAGTAGAAGAGCGGATAGACACTGGAATCGCCGGCGGCATGTTGTCGCTGCAGCGCGCGCAGGCCGGACGAGACTGCGCGTGAAGTATCGGAAACCGCGCGCTGTGCAGGTCATCGATCAAGTCAACCGGCTGCCGCCCACGGACGCTGGGGAGCAAGAAGACACGCACGCGAGCGTCGGTTGAGCGCCATGTTAGGTATCGACACTATCGATGAACGCGTAAACTCCGACGGCCCGAACGTCGACTGGGCACGCTCCGGCAAAACGATTCCGTGGAGAAGATAAGGCGCCATCGTTTTGACGATCGTAAGATGGCATTGTAGGCAAATGCCCGGGTCAGCCGAACGATCGATATCATCTCTTTTTCTTCGGGGTTAGCATCTCTGCTACATAGCAACTCTGCTAACCCCTTTGAAAAATGACATGTGTCCCTCCGATGAACGAACCGAAGTTCTGAACGCCAACCTGGACCGAGTGCGCAGGCCGCGCAACATAAAGCCGACGCTGCAGCGCAGGCGCGATGGCTCGTTGGGTTGCCTCGTCAGCCAGCTCGCCGCCGGGCGCGTTCACGCCGGGCTCTCGCCACAGGAGGTTGCGACGAGAATGGGGACCACGCAAGCGCGATTTCGCGCCTGGAGAGCGGCAAGTACAGCCGTCCCACGTTGACGACGATCGAGAACTATGCGCTGGTGGTGGGATGCGAGCTGACCATCGCCGTGCGCATGCCGCGCGGTTGGGAGGACGTTTACTACGATCCGGAATAGGCGTTACCCGAGCGCGCTCGGCGTGATCCTGATCCATCGCCGGCCGGGCGTGCGCTCCACCACGAGCGCATCGTTCGCCACGTCGAGCTTGTACGTCAAATAGGCGCGATCGCGCACGTTGGAGAGTCGCTCGGGCCGCAGGATCGCGCCATTGGTGCCTTCGCACCGCGCCGAGCGCACCAGCAGTCCGTTCTGGTCCTGGTCGCGCAGGTAGCGGCCGAGCTTGTGAGTGAAGGCGTAGCTCGTCCGGCTCACCAGGCCCGGATAAGCGGTCTCCTTGCCGCGCAGGTCGACGAGCAGCGCATCGCAGCGCACGTCGAACACGCGCCGGTCGGTGATCACCGTGCGCGGCTCGCCCGCGTAGCTGTCGAGCACGAAGCGGTACCAGTGCCAGGCAGACTCGTACACGGTCGTCTCGATGTCGAGCGAGCCGTACCACACGCCGTACGATGCGCCGTCGGAAAAGCGCGTCGACTGCCAGTTCATCTCGTCGAAGCTGTAGCCGATGACGCTGCCGTAGTCGAAGGGCCGCGTGACCAGGGCGGATCCCGTGGGGATGCGGTCGCTGCCCTCGGCCGCGATGGCGATCTCCCAGTCGGCCGGATCGCTCGACAGGTCGTCGAACAGGTTCTGCGATGCGCGAATGCCCGGAATGTTGCGCGTCAGGTCATCGTGGAAGTCCACGCTGCTCGACAGGAGCTTCGGGTCCATCACCGACCGCGCTGGAAGTCGAGATAACGGCGCACCGCGAGCAGGCCTTCGAAGCCGTGCTCGACGACGACATCGATGGGCCGCGCGCCCAGGCGGCGATTGGGCTGGGTCATCCAGCGGTACGCGAGGTCGCGGTCGTGCGGAAAGAGCAGCCGCAGCGACTTGTGGATACCGAGCAGGTGCTTCGCCCGATCGAGCAGGTCGCGGTTGTCGGCGAGCGGCTCGCCGCTGCGATAGCGCGCGAGCGTGCTGCGGCTGCCGCCGGAAAGCCCCAGCACGGCGGCCTGCTCGGCGGCGCTCAGGTTCCAGTGGACGAGCAGGCGCGTGACCATCGCCGCCAGGCGGGCGCGCGCGTGGCGGGTGGCGAGATCGACGGCCTCGCGTCGTGGCGCGACGGCAGGCATGCGTTTGGACATGTGTACCAATTGGTACGAGAAATGTACCAATTGATACGGCCGGTGTCAAATGCCTACGCGAAGATGCCGTGGACGAACCATTCGCCGTCGTCGACGCCGTAGCGGTGGTCGCGATAGATCCACATCAGCGCGTCGTCGGGCGTCGCGGCCACGAAATAGTCGCGTCGCAGGTCGCGTCCGTCCCACCAGCCCGACTCGATGCGCTCGGGCCCGTCGCGCAGCACCCAGGGCTTCGCCTCGAGCTTGTGGCCGATCGGCTCCGGCTGTTCGAGCAGCCACAGCGGGCGCGGTGGCAGGCTTGCGCTCGCGGCCGACGCCTGCGCGCGGGGCGCGACGGCGCTTTCCTCCTGCGCGAGCTCGGGCCGATGCTCGGCGCGCGCAGCGAGCAGCGTGACGGCCTCGTCGCCGAGGCGTGCGCGCAGCCGCTCGAGCAGCGGCACCTCGACGCGGCGTGCTTCATCGCCCGGCAGCAGTCCCAGGTTGCGCCCGGCGAGCGGCGCCGTCTCCTCGCTCGTCAATGCCAGCGCTTCGACGGGCGCGGGCAACGCGACGCGCGCGAGGCGCTCGCGCAGCACGCCGTTGAGGTGCCCCGGCACGCGCGCCGGCGCGCCGAGCGCGAACGTCACCTTCGTGGACGGTATGCCGCGGGCGCGCACGTAATGCTCGTGCACCAGCGTCAGCGCAAGGCGCGTGACGCCGAGTCCCCGCCCGGTGAGCCAATGCGCGAGCTG
Source organism: Casimicrobiaceae bacterium (assembly GCA_035493035.1). Classification (GTDB taxonomy): domain Bacteria; phylum Pseudomonadota; class Gammaproteobacteria; order Burkholderiales; family Casimicrobiaceae; genus VBCG01. The sequence goes on along the minus strand of DATJIS010000104.1, from coordinate 30,816 downwards.
CTGCACGAGGCGGTTGAGCGCGAAGCCGAGCGCCTGCGTATCGTCCACGGCGGCGGGCAACGGCAGTCGCGCCTGGAAGCGCGGGGGCGGCACGTAGGGCATGCGCGGGTCGGGCACGCGGCACAGCGCACGGTCGACGCAATCGACGACGGCCTCGCCGCAACGGCGTGCGAGCGCGGCGCGCGGCAGTGTGGCGAGCGCGCCGAACGTCGTGATCCCGGCCGACGACAGCAGCTCGAGCACGGCAGCATCGAGATCGGTGAGCGGCAGCGGCAGCTTCTGCAGCGCGGCGGGCAGCGCGTCGGCATGCAGAACCGGACGCGTGATGCCCGCGCGCGCCAGCAGCAGCGCCGCCGTGGGTGTGGGTGCGAGCCCGAGCGCAGGCTCGAAGCCGGCCTCACGCACGGCGTGCAGCATGCGGCCCACCAGCCGCCTCAGGCCGCCGAACAGCCGGACGCTGCCGCCGATGTCCGCGAGCACGGCATGCGGCGGCGCAAGGCTCGCCGTGGGCGTGAACGCAAGCAGCGCCTGCGCGATCTGCGCGAGCGCCTCGCTTTCGGCCAGCGGATTGCGATCGCGCGTGACCATGCCGGGCGCCAGCGCGAACGCCGCGGAAATGAGCTGGTCGCGCCGGATGCCCGCGCGCGCGGCAGCGTCGTTCATGCCGACCACGCGCGGATAGTGACCGCCGCTGCTCACCACGAACGGTCGCGCATGATCGTCGGCGCTCCACGCGCGCGCGAACACGTCCACCGCAAGCGTGGGGATGTCGAGGCAGGCCCAGAGGCTCATTGCCAGACGAGCGCTTCGGAATAGCCGAGCTCGGCGAGCTCGCGCGCGCGGAGGTGCGCCTCGTTGGCGCAGAAGAACTCGTCGAGCTGCGGCGGCGGCACAGGCGTGCCCGCCAGCATCGCGTGCGCCTGTCCGCGATGATGGATCTGATGCTGGAACAGATGCGCGAGCAGGCGCGTGGCCGTTTCGTGCTCCGCGCCTGCGCGCCGCATCACGGCCACGGGTTGCGACAGCTCGTCGTCGTGCAGCACGACGCACAGCTCGACGAGCCGTCGGTCGACCGCGTGCTGCGCTTCGCTCAGCGCGGCGCACGTCTCGAAAGGCTCCTCGGGCTCGAAGAAGCGCGACGGCATGGCGTTGACAGGGCGTCCGGTCCGCCAGCGCTCGAGCGCGTCGACGTAATACCAGTCGACGGTGACGATGTGGTTGAGCGTCGCCTTGAGCGACGGAAAGAAGCTCGTGCGCGTCGCGACGAACTCAGCCTGCGACAGCCTGACGCAAGCCGCCAGCAGGCGGTGGTTCGCCCACGCGTTGTTGTACGCCATCGTGGCGAAGTGATGTGCGAGGCCGCTCATGACGCTTCTCCTCGGGAATTTCGGCGGCGATCCACGGCGTGCCGGGCGCGCGCGCCACGTCGATCATCACGGGCTGCGCGAGCGGTGCACCACGGCGTTTGACGACGTGCACGGCGAGCCTTCCGTCGCGCGGCTCGAGGGCGAGACGCAGCGGCACCGGTGCGGCGACGCTGCGCTGGCCGGGCCTGCGCCAGAGCACGCCGAACGTGCGGCCTTCGCGTGCGGCGACCTGCAGGCGCCGCAGCATGCGCGCGTCGGTGAGGTCGAGCCATGCGAACGCCGCGCCGCAATCGGCCGCGCGCAGCGCCTGCTCGTAGGCCCACAGCGCTTCGCGCGATTCGCGGCAACGCACCACGATGAAGCGCGCGAGATCGATGCCCGCGGCGGCGAGCGCCGGCGCGTACGGACGATGGGGCGGCGCCACCCATACCACGGCGCGGCCTTCGTGCGTCAGCCGCGCGAGCGCAGGAAGCGCGAGGCGCAGCTCGCCGATGCCTTCGCGCGCGAGCAGGATCTCCGTGAGCGCACCCTGCGGCCAGCCGCCGCCGGGCAGCACGGCGTCGAGCGCCGCATGCCCGGTCGGCAGCGTCGCCGGCTCCGGTGCGCAGTCGCCGCCGCGCCAGATGGCGGGATGCGACAGGACCGCATTCAGGCTTTGGGAGGCCAATGCTTTGCGAACACTGCGGCGACCTTGGGATGCGCCTCGATACGCTGCAGCGCTTCGTGGAACGCGGCACGGCTCTGCTCGAGGTGCTTTCGCGCGCCGCTCCACTTGGACACCGTCGCGGCGTAAAGATCGAGCGCGCCGACTTCGGCGCCGGACAGATAAGGCCGCGCGGGGAACAGGTCGGCGAAGATATCCCAGTGCTTGTGCAGCCGCGCGCGCGTGCCGGTCCGGATGCGCTCCTTCACCGCGTCGTCGTCGTCCGCCTCGGCGCAGAAGCGCTCGGGAAAGTCGATGATGGTGATGCACGCATAGCAGTTGGCGGCGATGTACACGAGGCCGCGGATCTGCTGCGCGCGCGTGCCGGGATCCGACGACAAGAGGTGGCTCGACGGAAAGCGATCCGCGAGATGAATGAGGATCGCCGCGCTTTCGCTCAATGCGCTGCCGTCGGGCAGCTTCAGTGTCGGTATCTGGCCGATCGGATTGACGGCCAGCAATTCGTCGAATGCGGCGTTGGGCTCCCACGACGCGGTTTCCACGAGCCGATACGGCGTGCCCGCGATCTCCAGCGCCGCGTGCACGGACGCGGCGCCGGAGCCGAGCTTGCCGTACAGCACGTACGGCATGGCCGTGCTCATGATTGCGCGCCCATCGACGCCATGCGGCGCTTCACTTCCTCTTCCGTCACGTCCTCGATGTGCGTGGCGAGCGTCCAGAGGATGCCGAACGGGTCGGTCAGCGTCCCGCTGCGATCGCCGTAGAACTGGTCCTGCACGGCGCGATGAACGGTGCCCCCCGCCGCGATGGCGCGCTCGAACGCGCGATCCACGTCGGGCACGTAGAACATGAGATGCACCGGCGAGCCGCCAAGCGTGTGCGGGCTCTTGTAGCCCATCTGCAGGTTCTCCTCCGACATCATCACGACACCGCCGGCGATGCGCACTTCGGCGTGCGCGATCTTGCCGTCGGGGCCGTCGAGACGCAGCACCGGCTCCGCGGCAAACGCTTTCTGGTAGAAGTCGAACGCGCGGGCGGCATCCCTGAGGATGAGATAGGCCGTGACACCGCGATACGTGCTCGGAACGGGATCGACCATGAAGCACCTCACAGTAGAAAAAAATGGCGCGGCGGCCGGGCCGCCACGCCGTTCACGCGGAATTACAGTCCGCTGCTGCCGCGAATCAGGCCGACGCCGATGCCCTCGATGGCGAGCGGCGTGACGCGCGGGTCCACGACGATGGGTGCGAAATCGGAGTTCTCGGGCATCAGCAGCACCTCGCGCCCGCGGCGCCGCCAGCGCTTGACCGTCACGTCGTCGGCGACGCGCGCCACGACGATCTGGCCGTTGCGTGCCTCCGTTGCACGGTGCACCGCCAGGAGGTCGCCGTCGAGGATGCCGGCGTCGCGCATGCTCATGCCGCGCACACGCAGCAGATAGTCGGCGCGCGGCGCGAAAAGATCGGGATCGACACGGTAATGCGCCTCGACATGTTCGTGCGCGAGGATCGGCTGGCCCGCGGCCACGCGGCCGATCAGGGGCAGGGTGCCTTGGCGCGGCTCGCCGGCGATGTCCTTCACGCGCAGCCCGCGCGATGCGCCGGGAATGAGCTCGACGGCGCCCTTGCGCGCCAGCGCCTGCAGATGATCCTCCGCCGAGCTGGCGGTGGAAAAGCCGAGGCCCGCGGCGATCTCCGCGCGCGTGGGCGGCATGCCGCGCGCATCGATGTAGCCGCGGATCCAGTCGAGGATCTGGCGCTGGCGCGGCGTCAGCCGAGTGCTCTCAGGGGTCGGTACCGTACGCATGTTCGGTACCCTTATTATATGCGGCTCCTGGGCTCCGTCAAGCCGATGCTATCTTCGCTCCCATGAGGCTTGGCATGCACATGACGCTGTGGGCGTCGCTGGTGTTCGCGGTGATCTGCTTCGCAGTGGGCGTGAACGGCCTGTGGTCGCTGCACGCGGCCACGGACGAAGCGATGCGCGCGGACGCGCACGGCTTCGCATGGTTCTGGCTGTTCCTCGGCGCGATCGCGCTTCTGATGGCGCTGCTCGCGCGCCTCGCGACCAGGGGAAAGCTCGGGCCGCTCGACTAGCGTCAGGCGGGCGCGACTTCGCCTTCCGCGGGCACCGCCGCCGGGCGCTTCGCCGGCGCGACGTACTTGTCGAGCTGCAGGGCGAGATAGAGCCGGTCGAACTCCTCCTCGGACATCACCGGCAGCAGCGCGCCGCGCGTGGTGATATTCGTATGCGGATGGCCGCGCGGCACGGCGCGGCACAGCGCGCCGCTGGGCTGCACGCGCGGCTTGCCGTCGCGCCAGCCGAGCGTGTACGCGGCCGCGAAGTCCGTCGTCGCGGCGAATTCGTCGATCTTGCGGCCGTCGTAGATCATCGCGTGGAACGGCTCGGGCTCGACGCACGACTGCGCGATGTAATGACCCGGCGAGCGTGCGGCGAAGCGTACGAGATGCGGCCACAGCTCGGCCCACGACGCATCGGTGATGCGTCCTTCGTCGTCGAGCGTGAGCGTCACGCCGGCGGCGATGGCGATGTTGCCGATCGCGTGACGCGTGAGATGCAGCCGCCCGTCGGCGCCCGGTTCCACCGCCGGCAGCCGCTGTGTGGGCCACGACGGGTGCGCGCCCACGATCACCGAGCTGCCGCCGCAGCCGAAGCGGCCTTTGAGCACCCACGACTCGCGTGCCTCGACAACCGTACCCACCTGCGCGGCCGTCAGCGCGAACGCGTCGGGTGCGGCATCCTGGAGGAGCGCCGCATCGGAGGGCGTGAGTCCCATGGCAGCCGAGCGCGCGGCGGCGTGCGCCTTCTCGACGAGGTGCGCCTTGTCGTTCTCGAGGAGCTCGCGTCCGGGCCATGCGCTGATGCCGAGCAGGTGGCCGCGAAGCACGGCGCGGGCGACGGCGCGCGTATGCGCATCGTCGCTCTCGAGCGCGCTCTCGAAGTACGCCATGCTCTCGGTGACGTAGAGGTCGCTCCACACCACGAAGCGCTCGTGCGCCGGTGCGCCGCGCGCGCGCACGCAATGCATCGTGCGCTCGCCGACTTGCAGCGAATCGGCGAGCTCGAGGTCCTCGAGGCCGATGAAGTAGCGCGCGTCGACGCCATAGCGCCGGCTGATGAAGTCGGCGATCCGTGGCCCCTCGATGTCGTTGACGAGGCGTCCCGAATACGGGCCGGTGACGAAGGCGAGCGGCGCGGCGCCGCGCGGGAACAGCGCGCCGAAGCGGCGCTTGCCCACGCGCTCGCGCAGCCACGCGTTGAACGCGTCGTAGACGTCGACGATCAGCGCGTGCGGCTTGTCGAACACCGGCTTGCCCTCGAGACCCAGCGCTGCGAGCAACACGTCGTTCACCGACGAGCAGATCCAATGTCCCTGCGAGCCGCCGTTGTTGACCTCGAGGGGCGCGAAGCGCGCGGCGAGCGGGTCGGCGAGCGCCGCGTTGGCCGCTGGGGGCTCGGGCCGCAGCAGAAGATCCACGCGCAGCCGATGGAAGCTCGCGGCGAGGCGGCTCTGCAGCTCGTCCGGCGTATCGGGCAGGAGCTCCGCGAGCACCGCCGCGCTCCAGCCCTGCGCCGCGGCGTCGGCGCGCACGGCGTCGAGCGGTCGGTGCGTGGCGGCGATCTCCTCGGAGTGCGCGGCGACACGCGCGGTGCGCAGCCCCGCGTCGTACAGCGCCCGTGGCAAAACGAGCGGCGTGAGGCCGCAGCCGATCGGCTTCACCGCGGCGACGGGCGACACGGCGAGTGGCGTGAGGAACGTCGGCGGTGGCGTCGCGCGCTTCACGAGGCCGAGTCGCGGCACCGCATCGGCCAGCCGCGACTCGATGTATGCGCGCTGGTCGGCGAGATACCGTCGATAGATCGCGAGCTTCTCGGCAAGCGGCGGAAGCGCCGCGGTGACGCTGGCGACGACGCGCGAGCGCGAGCCAAAGAGCAGCGCGACGAACAGCACGGCGGCGACGAGCGCCAGCACGCCGAGCGTGCCGCTCGCGAATCCCGTCGCTTGCACGACCAGCGCACCGGCGACGTACGCGAGCGAGTCGAGCGCGACCAGCACGCCGCTCACCCGTTGCCGGTTGCCGCCGGGAACGAGCGCGGCGCGCTGCTGGCGCACCCAGACGAGGAGCGGCGAGAACGACGCCGCCAGCGCCAGCGCGGCGAACGCGACGGCCAGCGCCGAAGCGCTGTGCGTCAGCGCGATCAGCGCGGCGAGGTAACCGGACAGCGCGAACGTCGCCGCCGTGCCGGTGCGTCCCGGCGCGGTGGCCCAGCGCGTCCACAGCAGCACGACGGCGGCCGCGGTGCCGGCCTCCAGCGCCTTGTAGTGGGTGAGGAAGAGCACGTCGGTGGGCTTCAGCCATTCCGGCAGGCCCGACGGCAGCTTGTTCGCAAGCAGGAAAGGCAGTGCGCCGAACAGCATCGTCACCGGAATGCTGACGACGAGCAGGAAGGCCGTCTGAAGCTGCGCCATGCGCGAGCCGGCGAGCCAGCGCCACACCGAGCGGTCGATGACCGAGAAGCGCGCGGGAACTGTTGCATCGGCGCGGTCGAACACGGCGCCGAGACGCGCGGTCGCGACGGCCGCGCCGAGGGCGAGCGCGGCACCGAGGCCGATCAGCGCGAGCGGTGCGTTGAACGCGAATACCAGCCAGCCGCCGAGGGGCAGCGCGCAGGCAGTCGCGACGAGATCGACGCTGCGCACACGGGCGGGAACGTCGTGCGCGCCGGCCTGCAGGAACGCGACGGTGCACGCCTCGGTGACGACGTTGCCGAGCGTGATGCCCGACTGCATGAACATGAGCGCCGCGACGACGAGGCCGAGGGCGAGTGGCACGCTCACCGGGTACGCGATCAGCACCGCGGAGAACAGCGCGAAGCCGATGGCGCATGCGGCCTGCGAGTACGCGAAGCTGCGCCGTCCGCCGATCGCGTGCGCGAGCTGGCCGCCGTAGAGCGACATCAGCAGGCGAACCGACGCCTCGATCAGCATCACGAGGCCCGCCGCGGCGATGCGATGCGTGGCCGTGTAGACGAGCCATGGCAGCAGCACTGCCGACAGCATCGACATGCCTGTCGCGACGAAGCGCAGGCGATAGAAGGGCTTCAGGGTGTGCGAGGACGGAGCGGACATGGCAGCGATCGGGGCCCGAATTGTCTTGTTGTAGTAAACAGACAAGCGCGCCTGCCGCGTTCACCACACGATCGCGGCGTTGCTCAATGCGTCGAAGACAGGGTGAAACGCGCGCTACGTCTGCTACAGATTAGCGCGGATTTTCGGGGCGTGGAGGTTTTTTTTGCGGTGGTGCAGGGGCTTGCGCGGCTGCGCGCGGGGCGCTTCCGGCCCGGATCCGCGCCCGGCCTGCGTTACACCGCGGCCATCAAGTTGTCGTCAACAAAACGCACATCGACCCAGCAGCGGTCGCGTGACGAAGCGACGCAGGCCTCGATGAAGGCCATGGTGTGGACACCGTCGTCGATGGTCGGGTAGAGCGGTGCGGGTGGCGTCTCGCCGAGGCTGCGCAGCATGCGGTCGTTCGCGAGCTCGTCGTAGAGCGTGGCGAATGCCTCGCGCAGACCCTCCGGATGACCGCGGGGCGCGCGTGCCGTGCCGGGCTCCGCCCAGGTGCTGCCAGGATCTCCGCGACCGATGACGCGTGCGGGCTCGCCCTGCAGCGCAAGCTTCACGTAGTTGCAGTCGCGGTGCCACCACTCGAGCATGCCCTTGTCGCCGTACACGCGAAGACGCATGTCGTTCTCGGCACCCGCTGCGGCCTGCGTCGCGGTGAACGTGCCCCGCGCGCCGTTGGTGAGCTCGATGAGCGCCGACGCGTAGTCATGTACGACGCGGCCAGGCATGACCGCGCCCATGTCGGCGCACACCCGCGCGATCGGCGCTTGCGCGACGAAGCATGCGAGATGCTGCGCGTGACAGCCGATGGCGCTCATGACCAGCGACTGGCCGCTGCGCGCCGGGTCGAGCAGCCAGCGCAGGCGCGGCGTCGGCGCGCTGTCCTCGAGCCTCGTCGCAAGGCCGCTCTGGATGTACTCGACCTGCACCATGCGCACGGCGCCGATCGTGCCGTCGCCAACGAGCGCGCGCGCATGGCGAATCGCCGGATACCCCGAGTAACCGTGCGCGATGCCGAACAACCGCGCATTGCGCCGCGTGCGCTGGGCGAGATCGCGGGCCTCATCGACCGTCTCGGCGACGGGCTTGTCGCACATCACGTCGAGGCCCGCGTCGAGCGCGGCGGCCGCGAAGGGATAGTGCGTGTCGTTCGAGGTCATGATCGCGACCGCCTCGGCGCCGTCGGCGCGTGCGCGCTCGCCGGCGATCAGCTCGGTCACGTCACCGTAGCAGCGGTCGGCCGGGTAACCGAGCTCGACGCCGGCGGCGCGCGAGCGCGCGGGCTCGCTCGCGAATACGCCGCCGACCACTCGGAACGCGCCGTCGAGCTCCGCCGCGGTGCGATGCATGTAACCGATCCAGGCCCCGGGTCCGCCGCCGATCACGGCGAGGCGCAAGGGCCGTCCAAAGCGTCGTCGGATGGTGTTCATGGCGTTTCATCGTAACATCGCGCGCCGCTTGACTTGCAGGCCCGGCGGGCGTCTCATCCCCAATCCCCACACAGGAGCCGCGACCATGGCCACCAAAGCATCCAGCGCAAGTCGGCGGCGTCCCGCGCGCAAGACTGCGCGCGCCGCCGCACCCGCGCCAGCGCCAGCGGCCGCGCGCGAAGCGCCGCGCGTGCCCAAGATGCTCACGCCCGAGCAGGCAATCGAGATGTACAAGGCGAACGCGCGGCTCGCGCTCGACGTGATCAACGCCGCCATCGAGGGCACCGAACGGCTGCGCCGCAAGCAGTTCGAGGGCGAGGAGGCAGCGCGTGCCTTCCAGAAGAAGCACGTTCGCGCGGCAGGGCAGGCGACCGATGCGCAGTCGCTGATGGCGCTCGGCCAGGGCGCGGCCCAGGAAGCGCTCGAGAAGTCCATGCACTATTGGGGCGAGATGTTCGAGCTGATCGTCGAGATCCAGAAGCGGCTCTTCACGCTGCTCGAGGAGCAGACCAAGGACGTGCCGGGCGTCAAGGAAGCGAAGGCTGCGATGGCGCTGCTGCCCGATCTCAGCCAGTTCCAGAAAGTCGTCTCCGCCATGCAGGGTGTCGTGTCGTCCGGCGGAACCGCGTTCGACAGCATGCAGCGCGTGATGGGCGACTTCGCTCGCATGGCGCAAGGCGCCATCCCGGGATCGCGACGATGATCCCGCGTCGCGCATGGGTGCGAGCGTGGTCGTGCGCTGTGGTGGCCGCGCTGCTCGCGGGCTGCGTGCCGATCGGCGTGCGCGTGCAGAACATGTTCACCGCCATGCTCGGCTGATGCGCGCGCGGGGCGGCGCGCGTCAGTGCGTCGCGTCGGGTCGCTGCAGCGACTGCTCGAGATCGGCGATCGCGGCGTAGAGGTGCGCGGCGACGCCGCGCGCGTACTCTCCGACCTCTGCGCCGTGCTCGCTCAACGCTTCGTCGAGCAGCTCGCCGAGCTCGCGCGCGTGCTGCACAAGATCCATCAGCTCGTCGTCGAACCGCCCCGCATCGGCCATCGCCCTGGCTTCGGTGAGCGCTGCCACGAGTGCCGCTGAAATGCGGGCTATCTCGGCTGCATGTTCGGGTGCCACTGAAGGTCCTCGGTCGTGCAGCCGCAAGGCGATGGTGCCCGGGGCCGGAGTCGAACCGGCATACCCTTGCGGGTCGGGGATTTTAAGTCCCTTGTGTCTACCAGTTTCACCACCCGGGCGCGGGCCCATTCTATCGAAGCGGCACGCCGCCCAACATCGGCCTTTCGTCTAGTGGCCGATGAGGTCTGCGGCCTTTTCGGCGACCATCAGCACCGGTGCGCACGTGTTGCCCGACGGCACATTGGGCATCACCGACGCATCCACGACGCGCAAGCCTTCCACGCCGCGCACCTGGAGCATCGGCGTGACGACCGCGCGCGCGTCGAGTCCCATGGCACACGTCCCGGTCGCATGGAAAAGGGAATTCGCGCTCGCACGGACGTAGCCGAGAAGCGCATCATCATCCGTGACCGCATCGCCGGGCTGCACTTCGGCGTCGACCAGGTCGCGCAGCGGCGCAGTGGCGAAGACGCGCCGCAACAGGCGCAATCCGCGAAGCAGGAGGTCGGCGTCCTCCGGCGCGGTCAGATGGCCCGTGACGATGGTCGGCGACGCGTGCGGATCCGCGGACGCAAGTGAAACCGAGCCGCGGCTGCGTGGTCGCATCACGCCGACCATCGCCATGACGCCCGCGAATGCGTGCGGCACGAACCGCGTGCCGACGTAGTCGCCGCTCGCGGGACGAAACACCACGGTGATGTCGGGGCGCGCTGCATCCTCCGTGGACCGCACGAACGCGTTGACCTGGCTCGCCGTCGCGGTCAGCAGCCCGCGGCGCCGCACGGCATAGCGCAGGACCTCGCGCAGGAGCGCGATGCCGCGGCCTTCCTGGTTCAACGTCGGCACGAGGGTGCGCACCACGACACTCGCGCGAACGTGCTCCTGCATGTCGCGGCCCACGCGCTCCCGGTCGGCGACGATGGGGATGCCGAGCCGCTGCAGATCATCCGCGGGGCCGATGCCCGACAGCATGAGGAGCTGCGGCGACGCGATCGTCCCGGCGCAGAGCACCACCTCGCGCCGCGCGCGCACGACGCCGCGGCGTCCGAACCGCTCGATCTCGACGCCGATCGCGCGACGTGACTCGAACACGACGCGTCGGACGAGCGCGTGCGTGAGCACCTCCAGGTTGGCGCGGCCTCGCGCCGGCGCGAGATAGGCGGACGCCGCGGACACACGCCGGCCGTCGCGCATCATCACCTGGTTGAACGAGACGCCTTCCTGCGAGGCGCCGTTGTAATCGTCATTGCGCGGAACGCCCGCCGCGATCATTGCGGCGAGGAACGCATCGGAAAGCACGTGCCGGTGCGTGATGCTGCCGATGCGCACCGGCCCTTCGTCGCCATGCCAGGCGCTCGGCCCGAGCGGGTGCGACTCCAGGCGGCGAAAATACGGCAGCACTGCAGCGTACGACCAGCCGTCGCCGGCGATGCCCGCCCATGCGTCGTAATCGGCAGCCTGGCCGCGCACGTAGGTCATGCCGTTGATGCTCGACGTCCCGCCGAGCACCTTGCCGCGCGGCCAGTACAGCGAGCGTCCGGCGAGCTGCGCCTCGGCGGCCGTGTGGTATTGCCACGTGAGCCGCGGATGCGCGAAAAGCCGCGCGACGCCGGCTGGAATCCCGATCCAGGGATTGACGTCCGCCGGTCCTGCCTCGATCGCAATGACGCGGCACGTCGCATCCGCGGACAGCCGGTTCGCCAGCACGCAGCCCGCGGTGCCCGTGCCGACGATGACGACGTCGGCTTCGTGCGTCGCCGGCATCAACGCCAGCCCGCTCGGCGAAAGCGCTGGCGTGACGCAGGATCGTGACCGGGAAACGCGAACGCGAGATCGTAGACGGCGCCACCGAAGTCGTCGTCGGCATCCAGCTGCAGCGTGCGCTGCGCGATGCGCATCGCGGCCGAAGCGGCGTTCCGCTCGAGGGCTTCGACAATCAGGACGCGATCGAAGGGCCGCGTCGGCTCTTCCACGCCCACGCGCCAGGGCGGTGCGCCGTCGCCCGCTGGACGAATGCCGCAATGCCACGCGATCACTCCGGCGGCCTCGCGAATGGCCGTCGCGACGGCGTCCGGGTCGCGCGCACCATGCTCGTAGCACATCACGGCGACTGCGCCGCCCATGCCGAAGCCTTGCGAGCCGGCGACGGCACAGGGTGCGCGCACGAGGTTCAGCAGATCCGGCCGCATGGAAGCCGACCATGCCGTCGGATTGCGGACGAGGTCGAGGTACTCGGCGCACTCGAATACGCCCGCATCGTCCGCTTCGTACAGCGTGAAGTACCGGTGGCGCGCGCGCGTCCTGTCGACGTAGCGGCGCGCGCCCCGCATGCCGGGCACCGCGACCCGCTCGGGCACGTGCTCGAAGGTGTGCCAGCGCTCGTACTCCGCCTCGCGCCCCGAAGCGACGTCGTTCCACAGCGCGAGGAAGGCCTGCATGCACGCGAGTCTACCAAGCGTGCATGCAGGCCCGCGCGCGCTATTCGGACGCGAAGACGAGCACGCCGCCCTCCGGATTCTGGTCGAGCCCGATGCTGCCGCCGGGCGCGGCCGCCGAGGAATACGGCAGGAAGATCTTGTGCTGGACCGGGTCGATCGCCACGGAATGCGCGTTGTTGCCGGTCGTGAGCGAGGCCACCTGCTGGTGCGTGGCCGCGTCGATGATGAACAGTGTGGGGAAGCAGAGGTTCGCCGCGCCGCACGCCGCGCCGGACGAGAGGCCGTTCTGCGTCCAGCGGCTCGCCGCGTAGTAGTAGCGGTTGCTGGCGGCGTCGTAGACGATCTGATCGCCGCCGCCGAGGTTCGCGGTCGCGATGATGGCGCCCGTCGTGCGATTCATGAACAGGACGAGCAACGGTGCGTTCGGCGTGCCCTCGCGGCACGAGATGGCGATATCGGTGCCCGGTCCCAGCGCGAGCCCCGTCGGGTCGCAGTTGCCCTCGGGGTAGTAGTGGAAGCCGTTGCCGGGCGCCTCGGCGGGCAGCGTGAGCACCACCGGCGCGGCCGGCGTGCCGACCAGGATCGCCGAGGCCGGGATGACGTCGAGCTCGCCGTGCGGGTTCGCGCTCGAGCCGTCGTTGTTGACGAAGAAGCTCGCCGTGGCGTGATCGTACTGGCACGCCTCGAGGCCCGCCGAAGGCGGCCCCCCGAGACCCGTTCCCGGATCGGTGAAGACGACGGTCGCGATGATCTTCTGTGTGGTGACGTCGATGAAGGTCGCGAACGGCGGCGTCTCGCCCGGGCTCGAGATCATGTAGATGTTGTGATCCGGGTCGTAGCAGCCCTCGTCGGCGCGCAGGCCCGAGCTGTCGCCGATCTTGATCGTGTTCACGATCGTCCATGAATTGGTGTCGACGACCCGAACCGCATTGACGTCGCCGACGAACAGGAAGGGCGTGCCGGGAATGACGTCGATGCCGTTGGGCCCCGACTTGTCGTTGTTCGCGCCGGCGCACGTCGGCCCCGTGTTGCATCCGGCGAAGCCCTTGACCTGCCGCACCAGGGAATTGGTGCGCGTATCGATGACGTCCACGGATGCGTTGTTGCGGTCGGTGAAGTAGTAGAGGCCCTTCGCCGCGTCGACCGTGCCGAGGTCGAACGAGAAGTTGCTGGTCGACGTAATGTTCGGAATCGCGATCTTGGCGATGACGCGCGGACCGCTGTCGCTCTTGTTGTTGCTGTCGTTGCAGGCGCCGATGAACAGCGCCGCCGTCGCGATGGCGGCGGTTGCGAAACGATGCTTGATCATCTCTCGTCTCCCGTTGGACCGAAGGGATGCGCCCGAGGCTTTGCGCTCGAATGGCGCGCCGACCACTTTATGCCTGCGACATGGGCTGCACAACGAATCTTTCGCGAATGCAAGCTGCTTGCAAGCGCGTCGTCAGCCAATCGCTAGCACCATGATTGCCGTGCCCGCCCGCGAACGTGACAATGCAACCACGCGTCGATGCGGGAGGTTGTATGCGGCGACAGTTGGTTTGGGCGGCGCGCGCGTGCGCGTGGCTGCTTGCCATGTGGGCGGCGGCTTGCGCGGCGGGCTTCGATCATCGTATCGCCAAGGACGAGAGCGGCATCTGGTCGCGCGGCGTACAGAACTTCGTCTATTACGGCGCGATTGCCACGGAGATCGGCGGCGCTGCGTGGTTCGGCGGCGAGGACAAGCTCGGCCGCACATTCTGGGAATCCATCGACAGCAGCGTGCTGAGCGGCGTCACGGCGGAAGTGGCGAAGCGCGCTTTCGGCCGGCGGCGCCCGGCGGAAACGGCCGATCCCAACGACTGGTGGAACGGCAGCTGCTGCAAGAGCTTTCCGAGCGGCGAGGTGACGCTGCAGGCGAGCTTCGTGACGCCGTTCATCGTCAACTACGCGTCGGACCATCCATGGGTCTGGGCGCTCGAGGTGCTGCCCGCGTACGATGCGATCGCGCGCGTCAAGAGCCAGGCGCACTGGCAGACCGACGTGCTCGCGGGATGGGCGCTCGGGACGGGATTCGGTTACTGGGCCGCGAAGCGCAACTCGCCGCTGTTCCTGCAGATCATGCCGCACGGCGTCGCCGTGGGGATTCAGACGCGTTTCTGAGTCGCGCGGTGCCGCAGGTATTCGACGGCGATCGGCACAAGGGACATCGCCACGATCACGAGCACGACGATCTCGAAATGATCGCGCACCAGCGGCATGTTGCCGAACCAGTAGCCCGCGGGCACGAGCAAGCCGACCCATAGCAGCGCGCCCATCACGCTGAATCCCAGGAAGCGCGGGTAGCGCATGCGACCCACGCCGGCGACGAAGGGCGCGAAGGTGCGCACCAGCGGCACGAAGCGCGCGATGACGATCGTCTTGCCGCCGTGCTTCGCGTAGAACGCTTCCGTGCGATCGAACGCCTTGCGGTTGAAGATGCGCGAATGCTGGATGCGGTGCGCCCGCGCGGACAGCGCGCGCCCGATCCAGTAGTTGCAGTTGTCGCCGCAGAGCGCGGCGGCGATCAGCGTCAGCATCAGGAGCTCGACGGGCAGATCTCCCGCCGCCCACAGCGCGCCGCCGATGAACAGCAGCGAGTCACCGGGCAGGAACGGCGCGACCACGAGCCCCGTTTCACAGAACACGATGGCGAAGAGGATCGCGTACACCCATACGCCGTACTGCTGCAGCAGCGCGCCGAGCTCGGTATCGAGATGGGTGATGAACGACCAGGCGGTGGCGATCAGTTCCAAACGGGGCTCGGGGCGCGGAAGGGCGGCATAGATTACGCTATGCGGCATGGACCTCGCGGCGGGATTGATCGCGCATTCCAAGCTGCCTGCGGCGGGCACGACGATCTTCACGGTCATGTCGGCGCTTGCGCAGCGATACGGCGCCGTCAATCTCGGTCAGGGCTTTCCAGACTACCCGATCGATCCCGAGCTCATCGACCGTGTCACTGCGGCGATGCGCGCCGGCTACAACCAGTACCCGCTCATGCCGGGTGTGCTGGCGCTCCGCGAGGCGATCGCGCGCAAGGTCGAGCGCTTGTACGGGCGGGCGTACGACCCCGTGGACGAGATCACCGTGACGTCCGGTGCCACCCAGGCGATCTTCACCACGCTGCAGGCGCTCGCGCATCCGGGCGACGAGGTGATCGTGTTCGAGCCGGCGTACGACAGCTACATTCCGGCGGTGCGTCTGGCGGGTGCGACGCCGGTGCCGCTGCCGCTCACCTTCCCCGATTTCCGGATCGACTGGGCGCTCGTGCGCAAGGCGATCACGCCGCGCACGCGCCTCATCCTCGTCAACACGCCCAACAATCCGGGCACGAGCGCCTTGTCGGCCGAGGATCTCGACGCGCTTGCCGAGCTCACCGACGGCACGCCGATCGCGATCGTGAGCGACGAGGTGTACGAGCACATGGTCTACGACGGCGCCCGTCACGAGTCGCTGGCGCGCCACCCCGCGCTGGCGCCGCGCAGCGTCGTGATCGGATCGTTCGGCAAGACGTTCCATGCCACCGGCTGGAAGGTCGGCTATGCGCTCGCGCCGCGCGCGCTGACGGCGGAGATTCGGCGCGTGCATCAGTTCATGGTGTTCACGGTCAGCAGCCCGATGCAGCATGCGCTTGCGGGGTTTCTCGAGGATCCGCGGCACTACGAAGCGCTGCCGGCGTTCTTCACGGCCAAGCGCGACCTTTTGCGGCGCGCGCTCGCCGACGTGCCGCTCGACCTTCTGCCGTGCGAAGGGAGCTACTTCCAGCTTGCGACGTACGCGAAGGTGAGCGACGCGCCGGCGGACGTCTTCGCCGAGACGCTGGTGCGTGACCATGGCGTCGCGGTGATCCCGCTGTCGGCCTTCTACCACGATCGCACGGACCACCGCGTCATCCGTTTCTGCTTCGCCAAGAAGGAAGAGACGCTTCGGGCCGCAGCGGAGCGCCTGCGCACGCTGGTGCCGCGCTTACAGGCGCGCGGCGGCTAGGCGGCGGACCGGCCGGCCCAGATATCGTTGAGCTTCGCGGCGAAGCGGGTGCCGAGCGCTTCGTCTTCGTGCATGAAGTAAACGTAGGTGTGGGGCAGCGATTGCGCGGCGATGCGCTCGGCCCAGGCCGCGAGCTCGGAATCGTCGTAGTGCGTGCGGCGCAGGCGGACGTAGCCCATCTCCGCGGTGGCCACGAAGGGCGTGTCGCCCTCGTCGGTGTCGGTCACGCAGAGCATCGCGCCGCGATCGCGCAGCGCCTGGTAGACCTCGTCGTCCTGCCAGGACTCGTGGCGAAACTCGAACGCGGTCCGCGAACCGGCCGGCAGGAGCGCGAGGAAATCGCCGAGGCGTGGCACGTCCTTCTTGAGAAACGGCGGCAGCTGGAACAGCACGACGCCGAGCCGGTCCCCGAGGACCTGCGCGCGCCTCAGGAATTCGCTCACGTGCGATTCGGCGTCGCGCAGCCGCTTCTCGTGCGTGATGCGGCGCGGCGCCTTGAGCGTGAACCGGAAATGGGCGGGCACCTGCTCGGTCCATTGCGCGAGCATCGACTCGGCCGGCATGCGGTAGAAGGTGTTGTTGATCTCGACCGTCGGCAGGCGCTCGGCGTAGTAGCGCAGCATGTCGGCGCCCGCCATCTTCTCGGGGTAAAAGGCGCCGCACCACTCCTTGAAGGAGTAGCCGCTCGTGCCCGCTGTTAATGCATTTCCCAAGGCGTTTTGCCTAACTGGTTGATCGACGGCCAATATTTTGGCACGATGCGTCCCCCGGGCGGCTTTCCGCCCCCGCACCCTGTGGAGCGCATCATGGCGGCTCGCGCATTGTCCTCGGTCACGATCAGCTTCGGCATGGTCTCCATCCCGGTCAAGCTGTACGCGGCCACGCAGGCACAGTCGGCGATCTCGTTCAACCTGCTGCACGCGGCCTGCGGATCGCGCCTCAAGCAGCAGTATGTCTGCGCCCGCGAAGGCGTGGTGGTCGAGCGCAGCGACATGGTCAAGGGCTACGAGTTCGCCAAGGACCAGTACGTGAAGTTCACGCCCGAGGAGCTGAAGGAGATGGAGGAGAAGGGCACGCAAACCATCGAGATCAGCGAGTTCGTTCCCTCGGACAGCATCGACCCCGTGTACTACGACAAGGCGTATTTCCTCGGGCCGGACAAGGGCGGCGCGAAGCCGTATGCGCTCCTCGCCGAAAGCATGCGCCAGACCGGCCAGACGGCGGTCGGCCGCTACGCGGCGCGAGGGAAGCAATACATCGTGCAGCTTCGCGCCGTGCCGGGCGGCATCGTGATGCAGCAGCTCCTGTACGCGCCCGAGGTGCGCAGCATCGACGAGGTGGCAATCGAGCAGGCGCCGGTCAAGGAGAACGAGCTGGCGCTCGCGAAGCAGCTCATCGGGCAGATCTCTTCGAACACCTTCGACCCCAAGCAGTACAAGGACGACGTGCGCGAGCGCATCGAGGCCGCCATCGAGCAGAAGGTCCAGGGCCAGGAGATCGCGATCTCGCCGACCGTCCCGGAAGCGGGCGGCCAGGTGATCGATCTCATGGAAGCGCTGCGCGCCAGCCTGCAGAAGACGGTCGCCAGGCGCGCGCCGGCCAAGGCCGCGCCGGCGGAGGCCCCAGCCCCCGCGCAAGCCAAGGCGGCCGCGGACCGCAAGCCCCCGCGCAAGGTCGTCCCGGAGACGCAAACGCGCCGCCGCGCGGCGAAGGGGTGATGGCGGCGTCGTGACGCAAGGGTATTCGCTGCGCGACGTCGGCAGGCTGCTCGGTCTTTCGCGTTCGATCGTCTACAGCCTCATCGAGGCCGGCTTCGTGTCGCCCGCGCGTGGACCGCGGCGGGAGTACCGGTTCTCGTTCCAGGACCTCGTGGTGCTGCGCGCGGCGCAAGCCCTCACCGAAGCCAGCATTCCGCCCGCGCGCATCCGCCGCTCGCTGCGCCGCCTGCGCAGCCAGCTTCCGGACGAGATGCCGCTCGCGGGCCTGCGCATCGAGGCGGTCGGCGACGCGGTCGTGGTCAGTGAAGGCGATACCCAATGGCAGCCCGAGGACGGACAGTACGTGCTGCAGCTCGGCGTCGTATCCCCCGGCGGCCGCATCGCGTTCTTCTCGCCGGCCGAGCTGCATGCCGACGTCGACTGGTTCGCCGAAGGCGTCGCGCTCGAGGCGACGCATCCCGAGGAAGCGTGCGCGGCGTATCGGCAGGCCATCGTCGCGAATGCGCGTCACTGCGACGCTTACGTCAATCTCGGGCGCCTGCTGCACGAGCGTGGCGACATGCGCGAGGCTGAGGCCGTCTATCGGGACGGCATCGCGCATTGCACGGCGGACGGCACCTTGCTGTTCAACCTGGGCGTGCTCCAGGAAGACCTCGGCCAGGCACGCGCCGCCGCGGACAGCTATCGCAAGGCGGTCGCGATCGATCCGCAGCTCGCCGACGCCCACTACAACCTCGCGCGCGTCTGCGATGCGCAAGGCCTGCCGCAGGAGGCGTTGCGCCACTGGAGCGCATACCGCAAGCTCTCCGGCTGATGCCGGTTCGCATGCTCTTCGTCGGCAACAGCTTCACGTTGCGTAACCAGTTGCCGCGCCTGCTGCGCGATCTCGCGGCCCACGCCGAGCACCCGATCGAGGTCGAGTTCAAAATGATCATGGCGGGCGGCGCGAGCCTTCGGCGGCACTGGAACGCCGGCGCCGCGCAACGCGCGCTGGCGGAATCGGCGTTCGATTACGTCGTGCTGCAGGAGCAATCGACGCTGCCGCTCAAGAACCCCGCGCGCTATCACGACAACGTGCGCGCCTTCGCGCCGCTGATCGGGGAGCACGGCGCGCGCATGGTGCTCTACCTCACCTGGTCGCGCCGCCATGTCCCGGACGCGCAGGCCGACCTCACGCGTGCCGTAGAGCAGATCGGCGCGGAGACGCATGCGCTGGTGGTGCCGGTGGGCGTGGCCTGGCATGCCGCGCTGGCCAAGCATCCCGCGCTCCCGCTGTACGACGCCGACGGCAGCCATCCGACCGCGGCCGGTAGCTACCTTGCGGCGTGCGTATTCCTCGTGAGCGTGTTCGGCGAGCGTCCGCGCGGCTGGGCCGTGTCGGATGCGCTGAAGCTGGACCGCGCGACCGCACAGGCGCTGCACGACGCGGCATCGGCGCTATGACCGAGCGTGTCGATTGCGTGGTCGTGGGTGGGGGTGTCGTCGGACTCGCGATCGCGCGGGAGCTCGCCGCCGCGGGCCGCGAAGTGCTGGTCCTCGAAGCCGAGGACGCGATCGGCACGCACACCAGCTCGCGCAACTCCGAAGTGATCCACGCGGGCCTCTACTATCCCACGGGATCGCTGAAGGCTCGCCTTTGCGTGGCCGGGCGCCATCGTCTCTACAGTTATTGCGAGGCGCGCGGCATCGCGCACCGGCGCATCGGCAAGATCGTCGTTGCGACCGAGGCCTCCGAGCTCGCCGCCGTCCAGTCCTACATGACCCAGGCGCACACGAACGGCGTGCGTGATCTCGCCTGGCTCACGCGCGAGGAGATCGGTCGCATGGAACCGGCGGTGCGCTGCGTCGCGGGTTTCCTGTCGCCCTCCACGGGCATCGTCGACAGCCACGCGCTCATGCTCTCGTTGCAAGGCGACGCGGAGCGCGACGGGGCCTCGTTCGCGTTTCGCGCGCCCCTGGAATCGGGGGCGCTGCGCGACGACGGCGTGCTCCTCCACGTCGGCGGCAGCGAGCGCGTATCGCTGCACGCCAATGCGGTGGTCAACGCCGCGGGCCTCGTCGCCACGGACGTCGCGCGCTCGATCGCCGGCTTTCCTGCGGCACGCGTGCCGCCACGTCATTTCGCCAAGGCGCATTACTTCACGCTCGCGGGGCGCTCGCCGTTCTCGCGTCTGGTGTATCCGGTCGCCACGCGCGCGTTCCTGGGCGTGCACGTCACGCTCGACCTGGCCGGTCAGGCGCGATTCGGTCCCGACATCGAATGGGTCGACGCGATCGACTACACCTTCGACGAATCGCGCGCGGCGCGCTTCTACGAGGCGGTGCGCCGCTACTTTCCCGACCTGCGCGACGGCATGCTGCGACCCGGCTACACGGGCATCCGCCCGAAGATCTCGGGCGCGCACGAGCCGGCGGCGGACTTCGTGATCGAGGGCCCGCCGCAGCACGGCGTGCCGGGCGTGGTGAACCTTTTCGGCATCGAGTCGCCCGGATTGACCGCTTCGCTCGCCATCGGCGAATACGTCGCGGATTTATTGCGCGAGTAGGTTGTCAGGATGGTGTTCGCCATTCTTCGATGGCCCTCACCCCTGATACCACCGTAACGCCGACGGAGCTGGCGCGCGGGCAGCGCGCGCTGGTGCAGGATGCCGCGTGGGCGAGCCTGACCGGCGCGCTCTACGGCGGCGTGATCCTCGTCGGCTTCGCGCTCGCGCTCGGCGCCAGCCCGTTCGTGATCGGGCTCCTGGCGGCGATTCCGCTCATCTCGCAGGCCGCGCAGCTGCCGGCAATCGCGTTGGTCGAGCGCGTGCGCCAGCGACGGCGCATCGTGGTCGTCGCCGTGACGACCGCGCGCGCGCTGATCCTGTCGCTCGCCATCATTCCGTATCTCGACGTCCGCGACGCGCGGCTTGCATTCCTGGTCGTCGCGCAGTTCGGCGTCACGCTCCTCGGCGCGCTCACCGCCTGCGCCCTCAATTCGTGGCTGCATCAGCTGCTGCCGCGCGAGGGCCTGGGCAAGTTCTTTGCCAAGCGCCTCTTCTGGGCCACGGCCGTGTCGTGCGCGGGCACGCTCGCCGCCGGGTACATCGTCGATCACTGGCCGGTGGCCGAGCGCATCCACGCGTACTCGATCACGTTTGCCGCGGCCGCCGTAGCGGGCTTCGTGAGCTCCTATTTCCTGTCGCGCGTACCCGAGCCGGCCATGACGACCGCGGGGCCGCCGGGCCGCATCGTCGCCAAGATCGCCGCGCCGTTCAGGGATCGAGAGTTCCGCAGCGTCCTGATCTACATCGCGTCGTGGAACGTCGCGTCCAACATGGCGGCGCCGTTCCTCGCGGTCTATCTGCTCCAGCAGCTCGGCTATGCGTTGAGCACCGTGACGACGCTGTGGGTCGCGAGCCAGGTCGCGAACGCGCTCACGCTGTATCTGTGGGGACGCCTTTCCGATCGCTTTTCCAACAAGGCGATCCTCGACGTCGCGCTGCCGCTTCACTTCATGTGCATCCTGGCGCTCGCATTCGTCGCGATCTTTCGCCAGCACTGGGTCACGCTGCCGCTGCTCTACGGCATCCATCTCGCCATGGGCGCTGCGGGCGGCGGCATCAGCCTCGCGACCGGCAACCTCGGGCTGAAGCTCGCACCGCAGGGACAGGGCACCGCCTATCTCGCGGCGATCGGGCTCGTGGCGTCGGTCACCGGCGGCCTCGCGGCGATCACGGGCGGGGCGCTCGCGCAATGGTTCCAGTCCGCGGAGCTCTCGGTGGTCGTGCATTGGGCCGGCGCCGCGCGGAGCGGCCAGGTCGCGCTGCTGCAGTTCGCGCGCTGGCAGTTCCTGTTCGTGATCTCCGCGGCGCTCGGGCTCTATGTGCTGCACGCGCTGTCGCGCATCCGCGAGGGCAAGGAAGTCAGCCAGCGCGTGGTGATGCAGCACTTCGCGCTCGAGGCGGTGCGCAGCGTCAACGAGATCTCGTCGGTCGCCGGCCCGCTCGGCAATCTCTTCGCCTTCGGCCGGCTGATCGAGCGACGGCTCTATGCCCGTCGCTCCGAGACGCAGACGCCGCGCGAGTGACTCAGCGCCGCGTCACCACGATCTCGGCGTACTCGCCGGGCACCACCAGGCCGCGGCCTCCACCGCGATTTGCGCCGTCGAGGAGCGCCGTGAGATCCCGTTCGAGCGCTCGCGCCTGATCGCCATCGAGGCTGGCGAACGCCTTGTGCACGGGCCCGTACCATGCACGAAACACCTCGATGAAGTGCGCCGCGGACCGATAGCGGAAGTTGAAGACGCGGTGCGTGAGCGCGGCGGACGCCGCGCGCTCGCCGAACAGCTTGCGCAGGTGCGCTTCGGTCCCCCACAGGGTAGGCGGCTCGACGCCTGCGGGGGGCGGAACGTGCCGGCCGAGCACCTTGAACACCTGACCGATGAAACCGTCGGGTGTCCAGTTCGCGAGGCCGATGCGCCCGCCCGGGCGGCACACGCGCGCCATCTCCGACGCGGCCCGCGCATGATCCGGCGCGAACATCACGCCGAACGTGGAGAGCACGGCGTCGAAACTGCCGTCGTCGTACGGCAGTGCCTCGGCATCGGCGACCTCGAAGCGGACCTCGAAACCTTCCGCGCGCGCGCGCTCCGCACCGCGCTCGAGGAGCTCCGGGACGTAATCCGAGGACGTCACCCGCGCGCCGCGACGCGCGGCCGCCAGTGTCGCATTGCCGTTGCCGGCGGCGACGTCGAGCACGTGCTCGTCGAAGCGCAGGTCGCAGGCTTCGGCGAGCGACTCGCCGACGATCTGCAGGGTGACGCCGATGATGGCGTAGTTGCCGCTCGCCCAGGCGGATTGCTGGCGCGCCTTCACGGCGCCGAGGTCGATCGGTGCGTTCATGGGAGACCCTCGCGGTGACGCGGCGCGCTCGCCGCCTATGCTCTACATCGGAATGCGCGCGTGGAACCCGCCACGCCTCCGTGTAGGAGCGCAGGTTAGGTGCCGCACCTACATCGAAGCGCTCCGTTCGGCGATTCCCCCGCTCGAATGCGTATGCAACACTCGGCGCAACGCTTTCAAGAAGATGTCGCGTGGTACCCGCCATCGCATGTCCAACGCCCGGCTGCGGGCAACTGCTCCGCCGGTCGGAGGGAACGCTGCGCGATGGCGAGCCCTCGGTATGGAGTGACGAGCAGGGCGAGTTCGTGCGCTGTCCCAAGTGCCACCGGCGCATCGCGTGGCCGGTGGTTCCCAACGATCGCGAAAGCGAGCCGACGCGCTAGGCGCCCGCGCCTTCGTCATTCGACCGCGCTGTCGCTGCCGACGCCGAGGCACTCCAGCGTTTCCGCGAGCTTCCGCGCGAACGCCGCGCTCGCGCGGTTCTTGTCCTCGCGGCCGACCGGGATGATGCGGCTCACGCTTGCCGGACGGTCGCTCATCACGACGATCATGTCGCCGACCGCGATCGCCTCGGCCACGTCGTGGGTGACGAACATCACCGTGGGCCGATAGCGCTTGAGCAGCGCGAGCAGCTCGTGCTGGAGCTTGAGGCGCGTGAACGCATCGACGGCCGCGAAAGGCTCGTCGAGGAGGAGCAGGCGCGGGCGCAGGGCGAGCGCGCGCGCGATGCCGACGCGCTGCGCCATGCCGCCCGAGAGGTGCGCGGGATACGCGTCCTGGAATTCACCGAGGCCGACTGTAGCGAGGAACTCCTCGGCGATGCGTCGGGCTGCGACGCGGCCTTTCCCGCGCGTGCGAAGGCCGATGGCAACGTTCTGCCGCACGGTGAGCCAGGGAAAGAGCCCCGGCTGCTGGAAAGCCATGCCGAGATGCTGGGTGCGCCCCAGCCGCACGGGCCCGCCGTCCCACGCGAGCGTGCCGCTCGACGGCGCGAAGAGGCCTGCGGCGAGGGACAGCAGCGTGGACTTGCCGCAACCCGAGGGTCCCACCACGCACGCGACCTGCGCAGCCGGGATCGTGAACGAGACGTTGTCCAGGACCGGTGTGGTGCGGCCACTGACGACATATCGGTGGCTGACCTGCTCGACGGCGAGCTCGCCCCCGTGCTCGCTCATCGATAATCCAGCCGCGCGCGCGCAAGCCACCCGATCAAGGCGCTGACGCCCGCGCCGACAAGGCCGATGACGACCATCCCCGCGATCACGACCGCCGTCGCGAGCGACGATGCGGCGTTGGTGATCATGAGGCCGAGGCCCGCGCTCGCGCCGATGTACTCCGCCGCGACGACCGCGATCCACCCGATGGCGGCGGCAGCCCGCGCCGCGCTCGCCAGCGTCGGCGCGGCGGCACGCAGGTGCACGGCCCACGCGAGGCGCCACCGGTTCATCCCGAGGGCGACGCCGACCCGCGACAGCGTCGGATCGACCGTGGCGATCGCGCGCGACGTCGAAACGACCATCACGAAGAAAACCGCGTAGGCGACGAGCACGACCTTGCCCGTGAAGCTCGTCCCGAACCACAGGATCGTGAGCGGTATCCAGGCGAACGGCACGACGAAGCGCAGCGATTCGACCACCGGGGTGGCCGCGAGGCGGAAGCCGCGCCATTCGCCGATGAGCATGCCGATCGCGACGCCGAGCACCCCGCCGAGGACGTATCCGACCGCGAACTCGTAGACGCTGACGGCGACGTCGCGCCAGAACGCCGCCGTTCCGAGAAGCTTCACGAGCGTCACCGCGACGAGCCAGGGCGGCGGAAGCACGACCACGGGAAGGTCGTACGCCAGCAGCGTCGCCTGCCACGCCGCGAGCACGATCAGCACGCCCGCCAGCGGCAGCACGACGCGGTTGCGCAGCGCCTGCCAGCTCACGAGCCCGCCTCGTTGCTATCGTGCCGCCACGGCATGATCCGTCGCTCGACGCGCACGAACAGCGCGTTCATCAAGAACCCGGTGATGCCGAAGCACGCCATGGCGGCCATCACCGCCGGGACATCATAGCTCTGCTCCACCGAGATGAGATGCGCCCCGAGGCCCGAGTCGGCGGCCACCAGCTCGGCGACGATGACGGTGCCCCAGCCGGCCATGAGCGCCACGCGCGAGCCGATCAGCACCTCGGTGAGCGTGCCGGGCAGCACGAGGCTGCGAAAACGCTGCCAGCCGTTCATGCCGAGCATCGTCGCAGTGCGCTCGAGCGCCGGCGATACGCGACGCGAGCCGTCGATCGCGTACACGATCACCACGAGAAAGACGGCGAGGGCGACGAGGAACACCTTGCCGCCGAGGCCGAAGCCGAACCATACGATGGACAGCGGCACCCACGCGATGCTCGACACCGGGCGGATCGCTTCGACGATGGGAATGAACACGCTGCCGAGCCACCGTACGCGACCGAGGACGAGCCCGACGATCGTCGCGCTCGCGGCGCCGATTGCCCAGCCCAGCGCGAACACGCGCAGGCTGAACAGGAGGTCGCGCCACAGATCACCCGACGCGTAGCGCGTGAGCTCGGCGAGCACACGGGCCGGCGTGGGAAGCCGGTTGATGACGCCGCCGCCCGTGGCGAGCACGTGCGCCATCAGCGTCCACACCGCGAGGCCGATGGCGACACCTGCGCAGCCGAGGATCCAAGCGTGCGCCCGCGGCGCGAGCCGCGCGTGCAGCGACCCGAGCGCGCGCATGGAGATACGGGCGACCGTCGGCCGGTGCTCAGGGCTTGCCGATCACGTCCTTCGCGAGCTGCGTGTTGTTGAACTTGCGCGCGTACGAGGGCAGGTCGACGCCGTTGGGCGCGAACCCGAGCTCCTGCGCGACACTCACCGTGGCGACGATGCCGTCGACGTCGGGGACGTACGTCGACGCGACACCGATGAGGTTCTTCTCGAACGAGTAACGGACGGCGGCTTCGTCGACCTTGGCGAACTCCGCCATCTGCTTGTACGCGTCCTCCGCGTGCGTCTTGATGTAGTCCGTGGCGGCGAACTGCGCGCGCAGGACGTCCTTCACCGCCTCCGGGTGCTCCTTGATGATCTTGGTGCTCGCGATGAAGCCGTCCCCTGGTGCCGCGCGTCCGATCGCGTCCGAGCCGGTGAAGAGGACGTGGCCGATCTTCTTGAGCTCCATGTCGGCGACGTACGGCACGTAGCCCGCGACCACTTCGGCGCCGCCCGAATCGAGAACGCCCACCATGCCGGGGCCGGTACCGGACACGAAGTACTCGTTGTTCATGGGATCGACGCCGGCCTTCTTCAGCCCGATCTGGAAGAAGAGCGTCGAGGCCGTCTTCGGGCCGCTCACGACGACCTTCTTGCCCTGGATGTCCTTCGGGCTCTTGATCGTGCTCTTGTTCGACACGACGGTGACGTTCGCGTTGATGAACGACTGGCCGACGAACTGCGCGGCGTCCGGGGATTGCGAGAAGATCACCACGGCGGAGATGCTGTTGCCCCAGGCGATGTCGAGCTTGCCCGCCGCGACCGCGCTGGCCGCGCCCGGCAGTCCCTGGCTGATCGGCACCCAGTTGACGGTATAGCCCTTGTCCTCGAGCTGGTGCTGCGCGCGCATGATCGGCACCGGCGAGACGACCGGGAAGTAGCCGATGTTGAGGGTGATGCCCTTGCCGGGTTGGTCCGCGGCCTGCGACGCGGTGGGCAGCGCTGCCATCGCGGCAGCTACTGCCGCGACCGCCAGGATCATGCGGCGTGATCGGTTCATCGTGCCTCCTTGGAAGTGTTGTGAGTGATGGTCACGGCGCGCTCGTCAGGCGCGCTTCTTCTCGAGCCAGAGATCCCAGTCGGTGCTTTCGGTGTGATCGGCTGCGAACGGCGGCCTGCCATGCGCATCGTCGACGCGCGCCAACTGCCCGCATCCGGTCACGCCCTTGTCCACGCCGTCTCGGCGCGGATCGACATAGCGCCGGAACCAGCCTTCGAGGCGAGCGCGCAGTTCGCGGACGATGTCGCGACAGTCGGCGTCGTCCACGCGATTGGTACGCTCGCCCGGATCGGCGCGCAGATCGAAGAGCTCGTGCGGGCCCTCGGGGTAACGGTGCACGTACTTCCAGTCGCGCGTGCGCACCATGCGCACGGGCCCGTACTCGTCGTACACGACGACTTCGTCGTGGCCTGCCGGTGCCGCGCCTTCGAGCACGCGCGCGAAGCTGCGTCCCGGGCCGGGGTGCTGCGCGTCATGGCGAAGACCGAGATACTCGATGAGGGTCGGCAGCACGTCGTAGCCGGACAGGAGGTCGTCGTTGACCACGCCCGACGCGACGCGACCGGGCTGCGACACGATGCACGGCACCTTCACCGACGTGTCGTACATGTTCTGCGGCCGCGTGCCGTTCCCTTTGCCCCAGATACCGTGATGCCCGCAATTCATGCCGTTGTCGCTCATGAACAGCACCAGCGTGCTACGGGTCAGGTCGGCGTCCGTCAGCGTGCGCAAGACGCGACCGATCGCGGCGTCCATCGCCGTGACCGCCGCGAAGTAACCGATGAGGCTGTCGCGCCGCTCGACGCGGCCGCGCTCGATCGCGGGCTTGCCGCCGATGAACCACGGATGTGGCGGCTCTTCGGGGCACGACGCGAACGCGCAGCCGCGGTACAGATCGGTGTATTCCTTCGGGTGACTGTCGATCCACGGGTAATGCGGCGCCGTGAAGTGCAGGCTGAGCCAGAACGGCAGCGCATTGCCGCGCTCGCTTTGCACGAACGCGCTCGCCGCATCGGCGAGGACGTCGGTGATGTAGCCATCGACGGTGCAGGGCCGATCCTCGTCCACCATCGGCGCGCCGTAGTACGGGCCCATGCCGGATTGATGGGCGAACCACTTGACGAAGCCCGGCCGCGGCACATCGCTTGCGCCGAGGTGCCATTTGCCGATCAGCGCGCAGCGATAGCCGCCGCGCGCGGCAACGTCGTGGATCAGCGTCTGGTCCTGCAGGTAGTCGATGCGCGCATCGCCCATGCTGCCGACGCGGATCCAGTCATGCACGCCGTGCCTGGAAGGGATGTCGCCCGTGAACAGCGACGCGCGCGCGGGCGAGCACACCGGAGAGGTGCAGAAGAAGTTCTCGAAGCGGATGCCGTCGCCCGCGAGCCGGTCGAGGAACGGCGTGCGGATCTCGGGATTGCCGCCGCAGCCGAGCGCCCAGGGGCCCTGATCGTCGCTGACGATGAACAGGACATTGGGCCGTTGCGGATCGATGCTTGCCAACGGTTTTCCTCCTCTCGTTGAGCGCGATTGTACATTTGTTTTTTGGAATTACCATGTGTATTCTGGCGCCTTGCGGCCGCGCTCGCGGCCGCGCGAAAGGGGCGACGGTGCGCGCTGCGGTGCTGCAGGACATCCGGGACATTCGACTCGCCGACGTGCCGCCGCCGGTGCCCGGCGAGCGCGACCTGCTGCTGCGGGTCAAGGCGGTCGGCGTCTGCGGCAGCGACATCCATTCGTACCTCGAGGGCAGCACCACCGGCCGCACGCGGGTTCGCCCGCTGGTGCTCGGGCACGAGCTCGCCGGCGTCATCACGGGCGAGGCGGCGAGCCGCACCGGGCTGGCCGAGGGAACGCTGGTCGCGGTCGATCCGGCCAAGCCGTGCGGTGCCTGCGAGTGGTGCCATCGCGGGCACACCAATCTCTGTCCCAACGTGAAGTTCCTGGGATATGCGCCGAACGACGGGGCGATGGCCGAGTACGTCGCCGTCCCCGCTTCGGCATTGCACGTCGTTCCCGACGGCTTCGACCCGGCGAACGCGGTGCTGCTCGAGACGCTCGGCGTCGCGATCCATGCGATCGACCTCGCGAAGATCCGGCTGATGGAGAGCGTCGCGGTGCTCGGCTGCGGTCCCGTGGGTCTGCTCGTTGCGCAGGTGGCGCGCCTGGCAGGCGCGGCGCGCGTGTACGCGGTCGATCCCGTCGCCTACCGCGCACAGCTCGCGCGTGACCTCGGCGCGGACGACGTGTTCGATACCTACGAAGGCGTTGCGCGGGCGACGGGCGGCCGCGGCGCCGACGTCGTGATCGAAGCGACCGATTCGCCGCTCGGCTTCGAGCATGCGGCACGCACCAGCCGCATCGGCGGCCGCCTCGTCGTCGTCGGCATCCCCGAGGGCAACCAGTACACGCTCACGGCGGCCGAAGCGCGGCGCAAGGGCCTGACGATCAAGTTCTCGCGGCGCATGCCCGAGGTGTACCCGCGCGCCATCGCGCTCGCGCAGACCGGTCGCGTGCAGCTCGCGCCGCTCGCGTCACATCACTTCGACCTGGAGGACGCCGGCAAGGCGTTCGAGATGCAGGCCGCGCGCCGCGACGGCATCATCAAGGCGATCATCTATCCTTGACGACGTCCGCGCCGGACCCGCCCGGATCGACGGTGGATGCGTGTCGCGGTGCAGGACGACCTTGTCGAAGGATCCGGTCTTCGCAAATGACACGCTTGCTGCCATGTTGCGCGCGCATGCTGTGCTTCACGGCGCTCGCGTTTCCGGCTGGCGCCCCCGCCGAGCCCGTCGTGCCGCTGCAGGATGGCCGCATCGCGTTCGTCCTCGAGGACGTCGTCCGCGTTCCTTCGGTGCGAATCAACCATGCGGCACGCCTGAACGGGCTGGTCTCGGCGCCCGACGGCTCGCATCGGCTGTTCGTCGTCGACCTGGACGGCGCCGTCCTTGTCATCGAACACGGCAAATTGCTGTCGAAGCCGTTTTTGGATCTCGCTCAGGTGCGCCGGCAAACGTTGCGAACGGGCAGCTTGCAGGAGGGACTGAACAGCATTGCGTTCCATCCCGATTTCGCACGCGTGGGCAAGCCCGGCCACGGGAAGTTCTATACGTTTTCCTCGGAGCGAGCGGAGGCGCAGGCTTCGACGCTTCCGACCCGCGCGGGTCTGCCCGTCCATCATCATGACGTGGTCTCGGAGTGGAAGGTCGACGAGCAGAACCCATCGGTTGCGAACCCAGCCAGTCGTCGCGAGGTCCTCCGCATCGTGCATCCCACCGAAGGTCACGTCGGCGGCTGTCTGGGTTTCAACCCGGCGGCACGTGAGGGCGAACCCGACTACGGAATGCTGTACATCTCCGTCGGCGACGGCGCGGATACTGTGAACAACCCGCGCCGGCTGATCGACGAGTGGCATATCGCCCAGGACAAGGCGCTTCCGCTCGGAAAGATCCTGCGCGTCGATCCGATGGCGCACGGCGACAAGCCGTACGCCGTGCCGCGCGACAATCCCTTTCTCGCCGAAGCATCGACGTTGCCGGAGATCTGGGCGTACGGGCTGCGCAATCCCGAGCGCTTCAGCTGGGATTCGGCGGGTGCGAATCTCATGCTGATCGCGGACATCGGTCAAAAGCAGTTCGAGGAAGTGAACATCGGACACGCGGGCGCGAATTACGGCTGGAGCGAGCGCGAGGGGTTCACCGTCGTGGATCACGCGAACGAGTCGGTCCGCGGTCCGGTCGCGCAGGACGACGCCAAGAGCGGATTCACCGCGCCGGCGCTCGTCTACGGCCGTGAAGGTGGCGAACTTGCCGCCATCACCGGCGGATTCGTCTATCGCGGCAACGCCGTTCCCGAGCTACGCGGCTACTACGTGTTCGGCGACATCGCAACCGGCCGCGTGTTCGCCACCGACGTGTCCAAGCTTGTCGATGGCAAGCAGGCGACCTTCTTCGAGCTGTCGCTGCAATACGGCGGACAGCAGCAGACGCTGCGGCAGGTCGTGCGCGGCGACCGGGTCGATCTTCGGTTCGGGCTCGACGACGCGGGGGAGATCTACGTATTGTCCAAGCGCAACGGCGTCGTCTATCGGCTCGCGCGCGCGGTCTCTGCGGTCGCGCCGAATCGCGCGACGGATGGTGCCGAACCAGGAAAGTAGTGGAGGCGGAGGTCGGAATCGAACCGGCGTAGACGGCTTTGCAGGCCGCTGCATGACCACTCTGCCACCCCGCCTCGTGGGGTGCGCCCGCCGCGAGCGCGGCAGGACGTCAAACGA